>CAZLRP010000001.1:0-102582 GCA_964562105.1 uncultured Candidatus Saccharibacteria bacterium
CATCTCCGTAGTAAAGATTGTTGGAGATATTTAGAGAGGTAATGTCTAATTCGTTTTCTATGTAAAAATAACCTTCTCCAGAATTATTATAAGTATGAATAATATTATTTTTTATATTTATAATTTCTGGTTGATAAGTATCTCCGGCTGTTATTGCAATAGCATAACCCCCAGGCATTACTCTCGTGTTATAAAGCGTATTATTGAAAAAATCAACCGAACCTGAATATAAATATATCGGATAATTCCACCCGACATTAGTGTCCCCACATCCAATTATAGTATTGTTATATACTTTCCCATACGAACCCCTATCTTGATTAACAAACCCTATTGCCCTTCCGGGAGCATAAGTACAATCGATAATATTGTCGTGTATTTGTATATTTTCAAATTTATATTGCCCGAGTGCTCCATCTTGATGCACACTTATCATCGGACCTGCCCCGATACTATTGTTATAAATTCGATTCCATCCAAAATCTACATTATCCGCACCATACCCAACATAAAGAGCATGGGATAATTTATTCCCTGTCGTCATCTCGTGAATATTATTTCCAAAAATATTACTATGGTTGCCAAGTTGTGGTCCAATTAAAGCATACGAAAAATCACTTGTCCCCGTACAATCATTATTAATGACTCTGTTAAAATTACCATAAATAGATATGCAAGAACTCCCGGCACTATGTAATTGAAAATTTGCTACGATATAATAATTTTTTCCATAAGCCCATTGAAAATTATTCCCATTATTTTCAAATCTTACTGTTTCTCCAGGATATCCAAGCCAAGCTATTTCGTTGTTTTCTAAAGCATCTGGAATGCCTTCCCATGTAGGACCAAAAGCAACATTACTACCAAAACGAGTATATTTTCCGTTATATAATCCGCCCCTAAAATAACATGTATCTCCCGGCTCCATCGCTTCATAATAACTATTTGGATTTATCCATGGGTCTGCAAAAGTTCCAGTGCCGGGATTATTTTGAGAATTCAAATCTACAAAAAATATTCTCCCTGATCTGACAGTAAAAGGTAAACCATTAGAGTCCCCCTGGCTAGTATGTAACACTATGTCGCCTGTATTTGCATTTGGACCTAACTGAAAACTTATCATATCCAAATTTGGATTAACTGCATTTTTTTCTCCCCAGACTATATAATCCGTAACTGTTCCCCCGCCCACAGTAATATAACTCGCTCCTCTAGTCGCTCCAAAATTTTTTCCAAAAATAGTTACGAAAACTCCTTTATTATTTTGTCCTCCGGTCTTAGGACCGGATGTAAGATCTGAAAAGAAAAGAATTGGAGAACCACTCGTTGTAACAACAGAGTTTGCTACCGAGAAAGATATTGTGTAGTCACTTATGTTTGCATTGCTTGATGTATCAGAACATCGAACATAATAGTTGTATGTGTTTCCGTTTGTGAGTCCTGATACTGTAGTTCCGTGTGTCGTTCCTCCAGTAGTAGAGAATGTGTTTGATATTGAAGAGTAGGCTGTACCTGCACTTGTAGAATATTTACATGTTGAAGATTCGTTTGTTGTGAGTGAGAGAGTGGTTCCGGTTGTTCCTGCGGAGAGTTGTCCTGTGGGAGAACCATTTGAAAGAGTTGGAGGAGTGGTGTCGGCTACTGCCTGAGTGGTAGCTGAAGCGAAAGATGATTGTGACGAATTATTTCCTGCCACATCGTATGCGGATACAGTGTATGAATAAGGTGTATTTGCTGTAAGTCCGGTGTTTGAATATGAGTTAGTTGCTGATGTTCCTATTTGTGTCTCTCCTCTGTATATCTTATATCCTGCTACTGCAATATTGTCTGTTGATACAGACCAGGTGAGGTTAATCTGTGTTGATGAGATTGCTGTAGCTCCGAGAGAGGTAGGGGTTGAAGGGGCGGTGGTGTCGGAAGAATCTTCACCAGAATTTTCATCTGCCCCGATATCCCATATTCCTGAACGAGTTTGACCATCAATATCTGTGCTGAAAGAAGAAGATAAATCTACACCTTTATTTATTGCATCTGCATCATTCAATGCAAGATGAAAATCTTCGCTACCGGTAGTGGTATTGATAAAAGCTAGAGTTTTATTGCGATAAATTGAATTCGGAGAGGTTGCATCTTTAGAAAGATTATTGGATGAAGAAACTGAAAAGCCTCCGCTATAATCTGTATCATTGTTATATGAAATATTATTTTTTAATATAACGCTTCCATTACCTCTGAATATTCCGACACCACTATTATAAACGGTGTTATTAAAAACATTAGCATCATTCCCAAACCAAAAACCATTTGCGTAACCATTAGTTCCACTGCTATAAACTATATTATTAAAAATGTTTAAAGTAGAACTATTCGTCCAAGGCATCATAACTCTAAAGCCATTGGAATAATTACTTATTCCATGAAAAATATTTCCGATAACATTAAAATTATAAGAGGTCCCGAAATTACCATAATAAAGTGTGATAACCGTTCCATAACTCATGTCGGTAGTATGTTTTATCTGCAAATTTTTAACAGTACTGTATTCTGCCCCCGATCCAAAATTAAGAACTGATCCATGGTTTGTAATTTCCAACTTATATGCATCTATATTCCACTTCCCGGCTGTATTATCTCCTTGGATAGTAATTGTATGTGTAGCATCAGTAGTAAAACCTGACACTGTTACCTCAGATGTATCAGGAGTTATTCCATAACAATTAACTACAAGATAAACGTCATCCGCGACTAGATTATCTGCCTCTGCTGTCATGGCAGAACTTAGAGACGCGTAAGCACGATTGGCTCCCGTAGTAGCGTTTGTTGTTCCATCTCCGCCTGTTGTAGATGCTGTGTTTACATATCTTTGTCTTAAGCTTGCAGCGAAAGTTTTAGTGGGGATTGCTGTAAATATAAAAGCAAAAAATATTAAAAGAAGGATAGTTTTAATTATAAAAATCCGTCGATTTAGCTTTATTAACAAAGATAGAGGTTTGAACATAAATTAAATTATAAATTTTATTAAATGTTAACAAAGGAAATTATATCATAGCCAAGAGATAAAAAAACATTTATGTCCATAATAAAAAATAGGTGAAAGAAAAATGAGCGACAACCTTTCGGTTGTCGCTCATTTACTTTTTTGTTTCGTTTTCCTTGATTTTCCTTACTTTTCGGCTTTAGCCCCCAACACTATTTTAAATGAATTGATTATCTTTTTATAAAGATAGTTATGTTTTTATTATTTGTTATTTTATATTTTATGTTAGTGAAATAGTGACGGGACTCCGGCTGAAAAATAGTTTAAAAACCGCTTTCGCGGTTTTTAAACTATTTTTCAGCCTTCGCTTTTCCAACCTTTCTTCTTGAAACAACTAAATGATTTGAGTATTTTTTAGGCGTTCTGGTTTTTTGTCCTTTTCCGACATGCTGACCCCAGAGAGTTTTGGCAAATCTCAATCCTCTGCCTTGTCTTCCTTCTCCTCCTCCGTAAGGGTGATCAACTGGGTTCATAGCTGAACCTCTGACTGTTGGTCTAATCCCGAGCCATCTTGATCTTCCAGCCTTTCCAATATTTACAAGCCACTGTTCATCGTTTGAAACATTTCCGATACATGCCCATGCATTTTCTGGAACTTTTCTTATCTCAGTTGATGGAAGCTTGATATGAACATATCCTGCATCATTTGCAACTATTTGGCCAAAGTTTCCGGCAGATCTCACAAGTTTTGCTCCTCCACCAACTTTGACCTCAACATTATAAACAAATGTGCCTACTGGAATTTTCTTAAGTGGCATTCTATTTCCAGGTTTTAATTCCGCAGTTTCTGAAACAACAAATGTATCTCCAACTTTCATGCCTTTCGGCAAAAGAGTGTATCTTTTTTCTCCATCTTTATAATATACAAGACCGATAAATCCAGTTCTATATGGATCATACTCAACTGTTTTTATGGTAGCAGGAATATCTTTTTTATCATAAATAAAATCTACATTTCTAAACAGTTTCTTATTACCAGCTCCTTGATGCCTTACTGTGATTCTTCCTCTGTTGTTTCTACCCCCTTTGCTTTTATATCCTTTTACAAGAGATTTTTCTGGTGAACTAGCAGTAATAACTCCCCTGTAAGTAACAGTGGACATATTTCTTCTAGCTGGTGATGTTGGCTTATAGAATTTCATATTATTATTTTATGATGATTATATGAAAGCTATCTTATCTCCCTTTTTTAAGAATACAAGAGCTTTTTTTACAGCTTGTTTGACTCCTTTTCTGCCTCTGGCTGTAACATTTTTTGCTGGTAAATTTACTATGTTAATTTTTATTGGAGTAACTTTGTATATCATTTGGATTGCTTCTCCAATAGTTTTCTTTGTTGCATCTTTTGTAACTTCAAAAGTATAAACGTTTTGGGATTCAGATTTGATTCCCGCCTTTTCAGTGATTCTTGGCTTCTTTACGATGGACAAAATATGATTTTTTTCTTGTGTGTTTTTCATAATGATTTTACGAATTAACGAATTATACTAATGATACGAATGTTTACGAATGAATGCATTTGAATTTTTGAGTTATTTGTAGCCATTTGTATCATTCGTTCCATTCGTATATTTGTATGTTTACCTTGCCATTTTAGCCTCCATAAATTTAATTGAATCTGCAGGATTCTCAATTACGAGATACTTCATATTCAATAAATCTACTGGGTTTATATTTCTAACTTCATCGACTTCTACATTTCCGATATTGGCAAAGCTCTTTTCAAAAGCTGGTTTTTTACCCGAAATGGCAATGATTGCGCTGTTATTTTTCTTGCTGAATATATCCGAAGCTGTTTTTATTTTGCTTAAAGAATTCAAAATTCCAATTGCTTCTGCTGTTTTTGGTTTTGCTATTTCAAATTTATCTACAAAAAGTATTTCTCCGTCTTTTAGTTTTCTGGAAAGAATAGTGTAAAGTGCTTTTATTTTCATTTTTTTGTTTATCTTCCTGTCATAGTTTTTCAATCCGTTTGGACCATGAGCAATACCTCCATGTACCCAAATAGGTGATCTTGTAGAACCATGTCTTGCGCGCCCTGTTCCTTTTTGTTGCCAAGGTTTCTTACCACCTCCCGAAACTTGCCCTCTTGTTTTTGTATGAGCATAAATAACCCTGCTGTCTGAAAGCATTGAAGTCACAACTTGATGAACAAGGTCAGCATTCCAAGAAAGTCCAAAAACATTTGCAGGCAAACTTATTTCTCCGACCTCTTTCCCACTTTGATTGTAGATTTTTGCAGGAGATATTTCAGGAATTGTTTTTGTTTCTTTTGGAGTAGCTACTTTTTTTATTTTAGTTACAGCTTTTTTAACAATATTCTTTTTTGTTGTAGTTTTTTCCATAGTTTTATCCTCTGATTTCTACGAGAGTGCCTCTTCTTCCAGGTACTGCGCCGCTAATCAAAAGCTGATTATTTTCCTGATCGACTCCTAGGACTTTAAGATTTTTTACTGTGATTCTATCTCCCCCGGTTCTTCCTGCCATTCTCATATTCTTTGGAACTTTATTTCTCAATCCTCCCCCGATAGAACCAGGTGCGTTTTCACAATGTTTCTGTCCGTGGCTTCTTGGCTGTCCTTTGAAACCATGTCTTTTGATAACGCTTTGATATCCTTTTCCTTTTGAAATAGCTGATACTTCAATTACATCTCCCGCTGAAAAAGACGAAAGATCTATCTTATCTCCAACTTTATAGGCCGATACGTCTGGAACGCAAAATTCTTTCAAATATCTCGCGTTCACGCCGTTCATATGACCTTTCATAGGCTTATTTATATTTTTCTCTCTTTTTTCTCCACATCCGATCTGAACGGCACAATAGCCGTCATTCTCCTTGGTCTTTACTTGAGTAATAGGAGAAGGTCCCGCTGTCAAAATAGTGGCAGGATGAACTTTTCCGCTCTCATCAAAGACTTGAGTCATATTCTGTTTTATTCCTAGTATGAATTTCATTCTGTTTTGATTATAGATAGAGGACCACAAACCAAAATTAAAATGGTCTGCGGTCATATCCCCTGTAAATATTTAGATTTATTAGATCATCTTAACATCAATATTCACCCCTGAAGGCAAACTGATATTCGTGAGAGCTTCAATAACTTTAGCGTTTGGATTTATTATATCTATAAGTCTCCTATGTATCCTCATCTCAAATTGTTCTCGCGCATTTTTGTAGACAAAAGATGCCCTGTTGACTGTATATTTTTTAATATCCGTAGGCAAAGGTACTGGACCTACAATTTTTGCATCATGCCTTAAAGCTGTTTCAATTATTTGCTTGACTGAGGAATCCAATATTTTGCTGTCATAGGCCCTAACCCTTATTCTTAAAATAGAAGACGCCTCTCCTTTAACAGCTACTTTTGCCGCTTTTGTTTTTGATACTTTTTTCGTATTCCTTTTTACTGCTGTTTTTTCCATTGATTTTTAATGAACGAATGTGAGTATAAAAATCATGGCCCCGTCAAATGCATTTTTATTTGACTGGGCTGCCCCAGTGAAATATTTTGCATTAGCAAAATAAAATTTATTAAAATTTTATTTCACAGGGCGTAGAAAATATAGTCGCTACGCTCGTTATTTTCTTACGCAATTATTTTCGTTATAACTCCAGAACCAACTGTCTTTCCTCCCTCTCTAATAGCAAACTTCTGTTTATTTTCCATAGCAACTGGAGCAACAAGTTTTACTTTGAAAGTAACTGTGTCTCCCGGCATAACCATTTCTACTCCTGTAGCAAGCGTAACGTCTCCCGTTACGTCAGTCGTTTTCATATAGAATTGTGGCTTGTAACCTGTAAAGAACGGCGTATGTCTTCCACCTTCCTCTTTCTTTAATACGTATACTTCAGCTTCAAATTCTGTATGCGGAGTAATGGAACCAGTTTTTGCCAACACTTGTCCTCTGTGCACATCTTCTTTCTTTGTACCACGAAGAAGAACTCCGGCATTATCTCCAGCTTGTCCTTCTTTGAGCTGTTTATTAAACATTTCTATACCGGTGATAGTTGTTTTTGATGTTGGTTTGATACCGACAATTTCAACTTCTTCTCCGATTTTTATTATTCCTCTTTCAATTCTTCCGGTAACAACTGTTCCTCTTCCTTCAATTGAGAAAATGTCTTCAATAGGCATAAGGAATGGCTTGTCAACATCTCTTACTGGGATTGGTATATATGTATCAAGCGCGGTCATAAGGTCAGTAATACATTTTGCACCTGCATCATCTGCTGTTTTTGCCTTTAGAGCTTCCGTAGCTGAACCCCTTATGATAGGAGCTTTTTCTCCATCAAAATTATATTTGGTCAAAAGTTCTCTAACTTCTGCTTCAACAAGATCCAAAAGTTCTGCATCCGGAACTAGGTCAACTTTGTTTAAGAATACTACTATCTTTGGAACCCCAACTTGGTTTGCCAAAAGAATGTGTTCTCTTGTTTGTGGCATAGGACCATCAACTGCTGAGACAACAAGAATAGCACCGTCCATTTGAGCGGCTCCTGTAATCATGTTCTTGATGTAGTCAGCGTGACCCGGACAGTCTACGTGAGCATAGTGTCTTGAGTCTGATGAATATTCAACGTGAGAAATAGCGATGGTAATGATTTTTGTCGCATCTCTTCTTCCAGCTGATTCTGAAGCTTTTGCGATTTGATCGTAAGCTTTTTCATTAGCCAAACCTTTGAGCGATTGCACGTGAGTAATCGCTGCAGTCAAAGTTGTCTTACCGTGGTCAATGTGACCAATTGTACCGACATTTACATGCGGTTTATCTCTTAAAAAATCTGCCATATTTTTGTTATTTTAAAAACAGGATGCGCGAAAACTTTTACCCTATTTTTAAAACAGTTTTGATTAATTCCCATCATTCACCTACCTGCTCAAGGCTAAGTATGCGAACTGGGAAACTTATAAATTACGACTTGCAACTAACGTGGGCTTCCATTACAAAATAAAAACCGCACAGTGCGTACCCGAAATAGTAGCAAAAGAAAAGTAAAGAGTCAACCTCAAGACGCAGACTGATGCGGACTTAACGCAGAACTACGCGGGACAAACAAAGAGCCTTCGCAATAAATTGCGAAGGCTCAAAAGAAATAGGTTTTATTACGGCATCATACCTTCAAAGATATTTTTGTCTATACTTGACTTCTCAAGTTTATACGTGAAACAAAGAAGGTAGTCATTACTGTCCCAATCATGCCTGGAACAAATGGGACGGAATTCAAAGTCATTGTTAGTGCGCGGAACCCATAAAGACGGCATGTTTAAATCAACATCAAAACGATTCCATCGATTCTCCTCATCAAGAGATGTATACCAGTGACCTTTAGGCAACTCGTCACGTTTTTGTTCAAAGACAAGTGAGACCCCCTGAACACCTAGAAGAATCGCATTCTTACTTTTAAGAAACATCAGACGTTCATCTGATGTTGTTCTACCAGAGATAATTTGTTTCAACACGGAAACATGAAGTTTATCGCCCGGCTTCAAAATCTGAGCCGGGTCGTCAAACCTATCATCATCAGCAATAAAATCGCTATAGAAAAAAAACTTTTCTTTGTTTTTTTCCTTAAATAACTTTAATCTCGTCTTGTGTTCGTAATCTTTAGGTACAACAATGACGCCGAGATCTTTTAGAAGAACAAATCTTGGTTTTTGCTCATCTATGATTTTTTGAAAAACATCCGCAACCTTTATTGGGTCACGCTTCCCATTAAGCACTAAATTGTTAATGGAAGCTTCCAACTTCCACAGTCTTGCAAAAGCATCATTACTCATGACCTTCCTCCTTTTTATAAAATATGCCCGCTACTCACAGGCATTTACTGAATCTAAAGAAATCAAAGCATAATTTAAAATAAATGGCAATCAAAATGCGGGGCAGCCTTCGGCTGCCCCGCATTTTGTATTTGTTATTTTCTTATTACTTCGTCGCCGGTCACAGGTATTTTTCTGCTGAAAAATCCCGCGACCCCGACTCGCGCCGTCGCGCTCCGTCTCACACAAAGCAAAAGAAAAACACCCCATAAATCATAGGGTGTTTTTCAATTATTTGCTTTGTGTGCCCCTCACTTCAATAATTTCTTTGGCTACATTAGGAGGTACTATTTCATAGCTTCCGAATTCCATTGTGGACGAAGCTCTTCCCTCTGAAATTGACCTCAAGGTGGTAACATAACCGAACATTTCAGCAAGAGGAACATTAGCTCTGATAACTTTATTCATTCCTCTGTCAAACATTTCAGTTATTTGTCCTCTCCTTGAATTGATGCTTCCCGAAACATCTCCCATGAATTTTTCTGGAGTAACAACTTCAACTTTCATTACAGGCTCAAGGAGAACCGGTCTTGCTCTTTTTGCCGCATCTTGAAATGCCATGGACGCTGCAATTTTGTAAGCGATTTCTGACGAGTCAACATCGTGATATGAACCGTAAGTAAGTTCGCAAGAAATATTTACCATTCTATATCCGGCAATTACTCCTCTTTCCATGCTCTCTTTTACTCCTTTTTCAACTGCTGGAATAAATTCTTGCGGAATAACTCCTCCTTTAATAGAATCTATAAATTCAAAGTCATCGTATCTGCTAACATTCTTAGGAATTTTCTTGCCTTCCTCAAGTTTTTGCATCGGCTTAATTTTAATGAGAACGTGACCATATTGTCCTTTTCCTCCAGACTGTTTTATGTATTTTTCTTCTTTTTCAGCTTCTCCGGTAATTGTTTCTTTGTAAGCAACTTGTGGTTTTCCAACATTTGCTTCAACTCCGAATTCTCTTTTCATTCTGTCTACAAGAATTTCGAGGTGAAGTTCTCCCATACCTGCCATAACAGTCTCTCCCGTTTCTTGATCCGACTTGATTTTAAATGTTGGGTCTTCATCCGAAAGTTTCTTCAAAGCAAATCCCATTTTTTCTTGGTCAGCTTTTGTCTTTGGTTCAATTCTAAGAGTAATAACCGGTTCTGGAAATACAATTTGGTCAAGAATTATCGGATTGGCTTCATCGCAAAGAGTGTGAGAAGTTTTCGCGTTTTTCAAACCGACAGCCGCCGCAATTTCTCCGGCAAAAACAGTCTCCACTTCTTCTCTGTCATTTGCGTGCATTCTGACAATTCTTCCCAATCTTTCCTTTTCTCCGGTTGTTGAATTGTAAATATAAGTTCCCGAAGAAATACTTCCGGAATAAACTCTGAAATATGTAAGCTGTCCTACAAAAGGATCATTTTGCAATTTAAATGCCAGAGCGCAAAATGGATCTTCATCAGTTGCATGTCTTAAAACTTCTTCTCCATTGTTTGGATTTATTCCTTTTACTGGTGGAATATCAAGCGGGGAAGGAAGATAGTCAACAACTGCATCAAGTGTGAGTTGAATACCTTTATTTTTCAAAGCCGAACCTGTAAATACAGGAACAATCGTATTTGCAATGGTTGCTTTTCGGAGAACTGCTTTGAGCTCATCGATGGGAATCTCTTTTCCTTCAAGATAATCGTTCATAAGCTTTTCATCATTTTCAGAAATTTTTTCTACAAGCTCAAGCCTGTATTTTTTTGCATTTTCCAAAAGTTCGGCAGGAATTTCTGCTTCTCTGACAACTTCTCCCATTTCGCCTTCAAAGTAATAGGCCTTCATTTTTAAAAGATCTACTATTCCTGAAAAATCAGATTCTGAACCAATGGGAAGCTGCATTCTTACAGCATGTTTTGTAAGTCTTTCCAAAATTGATTGAAATGATCTTTCAAAATTTCCTCCTGTTCTATCAAGTTTGTTTATCAAACAAATTCTTGGAACATTTCCTTCGTCAGCATATCTCCAGTTTGTTTCTGATTGAGGTTCCACTCCTGCGACTCCGTCAAAAACAACTACGGCTCCGTCAAGAACTCTGAGTGAACGCTTAACCTCTGCGGTAAAATCAATGTGGCCGGGAGTATCAATGATATTGAATCTTACTTTCTTACTAAAATCGGTTTTTGGCATGTACGAAGGATTCCAAAAACAAGTAATAGCAGCTGACGTAATGGTAATACCTCTTTCTCTTTCCTGTTCCATCCAGTCGGTCGTAGTTTCTCCTTCGTGAACCTCACCGATATCGTGCTGAGATCCAGTGTAATAGAGAATTCTTTCCGATGTGGTTGTTTTTCCGGCATCAATGTGAGCAATGATTCCAAAATTTCTTACTTTTTCTAATGGATAATCTCGTTTCATGTATTTAATATGCGAATATACGAATTATGCGAATGATACGAATGGCTACAAATAAATACGATGAATTTTTATCATATCTATAATAGTTTTCGTAAGATTATTATACTATATTCATATTTAATTAATTGTTGATAAAATAATTTAAGTAATTTTAATTTACTTTTTTCTTTTTATTTTTAGTGAGATGCGAGGCGCTGAAAAAATTTGTGACTAAAATGTACGTTGGTACATTGCAGAAACAAATTTTTTTAGCAACGAAGCAGATTGCAAAAATTAAAAGGAAATTTACCAGGCGAAGTGAGCAAAGGCTTTATTGGCTTCTGCCATCTTATGAGTATTCTCTCTCTTCCTTACCGCATCTCCTTCATTTTTTGAAGCAGAAATTATTTCCGCAGACAATCTTTCCGCGAGCGGTGAACCTTTCTTGCTTCTCGCCGCTTCTATAATCCATTTCATGGAAAGTGTTGCTCTTCTTTCAGGTCTTACTTCCACTGGAACTTGGTAGTTTGCCCCTCCAACTCTTTTTGATCTGATTTCCATATTTGGAGCCGTATTTGAGAGCGCAAGCTCAAGAATTTCAATAGGATTTTTAACTTTCGCTTTTTCCTTAATTATTTCAAGAGTATCGTAAATAATAGTTTCGGCTGTACTTTTCTTACCACTGTACATAACATAGTTTATAAGTTTTGAAACTTTTGCAGATTGATATTTATAATCTGGCTTTAACGCTTTCTTTGTTTTTAATTTTCTTCTCATGCGATTGATTTTATTATGAGCGTAGCGAATTTTAAAATCATCGTCCAGCCCCACTTTTAATCATTAGAATATTCTAAAAAATAAAAGTGGGGCTGGATTAATAAAATATAGTCGCTTCGCTCCTTATTTTATTTAACTTTCGGTTTTTTTGCACCATATTGGCTGCGACCTTTCTTTCTTCCTTCTACTGCAGTAGCATCGAGAACTCCTCTTACTATCGTGTATCTGATACCAAGGTCTTTAACTCTTCCGCCTCTTAAAAGAACGACTGAGTGTTCTTGAAGTGTATGTCCCATTCCCGGGATATAAGCGGTGACTTCCATTCCATTCGAAAGTCTGACTCTTGCGATCTTTCTGATAGCTGAGTTTGGTTTTTTCGGCGTCTTTGTCGTAACTTTCACGCAAACTCCCCTTTTAAAAGGAGAACAAAGTTTCGTCGGTCTGTTTTCCAGAGTGTTAAAACCCCTCATCAAAGCCACGGCTTTCGGCTTTCTTGGAGCAGTTTTCCTGTTTTTCTTAATTAATTGGTTTATTGTGGGCATATTTGTTAATAATTCAAGCCTAGTAATAAAATAAAAAGCTACAGAAATATTTCGCTTCCTTAGTGCAAAATACCTCCGCAACTCATTTGTAATTCAACTCTAGTCTTCTAAAAGCAAGCTTTTATTAGACGGAACACTTGCATACAGCCAAGTAGCTAATGTGAAAAGATAATATAATAAAATACCAAAAAAAGCAACCTTCGACTGAATCTAGAATGTAAAAGTTAGAACATAGAAATTAAAGTAAAAAATATAAGAGGAGAATTTTCGCTTTGCGAAAATTCTCCTCTTATATTTTTACCAAATCCTATATTCTGTCTTCTGTATTCTAGCTAATTCCCGTTATCAACTTAAATAGAAAAAATATAATTGGAGATATAATATTCGGCAAAAGCATAACCATAAGCAAAATAATTAATATTCCGTATTTTTCTGATAAATTATAAAATGTATATTTTGCCTGTGTCGGAAGAAAAGCAAAAAGGATTTTTGATCCATCAAGAGGAGGAATTGGCAGTAAATTAAAAACGGCAAGACTCACGTTTATAAGCACGACTAAAAGAAATATGCCAATAAGAGGTGACGAAGAATAGTCAGAATATAATAATCCCCTGATTATTAGCCCGAAAACAACTGCTACAAAAATATTGGAAGCTGGTCCGGCAAAAGATACAAGGGGTTCGGCTATATTTCTATTTTTTAAATTATAAGGATTATACGGCACAGGTTTTGCCCAGCCAATCATAAAAGGTGCATTTAGTAAAAATAAGCTTAATGGCAAAATAACAGAACCTAACCAATCCAAATGTTTAATCGGGTTAAGGGTAAGCCTTCCTTCATACTGTGCAGTTTTATCGCCAAAAAAAAGGGCCATGTATCCATGCGATATTTCATGAATTATTACGGAAAATATAAGTATTAAAATTTGTAAGACTACATCCATATATTGCGTTTTTGCAGGATTATGATAGCATGAGAGACCATAAAACTAAAATCATGGCAAAAATCTGTCCAATAACAAAAAAGACTTCAATAATGTGCGGTGGCTACAGCAACGCAACTCGTGCTACACAATTTAACCCTACAGGAAAAGTAAGGAAGCAAGTCAATTTCCAAAAGAAAAGAATCTACGTTCCTGAACTTAAAAAAACCTTTGTTTTGGATATTTCAACAAAAGGCATAAAAACCATACAGAAAAATGGGGCATTTGCTACCCTGAAAAAGGCGGGAATAATTAAATAGGTTTTAGTTTTTAGCTTTTAGGTGTCAGTAAATTCAAATACATAATACAAAAGAGCGGCGCCTACGGCGCCGCTCTTTTGTATTTCCTAAAACCTAGAAACTAGAACCTAAAACCTAATTTACTATTTCTTTGCAGTAGTAGTCGTAGCCTGATCTTCCACATATATTGGACCGACATTTACTATAATATTCCTTTCTGGTGAATATAATATAGCCTTGAGAGCTTTTTGATAAACAAGGATAACATCTCCATTTTGTGCGCCTTTATAAAATACTTGGTCTTTTATCAAAGCAGCCGCATCATTTATTACATTGACCACTGGATCTTCACCCGTCGGGAGAACTATGAGCTTACCTACTTTTGCAACAAGTTCTTTTACTTGGGCTTGTTCCATTTGGCTTGCTACATCAACCGAACTTTTTACTACATATTTATTCCATGAATAAAATGTTCCGGCTCCTACCAACATTCCTATTACAAACCATGCGACAATTGGCATTAGTTTCTTTTTACCAATTTTGATATTTTCTACCATTTCCATAAATTTTATTTTGTCTATTATTTTATTAAAACAGGACACAAAAACTAACAAAAGCATTATACAGCATAATAAAAATAAATAAAACTTGACATTAAGTTGGCAATCTAAAAACTATTTTTCTTCAATGATAGCCAAACCGCCAGAAATAAAAGAAATGTCTCCTAAATCATAAGTGATTAGCACTTTGCTTTTAATATCATTTAAAAAATCCAATATTTCTTTGTGTGGATGGCCATAACTATTATTTACTCCCGCAGAAATAACGGAGTATTCTGAATTAACGGCCGATAAAAATTCGGGAGAAAGAGAATTTTTTGACCCATGGTGTGCAATTTTCAGCACATCGCTTTTTAATTCTGCTCCATCTGTTTTTGCCAGATATTCTAAAACATCAGTCGGCGCATCCCCAGTGAACATAAAAGTTGAATCCCCATAATAAAGCTCCGCCACGATAGAATATTTGTTTGTATCAGTTCCTTTTGGATTATTATTCGGATACAAAATTTTTAAATAAGCCCCGCCGCCAAGATCAAAAATTTTTCCCGTTCTCGCAATTTCTGTTTTTATATTCTTCTCCAAAATTTGATGCTCCAGTTCTTTGAAAGTTCCCGTGCTAGAAGTCGCTCCACTGCTTATGTATTTTCGAACGGAATAATTTTTAAAAACTTCGGGAATTCCTCCAATATGGTCTTGATCCGGATGAGTCACAAGAATCGCGTCTATAGTCTTATCGTAAAAAGGCATTACCCTGCCCAGAGCATTTAAAATATTTTTATCCGGTCCCCCATCTATAAGAAGCTGATTGCCAATTGGCGATTCTATAAAAATAGCATCGCCTTGGCCAACATCCAAAAATGAAACTTTTAAAACATTATTCCTGGTTTCGGCTACGACAGTATAAAAAATCATTCCGTTCACAAAAAGAAGCAGAGCCAAGAAATATATTTTTATTTTATTAAATTTAAACATTTTTTTGTATTGTGTCATTCCCGCGCAGGCGGGAATCCAGTGTTAAATTATAATTCTGAACTCAAATCTTTCCATTCTGGATTTTCTTTTTCAATCAACCTTCTTTTCCATAGCCTATTCCATCTTTTTATGCATTTTTCTCTTAATATCGCACTTTCTATATCTGTTGTCTGTTCATAATATACAAGAGTTTTAACATTGTATTTTTTAGTAAAACCTTCAACTAAACAATTTTTGTGCTCATATACTCTTCTCAATAAATCGTTTGTAACTCCGATATACAATGTCCCATCACGCTTACTCGCTAAAATGTAAACATAATAATATTTCATGAAAAGATTATACTGGATTCCCGCCTTCGCGGGAATGACAAATACTAAAGAGCTACCGGATAACTTTTTCTATTTTGATAAATAATCCAAATTCCAATGAAAAAATAATACGCGACCATTATAGCAAATGAAAAAAACGTTATATTCGCAGTGGAAAATGGCAGATTCGCGAAAAATTCTGAAACATTAATCATATATGCAAGTAATATCCAAGAAATCCATGCGAAAGGAAGCGCAAGTGGAAGCCAAATAAAGCCAAGTGTCCCAGTGATAAAACCAAAAAGCATTGTTGCAGGTATAAAAGCAATAACAAAAATATTTGCAGGCAACGCGACAAGCGATAGCAAGCCCATTTTATAAAGTATTAAAGGCAAGACTAATATTTGTGCCGAGATTGTTGATGCGATTATATCTCGCAAGCCGAATTTTTCTGTTATGAAACTAAATTTATTTTTAATAATTGGTGAAACATAAATTATTGCAACAGTCGCGAGAAAAGAAAGCTGAAAAGAAATATCAAAAACTAAAATTTTCGGATTTATAATTATCATTAATAATCCGGCCAGAACAAGAGCCCTGCCCGCTTGATAATTTCTATGAGTAACAGAAGCTAAGATAACGATAAGCGCCATTATTCCCGCTCTTACAGCGGTTGAAGATGCACCCGACATAATTATAAAAAGAATTATACCAGTCACACCTCCAAAAAATCCGGCATTTCGCGGAAGAAAAGAAAGTATTTTCATTATTGCATTTGCTACGATTGTAATATTGTACCCGGAAAGCGCCACAATATGCGAAAGTCCGGCTTTGCGGAAAATTTCGGTCGTGTTTACATCCATTGAACTTTTTGCGCCAAGCAATATACCGGAAAGCAACGGGGCTTCCGGCGCGCTAATAGTTTTATTTATATTGCCAATAAAAGAATTTTTAAAATTAAATAATAAATTTTTAATTACATTTCCATGCCTGCTAGAAATCAATTCGGTTTTTGCAAAATCAACTTTGTAATAAATATCATCCTTTGCTAAATATGAAATATAATCAAACGTTGTAGATGAAATATTGTTTGAATTAGAAAAATTTTCTGGTTTTTCAAGTTTCCCTGAAATTTTTATTAGATCTCCATATTTTAGTTCCGGATATAAGTCCGTACTCACAACTCCTTTGCCAGAAACATCAATACTGGAGTTTGCAATAACAATATTTTTAAAATCAACTACCAGTATCGCCTGCTTATCTTTTCTTGTAGGTTCATCTGAAATTACACCCGCCAGAGAAATTTTATTACCAATATTGTTTTCCAAATTGAAGTCAAGCATTTCTAAATCTTTTAATTCGTATCTGAATATTCCCAGAGCGAAAGAAAAAATAAAAATGGTTATCAGAAAAATTTTTTGACCACTTTCAATATCAACGACAAAAAATTTTCTGAACAAAAATAAAATTATTGAAAGAAAAATCAAAAAAATAGAAAAAGTAACTCCGAATTTAAAAAATGAGCATAAAAAAATCGCCAAAACAAAACCGATGATTGCTATTGCCAGTAAAGAATCCTTTTTCACCAAAATATTTTAGCATAAATTAAAACCCTAGCAGAATATACTGCTAGGGCTCAACCAAGAATGTTGTTAATTAGAAGTATGCTGATTCTCATAATGTATGAGTAGCCCAGAAATAAGAGTTATTCTGTAGCCATCAGCAACAATAGAAATCGAAACAATCTTCTTGTTCGGAAATTGCTTTTCCCACATTCCCTTTTTTTTCATGATTGCTTTAATACGTTCATCAGTTCCACCCCCTGTATCAATCTTAATGTAGACTGTACTTTGTTGATCGTCATAGATATCTTGATCTTGAGCCACATTTGCACTTGAATTTTCAAGTAAAGCCTTCTCTGCAAAGGAAATATATCTATTTTCCAA
Organism: uncultured Candidatus Saccharibacteria bacterium; assembly: GCA_964562105.1. GTDB lineage: Bacteria > Patescibacteriota > Minisyncoccia > Phycocordibacterales > GWA1-40-21 > Bog-1340. Next base: position 17,553 of record CAZLRP010000001.1, read on the forward strand.
ATTACCACTATTACCACAACATGTCAGGGTAAAACCACAAAACAGTATTGTAATTACTATGTAAGGTACTTTCATCTTCAACACCTCCTTAATAAGATTACTGTTCCTTTTGCATCAAAATTATGCAAAAGATCCCAGATCAAAAACTCCTTTTTAAGAAAAGCATATTTATAACTAATCGTCAATATAACATAATATTTCACATATCTAAAAACAAAGGTGGAGCCTTTGTTATTATTTTCCCCAACTTTTTAAAATTTCTTTTTCATCTTCTGCATTCGTCGCTTTTTTAAATTTTACATCGCCTTTTATTCCCTTCACTCTTTTCTCGCATTCGGACCAAGTTTTATCAATTTTCAAAACTCCGTGCACCAAGCTCAAATATGAATATGCGGGCTTATTATTTTTGATTTTATGAGCTTTTTTTGTCCCATTCCCTTTTATAGATGACAAATCAACTTCATAATCAGAAAGTTTGCCTTTAAAAAGTTTTATTTCAACGTCGTCGGCAAAAGTTGTTGCAATTTCATCGCATCTTTCATTTCCGGCAATTCCAACATGCCCGCCGACATAATTCCATTTTATTTTTCTTCCTTTTGAAGCCGCTATCAGATCTTCCCACAAATCACGATTCTGCACATCATCTTTTGTAGAATTTTTCCATCCATTTTTCTGCCATCCATAAACCCATTTCGTTATCCCATTTATTACGTATGAAGAATCTGTATTGAGCACAATTTCTCCCAACTTGGAAGCGAAGCTTCCAAGTGAAGATAGCGCATTTATCGCGCCTAAAAGCTCCATTCTGTTATTTGTTGTGTGATCTTCTCTTCCACCAAGCTCCATTACTTTATCACCCATAACAACAATAGCCCCCCACCCACCTGGGCCAGGGTTCCCCCTTGAAGAACCGTCGCTAAAAATAACAATGTCTTTTTTCATTGAAATGATAATACCATACGTTATACAAAATGAAAAAAGCATTGTCATCCCCGCGGAGGCGGGGATCCAGTATTAAATCAATTCATACTGGATTCCCGTTTTCACGGGAATGACAATACAAAAACTATCCTTCATACTCGTCTGTTGTGTCTTTTTCTCCATCAACTTTTGTTTTGTGAACTATTCCATCTTTGTGATGAGGTGGCATATATATTGTATAAAGTTTCAAAGGTTTTTCGCTTGAAGTATTTATTACGTTATGCTGCGAGCCAGCAGGAACAACTATCGCAAAACCGTCAGAAAAAATCGCCCCTTCTCCATCAATAACCACTTTTCCTTCCCCACTATCAACTCTAAAGAATTGGTCAGAAGTTTCATGAACTTCCATCCCTATTTCTTCATTTGGAAGTAAACTCATCACTACTACCTGTCCATGCTTTGAAGTATAAAGTACTTTTCTAAAATTCTCATTATTTAATGTTTCGTTTTCAATATTTATTACAAATCCTTTTTTCATAAAATTAGTTTTTAGGTTTTAGCTTTTAGGTGTTAGCTTAAAACCAAATTAATTTAATAAATAACCCACCTAAAAGGTCTTTTTTATTTTTACGTAACATATTTTACACAAGTGAAATTTTTTTACCTTACTGTTTTTGTCTGGTGGACTTAAAAGAATCGCCCCGAAATCGGTTAATTCTTTTTTACATTTATCGCAAATCGGTTTTATCGCCATACAACTATTGTATCAAATTGATGATATAATATCATCTAATAAGATTTATTAAATTAATTTGAATTATTCGTAGCCATTCGTAACATTCGAATAATTTTCGTATATTATATGGAACAAGAAACAATAAAAAAGCTCGCAGAGCTTGAAGAAAAAATTAACAATGTTTATGTATCGGTGGAAAAAACCAGAAAATATTTTTTTTGGACAATGATTATCACAATAGCCGTAGTTGTTTTGCCTGTAATTGGGCTAATGTTTGCATTACCGTCATTTATGACTAATTATGTTGGCAGTTTACAAGGTTTGGGGATATAGACATATGCTCACAAAAAATCAATCCGGGTAGTAGATTTTGACATTAAAATTGTTTTTTGTTAAAACAAGATTTGATATATCTTAAAACAAACCATTATTTAATACTAACTGCTGTAATATTTAGCTAAATTTTAAAAAACTATGTCAAAATTCACTACCCGGCAAGCAAAACTTATAAAATCTCTGCATGAAAAGAAAAACCGAGCTCTACTCGGACTATTTTTAGTCGAAGGAGAAAAAAGTGTTTCGGAATTATTAAATTCTGATTTTGAAATAGATTTGTTACTTACGACAACGGAATTTTTTGATAAGTTTGGAGAAAAAGTAAGAGAAAAATCAAATTTATTTGAAATAGTCAGCCAAATAGAAATAGAAAAAGTTGGGACATTTGAAACAAATGATTCTGCGCTCGCGGTGGTAAGACAAAAAATAAATAAATCTTTTGAAATTGGAACAAGTAAAATTGTGTTGGCTCTCGATGAAATAAAAGATCCGGGAAATTTGGGAACAATTATCAGGATTGCCGACTGGTACGGAATAAAAAATATTGTTGCTTCAAAAGAGACGGTTAATTTTTATAATCCAAAAGTTGTCACTGCGACAAAAGGTTCTTTTTCCAGAGTAAATATATTTTACACTGACCTGAAAGATTTCCTTTCCAAGCAAAAACTGCCGATTTTTGGAGCATTTTTAAATGGTAAAAATATTCACGAAACAAAATTTCCTTCTAGCGGAATACTCCTCTTGGGAAATGAATCACACGGCATTAGCAAAGAAATAGAAGATTTAGTTACTGAAAAAATAACAATTCCTAAATATGGAGAAACAGAGTCTTTGAACGTCGCGATAGCCACAGCAATAATTCTGGATAATTGGAAAAGGAATTTCTCTTGATTTCTATTGTTTTGTCTAGCTTTAATTTTAAATTTAACTTCAATTGTTACGCTTACTGGTAGTCGTAAATCGTGTATATTTATTAATTTAATTTTTATTAAATTTATGTTAACTACAATTGCAGTTATTTTGATTATTCTCTGGCTTCTCGGTTTAGTAACTTCTTTTACAATGGGAGGATTCATTCATATCCTTATTGTCATAGCGATTATTATGATTTTAGTTAGATTAATCAAGGGAGAAAGAATAATCTAAAAAAAACATTTGGATAAAATATCAGGCATCTGATTAAAAAACAGCCTCAAGCTGTTTTTTAAATAAAACTAGCCCGAACCTTACGGTTCGGGCTTGTTTGCTGATGAGATCAATCACCAAACGCTTGAAAAAACTGTTTGCATTGCGGGCATTGCGCCTGCGTCTCACCCTTCTTTTTCTCGTTTAATTTACATTTGCAATCCGGACAAAAATCCAGATGCAGAGTCATGGGGTAACCAACTTTCGTTTCGTTGCATATTGGACAATAATTCGGGTCGCCAGTCCTGCCAACTTCAAACATTTCTCTCCCAGACACCTTGATAAAATTGCTTATTTTTTTCATCCCCTCGGGCGTGCAAGCAACACGAATCACACCTTTCAAAGGTACCAATTCGTGTTCATCATTACCACAACAAAGAACTTCTTCTGCTTCTCTTAAAACCTCTGTTTTTGGCATTTTGCCACCTCCTAATTTAAAATATAAACATAAATATAATAGAGTAAATAACTAAAATGTCAAGCATATGTAAATTGGAATAAAAAAACGGCGCTGGTTTTTTAAACCTAACGCCGCTAAACTATTTGCATTCGCCATCTACTATTGGTACTTTCTAGTCACAAATAGTAATGTCCGGTGCTTGAAAAAGAGTGTAAGTTTCACCAAAATATCCCGAGGTAGGACGACGTATTGTTTCTTGCCACAGTAAATGCAAGCTTTTCATAACCTCGATTGGAATTGTATCCAACAAAAGAATCGGAACTTCCACATTAGGATTTGTTATTTCTCGTAAAAAATTATCATATTCCTTTTTTGAATAGATAGTTTTTTTATCATGATTAACAAGTCTGACACGATAAATTGTGCCCTTCTTACTTGGCACATAATCATCTGACATGAGAAGTTCTTTTAAATAGGAAGGAATCTCAATCCCATTACGCTCATGATGAGTCACCCATTCCTTGCCTTCCCAACCGGGAGATTTAAGCGAAAAAAACATTATAGCACCTTTGTCCAGTCCTGAAACTTTTTTAGTTACTATTGTAACTTCGTCGCGGAGTATCTTAATAATTCCTGCGTTTCCGCCAACCTTACTTTTAATACCCTTCCATTGTTCATCGTGCGACGGCATACCAATAAATTTCTTTCCCATACTAGACCTCCTTTCTCAGCTATTGGCTGAAATTTTATTTTAAAGAACAAAAGAAAAATAACTTCATATCAACGGTATAACTTAAGATAATTTCTGTCAAGCACAATTTACTTATAAACCTAATGAGACACTTTACCAAACTTAAGTATTGTGGTAGCTTTACGCGGGCTTGATCATTCCAATTCTATAGGAGGTATTTATGGAACCATTTGAAATGGAAGTTTTGGCGGGCAATGCGTTGTTTGTCCTTCTGTGTTTGGTCCCGTTAAATATTGAGGAGATTGTTGATGTTTGGAGTATGTATTCAAAAGAGTTTGAGGATGCTCTCAATATGAGCAATAGCCATGATTGCGGTAACTATTGGATGACTCCGAAAAAAGAACAGGCGCTTCTGAAAGAGTACTTACTAAAAGAAGAAATCGTCGAAGAAATAAATGAAATTTTTAAGGGTAAAAGAATCAAATCTTTAAAAATAACGGTGGAAGGAAAAATCTATCTTCAGAAATTAATAAATGACGGCATAAAATTCAAATGTAAAACAAGATTGATCAAAGATAAACACTTAATTATTGACACAAAGTGCAAAAGAAAAAAACATAAGTAATCATCTTACTCACAACCAAAACCACCCCTAAAAAGGTGGTTTTTATTATTATAGAAAATAAAAAACACGACATGTGTTTTTTATAAAAATTAAGGAGTGCTTTGTTTATTACAGTTTAATACTAGTTGTGGATTTTCTTTTGGTTTTAATGACCAATAAATTTAACAAGATACATGATAGCAATACCAATAACAAAAACAAAAAAAGAAATTATTGATGTTTTAAAATTAGATTCTTTTCTGATCTCAGGTATTAGATCCGAAGCAGCAATATAAACAAAGCCACCAGCAGCAAAAGGCATAAGATAAGGCAATAAGCTCTCAAGCGATGAGAATAAAAAATAGCCGGCTACTCCACCCAAAACCACAGTTAGAGCAACAATATAATTTAAAATTAGAGCCGTCTTTCTTTTGAAACCGGCATAAATAAGAACACCATAATCTCCTATTTCCTGAGGTATTTCATGAACAGCAATAGCAATAGTAGTAGCAATACCCAATTTAAAATTAATCATAAAAACGCTAGCGATTACCAAACCATCAATAAAATTATGGACACTGTCTCCTACCAAATTCATATAACCGAAAGTATGCACCGAACAATCCGCTTTATGACAGTGTCTCCAGTGCAATATCTTTTCAATTAGGAAAAAGACTACAAAAGATATCAAAAATATTTTAAATAATAGATTGGTCTCTACTACTTCCGAGGCTTCTGGCAACAAATGAAGAAAGGCTCCACCCATTAGAGCCCCCGCCGATAACGATACTAGAAAAATCAAAATCTTATCTAAAATATCTTTCTTAAAAAAAATAAATAAAATCGCAACCCAAACGCATAAGGTTATTAAAAAAGTCGCTAAAATTATGGAAAATAAAGTCATGATTATTATATTATTTGTGTTTAGTTATTTGTATTGCCTTGCCGTTTACTAAGGCATCGGCAATTTTCTTATAAACAGAGTAAAGTATTCTCTGATAAGTGCTAGGTGTAGCCCCCATTTTCTTAGCCGCTTCTATTTGCTCCAAATCATCAATATGACGTAGACGATAAGCTTCTATCTCTTCCAAAGAAATCTCTACTACTTCTAAATTACGTAAAGGTATTCCTTGCGGTTTAAAATAAACAACATTTGGTTCAAACTTTATTTTTCGGCAAAAACATAAATTTGGTCTTGGCATATGTGTATATTATTATAAAACACATGAAAAAGGAACGAGAAATAAGTATCTCGTACCTTTTTCATTTTGTTTCAGTCTACAACTTCTTAAGTTCTTCTTCGATCAGTTTCTTCTCCTCTTCCAAAATTTGTTTTTTATCCTCTTTGGTAACCGATTGATTATTCCAAAAAGGACAACCTGAACAAAAACGACCAAAACCTTGACCCCGGCCTCGTCCACGACCAAGTCCACCTCTGCCTGAACCGCCAGTTCCTGGGCAATTACCCATACTGCGACCGGTTCTTGGGCCTTGTCCTTGCGGACCAGTTCCATCTAATCTAGGCATAATATTATTTAATTAATGAGACTTTTAAAAATTTAGCTCGACCAAACCTAACTAACCATATTGAGTATATACCCATAACTATTTTAAGTCAAGTAATAAAAAAACGCCTGAGACCTGGACCAATTTTGTAACTCAAGAAAACGATATGTCCATAATTTTTATTAAAGCAACCAAAAAGAGTTGTCCTCAAGCTTTTTAATTCGCTTTACTCACTTGAGTACCGCCTTCGTCTCTCAATTTTCTATAGTCATAGAAAAAATGTAGTCTGCAAATACGACTTACTTGTTTACTTATTTTGAGGTGGTGTTGTGAAGGATGCTAGAACTGTGTTTGATATAAAAAATGATACAGATATCTATATTCCCACATTTTATCCTGCTTCTGAATATACTATTTCTTGATTTCCTCCGACACAGTTTTCTTATCCCAATCTATTTCTGGTTTTTTCTTTAACCAAAAAAAATTTAGAACTCCATCTACCATTAAATGAAAAGAAAAACCCGCCATACCAAATAATGGTAGCATCAATTTTTTTAGCGTGTCATCTGGCCAAAACAAGGATGAAATAATTAGAAGAAAAATTCCCCACGCAATAACTGATGAAAAATTATGAAATGGTCTAGGCTTTATGGTATAAAGCGGATTTGCTCTACCTTTCATAACATAAAATAGAAATATAGGAGTTAAGAAAAGTAAAAAATATAATTCATACCATAGACTTTCCCTTTCGTTGTCTTGTGGTCTGTTTACTAAAATATCAGCATCTGGTAAGAAGTTGCTGTAGAAAAATACAAGCAAGGATAAAAAGAGAGAGCCAAGTATATGATTATGAAAAACTATACCCAATATAAAATATAGAGCTATAAGTGGAAGAAGAAAACTTTTCCATAACCAAGCAAGCAAAGAATAATGTTCCCTTATTTCATCTTCAACTTTATGAAATTGGGCATGTGGTGGAATTTTCTTCAAAACTACAGCATCCCAATATTCTTTTAGTCTTTCTTTTGTATTCGTCATAGATGAAATATGATTATTCACGAAAAAGCAAAATAAGTCAACGTAAACTAAACCTAATAAGCTACTTAATAATACGATTTAATTGCTAACAAAAATACGAGTGCATAAGTTAGATTAAATATGAGAAGACATAGGACATCTTGGAATAAGACTTAAAAAAAATACACTGTCAGTTGGTATGAAAACAAAAGAAAAAATTATATTGCTTTATTCTCCTTCTGATAAAATTATCCCACACCATTAATTACTATATTTAAGATGATTTAACTACAATAAATGATTTTTTCTTAAACCATTCAATAAGAATTATCTCGATGAAACTTATTAAAACTATAATGGTCCAGTCAGCAATGATAAGGGGTTGTGTTGAAAGTAATTTTTGTAATGGGCTAAAATAAATCGATGAAGTAAGCAGTAGTAATCCAATTATGACTGCCCCAACCAAAATTTTATTTGAAAAGATATCTTTTCGAAACATTGGACGTTTAAAAGATCGAACACTAAAAGAAAACACCAATGAATCAAGACACATAAGAGCAAACACGATTGACCGTGTCTTATCCAAATCCCCTGTAATTTTCCAAAGAAGGAAAAATGACATGAAAGCGGACAAACCAGTAATAAAGAAAATCGAAAGTAACCATTTTTTCATCGGTCTGTTCAAAATTGATTCGCTTGGATCACGAGGTCTTTCATCCATAACCCCAAATGTTTCCTGTTCAGTAGTTAGAGCAATATCAGGCAGACCATCCTCCACTAGATTAATCCAAAGAATCTGGGCAGCTAAAAGAGGCAACGGTAGGCCAAAAGCCATTGCCACTAAAAATAAAAACAATTCTGAAAAATCGTCAGCTATCAGATAAATAAAAACTTTACGAATATTTTGAAAGATAATACGGCCTTGTTCAATCGCTTTTACAATTGTTTTAAAGTTGTCATCTAATAACACGATATCTGCCACTTCTTTGGCAACGTCTGTACCTGAACCAACCGAAATACCAACATCAGCTTTTTTTAAGGCTGGAGCGTCATTAACACCGTCACCAACCATAGCCACTACTTCACCCCTGGCTTGTAAAGCATTTACGATACGAAGTTTATGACCGGGAGACACACGAGCATAAATAGAAACATGTCTTACTTTTTCTTCAAGTTCTTGATCCGATAAATTATCAATATCTTCACCCTCAAGAATCATCTCCGAACTTGCTTCAATACCAACTTCTGTAGCAATTGATTGAGCCGTCAATCGGTGATCACCAGTAATAAGAACTGTGCGAATACCAGCTCGTTTTGTTAAAGAGATTGAATCTTTGGCATCAGAACGTAATGGGTCTTTTAAAGCAATATAGCCAATAAGAATTAAGTCTTTGGATAGATTTTCTATTGAATCCATATCTTTTTCTTTTGGAAATTCACGGTAAGCACAGGCCACAACTCTTAATCCACTCTTGGTTAGAGATTCAAGTTTTTGCAAAAGTTTATTATGAGCCTCCGAACCTAAGGGTTCTATTTTTCCATCAACATAAAAATCAACGGCCCTTGAAGCAACAACTTCTGGTGCACCAATAACATATAGAATCTTATTTCCATCTAGTTTTGTATGAAGAGAAGCTGAGTATTTTGCTTCTGAAGTAAAAGCTAGTTTCTCTATGGTGGGGTATTCTGCCTCAAGTTTTTTCTTAGACAATCCAGCGTGCATTCCGGCCACCAATAAAGCTCGTGAGGTAGGCACGCCACGCACAATCCACTCATGAAATTCATCGTCAGGATTTTCAATAAAAGCGTCGTTTGTTAAGACAGCCACCTTTAAGGCAAGAATGTGTGACTCAAGACCGTTTGCTTTATTTATATCAATAATTGGGTCTTTATTATTATTAAAAAGCTCTTGAGTGCCGGTAAGAATATGACTGACCTGCATTTTTCCTTCAGTAAGTGTTCCGGTTTTGTCTGTACAAATAACGGTGACGCTTCCTAGTGTCTCGTTAGCAATAAGTTTTCTAACTAAACCATTATGCTTAAGTATCCGACGCATACCGAGAGCGAGAATAACGGTAATAGCAGGCAAAAGACCGGCCGGAATAGCCGATACAGCTAGAGCCAAAGAAGCAATAAAAATATCATTGAACGATTGGCCATTTTTATACCCAAGAACAATAACAATACCAATAATAAATAGAACAAAAAGACCGACCCAGCGAGAAAGTGAAGATATTTTTTTCTGTAATGGGGTTGGTCGTTCTTTTGTCTCCCGAAGAAGGGATACTATGCCGCCAATCTCTGTTTTCAATCCTGTTTCAACCACAATAGCTGTCGCTGTTCCCTCCTCCACGATACTTCCCATAAAAACCATATTGATCTGATCAGCTAGTGGACTTTTTTCTGGAATTTCATCTACGAACTTTGACACAGCCAGCCACTCGCCAGTCAAACTAGACTCATTTATTTTTAATCCGCTCACTTCAATTAGACGAGCATCGGCAGGAACTTTATCTCCAGATTTTAGAAAAAAAATATCACCTGGAACCAATGTTATGCTATCTATTTCTTTTAAATTACCGTCTCGTAATACCCGAGTTGAAATCTTGACTATGTTTCTTAGAGCAACTAGAGAATTATTGGCCTTATTTTCCTGATAAAAACCTACAGTGGTATTTATTAGAAGCACCACAACAATAAAAACAGCATCGGAATAATGAGCAAGATAAAACGAGACTCCACCAGCTACTAAAAAAATAATAACTAAAGGACTGTTAAACTGACTTAAAAAAAGTTTGATTTTTGAATAAGGTTTTTCCTTAGGCAAAATATTCATCCCAAATTTTTCTAACCTATTTTTTGCTTCCAGATCTGATAGGCCTTCTTCGTTTGTTTTTAAATCCAGAAATATTTTTTTCAACTTTAGAAAATACCACTTCGTCATATTAAAAGAATATCAAAGTATAACTCGAAACACAAAACAAAATAAGAATATATTACCCGAAACAAACGGTGGTGGCTATCGGGGATGTTTCCCTCGACTAAAAGCTCGTCGTCACTCGCTTTTGTCTGGGCACCAGCTCATTCGTTTTTTCTGCTGAAAAAACATCATTCCGCTGTTCAACCCCCGAACGCAAGCAAAGCAGTTTGCTTGCTTAGCCACCCACGAAAAAACCCGCTTTCGCGGATCCTTTTTTCGTGGGTGGCTATCGGGGGTTGAACCCGAACAAAGAGTTCCACAAACTCTTGTGCTACCGCTACACCATAGCCACCATGAACACCATTTATAACAGATTTTTAATAGAAAATCTACCCGATTTTATATTTATTCGTAGCCATTCGTAGATTTGTATCATTCGTATATTTGTATGTTTATCTTAATATTTTGGAGACTCTTCAGTACCACTTTCCAATGCTGAATATCTCGCAAGCGCATACAAAAGACTGGATAAACGATTTAAAAAAACAAGAGTTTCTGAATCAATTTTTGCCATACCCTCTTCGTTTACTGCAACAACCCTTCTTTCTGCTCTGCGTACCAATGTACGAGCAAAATCAAAATCGGCAGACATTTCATTTGCACCGGAAATAAGAAAAGTTTTAATTGGCGGTAATTTTTTTTCTATATTATCAATAATATTTTCAAGATATTTTGTTTTTTCTTTTTGTATTTTTTTATCTGCACCAGCAACTTGGGCTTGAATGATAAAAATATTATTCTGAATTATATGAATAATATTCTGAATTTTTTCTCCATCAACCTTATAACTTTTAACTTTACACTTTATAACTCCTAAGTATGAATTTGCTTCATCCAAGCACCCCAAAGCTTCGGTTATCGCCGAACTTTTTGAGATTTTCTGGTCGCAACATCCAAACATATTTGTTTTTCCTTTGTCTCCCTTTTTTGTGTAAAGCATAATGCACTTTGATTATAACATTTTCCTTTGCTTCTATAAGCTGGCTGAATGTAAGCTTATATTAAACCCATCATATATTGAGCTCCTCCGAGCCAAAATATTACTGCCAAAAGAACGTAAAAACCGAAATGTATCATATAGCTGTACAAAAATCCTTTTTTTGATTTTGTAATGCAATAAGAAAATATCAAGCCGGCAAAAAATGAAACGCTAAAAAGTATTTTGCCCATAGATGTCGGTATAAAAAGAACTGGAAAATGTATAAACAGTGCATATAGACCAAATAAAATCATGTCTTTATTTTTAGACACGTTATTATTAAAAAGATAATAAATACTTATCATAAAAAATGTCTGCTGAAACATTATTTCAAAAGCTTTTGTTACCAAAAATTTATTGTCCATTTGCAGTATCGCAGATAAATTGCTTTTCATCGCTCCCATTGGACTTCCCTCCGACAAAAGATTTAAAAAATAATAAATTAGTATCACAGCCACCGAAAAAACCATCATGATAAACAAATCTTTGGGAGAAAATTGATCTACATATTCTCCTATTTCTTTTTTGAATATGGAAGTGAGAGCAACTATTACAAGTAAAAAATAAATACATGTTAGAAGATAGTTGTTTATATAGCTTATCCCTTGAGGTTGCAAATAAAGTATAAATACAGCCCAAACTGAAAACCAAATAAACGATAAGCCGAAAATTTTATTGAAAGTTTTCATGATTAAATTATCTGAAATGTGCACAAGGGAGGAATCTTTAAACTTACAGTTTCTGTACATCTTTTCTGTTTTTTATTTCGCAAAAACTCATAAAAAACTATCAAAGGTTTGCAAGTCCTCACGCAAGCAAAGACTTTTGCTTGCTTCCCGCGCATCAAAAATCAGCAAAAGCTGATTTTTGTGCACGGGAGAGGACTTGCACCTCCACGCCTTACGGCACAGGAACCTCAATCCTGCTTGGCTACTAATTACAACACCCGTGCATTCACTGTCTTCTATATTTTTTTTGCTGCCGTTTTTCCACACTTAATGCTTTCTCTATCTTTATCCTCTTTCTACCTAAGCAAACGACTTTTCGATTATAATACATTGCCTTGATAATTTCTATAGCTTCTTTTTTGGCATATTTTAATTGTCCAGTTGACTTTTCTCCATCATTCGTGATGTGCCCAAAAACATTAATCCTGTTCGTTAACTCCGACCTCAACCAATTAATATGTTTCTTGCTCGCTGAAACAAACTCAACATAAAACATATGGCTTGAACGCCAACGCGGATCCCAATACGAATAAAAAGTTCCGTCTCCATCAAAACAACCGCGTAAAAAATCAAAAAAATACTCTGATGGAATATCAACAACTCCTAAGCTTTTCGATTTTGCCCTGCTAATACCTATGGATTCTAAAAATTTGTAGAAAAAAATATCACTAAATTGCACTACATAATATTTCTTTTCTTTGTTTCCGCCGTTGCCTTTTTTGCCTACATTACATTTAATCCGTAATGCTTTTTGATAATTATCAATTTGTTCCTTGTCTTTGGAAGTAAAACTCACATGCCTACCATCTGGCGATACGTTGCCATCAGTCGCAATCAAACCAATAGCATAAGCAAAATTCGGTGACCATGTTATTTTTACTTTTGCCTTTGGCTTTGGTCCTCTTTTCATACTCCTTATTGTATCAAATAATATATTATACTCAAGGAAGTAGCGTCTACCAATTAAAATTCAAGCAAAAATCCGCCAAAGGCGGATTTTTGCTTGAATTAAACTTTATAACTTTCTACTTTTCACTTTCAACTTTTCTAGTATCCGTATTGCTTTCAAGTCTCGCTCCCAAAAGTTCGCTCTTTAAATGTCTCTTAAGTTCTTTTGTGGCTTTCTCTCTAATATAATAAAGTTTTGATCTTCTCACTTTTGCTCTCTTCAAAATTTCTATTGAATCTATTACAGGTGAATATAATGGGAAAATTCTTTCAACCCCCACTTCATCCACTACCCTTCTCACAGTGAAAGTTCCTCCGTTTTCTTTTCCATGTTTTACAGCCAAAATCATACCTTCAAATGCTTGGAGTCTAGTCTTGTCACCTTCTTGAATTTTCTGCCAAACACGAACGGTATCGCCTGATCTCATATCAATTTTTTTCCTAGCTTCTATATCTATTGGCGATATTTTAATATTTTTCAATTCCATAATATCAACAAACTAACATAATAATATGCTTTTTGCAATCGTTTTTTTGTAACGATTAATTAGAAACTGTAACGGTCATATTTTGAACTTTTTTTCTCAATTTTTTAGCATTGCCATAAGACAGCAATCCTAGATACGATTGTACTGTTTCCATCTTACCTTCTTTGAGTTCAATATTTTTAAACATTCTTCTTTTTGTGACAGTCCTTATCACACAGTGATCGGGAAAATGTACCCAACCGAGAAAATCAATACCTGAAGTCAGTGTTTTCAAAAATAATTTATCTGGATGTAATGTAAGCCTCAATTCATTCCAAAGAAACTCATTGATTTTAGGTATTGTATTTTCTAGCCGAGTTTTGTCTTGCGATAAAACTACAAAATCATCAGCATATCTTATGTAATATTTTGCTTTTAGTTTGTGCTTTATGAACTGATCAAATTCATTCATATAAATATTCACTAGAAGTTGTGATGTTAAATTTCCAAGTGGCAAACCCCTCCCTTTCTCGGTAGAGTAAAAACTATGAATAATTTCGGATAGTAAATTGATGATATCCCCATCTGGTATATATTTATTTAATATTTTCAATAAAATTTTTTGGTCTATTGAAGCAAAAAATTTCTTTATATCACATTTTAGAACCCAGACTGTTTTTGTGTTATTTTTTGAAACTTTATTTGAAAAACTTTTAAATCTTCTTATAGCTTTATGGGTTCCTTTTCCTAATCTACAAGAATATGAATCGGCAATAAAAGTCTTATCAAAAAACGGGTACAATTTTCTATAAAGAGCGTGGTGCAAAAGTCTATCTCTGATTTTTGCTTTATGTATATTTCTTGGTTTTGGATCAGAAATATTAAATGCTTCATATAAAGAATGTTTGTAGGTTTTATTTTTTAATTCCATATGAAGTAAAATAATATTTGTCATTAAATGTCTTTGAAATTCCTCCACATCCTTGCGAGACTTTTTACCAACAACAAATTCCCTCCACGCCTCTAGCAGGTTTTCCATTTCAATGATATTCTCATAACTGTCAGTAAGTTGGATTTTAGACATAATTATTAGACCATAAAAAATTAAACTATGATGCCCCCCCCCCGAACAAAGACAGAAATTATTACCGCTTTTACAAAAAGTAAAAACTGTTTATATTCTTTGGTATGAATATTATCAAATATTACCCAAACCACACAGATATTCTCTTGGCAACAGAATTGATACCCTTTTTGTAGAAATAATAGAAGCAATATCCATAGCAAGTTTTTTGCCAAAAGAAGAAAAAAGAACTTACATATCTATCGCCATCAGAAAACTTGATACGTTAAAAATCCTAATAATGGTTCTTTGGGAAACAAAATCACTGGACAATAAAAAGTATATCGCCCTATCGCTTCATCTGGATGAAATCGGGAAAATGCTCGGCGGTTGGAACGGGCAAATATTAAAACAAAACTCTCCCGCAAAAGCAGGAGAGAAATGAAAAGAGTTGTGAACGCCAGCAAACCGATAGTTATCGTTCCAGTCTTCATCAAACCAATTCAGGTTCAGCTTACGCCTGCTGTCGTTCTCGTTGAGGTAAGCCACGTTGCGGTTGCCGTTAAGCTTGCAGACAGAAATGTGCAAAATACCGTCTATGCCACCATCCCTTGAATACTCTAAGGATTGAATCTTATTTGACATCGTAATGCCTTAATATATTGCACCAAGTATCTTCATTTTTTGTGAAGAGTCTACATAAGTCCTCTGTTTGAAACCTTAGTCGCAAACGCTCCCAACTTATGGATACTGGATTCGGCAGTGAGAAACCGTAATCGCTCACATATTCACCTAATACCGATTTTATTTTAGCATAAAAAAACAGCTCGTCTATCTTTACTGCTTTCGCAGTTTGGATAAACGAGCCGTTCAAATCGAAAGAACTAAGTTCAAAGTTTCAAAGTGCAAGTACACAGTGACACAAAACTAAGTTCTAATTACTTGTGAACGCCAGCAAACCGATAGCGAGCGCGCCAGTCTTCAACAAACCAATCCAGGCTCAGCCTACGCCTGCTGCCGCTCTCGCTGAGGTAAGCCACGCGGCGGCGGCCGCAAAGCTTGCAGACAGAACCGAGAGCAACAATGGGGAATTTTCTCTGAAGGTTCGGCTCTTTGACAGAGAGACCTAAAAGGTCTTGGATTGTGGCAGGTTTGTAGCCAGCTTTGTCCATCTCGGCGATTGCATCTTTCGAGGAAATGCTTTTATTGAAGTGAAAAATCGCCACTTCCTTGTCTACTTTTTTGCCATCTTTCAGCTTAGGGAAGGTTTTGGAAGTGATGTCGTCGTTCGCCCAATCAAACTTACCGAGCTTAATCGCCTCTTCCACGGAAATGGTCTCGTCAACCGGAACCATAAAGGTGTGGGTGATGAAGTTGGTCATTTTCGTGATTTCCACTGGTGGACACAAAGCTTCCTTCAGAGTTTTTTGCAAACCCTTGGGATTTTCTATCCATCCCTGCATGAGACTGCTGTCCATTTCGGGCAGATTTTCTGCGATGCTAGCTACCAACTTTGCTGTTTGCTTATCCATAGTGTTTTTTCCTCCTTTGATAAGGTTTTCACTATTTGCTTGGCTACTGTGTATATTTAATAGTCATAGCCAGAAGACCTCAATTTTTAAGAGCTTTTGGCTATGACTATTTTGCAAGTATTTAAAAGAACCACCGGTAATAGTGTACACTGTTTGATATTTTTTGTCAAGATTTTTGAATTTGAAATTATTTTTTAATTTTAAACTTTATTTTTACTTTTTTCTCTTTACTTTTTAAGTTTACTTATTGCTTCCTCAAAATCTTTCGGGTAAGGAGCGATAATGGTTAATATTTTTTTTGAAAGAAGATTTATTTCCAATTCTCTTGCATGAAGCGCCATTCTTTTAAATCCCAATTGTTGTTTTTTGTTCAAATAAAAATTCGTGGCATAAAGTTTATCTTGCACTATTGGATGATTTATAGCACTAAAATGAACTCTTATCTGATGCGTTCTACCGGTTTTTGGTATCGCTTCCACAAAAGTAATATCGTTTATTTTATTCAAAACTTTAAAATATGTTACGGCCTCACGCGCTTCGCCTCTAATACCTCTTTGGGCTGTCCATTTACGAAAATCAGTTGAGCTTCTGCCTATCGGCCTGTTTATCATTCCCCTTTCATCTTTGACGTCGCCATAAACAAAAGCCTGGTAAACTTTGCGAACCTTTCTGTCTTTAAATTGTTTTTTTAGAAATTCAAATGATTCTTTGTTTTTTGCAATGATAAGAACACCGCTCGTATCTCTATCAATCCTGTGAACTATTCCCGGCCTCAATATTTTTTTACCCGCTAAAGTTTTGCCTGACGCATTGGACTTTTTGTCCAATGCACGGAAAATCTTGGATTTTCCATCAGGCAAAATTTTTTCGGGTGAACCATCATCAAGAATAATTGGTTCACCGACATTTTTTATGCGAGGATATTTTTTCAAAATCCAATCTACCAAAGTTTTTTCCTTGGTTTTTCCATCAAAATGAACAACTAGACCGGCGGGCTTGTTTATAATCACGACATCTTTATTTTCGTAGAGAATAGAGATTTTCATGGATAATAGATTATTGATTTACAACATTTTTCAGCTTATTTTTAGTACAAGCGATAATCGTATCTACCCAAACTCTCATATCCTCTTCAAACGCTTCCTTAGTAAACCACGCATTAGGAGGTGTAACCAAAACATTTCCTTTAAAATCTTCTGGATTTTGTTTTTCTGATTCAAAAGCAATACCAGCTAATTTTCCTTTATTAATTAATTGCAGAGCAGTTTCTAAATCAAATATATCATCGGCTGTAATACTGACAATAAAAGAACCGTTTTTCATTTTATTCAGCTTTTGTTTATTGAGCATTCCTTTTGTTTGTTTATTTCTGACTAAACAAGGAAAAATAAAATCTGATTTCTGAAGAGTTTCGTCAAGAGATTTATAAACAAATCTCTTATCTCTGCTTTTTCTTGACCAATAAATAACATTCATTCCCATAGCTTTCCCCAACTCGGCGATTCGTGTCCCAATTGAACCTAATCCGACAATTCCCATTGTTTTATCTTTTATTTCCCAACCTTGTTGTTTGTTATAATCAATCTTCCATTCGTTTTTAACAACTAGAGATAATTTTCTAGCCACATTCAACATCAGAGAAATGGCATATTCGGCGACTGATTCAGTTGAATATTTTGGAACATTTGTTAAAACAATTCTTTTCTTTTTTGCATATTCTCCGTCTAGCCAACTAAAGCTAGTCGTGGGCAAACAAATAGCTTTGAGATTTTGAATACCAGAAATGTCAGTGTTTGAAAACTTCCAACCTACCACTTCCGGGCCAATAGCTATGATTTTTTCTTCGCTGCCCGTGAAAATCTTATCTTTGTAGTTTGGATTCTTTTCTATAAAAAATACCTCCCCAACTTTTTTTAGAGCATTAATTTGGTCTTTTGTAAAATCTTTTTTGGAATTGATAATAATTATACGCATATATTTTTATTTTAGTAAGTATGTTCTTATTGATAATCTAACATAAATACGTTATTGTATAAAGCGTTCGGGCGCTTAGCTCAGTTGGTTAGAGCAATCGCTTTACACGCGAAAGGTCAGGGGTTCGAGTCCCTTAGCGCCCACAAATTAGGAAACCGCTTTGAGGCAGTTTTTTATTTTTGTGCTCTCGGTTGGAATCGAACCAACATTGACGGCTTAGAAGTCCGCAGTTCTATCCATTGAACTACGAGAGCATACTATATTTTAAAATGTGCCAGCATACCTTTTTTCCATCCAATAATTTTTCTAAATAACTCTTTTGAATTTATTACTATGGAGCATGTGCCTTCATAAAGAATATTTTTTCTGCTTTTTAAAGATGTTTTTTTGATATATAACTTGTGAAACTGCCTTTTATCTACGCCAGTAATCTTTGACCAATAATCAGTAACTTCTGGAGAAGAATGCAAACTATGGATATGTAACGCTATTCTAAATTTACTTTCTTCTACGAGACAAACTTCTCTAAACCATTTCATCATCAACTTAATCATATTGCTGTCAGAATTGGCAAATTTGACTCGCTCTTGTTTTTTATCACCTTCTGCCCAATAAAGCAACAATCCGGATAAGAATAACTTATTATTTATAAGTTTTTTGAATTCTATTTCAGCTTTATCTATTATTATTTTTGTCCTATTAATCCTATCCGTCTTTCTTGACAAGGCGGCAAAATACCTTGATTTCTCTCTTCCTTTTAATATTTTGTCTAGATTTTTTTTACTGACTTCAATATCCCTTAACCAAAGACTTAGGGTGCTTTTTGAAACATTGACAACTTTAAGGATATTGCCGTAGGATTTACCAGATTTTCTCATTTTTATCGCCAAAATTTTCTCGTCGTATTTCACGCATATAATTATAGAATAATGTATTAGAAAATACAACAATCTATTTTATATAGAAGGGTCAATTAAATTTTCCAATTTTAAATTAGCAACTACAGATTTTTTTGCTTTAAAATTATTCAGTATTTTTTCTAAATCATCGGATTTTAATTTTTCAATAGTAAGCTCCGTTTTGTCTACGCTTATATACATATCTTCTTTCACAAGAGTTTTATACATATGAATATCAAAAAAAACAGAGGTCGCCACTAAGATAGCGAGAAAAATTATTAAAATATTCCAATCTCTTTTTGGATTTACTATGTCTCTTGACAAAAGTGCAGGCTTTGACAAAGAATCTGTGGTGGGTAATTTAATTTTGTTGATATTATTATTCATATTTATAAAAAATTATTAATTGTATTTATTCGTTGCCATTCGTATCATTTGTATAATTCGTATATTCGTATGTTTATCTTATTTATCTTTCATCTTTACTACAGTAAAATCCAAATTTAAAGACCATTCCGGAACTTTTCTGCCTTTTATTATTGAATCGGAAAATTTATTTAGCGACATTTTGGTTATATTTATTTTCAAAGGATAATTTTCCAAAGATTTTAAAAATAGTTGGATATTTTGCCATGCCCCTGTGGCATTAATGTTTATTTTTAATAATTCTTCCCCCATTTTGTCTCCTTTGTCATAAGTTGCGCTTGAAACGGTGTTTATATTGTATTTGAGCCCGGTATTTGAAATCAGCTGTTCTAATGTTTTTAGGAAATCAACGGTACCTCCTTTCGCTATAATATATTCTTCCAATTTTTTCTGATACATTTCACCCAAAATCAAATCATCTTTCATCAAAGTTTCGGCACCTTCTTTTTTTAATTCCGTTTTTATATCGTTTGATTTATTTACAGATTCAGCAATCAAATTCTTCGTAAAAGAAAACAGAAATACAAAAGCGCCCATAGACGCAATGCCCAGAAGCAGAAAAACGGCTAATAATATTTTTGTTTCTTTTTTAGGCATTTTTATTTTTTATTAATTATTTGCAGCCATTCGTTCACCCTGTTAAATTTGAATTCTATTTAATAGGGTAAATTCGTATAATTTGTTAATTCGTAATTATATGATTAAAGTTGCAGAAAACTGTGAATCAGAACTTTTTATGAAATCCGATACCGGGAATACTACGCTTTCAAATGAACCATCGGCGGTAATATTTTTATTAAATAAAGTTAGGCTGTCTCTCGTATTTGCAATACCATTTATTATAATTTTTTTACCGACTGGATTACTTTTTTCAATTATGAACGATAGAATTTTAATATCTTTATTTTTTAAGGATATGATTTTCTTTATGATTTCGCTGTAGGACAATTTAGCATCTGCATCATCCGAAAGAGCCCCGACTAGTCCGTTTACTTTCTTTATAAACAAAACTGGGTCTTCGCCATTATAAGCATTTTTTTGTTTGATTGATTCTAATTGATTGCTCGTTGTATCATTTTTGTATTTAGCAAAAAAAACTGACGGAAAAAACAGAGAAATTAATATTATGCTTGATATAAAAATAAATGTCATCAGAAATATGGCTATTCTGAATAAGTATTCAAGAATAATTTGTTTTTTATTTTTTTGTGGCAAAAAGTTAAGCATTTATTTGTTTGTAAGATGAAACCACTAAACCTATCGGCGTTGCAAAACTCAAAGAGTCCTGAAACTTCATGTCGGATACATTTTCTTTAATATCAAGAATATTTGATAACGTGCTAGCTAATACCACTTCAGTATTTATATTTTGATTTATATGCTTAGCCAAACCCGGCAATGTTGAACTCCTGCCGCATAAAATTATTGTATTTATTTTTTTCGTTTGATAATTTTTTGAATCTATAAATTTATTAATAATATATTCGTTAAATTTTTCTACTTCGTCTTTTAACACGGAAAAAATATTGGCGAGCGATAAATATGACTCCTTTGAATATGTCGTTTCAAAGGAGAAATCGTTTTCAAAAAATTTACCTACGACCAATTCATCAGAAAACAAACCTGTTTTTAAAAGGCTTCCCCTTATTACGCCCTCTCCTATTGGCACTAAAGAAGTAGTTCTGACAAAACCATCTATAACAGCTATAAGTACAGTGGAATCATCTTTTATATTGATTATAATCGAATTTCCCTTGTCTCCTTTGGAAATAACAGAATCGGCAACCATTTTTGATTCTATTTCATACGATAACGGGTAAATCCTCGCCTGATCAAATACGTCAGTGTAATCAGATATTACTCTTTTTGGTATAACAGAAACGTTAAGCATCATATCTCTCTCCAATTTATTATCATTGATAATTTCATACTCAAAAGAAGCTTCTTCTAATTTTATCGGAACATTTTCTTCCATTTTAAATTCTATTGCTTCCCTGATATTACTTTTGGCTTCTTTAGGTATTTGAGAATCAAAAATATAAGTTTTTTCTTCCGGTATGGAAACTTTTACAAAATCGGTTGAAATATTTTTCTTTACTTCAGCAAGAGTTTTTGCCAAAGCATCTTTATTTAATATTTCACCGTCTTTTATAATATTTGGTGCAAGTAAAACTTCGCCGAATTTTTTGACAGAAAATATCCCTTTTTTATTAAAAAATTCAATATATCTTATAGATTTATTGCATATCTCTATACCAGAAACAGGCATTGAAAGATAATTCGGTAATGAGAAAAGTTTTTTAAAAAAAATGGAAAGCATAACCTTCAGTATTATATAACGAAACAAAGATCTTTCAAAACACTAGAATAAAATTTTGTACAAAATAAACAAAATGATCACGATAGCTAAAATAACACTTCCCAAATTGAAGTATTTGAAGACAACCCCACCTATCTTTTGGCCAAAAATTTTCATAATATATGCAACGATAAAAAATCTAATCCCCCTACCTAATATTGAGGCGAACACAAAAACAATTAAATTTAAGTTGAAAAGTCCAGCCGCAATAGTAAATACTTTGTAAGGTATTGGCGTAAAAGCCGCAGTAAATATAGACAAAAAAGCATTTTTATTAAAAAAACTACCAACAAGCACAAGCTCATCTTGTAAGCCATACAAAGAAACCAAAGCTTTACCTGCAGTTTCAAAAAATGCCCAGCCAATAAAATATCCAAATAATCCACCGAGAACAGAAGAAACAGTTGTAATTAGAGCATAATACCACCACTTCTCCCTATTCTTTATTACAATCGGCATCAAATATAGATCTGGAGGTATAGGAAAAAATGATGACTCGGCAAAGGAAAGACCACAAAGCCATTTTGTAGCATTAGGACCACTTACATTTTTATTAAGTATACTTCTTATGCCCTCAGATTTATTTTTTAAATATTTAAACATTAATTTAATTCTGTTCCCTCTTCTATAAAATCTGGCAATTCCATAATTGCGAGATTTTCACCCGTCTTTGCAGCAAGAATCATTCCGTTACTTTCAAAACCCATCATTTTCCTTGGTTCAAGATTAGTTACAAAAGCGACTTTCTTACCAATAAGCTTAGTGGATTCTGGAAAATACGCGGCTATACCAGAAAGAATCTGTCTTAGACCACTCTCTTCTTTGAAATCTACAGACAATTTTAGTAATTTGTCTGAGTTTGCTACAGGTTCCGCAGAAAGTATTTTCCCGACTTTCATTTCCACTTTTTTAAAATCATCGTAACTGATTTTGTTGCTGGTTTGCTCGTCCGGATGAACATCTGTTCGGGCGGGCTTCGCTTCGCTCGCAATGACATTCTTTTTATCCTGCCTGTTTTTTTCTTTATCCATAAATGTCTGCAATATTATTGAGGCAGCAGAAGCATCAAGCATTTCGTTTTTACCAAAAGTTTTTTCCACTTGCATAGAAGACATGAATTCTGGTTCAAGAAAAATAGGAAGTTTGACAGTTAAAGCTAATTCTCTTTTAAAAGAAATTATTTCTGGGTTTATTTTGTTATCCTCTCCTTTATAATCTTTTGATTCTCCGACAACAACAGAGCCAATCTCAGACTCTTTACACAAATCCGATATTTTTTGTAACAATTCATTATTATTTTCCAATACCATTTTAGGAAAAGCTACTTTTCCTTCTGCATCAGAAATAGCTATTCCAACCCTTTTTTCACCATAATCTATGCCTAAATATTTCATGCATCTATAATACATTAATAAACTCGATATTAAAACTACAGATTGAACCTTGAGATTTTTTTGATATAATATATGTATGGATACACAAACATTAAATGGGGCATTTGTCTCATATATGGGTTCTCACCCATGGATAATTTTATTAGTAGTTTGGTCTGCTATTTGGAAACTTATCGCATTATGGAAAGCCGCCAAGCATAATCAGCTGACTATTTTTATAATTCTTGGTGTTTTAAATACAGCAGGTATAGCAGAGATAATCTACATCGCTTATCTTTACTTCAAAGACAAAAAAGGAGTAACGATCCCAACAGCATAATTTAGCAAAATAATAAAAAGGGTTTTCGCTCCGCGAAAACCCTTTTTATTATTATTTATTTTTCTTTGGCTTCTTTTTCTCTTTTCTTGAATTGTTCCTATCATTTCCCATAATTTTATTCTATCCGCACACTAACTCTATCATTAACAAAAACGAGATGACAGAATTAGTGAGTAGATTAATTAAATTTGCTAATAACAGATTTATTGTACCATAAAAATATGCCCCTTTGCTATATTATATTTTTATTATAAAATTGTAGCAGAAGTTCATCATATTATTAGAAGAGAGAGGTGATCCGTCCACATCGTTTTTTATGCTATGCAAAAATGGGGGTGGTAAAAGAAAGGTAATAAAAAGTAGCCAACAAATCCGGTTTTTACCTAAGAGGTAATTATGGCACAAGAAAGGTGCTATGAATGCAATTCTGTAATAAAAGAAGTGGAACCATTGGATGCTCCGAATCTCGTTACCTATGGAGGTCCATGCAAAGCATGTGAGAAAAAAAAAGAAGCAGAAAGACAAAATAGCCAAACGATCTACAATGTTAAAACTGGCACATTATCAACGGTACCTTCTCTATAAAAAAGTAAGACACCCCATGTTATATGTGGGGTGTTCTTATTTTAACATGATAAAAAATAGCGATGGTTTCTTACGAAGGAATTACAAGGGTTACATAATCCAGCTTGCTAAGATCAATTTTTTCATCAAAATTATTTACAACTCCACGCGCTTTTCTTGGAGATACGCCAAGCTCCGTACAGAAGTAGTAGTGAAGATTGATAATATTTCCTTCAATTGCATTTCTCTCAACAGATGGTAACTTTATTTTTATTTCTGCCGGATAGCTATAATAACGTTCGGGGAAAACCGGCTCCATGACGAAAGCATGAATTCTTTTATACCCTTTGGCAGACGAAACTTTAATTTTTAAATTCGGATCACCTTTTTCAATTGATATTTGTAAACTATCAGGCAAGAAAATATAACCATGGACAGGATTGAATGCCGATAAGCTATCATTTTTTATATAAAGACTGAAAGAAATTTCATACCCTCCATCGGAAGCTTTCGCCAAAAACAATTCTGTTTTCCTATTGGATTGAAAAAATAATTTCAATTTCGGCCTTTTTAAAAATCGGAGCCATGGCGGTACCAATAAAGAAAAAATTAACGCAACCAAAAACATTGATAAAAAAATAGTTCCAAAAGAATTTCCAAAAATTGTGCTTATACTCATATCAAATATTCTATCATTTTTATTAAATTGTTAAAACCCAAATAAAAAACACCGGATTTGCTATTTAAAGTAGTTTTGCTAGCATTAATGTCAGAAGTAAAATCTTAAAAAACAGGGGGTAAATATGATTAGTTATCAATTACTCGGTCCAAAACAGCTTTTGGAAGAAGACGTTTCGGATATCAATTTCCTTCTTCACCAACTCACCAGCAGTTCCCCAATATGGCTGGATTTTGAAAGAATCAAAGACATTGCGAAAAATTCTCATTTTGCAGTCGCTCGTGATGAGAAAAAACGAATTATCGGGATGAGCACTTTAACCATCTCGCATATTCCAACAGGAATAGTCGGACATCTTGATGATGTAGTTGTCGCCATATCCTCACGGAGGCGTGGTGTTGGTGAAGGACTTATAGAGTTTTTGATTTGCGAGGCAAAAATGAAATATTCGATAGATCGAATTAATTTGACTTGCAAGCCAAGCAGGGTGAAAGCAAACAAACTTTATCAAAAGCTTGGGTTTCGAAAACGCGAAACTAATTGCTATGTACTAAAATTTTAGTACCAAAAACGGTGACTTCATATGATGTCACCGTTTTTATTGTTATTAATAAAAAATAATCATTAAAACTTGCCTCAAAGCAAAAAATAGGTTAAATTAATGCTTGTTCGACCAAATACATGGAGAGGTGGCTGAGCGGTTGAAAGCGTCAGTCTTGAAAACTGAAAGGCTCGCAAGGGTCTCGCGAGTTCGAATCTCGCCCTCTCCGCTGTGATATTAATAACTAAAAGCATCGAGTGATGATTCATAACCATAAAAAATATCTGCTCATTGATTTTTTTGGAGTAATAGCAAAAGAAGTTGCTCCTTTTTGGTTTAATAAATATTTTTCAGAAGAGTGCGCTTTAAAATTACAAGAAGAAATATTTTCAGATAACATTGACATAAAAGTTAATTCCGAATATGAAATGTATGATATCTTGTCTAAATTAATTAATAAAACGCCGAAAGAAATAGAACATGAGATGTTGGCGCTTGTTTTTATAGATGACAAAGTAATCTCGATCCTAAGAAGTTTAAAGAAAAAGTATATTATCGTACTATGTTCAAATGCTTGTTCTGGTTTCGTAAGAAAAATTATCAAAGATCACGATTTAAGTGATATTTTTAGCGAGATGTACATATCCAGTGAAATGGGAGTTGCCAAACCAAATGTTCAGTTTTTCCAAAAAGTACTTAATCAATCTAAAATTTTAGAAAAAGAAGCCTTCTTTATTGATGATAATCAGAAAAATATAGATGTTGCAGAATCTTTAGGAATTGAATCAATTTTGTTTAAAAACACAAGCACACTTCAAAATCTTTAGACTACGTCAACAATCCTCAATCTCAACTCTTCCCTACCTCCAAAAAAACTTTTCTCCAGATTCGCAAGTAAATCTATTTTTTCTCCTTTTTCTATTTTCACGGGAAAATCTTCCATCTTAACAAAAAAACCAATCGCAGAAATAATTTGCCCTTTCTTATTTTTAAAATTTAGTTTCAAATGTTCATTTTTCTTTCCAAAAATTTTTACATCAGAAATTTCAATATTATGAAATGCAAAAATCGGTTTTGGATTATCCATTCCAAAAGGTGCAAGCAAACTGATTTCTTTTTCTAAATTATTATTTACATTATCAATATTTAAGAGAGCGTCCGCAATCAATTCTTTGTCTTCATTTTCGGACACGCTCAATTTCTGATATGCAACCTCAAGCCCATCGGCAAGCAAATCAACTTTTTCCAAACTCACAGAAAATCCGCCGGAAGAAAAATGTCCACCATACTCGTCAAATAGATGCGCTGATTTTCTCATCATCTCTACAATATTTACACATCCGTCAGACCTGCATGAACCTTTCAGGGTTTTTCCTTCTTCTCTTCCCCAGAGAAAAACGGGGCCATTGTGCTCATCCATAAGCGAGTTTGCAACAAGCCCAAGAAGCGAAGGTTTCCAATCAGGGTTTCCCGCGACAAGAACTTTTCTTTTTTTGTTGGGATCAAATTCATACCAATGTTTTCTGATTTCTTTTACCATTGAAGCTACGATCCCTTTTCTCTCATCATTTATTTTATTTAGATGAAGCGCATATTTGATGGCCTCGTTCTCATCTTTTGTCGTGAGTAAATTAAAAGCGTCTTCCGGAATTCCCATCCTTGAAGCCGCATTTATGCGAGGAGAAATCATAAAACCAATATCATCCTCGGTAATATTTTTTTGATCTGTTTTTATAATAGAAAGCAATCTTTGGAGCCCTGATCTTGGAGATTTTCTCAAAACTTTCAAGCCATAGTAAGCAAAAAGTCTGTTTTCTCCGATAAGCGGAACCATATCGGAAATAGTGCCGATTGCCACCATATCTAGGAGCCACTTTTCCCAACCTGCCGTAAGACAGGTTGCTCCGAGAAATGTCGAGGAGTTTTCTCGTATTTTTTTTATCAAAGCCTGCACAAGCTTGAAAGCCACACCTGCTCCACAAAGATTTTTATCTGGATATTTACAATTTTTTTGTTTTGGATTGAGTATTGCGAGTGCATGAGGCAATTCTTCCCTTGCCCCGTCAAATTGGCTTTTTATTTGACTGGGGTTTTCATCCAGCGAAATTCTTGGCAAGTGGTGGTCCGTGATTATCAAATCTATTTTGTGTTTTTTTATTTTTTCCGCTTCTTCAACATCGGCAATTCCGCAATCTACAGTAATAATCAAATCCACTTTATTTTTTGCAAATTCGTCCACTGCTTCATCATTCAAACCGAAACCTTCAAGAACTCTGTGTGGAATATAATTTTTAAAGTTGTCATAACCGATTTTTTTGAAAAAGTCGTGCAAAATTACAGCACCGGGAATTCCATCTGCATCATAATCGCTGTATATAACAATCTTTTCTTTCTTTTCAACAGCCGCCAAGATTCTTTCTACGGCTTTTTCCATTCCGAGCATTAAAAACGGGTTATTATTTTCTTCAAAAATAGGGTTTAAAAGGGTTTCGGCTTCTTTTTCTGTTTTGATTCCTCTGTAATACAAGAGTTTGCGTAAAATTTCCGGAAATTTTCCCAATTCCTCATTAATTTTTTCTGGAATCTCATCTTTTACTAAATATTTTTGCATAAATAACATTATACCAGAGAAACAAAAAAGGCGGGTTTTGCCTTTGGCAAAACCCGCCTTTTTTGTTTTGCATTTACTTTATTTCTCTTATCAATTCCACAAAATTATCAATTTTTAAGCTCTCTCTTCCAATCAAAAGCCCGTCAACATTTCCCTTCTCAATTATTTCCTTGAAATTATTCTTTGTCACTGAACCTCCATAAAGTATTTTTACTTTTTTTACAGCTTCGGCACCTAAAGTATCGCTTATCAATCTTTTTATAAAAATGCTTATTTCATGAAGCTGATCTGGTTTTATTGCTTCGTTTTCCGGTTTTCCGATGGCCCAGACGGGCTCATATGCGATTATCAGATTCTTAATCAATTTTCTTGGTAATTTTGTGATTGCATCTTCAATCTGCTTTTTGATTTCATGGTAATGGTCGCCGTGTTCATTTCTTTCCTTTTCCCCCGCGCATAGTATTACTTTAAAACCCTCTTTCAAAGACCCCCACATTTTCTCTTTTACGACTTCGTCGCTATCAAGAGTCGCTCTGCGTTCGGAATGACCCACTAAAATATACTTCACACCAGCTTTTTTTAGTAATTCTACTCCGACTTCCCCAGTATGAGATACCCCAAGCCCCACAAATACGTCTTGAGCTCCCAAAAGAATTTTTTTTGATGAAGAAATAGCGTTTGAGACCTCATTTAAAAATATAAAAGGCGGACAAACCACCAAACGAACATCACCAAAACCTTTTGATTTGTTTTTTATCTCGGTTATTATCTGCCCCGCGTCCTCTGCCGATTTCGGATTCATTTTCCAATTCGCCACGATTAATTTTTTATTCATACGGTAAGATTATACCATTTTAAAAATATTTGGTATAATTGAGATACGAATATACAAATAATACTAATGATACGAATGGCAACGAATAAGAAATTAATTTGATTCATTTGTAGCCATTTGTAACATTCGCATAATTCGTTAATTCGTATATCATATGGAAAACAAAATCTCTTGGGTGGCGTTTGAATATAAAAGAAAAGAAAAAACCGCAGACTGGTATTGGGCAGTAATTCTTATATCTTTGGTCATAGTGGTAGCATCCATCATCATGCACAATGTTCTTTTTGCAATATTGATAATTATCTCCACTGTAATTCTTATGTCATTTTCCGTAGTCGCCCCAAAAACAGTTGAGATAAGTGTAAATCAAAAGGGTGTTACCGTAGGAAAAGAAATGTATCCCTTTGCAACTCTTGAACATTTTTGGATAGAAAGTACAGACGAAGAAAACCAAAAGATTTTATTAAAATCCAAGAAATTAATTATGCCACTTATAGTTATCCCCCTTGAAGAACACCATCATCTGGATGTAAGAGAATTTTTACTGCAATATCTTAAAGAAGTAGAAATGCATGAGCCTTTGTCACAGAAAATAATGGAGCGATTAGGTTTTTAGCTTGTAGCTTTTTAGCTTCTTAGATGATAAATTAAAGCCGATGGAAAATAAATTTTCATCGGCTTTAAAATCCTCTCGTCGTTCAATGGATAGGACACAAGCTTGCGAAGTTTGTAATGTTGGTTCGATTCCAACCGAGGGGACAATATGAAAAAGTTGCAAGCGAAAAAATAGCAAATTAAAAACGACCAAACAGGTCGTTTTTAATTTGCTATTTTTTCGCTTTCGTTTTATTCAGAAATAAAGTAATTCTTGATTTATATCTTGCACCTGCGTTTTTCTTTATAAATTTTGTTTTTACAGCTTTGTCTATCGCCGTATAAACTTCCGGTAGCATTTTTTCCGCTTCTTTTATTTTATTTCCAACAATAAGTTTCTTGATGCCTTTCAAAGCTCTCTCCATGGCATTGCTTCTTCGTGTATTGAACACTTCTTTCTTTTTTGCAACTCTTAAGGCTTTTTTAGCTGATGATGTTATAGGCATTTTTTTATTTAAGTTATTTAATCAAATACTAATCGAGACACGATTTTTTTGACAGGTCTATACATTAACATTTTTTTATAAAAATGCAAATATGTATTTTGTGTTATACTTAATTTTGTTTAATAAGAGCAAGTGAGAAAAATTAGCCAGACCCCAGTGAAATAAAATCTTTAAGGATTTTATCCGCTAGACGCGGATATTTCACAGGGTGATGATTTTGTACATTCGCTTTGCTCATAACAAAATCAATCATGATAGCAAAAATAGAAGGTATAGTTTGGGATACTAATAATAAATTTTTAACTGTTGGAGTTGGTGGTATTGGATTTAAAATTTTTACAACTGCAGAAACAAAAGATATTGCGCAAAAAGAAGAAAAAATTTCTTTATTTACTCATTTGGTAGTCAGAGAAGATGCGCTCGATCTTTATGGATTTCTTACGGAAGAAGAATTAAAATTTTTTGAAATGATAATTTCTATTTCAGGTATTGGTCCAAAAACTGGCTTGAATGTTTTAAATATCAGTTCGGTCTCCGCACTGAAACGTGCAATCTCAAGTGGCGACACTTCACACCTCACAAAAGTTTCCGGCATCGGAAAAAAGATTGCAGAAAAAATGGTTCTTGAACTAAAAGATAAAGTTATGATTACGGAAGAAGAAAATGATTTAAGTTTGAGAGATGAAATAGATGCTATAGAAGGTTTGAAATCTCTCGGTTACAATCCAAAAGATGCGCGTGATGCATTACGCGAGGTTGATAAGAAAATTTTAAAAACCGGAGACAGAATAAAAGCTGCGTTGAAAATTTTAGGTAGATAGGTTTTAGTTTTTAGTTGCTAGGTTTTAGGAAACACAAACTAGGGATTTTTCGCTTTGCGAAAAATCCCTAGTTTGTGTTTGAATTTTCTAATAGCTAAAAACTAGAACCTAAAACCTAACTTGGTGAACATCGCAATAGTGCGCGCTTCTTCCGCCAATTTTTATTCTTCTGATAATTCCATTGCAGTTTTTCTTCTGGCATTTTTCTCCCGTTCTTCTGTAAACTTTGTGAATTTTTTGATACCCGCCTTTTTCTCCAAATGGATTCCTATAATCAGACATGGAATCTCCGCCAACTTTTATGGATTGATTTAAAACTTTAATAATATTTTTAAAAAGTTCTTTCAATTTTACCCCTTCAATATCTTTCACTTTTGACAAAGGATGAATGGAAGACATCCACAAAACTTCATCGGAATAAATATTCCCGATTCCGGAAATAATTGTCTGGTCCATGAGAACAGTTTTTATTTTTCCGTTCGATTTTTTATTAATTCTTTCCCTGAAAATTTTGTATGTAAATTTTTTTTGCAATGGTTCGGGCCCAAGCTTTTCAAGATCGGTTATTTTATTAATTTCATCAGTATTGAAAACAAAAACTTTAGCAAACTTTCTTGCATCGGACAGAACTAAATTATTTTTATCCGATAAGCTAAACGCAAGATGGATGAAACGATTGTATGGATCAGAGAGCGGTCCATCCCCGAGAGGGAACCATTTTCTACCTGCCTGCGCAGGCAGGTTCTCAAACTTATATTTTCCATATAAAAGATGCCCTGTCATTTTTAAATGAATTAGAATAGTTTTGCCATCTGAAACATCGATTAACACGTTTTTCGCTTTGCGCTCAACGTTTAAGATTTTTTTATTCAAAATTTCTTTTCTGAAAAATGGAAAATAGTTTTTGTCTTTGATATTATTTTTACCCTTATGAAATGAAGAATCGTAGTCTGTCCACACATCCAAAATAGTAAGTCCTTTGACTTTTTTATTTAAAATATTTACTGTCGTTTGCACTTCTGGCAACTCTGGCATAATTTGAAGTGTAAGGCTAAAAAAGTAAAAAGTAAAATGTGTTTTTTAGAGGCAAGGTCTCCTCATGCATTTGAGGCCTTGCCTCTAAAACTTCATATAGTTGTATTAATTAATTTAATAACTTAAAATGCTAATTATGAGCAAAAGTATCACATCAAAGATTCTAATATCTGTAGCCGTACTTGCCATCGGTATTACTGCTTTTATATTTTTTACACAAAAAATAGAAATAAAAAATAAACAATCTGAAAAGATAAAAATTTTGATAGTTCCCGGACATGAGCCGAATGCCGGTGGCGCTGATGAATTTAAAGCTATAAAAGAAAGAGATTTGAATCTCCAATTATCTATTGTATTAAAAAATAATCTCACACAAAATAAAAATCTTGAGGTGATTTTGGCCCGTGATGAAAATGGCTGGAACAGTGATTTAAAAAATTATGTTGAAACAAGTTCAACAACAATCATGAGTTGGGTTCTAGATATGAAGAAAAAAATGTTGGCTAAGATTGATGTTGGAGAAATGAAATTGATAGATCCAAATATGAAACACAACGACGCAACATCAGATGCTGTTTTATATTTATATGGAACAAATAAATGGATTGGAGAAAATAATATTGATCTGGTTCTACATGTCCATTTTAATAGTAACCCAAAAATAAATGGCAAACCAAACTACAGTGGATACTGCATGTATGTCCCCGAAAGACAATATGGAAACGCTGCGAGAAGCTTGATTTTTGCAAACTATCTTAACGAAGAAATTTCTAAAATAGAAAAAGCTAGCAACATGCCTCAAGAAAAAGAAACTATTATTGAGGATCAGGCGCTCATAGCGACCGGCAATTATGACACATTAAAAATTCCCAGCGTCGTAGTTGAATACGCATATATTTATGAACCGATGATGACAAGTTCAAGTACAAGAAATATTTTTATAAATAAAGCTGCGTCATCTACAGCAGAAGCGATTAACAAATATATTGAGAATCAATTTTGAAATAATTGGTATCCAACTATTCCAAACGCTACGGAAACATTCAAAGATTCCTTCTTCCCCATCATTGGTATTTCCACAATCACATCACAAAGTACCAAAGTTTTTTTATTTATTCCGTTTACCTCATTCCCCATCACAACCGCCACTGGATATTTAATTTTTACTTTTTTAAAATCCACGGATTTTTTATCTTGTTCAACTGCAATTATCTGAAATTTTTCTTTTTTTAATTTTTTAATTATTTCTTTTGTATCTTTAAAATATTCCCATGCGATATCTTTTTCGGCTCCCAGTGCCACTTTGGCCAAATCGTTTCTTGCCCTTCCAAATCTATCTAGCGGAGTTGGAGTGCATCCACACAAAAATATTTTATCAACCCCCAAAGCATCGGAGGTACGGAAAATTGAACCGACATTATAGACGCTTCTTATATTGTCCAAGATTACGGCTTTCTTTATTTTTGATTCCTTTTTCATAACAATTGAAATATACACCAAAACCTTATTTTGTCATTTCCATAATATATTGCTATTCCCGCGCAGGTAGAAATGACAAGACTTTCAACTTTATAACTTTTAACTTGAAACTATCATTTTATCTTCTTTGTGATAAAATGACCTACATGATATTAAACACATTTCCAGATCTGTTAACGTTTAGCATACTCTCTCCTTTTATATTGAGAATTGTTTTGGGTGTTATCGCTATGAATCTCGGCTATCTCAAACTAACTAAAGAAAAAATAGATTGGCAGGAACTTTTTGAAACAATAAACATACACCCTGCCAATTTTTTTGTAAAAGTTTTAGCACTTATAGAAATTACAGGAGGACTAATGCTTGTAATCGGAGCTTATACTCAAATAACCGCAATAATATTCGCTGTGTTATTCTTCTGCGAAGCCGTATTGGAATACAGAGAATCAGACCTAGAAAAAAGAAATCTTACTTTTTACATACTGATGTTTACGATTTCCCTTTCGCTCGTCTTCCTCGGAGCCGGAGCTTTTGCGATTGATTTGCCGCTTTAATCGGACCTGCTTTTTATTTTGTAATAAAAAAGTCTCGAGTTTGCATTACTCGAGACTTTTATTAAACTTAAATTAATGCTACGACGGCTTTGGCGTCGGAAGGCCTGTGCCACCGTGGGTATTTTTTCCACCCGTCTTACAATAATCCTCAATAACAGCACACGCTTTGTTAAAAACCTCAACATCAAAATCAGGATATTTTTTAGCCATATCTCGTGCTAAATCCCAAGTTTTCACTTGGCCATCCTTCAAAAGACAATTGAGTACCTCGATTTTATAGACACTATCCACATGAATCTGACTGCGATAATGCTTGGCTCGATTCTCATACTCTTTGAGTTTTTCTTGGAGCTGATTCCTCCTTTCTGCGTTGTCTGGAAAAAAAATTACTGGTGATTCTTCGTTGGGCATAATGTCCTCCTTTTTATCGTGCGAAATTGAATAACAAAATAATCACGTGCAAGAATCTTTTCGGATCAGATCCTGAAGTTTTGCCAAGCCAACAAGCAATGTGAGTTGTTGCAATGATGTGTCGGTATTATGTGGACCCAAAGAATATCCACGATCAAGTGATGTATCGTAATAACCATCTGGATCAAGACCGCAGGCATTGCCTGGGACAGTGAAGTTTATCCATTTTGGTTGTCTACATAACGCTTGAAAGTAATGAAAATACGAGGAAGATTTCCTCTCGGGCCACATATGAGCATCCGCTCTAATCATTGCTTTTTCAACATCAGTTAGGCAAAAGTTATTGGGTATTTTTGAAAGATATGCGATAACAGTAGGTGTTAGCGTTACATTCAAAGCTCCGCCCCAAAGATAACCGCCAACTACAAAATTATCCACGACCATAAGTTGCGGTCTTTTACAATCCGTGCTTTCTTCAAAAAGCCACAGAGTTGTAAAAAGCATAGCTAATGTTGAACGGAGACCAAGGATATTTGTTTTATCAGATCTAAGTACCGGCAATATACATTCGTACGCCAACCAATCTTTATGATCTGATTTACAAGAAATAAGAACTTCTCCAAATCCCCAAGACTTCCCTATTTTAAACTCGGTAAAAGAATCGGTAGATAATTTTTCATAGTCCGTGACAATCGGCAAATTTTTCTTTATTTTTTCCAAACGATCCATCGCGGCAACGTGAATTCTTATCAACAAAGTTTTTTCATCTTTCACACTAAGTTCATACCACGCCGGAATAATTTCCCTTTCTGGGCATCGTGTCATTGTTTTCTCCTTTTAAGACAAATTTTGAAAATCAAACAACTTTTCTATTTATACCTTATATAGTAAGAATGATTTTGTCAACGATTATATTTGGTAATAAAAAAGAGCGTAATCGCCATTTTTCTTGTGGTCACAGATAATTTCCTCTTAAATTAAGTATTTTCATGAAATGCTTTTTTATATACTATATTTATAGAAAATATAACACGTGATATGATTGTTTTATGGAAAAGATAAAAAACGAAGACTTAGGTTATGATACTTTTTTTGAATTAAACAGATTAAAATTGGGTGAATTTTCTGTTGGACGAGTTATTGCTGAATATAAAGAAGTTTATAAAATCAAAAATTCAACTAGTGAATATTTGGCTAAAGTAACTGGAAAAAGAATATTTAACGCTTCATCAAGAGAAGATTATCCTGCTGTCGGAGATTGGGTAACAATTACTGAACTTAATTCTGAACAAGCTGTAATTCATGAGATATTACCAAGAAAAACCGTAATAAAAAGAAAAAGCAATAACAAAAATGAGGTACAAGTAATCGCAACAAATATCGATATTGCGCTTATTGTCGAATCAATTGATAGAGATTTTAACTTAAACCGCTTTGAAAGATATTTTACTATTGCAAATGATGGTGGAATAAAATCTACTATTATATTAAATAAGATAGATTTAATTTCCAAAGAAGATTTAGCTGCAAAATTAATAAAAATAAAAAATAGATTTAATAATATCGATATTATCTTAACCAGTGTTATAACAAGCGAAGGGTTAGATGAATTAAACAAATATATCTTACCTAAAAAAACTTATTGTTTCCTAGGTTCATCAGGTGTTGGAAAATCATCTTTAATTAATAAATTACTTGGCGAAAATTCAATTGAAACAAAAGATATAAGTTTTCAAACCGGCAGAGGAAAACATACTACTACAAGCAGAGAAATGTACTTTTTAAAAAATGGGGGTATTGTTATAGATAACCCAGGGATGAGGGAGGTTGGAATGACAAATACAACCCTTGGTATTGATAATTTCTTTGATGAGATAACGGCGCTGTCTAAAGAATGCAGATATTCTGACTGCTCCCACACTTCTGAACCAGGGTGTAAAGTTTTATCTGAATTGAAATCTGGCAGATTAGATGAAAGTAAATATTCAAATTATATTAATTTAAAAAAAGAAACTGAATATTATGATATGACTGATTTTGAAAAAAGAAAAAAAGATCACAAATTTGGAAAATTTATTAAAAAAGCAAAAGAAGAGATAGAAAAATATAAATAATATTTAAATTAATTATTGACTTAAGCACACAAATTGGTGTGGCTATAACTTTTACTTTTTGGGAGCTCAAATAGTTCATCGCCCGCACCTCTCACCTCGTCGACACTCGGTTCGGGTTGGGCACCAGCTCATTCGTTTTTTCTGCTGAAAAAACATCATTCCGCTGTTCGATTCCAACACGTGAGCCAAGCAGTTGGCTCACTTAAGCGCACAAAATAAAATCAGCCCCTTCAGGCTGATTTTATTTTGTGCGCTTAGTTGGAATCGAACCAACGACCGTCTCCTTAAAAGGGAGCTGCTCTACCGACTGAGCTATAAGCGCATGCAATAACCGAGAAAATATAACAAGAAATTAACAAAAAGT
Organism: uncultured Candidatus Saccharibacteria bacterium; assembly: GCA_964562105.1. GTDB lineage: Bacteria > Patescibacteriota > Minisyncoccia > Phycocordibacterales > GWA1-40-21 > Bog-1340. Next base: position 54,125 of record CAZLRP010000001.1, read on the forward strand.
CTATAGATAAACCTATGTTGTCGTTCCCGCGCAGGCGGGAATCTAGGTTGAGTTCAATTAATTCTGGATTCCCTTCTTACAGAAGCTGTACACCTTTCACATTTTGATTACAAAACGTTCAAGGTCTTGCGGAAGCAAAAACTTTTGCTTCCTCACCTCCGCGGGAATGACAGACTCACTGCCCTTCTACAATTCCAAAATAAATTTCTCTAACGCTACAAAAAAATCTATATTTCCTCTGTGAGCTTCATGATACATTGAAACAAGCTTAGAAGAAAAATTTTCCAATTCTTTATCTTTATAATTTTTTGAATACTCGTGAGCTTTTTGAAATGGAAACGATTTCATATTCGCTTCTTCGGCAGTTTTGCATAATTTACCAAGCAACATACTTTTTACTTGCCAGAAAAATATTCCGTGTACCTCCTCCGCAGGCACTTGTTCAGCAAGTGCATCTTGATATAGCACCCACAATCCCCTTTTATCGCGCCTGCCTAGAGCATCGGCAAACTCAAAAAAATCTATTTTCTCGCCAATCAAAGCAAGTTTTTCTTTTTTATTCAGGGCCTTTTCCGGTTTTACAAACTCCTGCATTTTTTCAGCATTTTTTTCTATCTTTGCAAGGCTTATTTTATCCATCTTACCTTCCGCAAAGATAAAAATATTGTCCGAACCTGCAAATTCTTTAAGATTTTTTAAAATTAATTCTTTATTATCTTTATTATCAAAAGTTTTGTATAAAAATATAATATATTTGCTGGAAAAAAGCGCCTGGCTTCCGGCAAGTTCCATTATCTTCCCAGCCGACAAATCTTCATCTCCTATTTTTATCAAAGTTGCATCGGGTTTTTTTGAAAGCAAAGAATCAACGGTTATTTTTGCTTTTTTTCTTGAAGATTCAGTATCCGTACCATAGTAAAAGTAAATCATAATAAACAGTTTAGCGTAAAGTCGAGTAGGAAGCAAAAACCTAGTAATTTAATTATTATGAATTTAAAATAAAAAAGTGGCGCAGGTTTGGGGAAACTGCGCCACTCTTGGACTTTGTCTGAGAAGACGATAGACAAACAAAGCCCGGGGAACTTACGAAACATGAACAAACCCACAATTAGGAAGCCATTCTTTGGGAGGTTTGTTTAATTTCAATGCATTCACCCAACGAGTGCCTTGAATGTACGAGAAACCTGACTCTTCATGCATAGATACAATCCTCGAAAATCCCATTTTTTCTGTTCCATCTTCCTTGAGAATTTTCCAGATATGGCATGTTGTTTCTAGATTTGAAATGCCAAAATCACTTTTGTCATCCAAGACTTCAGCGATTTTAGCATTGTAAAACCTTCCTTTCGGACCAGGTTTATAATCACGAGACAACAGTGCTTGTCTTGCAAGGGGTCCTATTAGAATATCGTTGAGATCAAAGTATGTAACCCATGCTTCGCCCGACCAACCATTTAATTTATCTGCGACATGAACTATACCACTTTCTCTATGCCACTTGCTCTCATGAACAAGCCCGGGAAACTTTCCTTGAAGCGCAAGCTTGAGAAACTTTTCCAAAATATTCGGATCATAAGGGTAATCACGGTGCACGACTTGATCTCTGAGCTCCATTATGTATGCCTCGAGCTCTCTTTTTTGGATATCTGGAATATTGCTCATAATAATACTCCTTTCGTAAGTTTTTATTAAAGAAATTCTGTATTCATTGTACACCCGTAACATCTGCGTGCAAGAATAGACAAAACCCTCGAAAAGCTACGAAATAGATAGATTTTTTAGATTTTTATGATCAAATTTATTTAAACAATATCAAAGCACTCGCGACAATAGATGCTGTTTCAGCGCGAAGTATTTGCGGACCAAAAGAAACGCTTTTTATTCCCTTCTGCTTAAACAACCCTCTTTCCTTTTCTGTCCAACCACCTTCGGGCCCGATAAGTATTCCTATTTTTCTTGCCCCGTCAAATTGGCTTTTTATTTGACTGGGGTTATCTGAATTACCACACTTCGCTCGCAAAGACGAACTAAAATTTTCTCCATCAAAATCAAGAACAAATAATTCTCCATCGAAACCTAAAATAGCTTTTTCTAACAATTCTGGATTAAAAATCTTCGGTAATGCGGTTTTTCCTGATTGTTCTGCTGATTCTTTTGCAATTTTGTTCAATCTTTCTAGATTTAAATTTTTTTTCTCGCTTCTTTCAGAAATTATTGGATGAAAAGCAGAAACCCCAATTTCTGTGCATTTTTCCACGACAAATTCAAAATTATCTTTTTTTATAATTGATTGGAAAATGTGCAACTCCACAGACGCGGAACTACGCGGATTTGACGCAGACTGATGCGGATTTTTAATTTCTTTATCGACAATTAAAATCGCTTCTTGTTTTGAAAGGATTTTAAAATATGCTTCGTATTCGGAATTTCCACCATTAAAAATTATTATGCGGCTTACCCCGTCAAATTGGCTTTTTATTTGACTGGGGTCGCTAGCTTTCAGTCTGAAAACTTTTATCCACTGATGTAAAAGCTCCTTATCGTCAACGTGAACTTCTTTTTTTATTTCTTTGTTTATATAAAATCTGTGCAGTCTCATAATTAATGTGATATTTAGTATACAGTTATAGCATAAGAAAATCAAAAACAAAAAATTGTCATTCCCGCGGAGGCGGGAATCCAGTATTAATTCAATTCAACACTAGATTCCCGCCTCCGCGGGAATGACACGATAAGATGGTTGCTTTCAATTAATTTTTGATATATCCTTGAATTGTCTTTAATAATTTAATTGGTTATTAATCTAAAATCTAGAAACTATAACCTAATCCAATGAACTTAATACCAACAGTCATAGAAAAATCACAATTTGGCGAACGCGCTTTTGATATTTATTCAAGACTTCTCAAAGAAGGAATAATTTTCCTAGGTGGTCCAATAGATGATGATTCCGCAAATATAGTTATTGCCCAACTTCTTTTTTTGCAATCAGAAGATTCAAAAAAAGATGTAAAGCTTTATATAAATTCTCCTGGAGGATCTGTTACGGCCGCACTTGCAATACTTGATACAATGAACCATATAAAAAATGATGTTTCCACTGTATGCGTTGGCGTAGCGGCCTCGGCTGCGGCTCTACTTCTTTCTGCCGGGGAAAAAGGAAAAAGGCTTTCTTTGCCAAATTCGGAAATAATGATTCATCAGCCAATGGGAGGCGCACAAGGCCAAGCTTCGGACATTGAAATCAATGCGAAACAGATTTTGAAAATTAAAGCGAAATTGAATAAAATAATGGCAGATAATACGGGAAAAACTGTCGCCCAGATAGAAAAAGACGCCGATAGAGATTATTATATGTCAGCAGAAGAGGCAAAAAAGTATGGGATTATTGATAAGATAATATAAAAAGAACTGGAAAAAGCACGGGTTTGCTTCGCAAACCCGTGCTTTTTCGTTGTTTTCCTAAATTTTAGAAAGAAAATGAAGATGGACAATATCATAAAAATATTATACTATTGAGTAGTTAATAATTTAATTTCGAAAGATTCCGTTTTTTGTCAGATTTTTAAAAGGAGTCTGTGAAGAATCTAATGTCTGACTAAAACGTTTAAATTTTGAGTGAAAATAATGAAGTCCAACGAAATATATCGAGATATGTTGAGGAGGAATAAGTTATTTGCAACCAAAATTTAAGCGTTTTGGTAGACAAGCTATATTTATTTTTATTTAGCGATTAGATTCTGAATAGACTCTGCAAGCAGTATGTTTTTATTTCAATCGAAAAAAGTCCTAATCATAAAATTGATTGGGCAACAAACTACATAAGGCTAGGAAGAAGTCTAAAAAAGACGAAGTCTTTTTTATAATAGTATGTCATTAAAAATAGTCGCTCTTATCGCAAGTTTCGTTGGTCTTGTTGGCATTGCGATAGGATATTTCTTGCGTATCATCATATCACTTGGGAAAAAAGGTTCTGTGGAACTTGAAGTCAGGCAGATGATGCTAAGCGCGGAAGAAAAAGCGAAAAAAGTCATTATTGATGCAGAAACAAAATCTGTTGAAATAATGAGCGAAGCCAAAAAAGACGTAAGAGAAAAAGAGGAAAAATTTAAAATCACAGAAGATCGTTTGATCAAAAAAGACAGTCTTCTTGATCAAAGGCAGATAGATTTAGACAAGGAAACAGAAAATCTCAAAGCAAAACTGGTTGAGATTAAGGATATGAAAGAAAAAGTGGAAAAAATAGAGGCGCAAAAAAACGTTGAGCTTTTGTCTATTGCAAAAATGTCAGAAGAAGAGGCAAAAAACAATCTTTTCTCGTCTATAGAAAAAAAATATTCGGAAGATATTTTAGGAAGAATGAAAAAATTGGAAGAATCTGGAGAGGAACAATTGGAACATAGAGCAAAAGAAATTCTTGCAACTTCAATACAGAGATTATCCACTTCGGTTGCTCCAGATATTATGTCCACGATTTTGAGTATCCCCTCAGACGAGATGAAAGGAAAAATTATCGGCAAGGAGGGAAAAAATATCAAAGCTTTTGAAAGAGTTACTGGTGTTGAGGTTATCGTAGACGATACTCCGGGTATCATTACAATATCCTCGTTTGATCCTATCAGAAGACAAGTTGCCCGAGTCGCTCTTGAGAATTTACTTCTTGATGGAAGAATCCAGCCGGCAAAAATTGAAAAAATTGTAGAAAAAGCTCAGCAAGATATAAATAAAATCATTAAAGAAAAAGGAGAGCAAGCCGCTTATGAATGCGGGGTCATAAATCTAGATTCTAGGGTTATCGCCATTTTAGGAAGATTACATTTTAGAACAAGTTATGGACAAAACGTTCTTCAACATTCAATAGAAATGTCTTTGCTTGCCGGAATGATTGCCGAAGAGCTTGGTGCAAATGTACAAGTAGCAAAAACTGCGGCTTTGGTACACGATATTGGTAAAGCGCTTGACCACGAGGTTTCAGGAACTCACGTAGAAATCGGTAAAAGAATTCTTCAAAAATTTGGAGTTAGTGAAAATGTCGTAAAAGCTATGCAATCTCATCATGAAGAGTATCCTTACGAAAGCCTTGAAGCTGTAATAGTTCAAGTGGCTGATACGATTTCGGGTGGAAGACCTGGCGCTAGAAGCGATAGCATAGAAAATTATTTAAAGAGATTGCAAGAGCTTGAAGCTACAGCAAATTCGTTCAAGGGCGTAGAAAAATCTTACGCTTTGCAAGCAGGACGAGAAATAAGGGTTTTTGTAACACCGGAACAGATTTCGGATATTGAAGCAAAGGAATTGGCAAGAGATATAGCTGATAAAATTGAGCAAGATCTAAAATATCCGGGAGAAATAAAAGTTACTCTGATTAGAGAGTCAAGAATCATAGAATATGCCCGGTAGTGAATTTTCAACTCAATTATGTTTTATGTCTATATTTTACAAAGTAAGGTTAAATTTGACCAATTATATATAGGTTTTACTACAGATCTCAAAAATAGACTAATAAAACATAATCAGAAGTTAAATTTTTCTACTAAGACATATGCGCCATACGAGCTTATATATTATGAAGCCTGCAAAGAAGAGTCTGATGCAAGGCGAAGAGAAAATTATCTAAAGACATCTCAAGGTAGAAGATTGATTAAAAGGCGTATAAAAGACTGGCTGTATATAAGGAAAAATTTAACAAGTTGAAAATCTACTACCGGGTATGCGAGATAATTATTGAAAAAACATAAAATAATAAATAAAATAAGGGTTTTCGCTTCGCGAAAACCCTTATTTTATTTATTATTACACACCACATTCTAAATAGCGTCTACTGATTCCCTCTATTGCGCTTTAATAGCAAGGTATTATAATACTGAACAGGTCACCAAATCTTTTATGTGTAGGGAAAGCACAGAAAAGTTTTAAAAGCTTCGCGTGTCCGGACCTGATATGCGAAATAATTTGCAAATTATTATGAATAAAATGGGTATTGTTGAAGCCGTACAAGGAGTTCTTGGAGGAACAAAAGTACAAGCTGAACAAGTCGTGGATATGGTTTTTGATACGGTAGTAAAAAGTTTGAAGAAAGGAGATGAAGTATCAATCGCAGGAATTGGTATATTCTCAGTCAAACAAAGAGCCGCGAGACAAGCTAGAAATCCAAGAACTGGAGAATCTATCTCGGTCGCAGCTATGAAGGTTCCAAAATTCAGAGCAGCTAAGGCTTTGAAGGAAGCAGTAAAATAGCTTCAGTATTCTACGTAGAATAACAAAAAAATCGCCGAGAGGCGATTTTTTGTTTATAAAAAAAGGACTCTATTTAACCGCAACTTTCGTTGAGGTTAATAGAAATCCTTTTATTTTGAAGTGACACAGAAAGTGTCATTAAATTCATAAAACATAATTGAATGATCTTCTTCTCGTTCTTTGCAAGCTTCGCTTCCCATCTTTACAAGAACAAGACCATCAGAATCAGGTATTTCCATAAAATCCTTATCTCCCATCTGATTTATTACTTCTGCGATATTGGCAATTATTTCCGAACTTAAGGTTGTTTTCATATTTTCCATCCTTTTTATTTTATTTTTTCTGCGTTGATAATAACAAATTATTAACTATTTGTCAAATTCATCACGATAATTTCTAATTAAATTGCACACCTCTGTGAGTTTATTTTCGTCGCTTGTATAAATTTTAGTATCTATAGCCAATACCTGCTTATATGGATCTTCATCGCCGAAAGATTTAGTTGATGCACCGAAATCTATCACATATAGATCTCCCGTTTCATTGTCTATCATGATATTTCCACCATGCAAATCCCTGTGATAGATATTTTTTTCATGCATTTTCTCCAAAAAAGCAGATATCTTTTTTCTAAAATCCTTGAGATCAAATTCTAAAGGTAATTTTCCTGTTCCCTCCAAAACATCTTTAATACTGACCGCATTTAATCTTTCCATCAATAAAAACTTAATTGCAGTATCGTCTTCATTTCCGCTATAATCAGCAGTAAGATAAGGCTTTGGGACTCTTACTTCCTCATCTAAATCCTGCAATTCTGACATAAAACCCATCTCTTTTTCCAAAGGAATATAAAAAGGCAAATCATCAGCAGATTTCAATATTTTTAAACAAACTTCTTCATTTGAATCTAAAAAATGAACTTCGGCCGTCATTCCTTCGCCAAGCTTGTTTTTTTCTTCTTCAAGAAGTTTTTCTATGACTTTTTTATTTCTCTCGTAGAAAATTTTTATTTTTTCATTTTTTTCAAAATCTGGAGTGATTTTTTCATTCTTGAACATATTTGGATGATATCATAAAATTCGTAAAAATTCATTTGAGTAAATACTTTCAATTAACACTTTCCATCGCAGGGGCAGAAATTTTCTTGCTACGCCCGCACAAATTTAAAAAACTCAAGATTTCTCTTGAGCTTTTTAAATTTGTGCGGGCAGGGTGAATCGGACACCCGACCGAAGTTTGGAAAACTTCTGTTTTACCACTAAACTATGCCCGCCCGGTAGTAGATTTTGACATCAAAAAATATTTTTAATCAAAATATACCTACTAAGTTCGTTGCTTTAAGGGTCAAATAGTTTTATATGTGAGACTAGCCAAAAGCTAATGTCAAAATTCACTACCGGGCCCGCATTAGAAAAGAACGCTGTAATACTAGCAAAAATATCAAATAGAGGCAATTTATCCGCACACTAACATTGTCATTATTGCCTGTGTTTTTTAGATATAATTAATTAAGCAACTTGTATTCTGAAAAAATCAGATTTGTTAATATAATTTTGACAAGCAATAAAAACACAATGACAATGTTAGTGTGCGGATTTATTTCGTGCTTTTTTTGACTATAGCTATAATTGCATCAAAATTATCATTTTTTTCTACACCTTTTCTTTTTTTCGCACCGCATTTAATACATTTATGATTTATGAAATATTTCCCTTTTTCAAAGTCAATTTTTATCGGCTCCATCATTCCTTGGCAACTCTCTGCTCTGTCTCCCGGATTTATATCTACGTGCTTGCTCCAAAGACAGCTTGAGCAGTGATTTGTAAAACCATTGCCGATATTTTTCGTTCCGCATTTTTCACAAATAAAATTCTCAACTTTTTTTTGGAATTTTCTAGCTTGATTTGTCATTTTTTTGTATTGTCATTGCGAGCGGAGTGAAGCAACCCAGGTTAAATTGTATTTATTCGTAGCCATTCGTATCATTCGCATAATTCGTTGATTCGTATGTTTATCTTAAAATTTAACTATCTTCGCTTTATTTTTATACTTTTTTATTAAAACCTGATCTCCATTATCAAGAATTATTTCTTCATCGTTGTTATCCGCATAAACGATTGCTTTACCTCGAGTTATTTTTACGACGATTTCGGAATCTTCTTTTAAAACCATGTGGTCCGATTGTTCTATACTATTATTGAAAGCTACTCCGATGCCAACTTCAAAAAAACTATCGGTAATAGATCTATAATATCCGGTTGAGCCATAAGGTGTAGAAACAGCAACACCATCACCTATTATTTCCTCGCCCACCTTTTTATCGTTTATAAAAATTTCATATCGTATAGCACACCTTGGATCAATATTGTGAACGATAATTTCGTTTAGCCCAACAATTTTTCTTGTCCCGTCAAATTGGCTTTTTATTTGACTGGGATTACCGCAAGAAGTAGCTTCAATTTTAATTTCATCTTCAACCCTGTATTCCTTCTTTGTAATTTTTTTTAAAATTTCTTCTGGTGATAAATCATGTCCTTTTTTTGAAGTTTTACTTTTCTTCAAAATAAACTTCGGAATTTCAGGATAATCTTTTTCTGATTTCATAAGTGTTCCGTCCCCACCGACGACTGCCACCATGTCTGGAGTCTCAGTAACTATTTTAAAACCGGTCTTTTCTACAAGTTTTATTATTTCTTCAGTTTTGTGACCGTAGATTAGGAGGTTCATATTTATATTTGTGCCAATTATTCTCTTTATGGTACACACCATTCTATTCCAAATTTTCTCAAAAAGAAAGAGGTTTTTAATTACAATTTAATCCCTTGATTAACATTTTTAAAGTGCTAGATTTAAAGCAGAAGATCTTAAACGAACTATTCTGGAGGCAGAGATGAAAAAATTACTGAAATACGAAAAGCAACTTTCGTTTGAAGAAAAATCGGATAAACCACAAATGTATCGTTGTAAGGAAAAAAATGAAACTCGCTATTTTAGTGCGGGTGATGAATTTTTTACGTTCGAAGGTGTTGTACCAAAAATTTTTCTAAGTATCAACCAAATGATTAGTAAAAATGAGAAGACGGGTACATTAAAAAGATGGAAACTAAAGATTAAACCCGGAGAAGGATTATGTCATTGCTGCTCAAAGACAAATGCACTATTTATGGTTGAGAAAAAGAAAAATGGCCACGACGGAGAGGAAAGACAGCTTCCGTTTTCATGGCCATACGCGATCTACCTCGAACGCTAATCATTTAAAAATACCGCAATTTTATTTGCGGTATTTTTTTAATTTATTTAATATATTCTTTTATTGATTTTCTCAATTTTCCCCTCAAGTGCTTTTTCAAAATCAACGTCCATTATCTCGGCAAGAAGTAAGGTTGTTATCAAAACGTCCGCAAATTCTTCGGATAAATTATTAATATCATGTTTATCAAGTTTTTCTTTCCGTTGTAAAGAGTTGTAACTTAAAACTTCATCGCACAATTCGCCCAACTCTTCAGTAAGCTTTACAGTTCTAGCTAAAATAAGTTTTTCTTCATCCTTATAACCAAAGTGTTTTCTTAACCTTTGGTCTTCTTTTTTTATAAAATTATTCAAATCTTTTAATTGCATGTTTTTAAAAAATTATTCAAGAGAAATAATTTGTATCCCCTTTTTTCTGATTTCTTCTTCTGACCAAAACAATTTATCTATTCTAAATTTTCCAACATAAGTTACTTTCTTTTTGGTTTTTCTTCCAGTATATTTTTTTGTTTTTGGATTCCATTCTTCAAGAAGCAAAATATCGCCTTCCCCAACGTCAAAATCATCCAAACGAAGCTCATACTTTTTCTTGCTGGAGGCGACAGCATCAAAATATTCAGGCCAAATTTTTTTCTTAATTATTACCATACGCAGTATTTTACCTTATTTTAAATGTAAAATATACTTAATTCAGTGCCGGGAATTTCTTGCTTGAATAAAACTTTTCGTAAAAAATAATAGCGCCTTGCGGGTTGATTCGTTTATCACGAATTCCGCAAGGCGCGAAACAAAAGAGACACAGCTCCTTGTCCTTTCGGCTCTTGAGACTTTTGGGCATTCTCTGTGTAGATTATAATTCCCTTGGTCTCTAGTAAAACGAGAGTCGAGTTTTACTATATGAGTTTAACACAAATGATTCTATAAGTCAAGGATATGTAGTGTAAAAAATTTACTTATTATCCTTGAAAATAACCGCTTGGGAGTGCCGGGAATTTCGACCCTTACAGGGTCAGTACAGGTTTCCCATTTTCTCGCAATATTAATTGCTCAAAAATATGGGAGAACCTTTTCGAATCCCGGACATAAGCGAGTAATCTCGCTTATTCACTCCGACAAAATGAAAAATGGCCCTAAAGCCATTTTTCATTTTGTCGGAGTGCCGGGATTCGAACCCGGATCGCATGCTCCCAAAGCACGAATGCTACCGTTACACTACACTCCGATATTACAAAAAGATGATAACACAAAAGCCAATTTTTGCGAAACAAAAATTGGCTTTTGTGTTTACTTTATAACTAAGATACTTTGTGACTTTTTCTAATCTCTTTCACTTCCTCGTCATTTTCTTCTTCCTTTTTTTTCTTTCCTTCCTCCCCCATCGCGCGCAAATCTTTTTCCGGAAGCTTTATAAGTTCAAACGCCCGTTCATTTAAATATTCTTCAGTATTTCTTTTTGGGTCATCAAGAACTTCTTCAAGAAGCGCATGCAAAACAAAGCCGATTTTCGGACCGGGAATTTCTTTTGTCACTTCCATAATTTTCTTTCCATCAATGTTTAGCATCCCAACAGAAATCGGATCTCTCGTCGCTTCTTCTATCATCGCATGATATTTTCGGAGTCGATATGGATCTTCTTTCGGTCTTCCCATTCCTATCCTGTCGCATGCGCGCAAATCCATAAGGTCCCAAATATTTTCTTTTCCAACTCTTGCAACAATTCTTCGAACGGCAGACAAACTTATTTGTTCGGTATCCGCAAAAAACATATGTATCCTTACAAGCTTTGTAACTTTTTCAATAATTTTTGTAGGAAATTTTAAATCTTGCAAAATTTTTTCTGTCATTCTTGCACCGACAACTTCATGCCCGTAAAAAGTTGGTTTATTTTCGCCTTCTCTTTTTGATTTTGGTTTTCCAATATCGTGAAGAAGCGCGGCAAGTCTGACTTCCAAAGATAATTTTTTATCTGCCGAGTGCTGTAAAGCCCTTAAAGAATGCTCCCAAACATCATATTTATGAGCTCCACCTTGATCTATACCGATTGTTTTTTCCAATTCTGAAATTATATATTTAAGAATTCCAAATTTTTGACAAGATTTAATTCCATGCATCGGTTCTGGCGACATAATAATTTTTACAAATTCATCACGAATTCTTTCTTTTGCAATTTTTGAAAGCAAACCAGATTCTTCTGCAAGTGCTTTTTCCGTCGCGTTGTCAATTTCAAATCCTACATAGTTCCCTATTCTCACAGCTCTCAAAATCCTTAGTCCATCTTCACGAAATCTTTCATGCGGATTGCCAACAGTTCTAAGAATTTTATTTTTCAAATCTTCTTGTCCTTTAAACAAATCAACTACTTGTCCTTTATAATAATTTTCTTTATCTCCTTTTCCTTCAATATTTAAAGCAATTGCATTTATAGTAAAATCTCTTCTTTCAAGATCGTCTTCCAATTTATCGCTAAAAATAACGCTATCTGGCCTTCTATTATCGGAATATTCTGCTTCAAGCCTATAAGGCGTTACTTCAATAACTTTGAGAGTTTCGTCTGAAACGGTTTCATTTACAACACCAACTGTTCCGTAAACATTTTCATAAAATGTATCAGGAAATATTTTTATTATGTCTTCTGGCTTGGCATTTGTTGTAATATCCCAATCTACAGGCTTCACTTTCAAAAGAATATCCCGAACACATCCACCGATAAGATAGGCTTCAAAATTGGCCTTTTTTAACTTTTCGGATGCTTCAAAAATTTCTTTTGGTATTGGTCCGTATTCTTCTGTATTTTTTTTCATCATAACAATTTTATTATATTTTTTGATTTTTAGCTAGTTTAAAGGTATTATTCAGTTGTTCCCCCATCTGCGCTCGTGGTGAAATGGGTCACAATATTTCTGAGGATTAGGGGGTTATTTAACGCGCTCGTGGTGAAATGGATATCACAACGGTCTTCGGAACCGTTGTTGTGGGTTCGATTCCTGCCGAGCGCACAATATAAAAAACACCATAGGGATATGGTGTTTTTTATATTGTGCGCTCGAGCAAGCAAATCTACTTTACTTTCCCTACATACAACAAAAATAGCCTCAAATGAGGCTATTTTTGTTGTATGTGCGGACGCCGGGAATCGAACCCGGACCCAATCCTTGGCAAGGACTAGTTCTACCATTAAACCACGCCCGCATTTGACTACAGATTATTATACACAAAAAATTGAAAAAGAAAATAAATTTTAATACCAAAAAAATTATTTTAAATAATAAATAACAAAAAAAATATAAAAATGATATTTTATTAAATTTTTAATTCAAAGACACTTCTCTTTTTTTAATAGACACATAACAACACACATTAACAAGAATGTTGTTATTAAGGTAATTTTAATGTTGAAAATAAACGCTTTTTTGGCCTAAACTGTGGATAACTCTGTTTATATGTTGATTAAAGACAGTCTAATAGATTATAAAATTTTGCTCATTTTTTAGGTCTTTTACAAAATATATGGCTATAGATAAGACTATTTTGTAAAAACCCGTCCTTAAAATAGTTCTTGTCTCATATAAAGTGTTTCTAAGTAACACTTTTCTTGTTTCACCCGAAACATCACCCGTGTTACTTCACACGTAATAACTTTAACACTTTCGTTTCCTATTATTTATCTGATATAATCTGAACGGCTATGCCAATTTTAACTGAAAGAAGAAAAACGGGTAACCTCGGCGAAGATCTTGCATGTAGGTTCCTGATAAAACACGGTTTTACTATTATTGATAGAAATTACCTCAAAAAATGTGGGGAAATAGATATAGTAGCCAAAAAAGAAAGGAGACTACATTTTATAGAAGTTAAAAGTGTTTCGTACGAAACAATACCGAATGTTTCAGGTGAGACAAGCAGAGATAGTGGTTTTAGACCGGAAGACAATGTTCATCCATGGAAACTGCAAAGGCTGGCTAAAACAATACAGATATATCTGACAGAGAAGCACATTTCAGATGAAACGGAGTGGCAATTTGACGTAATTACTGTATATATTGATAAAAAACGGCTTGTTTCAAAGGTAAATATATTGGAAAACGTAGTATTATAGCCATATTTTGATGTTTCATATGAAATGATTCTGTTCAATAAAAAAACCGCTCAAACATCTGTGCGATAATTTGCGCGGTACGTATAGGATATATTTCGTAAATCAGCTTGTTCCTTGTAATTACTTTGTAATAAAAATGATGTAATTTTAAAGGAAGGGAAAGACAATTAAACTTACCAAATAATCCATATTCGATTTCTCGAAAGTTAGCTAGACTTTCTGAAAGAACAAATATATTCAGCGCAAGGAGAACAAAAAAGTTGTTGCATACTTTATTGTCTAACGCTCAATATGATCTGCTAATATTATATGTCCTTTAGAAAATATGTAAAGGACATAACTGTGGATAACTAATTATCTAATGTCCTTTAGATTACTTTAACTCCAATAAAATAGGACAATGGTCAGAACCCATGATATTATCCAGTATTTCAGCCCTTTTTATGAGATTTCGTATAGAATCGGATACAAAAAAATAGTCAATTCGCCAGCCAATATTCCTGTCTCGCGCAAAAGTTTTCATATCCCACCAGCTGTATTGTATTTTTTCCGGATGAAAATTTCTGAACGTGTCTACATATCCATGAGAAATTAATTTATCAATCCACTCTCGTTCTGTTGCTAAAAATCCTGTGTGATTTTCATTTTCTTTTGGTCTTGATAGATCTATTTCTTCATGGGCAGTATTTACATCTCCGCAAAAGATAACATTCTTTCCATTCTTTTTTAATTTGTCAATAAATTTTAAAAATTCATCATAATACTCCATTTTATATACAAGTCTCTCTGGCCCACCCCCTCCATTAGGAAAATATGAATTTATCAGAACAAAACCTGCCTGCGCAGGCAGGTCCTTATAATAAGCCACCAAAGTACGGCCCTCATCATCAAATTTGGGTATTCCGATGCCATATTCTACTTTCTCTGGCTTAATTTTAGAGAAAATAGCCACCCCACTATATCCTTTTTTGAGTTTTGAGTGGTCAAAGTAAGCATTATATCCAGCAGGAGATTGAACTTCGAGAGGTAGCTGTTCTGGATGAGCTTTTGTTTCTTGCAAACAAATAATATCCGAATCAATCTCAAAAATAGCGTCAAAAGCGCCTTTTTTATGCAATGCCCTTAAACCATTTACATTCCAAGAAATGATTTTCATGTATGTATTATACCACAATATTATGTTATAATACTTCTATGAAAAAAATAATTGGAATCGTGTCAATTGCTTTATTACCAGCCATATCTTTTGCTCAAGGCATGGTGAAAAATTATGTTGATAGGGGATATGGATATGGCATACTAGACGCCAATCATTCAGCGTTAGTCATATTTTTTGTATTACTTATTCCTTTAATATGGGTTATATTTGCCATAAGTATATTTGTATTTTGGGTAGTAATGCTTATAGATGCTATCAAAAATTCTCCTGAAAATACAAAAATTGTGTGGGTTTTGGTTATTATTTTTACTCATATTATCGGGGCTCTTATATATTATTTTGTAGAAAAAAGACCGAAAAATAAGATAGAGAAAGAAAAAACAAAGGAGTAAAACAAATAAATTCAAATATAAAAGGCGGAGCCGTACGGCTCCGCCTTTTATATTTGAATTTATTTTTTGTTGTGAAAATTTTTATGAACATCACGAAGATGTTTGTCAGTAACATGAGTATATATCTGGGTAGTAGCGATATTTGCGTGGCCAAGCATAGCCTGAACACTGCGTATATCTGCGCCATTTGAAAGTAAATCAGTAGCAAAACAGTGGCGAATGACGTGAGGTGTAACTTTTTTTGAAATACCGGCCATTATTGCATATCTTTTTACTATTCTTTCAATAGATCTGCGAGTCAATCCTGCTTCTTTCAATTCTTTTGAATTACTAGTTTTGTTTTTTGCAAGACTTTCCGGAATTTTTCCTTCATCACCAACTTGGACAAAAAGCGCGTCAGACATATCTTTTCTTAATGCTAAATATTCTTTTATTGCAAATTTTGCTTCAGACGAAAGGAAAACCACGCGCACTTTTCCTCCTTTTCCACGAATAGAAAATTCATCTTGCCTAATATCCAAATCGTTTGTAAGAGAGCAAAGTTCAGAAACACGAAGGCCTGTAGAAAACAAAAGTTCTAAAATAGCATGTCCGCGAGCCCTTTTTTCTGGATTTTCTTCAGAATCTGGAGCTTTTAAAAGCCTGTCCAACTCCTCTCGTGAAATAACATCTATCGATCTTTCACCGACTTTAGCCAGCTCAATTTGGTCTGCCTGAAGGGAAGTGATGCCTCGCTTAGTAAGAAATTTCAGAAAAGTACGAAGAGCAATTAGATAATAATTTTGCGTTTTCTTTTTCATCGTCTCGCCCGTAGCACGGTTGTTTCCAGCAGATTGGCGGTTAAGCCACATACGAAAATCCCGTACTTTTTCGTTGGTTATATCTTTTGGATCAGTAGCTTTTGTTTGTTCCAGAAAAACCGTCAAGTAATGATTGTAGTTTTCCACAGTACGCAAAGCACGGCCTTTTTCTATTTCTATATACTCAAGAAATTGTCTTTTAAGTTCTGATAGGTTCATTTGGATATATTTTACCATGTCGCCAAATATTTTAAATAAGTTATCAACAGTTTTTATAAAGGACACATTGCAAATGTATAAAGGACATTATAAAATTGTGTGAGTTGCAATCTTAATTTATTTAAGATCTATTGATTGGTTTCAAATCTCTCTTTATTTAATTTATTAGTTTTATTAACTAGTTTTAATTATGAAAAAATATATTGGTGCGATTTTATCAGCTACTCTACTCGTATCCCTCATCTCTTTTAGTCAAGTACAAGCATCTGCGCTAACACAGGCACAAATAAATGCAATAGTTTCATTACTTCAATCTTTTGGAGCTGATGCCTCGGTAGTAGCAAATGTCCAAGTAGCTCTTTCAGGCCAAACAACCGCAAGTTCAACTACCTCCACTTCCACCACCAATATTTGCAATAATTATTGGTATTTTAATGATTATTATGATGCCAATCCAACTTGCCAATTAAAGCAATTCTGTGATTCTTATATGTATCAGGGGTTGAAAACATTTAGTACTCAGGCAAGTTGCCAAGTAGCCTTGAATGCTATACCTAAACCTTACATAACTTCTGGAAGCCCTCCATCAGGACCGGCAAGTACCACAGTAACATTACATGGTTCAAATTTTTTTGGTTGTGATTCAAAATGTGCAAGTACCGGTAATAAAGCACAAACTATTAATGTAAATCTATTTAGTAGCAATAATACCAATTATGGTATTTATGCAAGAAATATAACGTTAATCGATAGTGCTGATTTATCTTTTGTAACAGACAAATTATTACCCATTGGAACATATAAAGTTTCTATAAGCGGTACGTGGGGACAAAGCAATACTATAAATTACACAGTTACTGCTCCAGCGGCCATCACTTGTACCGACTCTGACGGTGGGAAAAATTATATGACATCTGGGTCAGTTGTTGTGTCAAACCTGCCAAATAGCCCGTATGCTGACTACTGTTCGATAAATGGAACTACGAGCACCACAACTCTGTATGAAATGTATTGTGAAAATAGTCAAAAAAAGACGACATCGTATCCGTGCTCAAACGGTTGCAATAATGGAGCGTGTTTGCCTGCAATCACCCAACCTTCAATTACTATTCTTTCACCAAATGGGGGAGAAAATATATCTCTGAGTGCGAATGATTTTAAAACAACATGGAGTTCATCTCATACTGGAAATGTCGCCGTGTATCTTCAGTTTTCAGATGGAGCTAGTTGTTATATAAAAACCGTACCTGTATCACAGGGTTACTCAACTATAAATTTGGGAGCAACCTACCAATGTTCAGATATTTCAAAATCTATCACAAATATTTTAAAATCTATCATTGCTGGACAATACAAAGTATTGTTAATAGCAAATAATGGATCGTTCGCCTCAGAAAACGCTATTGTGTCAAGAGATGAAAGTGATAATTATTTTACAATTTCTGCTCCAGCCCCGGCTCCATCAATTGTCATAACGAATGTTCAATATTCACCATCCTCTCCTAAAGTTAACGATCTTATAACGGCAACAGTTACCGTTCGCAATAATGGTTCAGGCAATCAAACTACTCCATTTAAAGTCAATGTTCAGAGTAAAACAGTTACCGTTCCTTCATTGGTCACTGGTGCTCAAACAACCGTAACTGTGCCCAATGCTTTTAGTTTCTCTTCTTCTGGTACCAAGACATTAAATACCGTTATCATTGACAGCGCAGGTAATAACGGTAATATTTTCACCAATACCATTACAATTGCTACGGCAACTTCAGTTACTTGTACCGACTCTGACGGTGGAAAAAATTATATGACATCTGGATCAGTTGTTGTGTCAAACTTTCCAAATATGAAATATGCTGATTCTTGCATAACAAATGGAAGTACTGGCGTTGGAACCTTATACGAAACATATTGTGAAAATAATCAGAAAAAAACAACAGCTTATGTTTGTCCGCATGGATGTGCAAGAGGTGCATGTTTACCTGTAACTAACCCATATACTTCTTCAGGCAGTCAAACACCAAGAAATTCTAATATAGCAACTGTTCTGGGATCATTTTTTACAAATGCTTTTGTAAACTTTATTAAAATAATAACGAGGCAAAAATAACTTCTAAAATAAAGCGGGCTGGAAGCTTCGCTTCCAGCCCGCTTTATTTTTCTATTTACTTTAAAAACCTTGCAAAAACCAAATAAATATGCTATCTTATTGAGTATGTTAACAAAGACCAAAAAACAGAAAGTGATAAAAGAAGTGGCTACTCATGCCACAGATACTGGTTCTCCAGAAGTTCAAATCGCTATTCTCTCCAAAAGAATAGAGGAATTAACTAAACATTTGAAGAAAAATTCTAAAGACAATCACTCAAGAAGAGGACTTCTTGGAATGGTTGCCGATAGAAGGAAACATTTGAAATATTTGCAAAAAACTTCACCGAAAAGATACGAAGCGATAATGAAAAAAGTGGAACTAAAATAACAAAAAATTCCCGAAAGGGAATTTTTTGTTATTTTCATTCCCGCGCAGGCGGGAATCTAGTGTGAATTGAATTAATACTGGATTCCCGCCTACGCGGGAATGACACAGTTATGATATAATTTCAGTAGGTCGATTTTTAATAAATTAATTTTAATAAATAAATATGTCAGTAATTAAACATAAAAGCCAAAGAGTGGGAATTTTTATAGATACACAAAATATTTATCATTCGGCAAAAAACTTATATGGATCCAAGGTAAATTTTGGACAAGTAGTAAAGGATGCATTAGACGGTAGAGTTTTAATAAGAGCAACAGCTTATGTGATAACAACGGAATCAGGCGATGAAAAAAGTTTTTTTGAAGCATTATCTAAAGTAGGCATCACAACTAAAACAAAAAATCTGCAGATTTTCGCCGGAGGTTCAAAGAAAGCGGATTGGGATGTGGCAATGGCAATAGATGCAATATCTCTTTCACCCAAGCTTGATGCGGTTATTTTGGTAACAGGGGATGGAGATTTCATTCCGCTAGTTGAATACTTGAAAATAACGGAAGGTTGCCAGGTAGAACTTGTTTCTTTTGGTAAATCAACTTCATCAAAGCTTATAGAAACAGTGGATGATTTCATTGATTTGGACAAAAATCCTTTTAAATATATGATAGGTGGAGGAAAGAAAAGGTTTTAGGTTATAGTTTCTAGGTTTTAGAAAATTACAAAATGAAAACACAAAAGGCGGTTTCCTTCGGAAACCGCCTTTTGTGTTTTCTTTACTTTTTGTTCTTTTAATAAAATAGTTTTAAAAAAATATATTTATGCTAAGATGATAACTGCCTTAAAAAGGTTTTATTAGTTGCTAATCAATGGTCTTTGGATATACAGTTTGGAACATTGAGTTCTGACCTGAAATCTAAAGATCATCAAGATAAAATGAAAACACAATCGTTCTCAATGGAGCTTGGCGGCAAAAAGCTTAGCGCCGAGTTCAATGATTTGGCAGAAAATGCCGATGGTTCGGTAATATTAAGATATGGAGCGACAGCGGTACTTGCAACTGTTGTTATTTCTAAAAAAGAAAAGCCGGAAGCTGGTTACTTTCCTCTAACTATTGATTACGAGGAAAAATTTTACGCTACCGGGCAAATACTTGGCTCAAGATACACAAGAAGGGAAGGAAGGCCATCCGATGAAGCAATTCTTTCCGGAAGAATTACAGACAGAACAATTCGCCCTCTTTTTGACCAATGGATAAGAAATGAGATACAAGTCGTTATTACAGTGCTTTCCCTTGATCAAGACGATCCAGATGTTTTGGGAGTTATCGCAGCATCACTTGCTCTTGGGATGTCAAAAATTCCTTTTAAGGGACCGGTAAGTGCTGTAAGAATAAGCAAACACAAAAACAACGGCTTCCAAACAAACCCAACTTATATAGAAAGGGAAAATGAAACTTATGAACTAGACCTTCTGGCTTGCGGAAAGGATGGAAATATAAATATGATTGAACTTGGCGGAGATGAAGCGTTGGAATCTACAGTAATAGAGGGATTAAAGCTCGCATCTATAGAAATAGAAAAAATAAATACTTGGCAATCTGAAGTTGTTTCAAAAATTGGCGTTCCAAAAATGGAAATTCCAGCACCAGTCATGCCAGAAACAGTAAAAAAACTTTTTGCAGAAAAAATTGAAAGCAAATTTGCAAATACTGTGATGAGTGATATTCCGGGACATTCAAAAATAGATGAAATAACTGAAAAATGGATGGAAATTGCAAAAGAAACTCTTTCTGAAGAAGATTTTGAATTTGCAGATAAATATATTGAAGAAAAACTTGATGAATTGATCCACGAACAAGTTTTGAAACATGATAAGAGAGCAGACGGCAGAAAAATAGACGAGCTTAGACCACTTTTTGCACAAGCTGGCGGAGTTTCACCAATACTTCACGGTTCAGGAATATTTTACAGAGGAGGAACACATGTACTTTCTGTTCTTACACTTGGCGGACCACGAGACGCACAGGTGATTGAAGGTATGGAAGAAAAACAAGAAGCAAAAAGATTCATGCACCATTATAATTTTCCTCCTTTCTCTGTTGGAGAAACCGGAAGAATGGGCGGAGCAAATAGAAGAATGATTGGTCACGGAAATCTTGCTGAAAAAGCTTTGTTCCCAATGATTCCAAAAACGGAAGATTTCCCTTATACGATTAGACTTGTTTCGGAAGCGCTTTCGTCAAACGGCTCAACATCAATGGGCTCTGTCTGCGGATCAACTCTTGCACTTATGGATGGAGGAGTTCCACTTAAAAAACCAGTCGCAGGAATTGCTTCTGGGCTTATGTCAGACGGTAAAGGAACATACAAAGTTCTTACAGATATTCAAGGGCCGGAAGACCATTATGGAGATATGGATTTTAAAGTAGCGGGAACAAAAGACGGAGTTACGGCAATACAAATGGATGTAAAAGTAAGTGGTATTCCAATTCCAGTATTGGAAATTGCTTTTGAAAAAGCAAAGAAAGCAAGATTGCAAATTTTGGATGTTATAACAAAAGCAATTCCGGAATCCAGAAAAAACATTTCTCCTAATGCTCCAGAAATATTGGTAATAAAAATTAAGCCAGACCAAATCGGAGGAGTAATCGGCTCGGGAGGAAAAACAATCAAAGCCATAAAAGAAAAAACCGGTGCAGAAATTGATATTGATGATGATGGAACAGTTTATCTTACTGGTAAAAACGGTTCGGCTGAAAAAGCGAAAGTTATAGTTCTAAGCATGACTCATGAATATAAACCTGGAGAAAAATTTGAAGGTACAGTCGTAAGAGTAGAAGCTTTCGGCGCATTCGTAAATATTGGATACGAAACTGACGGGCTTGTTCATGTTTCAGAAATCGCACCATTTAGAGTAGATAATGTTTCTGATTATCTTAAAATCGGAGATAAAGTTCCGGTTGTTGTAAAAGAGATAGACGAGAGAGATAGAATAGCATTATCTATAAAAGCTACGGCTCCGGATTTTATAAAAAAGAAAAATTCGGCATCACCACCGGTTCCTCCAGTTGAACAAAAAAAGATTTAACTAAACGAACATCGAGACAAACTCGGTGTTTGTTTAGTTAACCCGCTAAAGTTTTTGCCAATGTTATTGAAAATGAAAATTTGTGATATCATTTAAATAAGAGAAAAAACATTAATTTTTAATATAACTTGATTTTGGTAATAACATTTTCGTTGGCAAAAATTTTCTCGGGTAAATAAAGCTACATAAAAAAATAATTTCATGGAGGAAAATAAAATAACAGAACAAAATAACATAGACCCTAAAACAAAAGAGGCCCTTGCAAACCAATTGGACTCTTTTATAAATCCAACTGAAAAAACAAAAAATGGTAACACCAGTGCTGTTTCCTATTATTCTGGAGCAGAAATAAAAACAGATCCATTAATAAAAACTGTTGATATTCCAGTCGCAGAAGAACAAAAAAAACCAAAATCCATCATAAGGACATACAAAAGCGATATGGAAGAAACTATCCAAACTAGTCATATATCTTCTATCAATATAGCAATGGCTGAAAATAAAAAAATGCTAAGCCAGAATAAACAAACAGAAATAAACACCAAAAAAACCAGAATAAATAAGAACATTTTGATAATGAGTCTGGTGCTGATTTTAGGAGGCGCGTTAATATTTTTTGTTCCACGATTATTGATTAATATGCAATATGGAGAAAAAAAAGTCCCGGCAGAAACAGTTTCTTCTATGCCTTTAATGACGGTTGATTCGGAAGAAAAAATGAATATTAAAGATATAAATTTAAATAGAGTAAGCACGACTCTAAAAGAGCGGGTGGATCAGTCTGCTACAAAGCTAGGCCAAATAAAAAATATATATTTTACGGAAGGAGATGGGGATAAAGAAAAATTAATAACTTCAAATAAATTCCTTAAATTAATTGGAGCTAGCATCCCGTCTGAAGTACAAAGAACATTAAAAGATTCTTACATGTTTGGATTTTATAATTATAACGGCAACCAAAGATTTCTCATATTGAGAGTAGGCGAGTATGGTACGACATTTTCGGGAATGCTTTATTGGGAAACAAATCTTTGGCAAAATTTTAAAGAACTTTTTGATTTAAAATCTGACGATCTCGAATCATCGGACAATTCATTCGCAATAGAGATAAAAAAATTCCAGGATGCCACTTTTAACAATAAAGATTGCAGAGTAGTGAAAGATTCTAAAGGTAATGTAATCTTTTTATATTCAATAATAGACAAAAATACAATAGTCATTACAACAAGCACGGACACTCTTAAAGAGATTATAAGTAGAATAAGTAAAGCAAGAGTTGTTACTCAGTAAATAGCATAAGACCGAAGAGCAGTTTGGCTTCGCCAAACTGCTCTTTGTGTAATCAATAAAGTTTGCTACAATTTGTTCATATGGATACAAACAAATTCAAAAATAAATTAGAAAAAGAATTGCAGTTACTAGAAGAGGAAATGAAAGAAGTTGGACGCAAAAATCCCTCAAATCCTAAAGATTGGGAACCAGTTGAAACCGATATGAATGCTGATACAGCCGATATAGATGAGATTGCAGATGAACTGGAAAATTTTGGTGAAAATACAGCTATTCTAAGTAAATTAGAGGCACGATACAACGATGTAAAAGTAGCTTTAGAAAAAATCAAAAATGGGACTTACGGGAAATGCGAAGTCGGGGGAGAGGATATTCCGGAAGAAAGACTTGAGGCAAATCCTTCTGCGAGAACTTGTATAGAACATGCAAAATAAAAAATAAATTAAAAAGCTGGTTTTCGCAAAACGAAAACCAGCTTTTTAATTTAAAGTTGACAGACAATGAACTCTGCTGTAAATTGTTTTGAGATATATGTCTCATAAAAATGGAGGTGAGTAATAATGCCAAGAAAAAGAAAGGGTTCGGATAACTTAGGCGGTGCGTATTTTGATTTCAGTTTTTATGGAAAATTCAGAAACGGGAATCAACCCGGTAGAGTTTATTGTCGAAACACAAGAAGAAGTTATCCTTTCAATTCCTACGCAAAAGATAAGGAACAGATTCAAAGATGGATAGAAGATGAAACGGCGGCAGTGTTGGGACATCCCATCATTTGATCACAAAAATAGACATGAAGAGGGCAGAACATGCCCTCTTTTATTTTTGTTTTTGAAAAATATGTGTATAATATTTTTCACCCGTTAAAGTTTTTACTAACGCATTAAATACATTTTTTAATTAAAAAATGTATTTAATGCAAAAAAGTTGGCTAAAAAAGATAATATGATTTAAAATGAATTCAACATAAAAATATGTCGAAAACAACTTTTTTATTAATAAAAATTTTCTCGGGTAAATGAGTTTTGCAAAAACTTCAGTGGTTTTATTTCTCCTAAAAGTTTAAATCAAAAAGTTGTTAAAACAATCAGTGTGGAGTTGATTGGTGTAGCGTGGTATAATAAATTAAGATAAAAATTATAAAATATTACACCTTAATGAAAAAACATATTGTTTCTTTTTGTGCTGTTGTCTTATTTTTTCCAGTAACAGCTGGTGCCGTTTACTTTGCAAGAGATACGGTCACTTTGTTTGAAAACGGAAACAGAGTCAGCGACGACTTAACTTTGTGGGCTGCAGATTACGGATATGGTGGATTGTGTATGGGCGGAGTTTGCGATATCGGGCAACAATTTTATCCGGTTACAATTTATCGATTAAAATCAGAAAAAGTTCAGGGATTTGGTGAGTTTCAAAGAACACATGACTCAAAACAGGGTGTAGAATTTCATAGATACATAAAAGAAAATAGCTACTACCAGACAACTCTGCAACCGCCAAAATCGGAAGGCGGAGAAGGATGCGGATATAAAGGGTGTATCGGTGGAAGGATTGGTGACGACAGAACTATCGATCTCGATCTTAAGACCAACAAATTCAGAATAACAAGCGATCTCCCAACGAAAAACGGAACGACTAATGATACAGTCAGGGAGTTATTCGTGCTGGCGGGTCTGCTGGTTGTTTGCGGTGTCGGTCTGTTTGTGTACAAATTCAAGAAATCAAAAAACATAAAACAACAATTTTGACATAAATATTTTTACAAGACACCAACCCTAACGTCAGTCTCACAATATCAGAGGGTGATCAGTTATTGAGGGACAATAATATTAGATGAATTTCCAGAGTTTGATAGAAAAGTGATAGACACACTTCGCGAACCACTTTATTAATAAAAATTTTCTCGGGTAAATGAGCTTTGCAAAAACTTCAAGCGCGCAGACAATAGGTTTAGGCGCAAAAATAATAGATGTGGAAATTGATCTCTCAAAAGGCCTCAATGCTTTTACTATTGTTGGATTGCCAGACAAAGGTGTCGGAGAATCAAAAGATAGAGTGTCCGCCTCCATTAAAAACTGTGGCTTCGTATCACCGAAAAGTTTAAACCAGAAGACCGTTGTGTCGCTTGCTCCCGCAGATATAAAAAAAGAAGGTCCGATTTTTGATGTGGCCATCTCCCTTGCTTATTTACTTGCCTCCGAAGAAATAAAATTTGATTCTAAAAAAATACTTTTTCTTGGTGAACTTTCACTTGATGGAAATTTAAGAAGGGTTAATGGCGTACTTCCAATAGTCGCTGAGGCAAAAAAATGTGGGTTTCTTGAAGTTTTCTTACCAAAAGACAATGCGAAAGAAGCCGCCCTTATTTCTGACATAAAAATATACGGGGCAAATAATTTAAAAGAAATAATAGAACATTTAAATACAAAACCTAGAAATTCAAAACGAGATTTTGAAAAATTCTTTGGAGAAAAAACTCCTCCAAGAAAAATTGAACAGCAACCACAAACTGAAATAATAACGGGAGACGATGAATTATTTATAGATTTCGGCGAAATAAAAGGACAGGAAACAGCAAAAAGGGGATTGGAAATTGCCGCATCTGGTGGACACAATATTGCAATGTATGGACCTCCAGGAACAGGAAAGACAATGCTCGCAAAAGCTTTTGCTCATATTTTACCAACTCTTTCTTTTGATGAAATACTAGAAATCACATCTATTCATTCTGTAGCTGGGGTACTAAAAAAAGATATCATTACTAGATCGCCTGTAAGATCTCCACACCACACGGCTTCTTATGTTTCTATTGTCGGCGGAGGAACAATTCCAAAACCGGGAGAAATAACTTTGGCCCACAGAGGTGTTTTGTTTTTAGATGAATTTCCAGAGTTTGATAGAAAAGTAATAGACACACTTCGCGAACCGCTTGAAGAAAGCGAGATAAGCATTTCAAGATCGCGCGGGACTGTCACTTTTCCGGCCAATTTTATTTTAATTGCCGCGATGAATCCATGTCCTTGCGGAAATTTCGGTTCAAAAACAAAAGAGTGTATTTGCAAACCAACAGATTTACTCAGATATCAAAGAAAAATTTCTGGTCCGATAATAGACAGAATAGACATGTGGGTGGAAGTCTCGCAAATTAATTATGAAAAATTGTCAGACTCAAACAATGATAAAAAAGAAACTGCTGAAATAAAAGAGAGAGTTATAAAAGCAAGAGAAGTACAAAAAGAAAGATTTACTAATGCTGGTAGAAAAATAAAAACCAATAGCGAAATGGAAGCAAAAGATATAAATAAAATTGCCGGCTTAGAAAAGAGTGCTATGGAAATTTTAAATACTTCGGCAAAAAAATTGGATTTATCTGCGCGCGCGTATCATAGAATAATAAAACTTGCGAGAACTATCGCAGATTTGGAAGGGAACAAAACAATAAATTCTTCACACATACTTGAGGCTTTGCAATATAGACCGAAGAGAAATCAATAGCCATCAGCTCCTAGCTTTTAGCTTATAGTAAATACAAAAAGGAATTTTCGCTTTGCAAAAATTCCTTTTTGTATTTATTGAGTACTATTAGGATAAACCGCACCATCAATCTTAAAACCATTTTTTTCTAAATCAGTTCTTTCGCCATTAATAAGTACAAAATCATCAATAACGACACTCATACACGGTAAATTACAATCACCAAAATCATAGCAACAATTTGATGGATCATAATCATCTTCTACAAAAACTCCTTCGTACACCTCGTATCCCTTAAGAACCCCATTTTTAATAACACCTAGGAGAGTATCGTCTGCCGTCACACCACCACCACCACTCTTCGTAGTAACTGTTGTAGAACTCGAGGTGGTAGTGGCATAAAAATCAACCTCCAAAAGATAAGGGGCAGGTAGTTTTTCTAGTATCGATGTCGCAATAGATTCCGTAGTGGTTGCAACAGATTCAGTGCTTGTTGCTGTAGTAATAGTCTCTATTCGTGTGTCAATCAATATTCTTGATAAACCCGTTTTTTCAACAAAAGATTTTACTAAGGGTATGTTTAATAAAATATCTTTATTCATATATGCAAACGACACTCCACCAAAAAAAATCAGTAAAATAGAAATAATTAAAATTAATTTTCCGTGATTAGACTTTGGTTTCCCTGTAAAAACAGGGTAGGTAGTATCGGTCGGTATTGTTTTTATAAGTGTTTGAGATAAATTATTGATAGAGGATATTTGTGACTTAGCAATTTGAGACATTTCTTTGTAATCTTCATCTGTCCAACCTGCAGATTTTACGGTATTAATTAAAATAGATTCCTGAACGCCAAGCTGAAGTTGTTCTCTTATATATTTTATCAGCTGTTCCTTTTGTTTTTCCATTTTTAAAAATAAATAGATAGAGTAATAAAATTAAACTTTCACAAATTTTAACATGGCTTAATTTAAATACCAAATACAAAAGGGCGATTCGGCAAAACCGAATCGCCCTAGCTTTTGCTTTAATTAACTAAAACGGATTCTTGGCTCCACGAACCTCAAAATGTAAGTGAGGACCTGTAGATTTTCCTGTATTTCCTGTGAGGCCTATTACTTGACCTTGAGAAACTACCTCACCTTCATTAACAAGAACTTCACTTAAGTGCCCGTACACGGTCTGTGTTCCATTATAATGTGAAATAACAATATATTTTCCATACCCTCCATTCCACCCAGAATTTTTTGCAATTATTATCTGGCCAGATGCTGCCGCATATAAGGTTGTTCCAGTGCGTATTCCTATGTCTACAGCATTATATCCGTGTAAACCTTGCGTTTTTATACCACCGGTCACAGGTCTTATGTAATAGCCTGCATATTCTGGACCGCTACCTCCTTTATAAGAACTTGTCCCAGTTTTTGTTGTTCCACTTACTTTTATTGTTCCTTCTCCATCAGGAATTATTATTGTATCTCCAATAGCAAGTAGAGAATTTGAGTTTAAATCATTAAACTGAGATATTTCTCCTGCATCCGCTTTATATTTTTTGGCTATAGACAACAAAGTATCGCCTTTTGCAACCGTGTGTATTGTTCCCGAAACAGGCAAAATTACAAGCGATTGCCCTTCTTTTACAGTATTTGAGGTTATATTATTGGCCCAAATGATTGTATTGGTGGTAACTCCATACATTTTCGCTATAGACCCTAGAGTATCGCCTTTTCTTACAACATATTTGCTGATTTGGCCTGTATTGACAGTTTCATTTATATCAGCAAGAGTACCTGAAGGCCCGCTCTCCGAAACTAATGCCTCATTACCAACAACAGTAATATCTCCTCCTCCAACCGCTGCATTTAAATCAAAATTAACGGCACTTTGAAGAAGGGGTAGATTTTGAGAATTTGAATCAGCTACCATTTCTTCTGTTTTATGAGATTTTATCCTAAAAAAATCAGATATTGCGGACAAAATACTTGCGTTGGCAACATATGGGGAGAAAAAACTTAATGAAAAAATCATTAAGATCATTGAAAAAACAAACAGCCATTTTTTGTAAATGGTCAAAGAGATAGGCTTTATGGATTGGCTCTCGGAGTTTCTTACACACCTTGAGCCAGTTATAGTTTTTTTTCTTAAAATAAGCCGATTTTTTAAAGGGATACGGTATTTTCTGAATTTTGACGGCTCTATTGAGCCATATTTCAGCATGTAAACATCATTTTCAGTACAATATACAATGATACTACTTGCGGAATGGTAGTCAATCAAGTTATCAACAAGGTCGGTTGTTAAATCTTGATTTTAATTTATAAAAACTAAGAAATTACAACCGCTTTGTTTCCCAACTTTGCCCAATTGCTCAAAAATTGA
Organism: uncultured Candidatus Saccharibacteria bacterium; assembly: GCA_964562105.1. Classification (GTDB taxonomy): domain Bacteria; phylum Patescibacteriota; class Minisyncoccia; order Phycocordibacterales; family GWA1-40-21; genus Bog-1340. The sequence goes on from CAZLRP010000001.1 coordinate 82,977, forward strand.
CTCTTACTCATACGAATTTTTCCATATATAGGGTCCATCAATACTATGTTGGTTGGTTTTGACACATCACCTGAAAATCCTATGATAATCCTCGCGTGTTCCCCAGGTAAGGCTGTGATTTTTTTCCCATCTATTGTACTCCATTGTATAGCTTTACGATTTGAAAGTACTCCCCAAACAATCACAGGATTTCCTTTATTTACTTCATTCAAAACCGCAGAAAGCGTTGCTTTTTCCATAATATAAGCATTCCGATAATTAAGAGCCAGGTCCCTAATCGGTTTTTCATATACTCCGTATCCGGTACCCAAAAAAATTGAGCCGTCAACGCTTCCGACAAAACCTTCATCCGGATCTCCCCAAATATTATCAGGTGTTTTCGGCTCTTTTGTGTCAAAAACAATCTTGCTTATAAGTTCGTCTTCAGTAGTAGTTGCCCCAAAATAGTTTAAGACCATACGCAAAGCAGCAATCTCGCACGTAACCGAATGCTCCTGTTTTTTAAATTTAAGAGGAATTTTAATTTTTTCATCCGTAGATATAACCGTCGCCAATAAATTTTCAGCATTATAAGAAATTTGTTTAAAAAACCTTACAAATCCCGCACGTTCAGAATAAAAAGTGTCGTTTGTTACAAAAATAAACCCAAGACAAATTATAAAAATAGATGCAAAAATAAAAAATATCTTTTGGTTTTTTTTCATGTTTTTATTGTAGCATACGCTTATTATTAAGCTAATTTTTAGGCATGCTATTCACCCGAGAAAATTTTTGCTAATGAAAATGTTATTGTATATATAACAGTTTTTTATCTAAATTTTGTTTAAAACACTTTTAAGTATATGATGTAACTTGTCGACATTTTCAATAACATTAGCAAAAACTTTAACGGGTAAATCCCATGACTCATCTTTTAGGATTAAACGAGAGGCAAAAAGAAGCTGTTTTACAAAAAGACGGACCTATTTTGATTATAGCGGGAGCTGGAGCTGGAAAAACAAAGACTTTGGCGCATAGAATATTGCATCTGATTAAAGAAGGCATTCATCCAGAGAATATTTTAGCCATTACTTTCACAAACAAAGCTGCAAAAGAGATGCGAGAAAGGGTAGAAAAAATCATTTCTACAGATAAAAGTCTAAATCTTCCAATGAGTTATCATTTCAAACCATTTGTTAGCACATTTCATTCACTTGGAGTTTATATATTAAAAGAAAACAGCAAACTTATCGGGCTGACAAGAAACTTTACAATTATGGATAGAAGTGACTCCTCAAAACTTATAAAAGATTGTTTAAAAAGTTTAGATATTGACCCAAAACAGTTTGAACCGAGTAAGATTTTAAATATTATTTCTAGAGAAAAAGGAGATTTGAATACAGCCGAAAATTATTCTGTTGGAGCAGAAGATGGATATACTTTAAAATCTGTTACAGCAAAAGTCTGGCCTTTGTATGAACAGAAACTTGCACAAGAAAAAGCACTGGATTTTGATGATTTACTCTTAAAAACCTACAATATTTTAAAAAAACATAAAGATGTTTTAGAAAAATATCAAAATCTTTGGAAATATATTCACATTGACGAATATCAAGACACAAACAAAGTTCAGTACATGACAGCGAAACTTTTGGCAGAAAAAAATAGAAATATTTGCGTGGTGGGGGATATAGACCAAAGCATTTATAGCTGGCGCGGTGCGGATATTCAAAATATTTTGAGTTTTGAAGAAGATTATCCTGAGGCAAAAGTTATTTTACTTGAAGAAAATTATCGCTCAACTCAAACAATTTTGACTGTTGCAAATGAAGTTATAAAAAATAATAAATTAAGACGAGAAAAGAATCTTTTTACAAAAAATGCTGTGGGAGAAAAAGTTTCATTCCTCAAAGCCTTAAATGAGATAGAAGAGGCGAGATTTATCGCCAGAAAATCACAGGAATTGATAGGAAGAGGAGTCAGCCCACGTGAAATAGCCGTTCTTTATAGGGCTAATTTCCAGTCTCGCGTACTTGAAGAAGCTTTTCTTACCGAGAGTGTCCCATACCAAGTTTTGGGTACAAAATTCTTTGATAGAAAAGAAGTTAAAGATGTTTTAGCTTTCCTACGCGCTAGTTTAAATCCAGAAAGTTTGTCTGATTTAAAAAGAATTATAAATGTTCCAGCGAGGGGAATCGGTAAAGTCACAATATTAAAAATATTTGCTGGAGAAAAAGATAAATTACCAAACGGAGTAAAAGAAAAAGTAAATATTTTTTTTAATCTGCTCGCAAAAATAAAAAAAGAGACAGAAAAATTAAAACCTTCTGAAGTTATCAGATATATAATAAAAGAATCCGGGCTTGAGCTTGAATTACAAAGAGGAAATGATGAAGACAAAGAAAGATTAGAAAACATGCGTGAACTTGCAACCTTAGCTATTAAATATGATCATTTTCCAAAGCCAGAGGGAATAGAAAAACTTTTAGAAGAATCTGCACTTGCTTCAGACCAAGATTCTTTAGAAAAAAACGAAAACGCAGTAAAACTCATGACGGTTCATGCATCAAAAGGACTTGAATTTGATTATGTTTTTATCACAGGACTTGAGCAAGATCTTTTCCCTCACCAAGGAATGGGCACGGAAGCAAAAACCCCTGAGGAGATGGAGGAGGAGAGAAGATTATTTTATGTCGCTTTGACCAGAGCGAGAATTAAGTTATTCTTAACATATGCAGAAATGAGAACAATCTACGGCTCTCAACAAATGAATTTGCCCTCAATCTTTCTTGGAGAATTTGATAATAGTTTTTTAGAGGAAGAAAATTTTGAATACAGGGAAAAAATCGTTTATTTAGAATGGTAGAAATTAGTTAAAAAGTTTTAAAGTTGAAAGTTATAAAGTTAAATACAAAAATGCAAATACAGGCAAAAAAATCGTTGGGACAAAACTTTTTGAAATCGAAAAAAGCTCTTTCTGCCATGATAGAAGCTGGAGAAATAACCAAAAATGATACGGTACTTGAAATAGGCCCGGGGCAGGGAGCTCTCACTGAAAAAATTCTTGAGACTGGAGCAAAAGTCATAGCAGTTGAAAAAGATAACAGACTAATTGAAGTTTTAAATGAAAAATTTAAAAAAGAAGTTAAAAATGGTCAATTCGCACTTATTTATGGTGATATTTTAGAATTAAATTTGGAAAAAATTGGCCTAAAAAATGGTGATTTCAAACTGATAGCAAACATTCCTTACTATATTACCGGCTTAATATTCAGAAAATTTTTATCAGAAAGTATTCAACCAAAAAAACTTGTGATAATGGTGCAAAAAGAAATTGCCGACAGAATTATCGCTCGTGATGCTAAGGAAAGTCTGCTTTCGCTTAGTGTAAAAGTCTATGGGAATGTAAAAAAAATAATGAAAGTAGAAAAAGAGAATTTCAGCCCAAAACCAAAAGTAGATTCTGCCATTTTACTTGTTGATAATATTTCCAAGTTTTTCTTTAATGAAATAAATGAAGAAAAATTCTTTGAGGTCATTAAAACCGGTTTTGCTCATAAAAGAAAAGTGTTGGTAGCTAATTTAAAAGAAAAATTTGAACAAAATGACTTATTGAAAATTTTTCAAGATTTAAAAATACCAATAAAAGCTAGAGCCGAAGATCTTACACTTGAAAATTGGAAGGGGTTGGTAAAAAAATCAGTCGTCTAAAAAGAGATTTTTTCATAAAAATCTCTTTTTAGTTTGTTCTTTCTATTATATAATGTATGGATGAAGAAAATAATAAACCTTTTTTTAATTTTTCTCTTATTAGGATTGGCATTAACAGTCAATGCTGCAGAAATCATTTTAAATTCTAATCCTTCGGCAAATACAACCGTCTCCACCGCCACGATATCATCCGGGGCTATATTCGCAAGAAATTTAACTGTCGGATCTTCAGGCCAAGATGTAATGGCTCTTAAAAAAATAATCGGATTAGAACTTAACACAACCATAGATACATCAGTATCTTTTACTTCAAAAACAACAAGCGCCGTCAAAAAATTCCAAGAAAAATACGCCACGGAAATTCTCATCCCAAATGGTTTATCTAGTGGTACGGGTTTTGTTGGACCTTCAACAAGGACAAAATTAAATCAATTAGTGTCAAAATACTCAATAAAATTGAGCGATTTTACGGTGCCAATAAAAACGCAAACGACAAGTGCGGTTAAAAGCGTTTTTACAACAAATTTAAAACTGGGTTCCTTAGGTGATGATATTTCCTTGCTAAAAATCGTGTTGAACTCAGATAATGATACGAGAGTAGCTGTAAATTCGTCCAGTGTTGCCAACGTTTTTGATTTGGCAACACAAAACGCCGTAAATAAATTCCAAGAAAAATACGCCACGGAAATTCTCATCCCAAATGGTTTATCTAGTGGTACGGGTTTTGTTGGACCTTCAACAAGGAAAAAATTAGATTCTATTTTGAACGATATTTTATATTCCACAAAAACATCCGGAACATCGGCAACAAACAACAGTTCTTCTGTGTCATTAAACACTTCTTCAGACTACCAATCATATATCATCAGCAGTTCATACAATACAAATACAGTAACAACGCCTTCGGTTTCAGCTACGCCTCCGATAGCAGGCAAAACCGATTCCTTTGCGCCAACAATTGCATTTAAGGCAGACCCTGTGCAAGTAGCTGTAGGCCAACAAACCACTTTGACATGGAGCGCCAACAATGCCACTGGTCAATGTAAAATCACTTCTAAAGATTCTGCAGGAAATATGTTTAGTAGCACGATAAAAACTTCCGATTATAGATACAGTGGTCCTATAAACAAAAATACAACTTACACTATTATTTGCTACAACAAATATGGAATTCCGGGAACCAAAAGCATAACAGTTAATGTTATAAACCCCGTAATTACAACTACAACTCCTCAACAAACAACGCGTATTGCAACAATAATTTCCGTCAATCCATCTGTAGGAAATCGCGGAGATACAGTTACTATTAAAGGCTCCGATTTTATTTCCGCAAATACAGTATTTTTTGACGGCGCCAAGATTGATGACAATTTAATATTATCGGAAAGTAGTACTTCCATATCCTTCAAAATTCCCGACTATAAATCATGCCCTGCGTCATATTGTCCGCCACCAGCAGTTGACACTGTAGTTGAAACAGGAGGAAAAAGAACGATTCAAGTTTCAAATACCAATGGTTTTAGCAATACTGTTGTTTTTACACTACCCAGTAAGATGGTTACGATTCTCGCCAACCCTTACTATTCATCAAAACTTGCGATATCTTCTGTAAGCCCGTCATCGGGAAATCGTGGAGACAAAATTACTATCTCTGGCTCGGGATTTCTTTCCGATTCCATAGTCCTATTCGGAGGATTTAAAGTGGCAGATAATCTAATCGTATCCAAAACAAATAGTTCCATAATATTTATAGTGCCACCATTCCAATTGGGCTGTACTGAACCCGATATTGAAATATGTCCAAGATTGCCAGTATCCGGAACCACCGGGCTAACTATTGAAACGGGGGGAGTTAAAACTATCTATGTGATGAATATGTCAGACAAATCTACAAGCACTCCGGTGCAATTTACACTTCCAAGTAAAAAAATCGCTTATTAAAATATGAATTTATATTTTAATATTTTATATGATATAATTCACCCGTTAAAGTTTTTGCTAACGCATTATGCAATATGTATATATAATCCAAAGTAAAAAAGATGGGGAAATATATGCAGGTTGTACCAAAGATTTAAAAGAACGGTTGAAATTGCATAATGCCAAAAAAGTTACGTCAACGAAAAAGCACGCACCATTTGCACTTATTTATTACGAAAGTTATATTAACAGTACAGATGCGTTTAATAGGGAAAAATATATGAAAACACAATATGGCAGAAATTATATCAAAAAGGTCCTAAGTAACTTTTTTATTAGCAAAAATTTTCTCGGGTAAATGATAAATAAAAAATATCTCCCGTCTAAAAAATTTGTAACGGCTCTGGCTATAGCCATTGCAGTGGTTCTTATTGCAATAATATTCAATTATTGGAAACCCAGCATCACAAAATACAAAAATAATAATTTAGCAACCGACACGAATGCTAGCGCATCAATTATAAACACTGATTCAGATAATGACGGTCTGCCTGATTGGAAAGAAGCCCTTTATGGCACGAATTTACAGAAAGAAGATACGGATGAAGACGGAACAAACGACGCAGAAGAAATAGCTGAGATAAGAGACCCTCTAAAAGCCAATACTGCTTTAGCTGGGCAAGAACCAAACGACAAAATTGATCCGGCAATTATAGAAAATAATAAGAAAATTCTGGAAGATTATGAAAAATTAAGTGAGACCGATAAATTCTCACGAGATTTGGTGTCAAACATTATTGCTTCCCAGCCAGTAAGCGGCGCTATGGACCAAAACACAATGAATTCAATAGTCGCACAGGCACTCGCAGAAATCCCTGAAAAAAATTATACCGGGATAACAAAATCTACAGATTTGATTTTATTGAAAACAGATAGTACAAATCTTAATAAAAATATGTCGGATTATGTAAAAAGCTTTTCAGCCGTGATAAATAAACTTACTCCTATTTTGGGTGCTGATGTCGGTTTAATCAATTCGTATATTTCAGATGGTAGCGCAAACACGAGATCCGCTATGTTAAAATTAACCGACCAATATCAAGCAATAGTAAACAGCCTTATAAAAATGCCCGTTCCGGTAGCTATTGGCTATTATGATCCGAGCTACCATCTGACCGTCATAAATGATTTGGAAAAAATAATAGCTATTGATAAAGATATTGTGAATTCAGATAAAAATTCTTTGGGTATTTTTTCTAATTTGTCGATGTATAACGAAAGCTCCAACGACCTCATTTCAACTTTAATTACCATGCATAGCATTTTAATATTAAAAAAATAGTTGTATAATTCGATATAGAAATACTCATATGAAGTTTCAAAAAAACTTAACAAAAAAAATATCATTTATACTCATCGTTTCTATTTTGTCATTAAATTTATCTTTTTTAGCTGTTCCCAAAAAAGCGGACGCCCTTTTTGGAGTTGGAGACATCACTTTCAGTTTTGATGCTGCGAATTTTGGTGAGATGATTTATGAGTTTGGGAAAAAAGTCGTATCGGTCACCATAGAAATGACAGCAAAAACTCTCGCAAGAAATCTGGTACAAAAAATAACGGAAGCAACAGTAAACTGGATTAATGGCGGTTTCAATGGAAACCCAGCATTTATTTCTGACTTCGGTAAATTTATGCTTGGAAATGGAGGGGTAGTTGATCGAACTGTCGGAGATTTTTTTGCAGACAGCAGTTTAAGTTTTCTCTGTGATCCGTTTAGAGTTCAAGTATCATTGGCCCTTTCGCTTGAATATAGCAGTAATTTCCAAAACAGAATAGGTTGTACATTCAGTGGAATAGTTAACAACATAAACAACGCTCAAATTGGCGGTAATGTTAATGTAAATGTTAACGGAACTAATATTGTTTCCGGAGGCGCAAGCAAATTTTTGAGTGAGGGTGGTTGGGATTCTTGGCTTAGAACAACACTTCTTCCTCAAAATAATCCGATTGGTGCATATCTCATAGCCAAAAATGAATTGGATACACGAATAGCAACTGCACAAAACACAAAAACACTTGAACTCACCGCAGGACAGGGTGCATTGTCTTTCAAAAGATGCATAGATACATATACATATTTGGATGGTCACACATCAAAATCTAGCGAGTACACAGATGGTTACGGCTCAAGACCGCAACAGCCCCATAACACAATAGCTGAGCAAAATTGTGTTGTAAAAACTCCCGGGACAACCATCACCACTATGCTCGGATTTAAAGCAACATCAGATCAACGAACAAACGAACTTCTCGTAGCCACGACTGACGGTATAGATGCCATCTTCGGCGCCCTCACCAATGCGCTTATTAACAAAGCTATAAATACTTTGATGAAAAAAACAAATGACCAGTTGCAAAATGGTGTATTGGATCCAAACTACGACAGCAATGGCGCTTATGACTCTTTCCTATATGAGTCATGGGTAAATGCAATGGATGATGCCAATTCCGACTTATCAGATTTAAATAATAGGTGGACAAATACAATCAACGATCCGTATTATTCCTCAGGCTCTGACTTCGCAAGTCCGACACTCCCTGACATTATATACGGTACGACAACGTGGGATTGGCATTCCTCTTCTACAGGAGCCGGTACCATACCCACTGGAAATTCTGGCTACTCAAGTTCTACCGGTGATTATGTATACATAACCCCAACGGGAAGCTACATTTATTCAACTTCCACAGACTCAGGACCGTGGAATCCATATCCTTCCATCCCAGCTTACGACGTTCTGGGAAATGCAAAGAAAAGTTCAACCGGTCTTCTAAATTCTCTGTCAAAAGCAGAGTGGACATATCAAGATACTTATAAATTCGCTCAAAAAGTGCTCCTAGGAGGCAAGAATGTTTTTGCATCATCAAGCATTTGCAACATGAATGCCAATAGAAATGATTACACGCTTAGGTCATTAATCATAAGATCCAATGTAACCACAAATATAGATGGAGTACCTGATTCAAACAGAACTATCGCCTCTATTCCTTGGAATCTAAAAATGATAGAACCTGCCTTAGCAAAATCTGCTGTAAATCTCGCTATATTAAATAAAGCGGCGTCCGATGTAAATAGCGCTTCAAGCATAGCCACATTAAATGATGCTATGGTCAGAGTAAATTCAACCGCATTCCATACAGATCCTGAAATAAAAATGGTAGAAAATATAAAAACATGGCTCCGTGGAGTGAGAGATATGTATAACGCTCCGTTGTGTCCAATAGATTTGACCAAGGTATTGCAGATAACTTCTGCGACGAGCACGATCAACTAGGCAGTAGGAAAGTAGCTTTTTAGCTAATTAGGAAATGTAAAAAAATATTTTATATTTGTATGTACTTCCCGCGAAGACGAGAATCCAGAATTAATTCAACCTAGATTCCCGCCTCCGCGGGAATGACAATACTGGGTTTTTAAATTTTGATTTGTCATTTTGATTTTTGATGTTTAATTTTTGATATGTCCATGTTATAATTTGCTTGTTAAATGAAAAGATTTTTTACAAAAAAATCTGTTGCACTAGTTCTTGCTACCATTGCGTTGGTTGGTTCTTTCTCTTTTGGTATTGTGAAAGCACAAACTTCTGCGACCATGCCGATAAATCCTACTTGTACAACTGCAGGCGGTGGAACATATGTATATAATGCGATAGGTGACAATCTCTGGCATTCATCAACTGAATCAAATCCCACAAAAGGAATCGGTGTTGCTACTAATGGTATAACAAACTGTTTAGATACCAATGGCATTACCGCAACTACTTTGGCTCAAAGATATGATGATGCGTTAAGACAATGGCACCAAGAAAACGATGTAGTAACGGTAAAGGAAGAATGGTCCATACTCGGGGCTCTCTCAAATTATGTAACGGGCGCAATTAGTTTTTTTAGTGGAACTGGAACAATAATAGGACTCCTAAAAATTGTAAATATGGTCGTGTCTCTTTTTGTGGCCGTAACAGCTTTTCTCTTTGACCAGTCAGTAAATATGTCCATTTCAAAAATGGCGGGATTATTTAACGTCAATGGAGTAGTGGATTTTATATGGACAATGATTAGAGACCTTATTAATATCAGTTTTATTTTTATACTCCTTTATATAGCCATAACAAGAATAATAGGTAGTTGGGGAGTTAAAGCAAAAACAACAATAATAAATGTAATAATCAGCGCAATATTTATAAATTTCAGTATGCTTATTGCAAAAATGTTGATAGACGCCGGCAATATGGTAGCTATTCAGTTACATAATTCTATACTAGCCACTGGAGCAACAACATTTTCAACACTTGTGGTTGGTAGTCTTAATTTAGAAGCACTCACCACCAATGTACTTTCTGTGACGGGACAGTTTAATATGATAATATCAAGTTTATTATCAATAGCACTCAGCGCAATACTTATTTGGGTTTTTTTGTTTGGCGCTTTTGTATTAATTGGAAGAATAGTAATGCTAATTTTATTAACAATGACTTCTCCAATTGGCTTCGTGGGCAAAACCATACCGGCGCTGGGAGAGTACAGCACAGCTTGGTGGAAAAGTTTTATGGACCAGATATTGGTAGCGCCAGCATTGATGTTTATCCTGCTTATCGTGGCAAAATTATTAACAAATCAAGATTTAAAAAACATAATATCCTCATCTACCAATGAGAATCCTCTGCTGGATACATCTTCATTTTTATTTTACATATTGATAATAATGTTGTTAGTGAAAGGAATGGGATATGTTAAAAAATTGAGCGGGGAAGTGGCTGGAACAGTAGTAAAAGCAGTCGGGGTTGCTGCTGCTGTTGGCGCAACAGCAATAACAGGTGGCGCATCTTTAGGCGCAGGAGTACTTAGCGCCGGAGCAAGCGCCGCAGGAAATGCTGCAAAAGCTGAAGGTAAATCACCTTGGGCAGCGCGTCTAGCCTTTTCAGCTAAAAATCTCGGCGAAAGTAGTGTAGGAAAGTTTGTTACAGGCAAATATGATAAAACAGGAGCTATAGGTATGGCAACGACTTTTATTAGAGATAAAACTATGGGCGGAATTAAGGAAGCCACTGGTGGAGTAATAGACGCAAAAAAGCTAGAAAAAAGAATAGAAAAAGCAAAGAAAGACATAGAAACAAACATAACTAAAAAATCTGAAAATATCGGTCCTCAAAAACATTTTGACAGACAAAAACAACTAAAAGATATAAAAGCAAATATTACAGTACAAGCAGAAATGAGAATGCCGGAAGATATGATAAAGATAAAACCATCAGAAAAGGAGAAGGGTAAAAATATAGATGAAACGATTGAAAAAGCAGAGAAAAATAAAACAGAAAAAGCAAAGGATGAAGCTGAAAAAGCAAAGGCTCTAGAAGAAAAGAAAAAAGTTTTGGATACAAGCGAAGAAAATCTAAAGAAAGCAGAGGAAAGCAAAAACCCAGTCGCATCAGGAGAAGCAAGAAAAATACGCGATAATGCGTTAAAGGAACACAGTAAGGCCGACAATGAATACACCACCGCACACAACGACTTTGCAACAGCAGACCAAAAAGTAACTAGCTTTAAAAAGTATGCGGAGGCGCTAGAAAAAGAGGAGAAAAAAGTCGCCGAAGAAATGGGGACCAGTATGGATAAAATTGCAGAAGAAGAAAAAGGTTTGATAGGCAAGATTGCAGAGGGAGTGGAAAAAAGAAATGAATATATTAAGAGTATTTCAGATAAAGGTATGATATCAGGCTGGTTGAAAACTGGGCTATTATTTGGTGATGATAGAAAAAAATTAATTGAAAAAATAAAAGCACAAAAAGGTAAATTTACAACCGATGAAGATAAAATGATAAAGAAATTTAAAGATTTTGTTAAAAAAGAAGAGGAAAAAGAAACGGGGGAAGCTACACCAGAAGGCGAACCAAAATCAAAAGAAGAAAAAACGGAAAGCGAACCAAAAGCGGAATAATCAAAAACATGTCCCGTAGTGAGTCAGACAGTCGAGACCCATTACTAAGTCAATAGAAAATTATTAGTTTAAAATTTTAAACAAAATGGACAACATATTAACAGAAGATTTAAAAAAACAATTTGAAGCTCTCCCTGTTGAAATACAGAAAGCTATTTCCGATGTTGATTTACCAATCAAACTCCAAGAGATTGTGAAAAATAATAAACTAATGATTGATCAAGCTGGGGGACTGGAAACAGAAACCATACTGGTTCTTTTTGGACTTGAATCATTAGAAAATTATGTGAAAAATCTTATAGCAAACGTCGGCTTATCCAGCATCCAAGCATCTATAGTCGCACATGATGTCAACGAATCAATATTTAAAAATATCAGAGAATCTTTAAAAAAAATAAATGATCAGACATCAAAAGAAGAAAATATCAACGAAAGGCCTGCCGACCTCGTTGCAAGCAATAAAAAAACAGGAAACATTTCCGGCAATCTTGCAAAAGAAGATGTTCTCGCTGGAATAGAAAATCCAGAAAATATAAAAAATAATGAGGAGCGTGTTTCTGTCAGCTCTCAAAAATCAAATAGTCTGATTCCGGAAACTTATGAAACGATAGATAAGGGAATAGAAATAAAAATAAATAATCTTCCCGAAATTGCCCCTAAGATTATACCTATGACGTCTTTTTTAAGTCCTAAACAAACAGAGCCATTTCACGAAAATACTTCTCCTATTGAAAACATAGTCGAATCTAAACTCGCAAACACAGTAATCGTACCAAAAGAGACTATTATAGTTGAAGAAAAAACAAAACTTCCGGAGAAATCAAAAATATCGGATATTCCACAAAAACCTCAAGGTTCAAGCGACCCTTATAGGGAACCTACAATATAGCTGTGAGCTTTTAGGAATTAATTATTCGTAACCATTTGTATCATTAGTGTTATTCGTAAATTCGTAATTTATGCAATTCCAAGTTCCACAATTCATTGAAATAGAAGATAAAATTTTCGGCCCATTGACCTTGAAGCAATTTTTATATTTAGCCGGAGGAGCTGGAGCTTCTATAGCTCTTTATATTTATATTCCTTTTAAAATTATAGCTATAATTCTTATTATTCCGATTATTGCTTTCTCGCTTGCGCTTACTTTCTATAAAATAAATAATAAGCCGTTTGTTGATGTGGTTCAATCGTTTTTTTATTATTCTATCGGAGGCAAATTATTTTTATGGAAAAAAGCCGAGAAAAAACCCGTCTCTCAAATTACAGATCAAATACAAAAAGCTAAATCATTGATTTCTGTACCGAAGATGTCTGAAAGCAAATTGAAGGACCTAACATGGAGTTTGGACATAAAAGAAAGCCTAAATCCTGTCACCAAAGAGGATAATAACAACCAATAATATAGTGTATGTAATGTTTTTTGTGTATAATAATGAATACAAATGGCAGTTTCAAAAGCAACACAAGACTTTGTCCCAATAAAAGAAATCCGCGACGGGATAATCATTCTGAAAGATGGCTCAATGAGAGCTGTCGTTATGGCCTCGTCTATAAATTTTGCCTTAAAATCAACAGATGAACAACAGGGAGTTATAATGCAATTCCAGAATTTTTTGAATGGATTGGATTTTTCCGTGCAAATATCAATCCAATCCAGGGAACTGGACATCAGGCCTTATATATCCATGCTTGAGGGAAGATATAAAAATGAAGTAGGAGATTTGATGAAAATACAGATAAAAGAATACATACAATTCATAAAAAACTTCGTAGATCAAACAAGTATAATGACAAAAACATTCTTTGTGGTCATACCTTTTTCTCCATCAGTTTCATTCGCTTCGTCTTCAAATCCACTAGGTCAGATAATGCATAAACAACAGTCTTCAAAAACTTCGGGCGAAAATAATCATTTTGAAGAGAACAGAACACAGCTAGAACAAAGAATCGGCAGTGTTTCCCAAGGGTTATCAAGATGTGGGATCAGAACAGTCCAGCTCGGGACAGAAGAAATCGTTGAGCTGTTTTACAAGATATTTAATCCTGGAGATATGGAAAAGCCGATAATGCCGAAGTAAAAATCAAAAAAAAGATTTGTGTACGGGAGTCATTCCCGTGCAGACGGGAATCCATCTTAATTCAATGAATTCTGGATTCCCGCCTACGCGGGAATGACAGTGTTTGGTTCGGGTTTCGTATTTTATTTTTACATTTTTCGTTTTTAATTTTAAATTACCATGGGATTATTAGATTTTTTAAAACCAAAAAAGAAAGAGGAGCAACTAACTTCGTTCTTGCCTCAAGAAATATACGAGGCTGGTGTTTTGGAATTGCAAGACATCATTGCTCCTTCTGCATTAAAAATTTCTCCGAAACAATTGAATTTGGGCGAGAAAATCGTCAGGACATTTTTTGTTATTTCATATCCACGCTTTTTGTCAGAAAGCTGGTTTTCTCCGGTTATCAATCTTGATAAAGTTTTTAATATTTCAATATTCATACATCCGATAGATACGGCGAAAGTTTTGAGACAATTCCAGAAAAAAGTTGCAGAGGTTCAAAGTCAAATTAATGCAAGAGAAAAAAAGGGTTTAGTTAGAGATCCTATTCTTGATACAGCATACCAAGACCTTGAATCTTTGAGAGATAATCTCCAGCAGGCTCAGGAAAAACTTTTTGATGTGGGGCTTTATATCACGCTATACGGCGACTCTGAAGATGAGTTGGATAAGATAGAGGCAGAGATAAAATCAATTCTTGAATCCAAACTTATTTACGTAAAACCAGCCCTTTTTCAGCAAGAACAAGGTTTTAAAAGCATCTTACCAATAGAAACAGACCTACTTGAAGTACATTCAAAACTTAATTCTTCGCCTCTTTCCAGCCTTTTTCCGTTTGTTTCTTTTGATCTTACATCAGATAAAGGTATTCTTTATGGAATAAATAGACACAATGCCAGCTTGGTGATTTTTGATAGATTTTCTCTTGAAAATTACAATTCCGTTACTTTTGCAAAATCAGGTTCTGGTAAGTCATACTGCACAAAATTGGAAATTTTGAGAAGTCTTATGTTTGATACAGATGTTATTGTTATTGATCCAGAAAAAGAATACCAGTTCTTAGCAGAAGCGACTGGGGGGAAATCTTTTGATATTTCTCTAAATTCAACAAGCCATATAAATCCTTTTGATTTGCCGGCACCCGGCGAAGATGAGTCACCATCTGATGTTTTAAGAAGTAATATTATAAATCTTGTTGGGCTTTTCAGAATAATGTTGGGAGGACTCACGCCAGAAGAAGATGCTATTGTGGACAGGGCAATTGCCGAAACATATGCTCTTAAAGATATAACTCCCGACTCTGACTTTTCAAATATTGAACCGCCGCTTCTTTCTGATTTTGAGCTTGTGCTTTCTGGAATGAAAGGCGCCGAGTCAATCGTCCAAAGACTTTCAAAATATACGAGAGGGACTTGGGCTGGATTTTTGAATAAACCGACAAATATAAATATAAATTATAAATTTATCGTGTTTTCAATTCGTGATATGGAAGAGGAGTTAAAAACTGTGGCTATGTATATTATTACCCATTACATATGGAATGCGGTAAAAAGAAACAAAAAGAAAAGACTTTTGGTTGTGGATGAAGCTTGGATTATGATGAAATCAGAAGATGCCGCTTCTTTCTTGTTTTCAATGGCTAAAAGAGGAAGAAAGTATTTCTTGGGGCTTGCTACAATTACACAAGACGTTGACGATTTCTTGAAATCTCCATACGGCTTGCCCCTTGTTACAAACTCTTCCATACTCGTTTTATTGAAACAATCGCCAACTGTTGTGGATAATCTTCAAAAAGTATTTAACCTTACCGATGAAGAAAAATATCTTCTACTTGAATCAAATATAGGGGAGGGAATGTTCTTCGTCGGACTAAAACATGTGGCTATTAAAATCATAGCTTCTTATACCGAGGACCAGATTATAACTTCAGATCCATCACAACTTTTGAGTATTAAAAGAGCCAAAGATGAGTTAAAAATGACTCAAGGCCTCTAATTAGCTTGCAGAAAATAGCTTGTTAGCTTCTTAGGGAATACAATAAATGCGTTTCCTAAAAAGCTAAGAAGCTACAACCTGTTTAAAAATATGTTATAATTTATCATGAGATGTTAGTTTTTTTTAAAAAAATAATTCAGGTTTTTTTAATACTAATTGCTTCTTTTTCTATTGTTAGCATTACTTTGGCTCAAGAATCGGTTTCTAATTCCATATCTTCAGTAAACATTGAAATATCGCCAAATAATCCGAGAGCGGGGGATAGTGTGGTACTAACATTATCAAGTAGTTTGCTAGATTTAAATTCATCAAGAATCGTTTGGTACATAGACAATGTGGCAAGAAAAGACACGACAAGTAAAAGTATTACGATAAAAACCAAAAGTGGTGGGCAAAAAACGACCATTAGAGTTGTTGTTGAAACTTCAGATGGAATAATAAAAGAGGCGACGAGAGAAATTTCTCCTGTTGGAGTAGATTTGGTTATAGAGCCGATAGCATATACACCGCCTTTTTATAAAGGCAAACCCTTTTTTGTGGCAGAAGGCAAAGTTAAAATAGTCGCCATTCCTGATATAATAATTAATGGAAGTAAAAAATCTTCAAAAGATCTGACTTTTAAATGGTTAAAAGACGGCTATATCCTCGGTTCAAATTCTGGAAAAGGGAAAAATTCAATTGTAATAAATAGTACCATTCCTGTAAAAGATATTAATATCGGAGTTCAAGTATTAGATAGTTCCGGAAATATATTGGCAGAAAATTCAAAATCAATCGTCAAAAACGATCCAAAAATACTATTCTATGAGAACAGCCCTTTGTATGGAATATTGTACAATAAAGCAATTACGGGAAATTATTATCTTGGAACAAGGGAAGAACTAAAAATCATAGCCAAACCCATCTCTTTTAATTTTTCAAACGATACGCCAGAAGAATCAAACTATAGCTGGTACGTAAACGGAAATTATGTTGCGCCTAACGGAAAAACAAATGAATTAATATTGAGGCAAACAACAACAAACCTTAAAGGAACCGCCTCTATATCGCTTGATGTAAAAGATATCAATAAAATCAACCAATATGCCAGTGGGGCTTTTAATGTGGAGTTTGGACAATAATAAGTAAGTTACGAATATACAAATTATACGAATGATACAAATGGCTACAAATAATTAAAATTCAACAATGAAAAACACAAAATCCCAAAAAATATATGCAATAATTATTTCAATAATAATTCTTTTTTCGGCAACGTCTGTTTTTGCTGTTAGTGAATATACTCCGCTTGTACCAAACGCTTTCCCAGGAATAACAATTACCCCGAAAACTTCTTTGACCCAGTTTTTGGGAACGGTTTTTAGTTTTGGTATTGCAATCGCTGTAGTTTTGGCGTTGGTGATGATAATTTGGGGAGGTATAATGTATATGACAACAGATTCTTGGACCGGAAAAGAAGAGGGTAAAGACAAAATCATAAACGCTCTTTCGGGTTTAGGATTAGCTCTTGTTTCTTATCTGATACTCTATACAATTAATCCTTGCCTTGTTGATTTTGTAGGAAATAAAGGTTGTGATACGCCTAATACATTTTTAAATACACCAACAAAAACACCTTAAATAAAATAAATTTTATACGGAATGTCTAAAAAAAATCTCATTTTAATAGTACTGGCGTTTACCCTGATAATCATAGGAGGTTTGATTTTTTTCTATCTTTCTTCTAATAAAACAAATAATGATCCAACAAACACAACACAAACAAACACAAACCCTTTTGGAAACACGTCCCAAGACAAAATATCAACTTCAAGCAACAATACATCAACACAAAATACTCAAAATATAGAAGAAATAACAGATTTGACAAAGCTTGTACAAATTTACAAAAATCCAACTTCAGGATCTGTGTTTTTGTTAAATAAAGATAATCAAAATGTTATAAGGTTTACAGACAGAGCTGTTGGAAATATATATGAATATGTTCCAGAGATGCAAACAGGGGAGATACAGAGGCTCACAAACACCACTGTTCCAAAAATACAAGAAACTGTATGGTCTAGCACGGGAAATAGTTTGGTTTTAAGATATTTAGATGATAATACAGATAATATTGTTAGTTTTTCTTCAAAAATAAAAATTGGCTCCAGTTCGCCAGACCTTCTTGGAGAAATAACAGGAATCTTTCTATCTTCTAATATAAAACAAATGATTATTAACCCGAAAGGGGATAAAATATTCGGACTTGTAGATAAAAGTGATAAATCTGGAACTTACGGCTTTACAACAAACCTTGACGGGGTTGGGAAAAAAACAATTTTTGATTCACCTATCTCTTATTGGAATATTTCTTGGCCAAAAGAAAATATAATCGCTTTTAATACAAAACCGAATTATAAAGATGTTGGGTTATTGTATTTTTTCAACACCCAAACATATTCTATGGATAGAATACTTGGAAACATAATGGGGATGTCGGCGTTGGTAAATAAAGACGCTAATTTAGTGGCATATTCATACAGCGCAAACAAATCATTTTCCCTTGATGTATATGACGTGATAAATAAAATCAGTAAGAATTTTAAAATATCAACTTTAGCAGAAAAATGTGTGTGGGGAAATAGCAACACAAAAGTTTTATACTGCGCCGTTCCAAAAAATATTGTTCTCGATAATTATCCAGATGCCTGGTATCAGGGATTGGAATCATTCAATGATGATATTTGGAAGATTGATATTGAAACGGGAGCAACAGAAGCCATATATCAGACAGATTCAAATGGAAATATTGATATTGACGCATTTGACCTAAAAATTAGTTTAGATGATACATACCTGTCGTTTGCAAACAAAAAAGATTTGAGTTTGTGGTTGTTGCAACTAGAAAAATAGATTTGTAGCTTTTCAGAAATTAGGAAAACACAAAAAAAGGTAGGGTTCGCTTCGCGAACCCTACCTTTTTTTGTGTTTTCCTAAAAAGCTGTTATTTTATATATTTTATTACCAACCTTCTATCTTTTCCTTCCCCTATAGATTCTGTTTTTATGTTTGGTTGGCCTGAAAGAGTACCATGAATAATCAATCTTTCATAAGATGACATCGGCTCCATCTCAACATCGGTCTTCATGTCTCTCGCCCTATTTGCAAGCATACCAGCTTTTATTTTTAATCTTTCTATTATGGAAGCCTTGTAATCGTTTACATCTATTGAAAAATCAACCCTTTCCTCCAAACCCTTACTGGCAATTCTTCTGACCAAATGTGAAAGCGCCATAAAAGTTTCTCCACCATCTCCAATAAGCAAGCCGGACTCGGGGCTTTTTATAACAAAAAGTTTCTTTTGGGTGATAGAATCCTCTGTTTCTTCAACTATATCGTACCGAATCCCCATAACATTAAGAATATCTTCTATCAGCTTCTTTGTGTTTTTTCCTGCCTCGTATGAATTTTCACTTTGTTTTTCTTCTGACATAAATTTATATTGATTTAATTTGCTTTAAAATTTAACTTTGGTTTGTTCCCGTAAAATTCTTGATGGGGTCTTTGTTCGCCCCGTTTATTTGTTATAGCAAACTTTTTATTTTTTGACTACTTGATTCGCGATTTTCTTGGACTTGTTTCTTACATAAAGTTCTTGCCCTATAGCAAACAAACTACTTGTAATCAAATATAGGGATACCACAAGAGGGAAACTTTTGGCAATAAAGAACATTATTATAGGCATCACATATTTCATTTGCATACTCATGCTTTTAGATAATTCGTCTGTAAAGCTAGGTTTTTTATCTTTATTTACCTCTTTTTTCTTTGCGGCAGACATGGTTATTTGCATTTGGAAAAATTGCGCTATAGCAACAAGTAAAGCAAAAAATACACTCTTATCAGCAACACTTAGGCTAAAAAAACTCATATTGATAACATTTGGTATTTTTGTAAATGAGTATAT
>CAZLRP010000002.1:0-84752 GCA_964562105.1 uncultured Candidatus Saccharibacteria bacterium
TGTTGAGTACCAAGAGTATGCGTTTGACATGTTTTTAATTTATTAATTAATAAATAACTTTTGATTATTTACATGAATTTGCATTTTTCGCTCCCTCATTTTCGATGCCTCTGCTAATGCTTCGGCTATATCATTTAAATGTTTATGTATCATTTCATTTGGAATATGCATAGTACAATAACCATCTTTATGAGAATAATATCCGCGATTTAAATCTGACAAAATTTGTTTAGGATTTGTAAGATGTTGAATTCCATCAACTTCAACATTTATTTTTGCTTTGGGTATTGTTAAATCTATGTGTATATGACCATTATCTAATTCTTTATATACGAGTATACCGCGTTTTTCAAGGGCTTCTTTTAAATCCATAGCCTCGTCAGTTGGAATTCCATTTTTATTTAGATTTTTTATCATCTTTTCTTTTTTGAAACAACAAAAAGATAAATAGATTTTGAGAGAATTATTAGAATCGTTAAGATAAGAAAAATTTTTGCAAATCCGCTAGCAACAATGTTTCTATCAAAGCATATCATTCCTCCACAGAGAGAATCTGTATTAATAACCAGCATTAAAGCAACAACAAAATAAGGAATCATAATTTTCATCCATGTTTTTAAAAAGGAGTAAGGAAGAAAGATTAAAACAGAGATAGCTATAATTAAATATATCAGTGAATTATAAGTAGGAAGAAAAACTCCATAAAACCAATTAGATTCACACAAACCCCCTTGACCACAAAAACCAAGATTAATTGGGTTTTTAAAAAAATCAGAATATAATAAAAGAGCTCCTAAAATTAAACAAATTATAAATAAAATTATTCTGTGTTTCATATTATTTAGTTAAATTATCTAATAATTGACTAAGTATTGCAAGTAGCGCTTCTGCATCACCTTTACTTAATTTGTGTTTTTTATTCTTCCACTCTTTATAATTTTTATGCTTTTTATCTTCCCTGTCTTGCCTATCTTTTTCTTTCATGGAAAGTTGTTTGCTGAATGATTTGATTTTTAATATCGCCGTCTTTGTTTTATTTTTTTGTAAAGATTTTATAATTGAATCAATCTTTTTTATTACCCCATCTTTTACTTTCTGAGGAGCATCAAAAGTTTCAATCGTCTTTTTCAAAATCTGAAGGTAAATTATTGGATCAAATTCTGAACTTCCACTTATGGTAAAATCTGTTTTACCGTCGCCATTTGCATCTATCTCAATAATTGGACTTGTTGTTGAAATCGCGTTTATAATCACTTCTCCTACCATTTCTGGTGATGTTGGTATATCTACAAATGAAGAAGTGGCTATTTCAATTCCGTTCTGTGTCACTTTCGTATCCAAAGTGAATGTACCAAAATCCAGTCCTTGAAGCTTGATGGAATATTGATTATCGTTTGGAAGTACAACATATTTTCCTTCACCAAAATCTATGTATCTGCTTCCTGGAACATTTTCTTCTACCATTCGCAAATCAGAATTTGGATTTGGATTGTCTATCAAACCTGTGTGATTGCCATTACCGTCATAAATATTTATAGAAACTGGTGAATGTAGGGCTACTTCCAAAATTTTGTTTGTGGAAATTGGCTTATCCACAGTAATATATTCTGGTATATTTTGATTTTCATCTAAAATAAAATTATTTATAAATTGGATCGTTGAAGTGGTTTCTAGAATATCTTTGTGCTTATAATTTTTGTTTAAATCGTAGTTCAATTGTTTAATATTCAAATAATATTTCTCCGCTCCATCCATCGCAAGTGCACTCGTTGTAACAACTGTTTTATCTCCGTCCTCAGTAGTTATAGGCCTTCTATCTAATATAACGGCTGGCACACAAGACTGAAAACCAAGCGCGCATGTATCTTTACCAAAATATTCTATTCCAGAAATTGTCGTTACTCCCCAACCAGCGAGTTGAACTATCTTGATATTCTCTGGTGCTATCCAAGAATCAAAAGTATTATGATTTGATTCTGCTAAACTAAGCAAATTCGTTTTTAAAACGTTTGGTATATTAGTGTCATTATTTGTTGGTTCACTTCTACCATCTTTACCCAAAATAAAATCTCTTAATGCTGATATGGAATTAATCGCATCTCCATATTTGATTCTAAAATTTGCAAGCTGTTTAGTCGGATAATCAACTTTATCTACCGAGGAATCAAATTTAATTATAGGTTGACTAACTTTAGAAAAATATAAATCTTCCGGGAGAAGATTATAAGCACCCATCATGTTTTCACCAAGCGTTCTTGCCACAGGTTTATCCAATATCCAACCGTCAAGAATTGTCTGATTATCTCCGTGAAGAATCCCGGCAATCGCTCCCGGAGTTCCAAGCTGTGGCGCCGCAATCATAATTAATTTATCCACCAAACTCTCTTCGCCACGCGCTGTAAGCTCGTTAATCAATGCCTTAGCAATAAGTCCTCCGTTGCTATGCGTAATAATTGTCACTTTTCCTGTCACTGAAGAGCTTGCATTTTTTATAAGTTCATCCGCAAAATTCAAAGTACTTCCGTCCGCCATTTTTGCGCCATCTTTCACAATTTTGTTCATGTCATATCGCCAATCATATGGCAGAGCTTCCCATCCATTTATTTTTTTATCAGTCACTAAACTGTCCATAGTATCAGAAAATTTTTGATAAACATTCTGATCGAAAACTCCCATTCCAATATTTGTCTTTTTTATAATATCTTTTGTGTAAATATTTTGATCTAAACTATTTCCATTTGAATCTAAATATAATTTCTCAACATCTGGATTTCTATTTGGTTCCCAAAGTTGGTTCTCAGTGACTAGACCTTTTTTATATAACCTGCTCCCTTCAAGTCCAGGAATAAACATAACATTGGAACAGCATTTTGGTTTTTCCACTATTTTAGTATTAACAAAATTACAAGTCACATCACTATTGGGATAAGCTGTGATTTTTACTCCATTGAGGTAAGGCTCGGTTGATATTTGTGGGTTAGTACTCGTGCAAGTAATACTAGATGTTTGCCAAAGAGATGAAGTTGCTTGCGTTAAATATACAAAACTTACACCGCCGACAAAAACACTGGTAGAAAAATCGCCAATGCCATCCTGAGTCTGGATACTAAATTCGTCAGAGTTTAAATCATAATTAAATTCTGCATCTTCGCCAACGCTGTTTACAATTACATTAACGTAGAGCATAGGGACCGGCATTGCGTTAACCCGGCCAAAAACATAAAATAAAATTGCTAATAAAAAAACCACTGAACCGAGTTTATGAAAAAATTTTTTCATGATAATGATTATTATGTTATAAAAACTTTAAATATCGCCAATAAAAATTGATTTGGAAACATAATATCATAACTTATAAATATTTATAAACTGTGGATAATTTAAACTTTAATATGATATAATTTATCTCATGAAATATCTTTTTGAATGGACGCCTGAAATCTCCGTTGGAGATGAAAAAATAGATGGACAACATCAAAGACTTCTTGGACAGGTCAATACTCTACTTTCTTATATTGTTTCAGAAAAAAATGATGCGATAGTTATTGACGCTGTTTCTTTTCTTGATAAATATATTAGCGAGCATTTG
Source organism: uncultured Candidatus Saccharibacteria bacterium (assembly GCA_964562105.1). Taxonomy (GTDB): domain Bacteria; phylum Patescibacteriota; class Minisyncoccia; order Phycocordibacterales; family GWA1-40-21; genus Bog-1340. Next base: position 3,590 of record CAZLRP010000002.1, read on the forward strand.
GCCTATGAAGAACAATATATGACAGAACATAAATATCCCGATATAGAAAATCATATCAAATATCACAAAGATTTTATTGAACATTATAAAACTTTTAAAGAGCGTTTAAATGCTGGTGTATCACGAGAGAATTTGGCTTTAGAAATAGAACAATATATCGGAAACTGGTGGCTAGACCATATTGGCAAGGAAGACAGGAAATATGCGGAGTTTGTGAAAGCTCATAATGCTTAATTAAAAAAGACCGCTCCGTAAGGAGCGGTCTTTTTGTATACGCTATTTGATTTTTCTCTTTCTAGCTTTAATTCTTGCATTTTTAATAGCAAGCCTCTTGCTTGTTTTGTGAGAACGAGAAGTCTTATTTTTTGTATTTACTGCCATTCTTTTTGCCATAATACAACTATCATATACTAAAAATATAATAATATCAATGTTAAACTCTTAAACTGTGTTTTTATTTTACTTTTTTAAAAAGCTGTGATAATGTCTTCTTCGGAAGAAAATAATTAAAAGGAGGATATAGCGATGCCAAAAGCCTCGTTAAACATTAAAAAAATTGAAGTAAAACTCTGTGGTTCGTGTCCTAAATTGAAAGGTAAAAAATTTATTCCAAGATTAAACACAATTATTGGGCATTGTGAGATACTTGGTAAATTGATACGTCTATGACACAAAAAGTCACTCTATTTTTCAGAGTGGCTTTTTCATTTGAATAATTGATGCAAAAAAAATAATTTGGTGATAAAGTATTAAACATGAGAAATAACATTGTATATGAGGGCGCAGACCAGCTTACCTATGAAATACGGGAAATAGTTGATATCGCGCAAAAAATAGAAAAAACGGGGGTAGAAATTTCCTGGGAAAATATCGGCGATCCAGTCGCAAAAGGAGAAATAGTTCCACAGTGGATAAAAGATATTGTTGCTGATACCGCCAAAAACGACAACGACAGTTATGGTTATTCCCCTACTAAAGGACTTCTTGCAACTAGAGAATATATTGCAAAAGAAAGAAATCTTGAAGGAGGCCTGCCTGCGCAGGCAGGAATACAAATCACAGCTGAAAATATTTTATTCTTTAACGGACTTGGAGATGCAATTTCAAAAGTTTATACATACCTTAATTCCAAAGCCAGAGTAATAGGTCCAAATCCTGCTTATTCAACTCACTCCTCTGCCGAAGCCGGACATGCCGATGCTCCACATATCACTTACAAACTTGACCCGAACAATCACTGGTATCCCGACTTGAAAGATTTAAAAGAAAAAATAAAAGCAAATAAAGACATTTGCGGAATTTTGATTGTGAATCCGGACAATCCGACTGGAATGGTTTATCCGGAAAATATTTTGAAGCAAATAGTAGATATCGCGCGCGAGTTTAAGCTTTTTATAATTTCGGATGAAATTTATTCAAATCTTTGTTACGGAGCGGAACACAAAAAACTTGCATCTGTCATCGGCGATGTCCCGGGACTTGCTATGCGCGGAATATCAAAAGAATTCCCGTGGCCGGGAGCCAGATGCGGTTGGGTAGAATTTTATAATTGTGATAAAGACAAGGATTTCGCAACATACGCAAAAACCCTTTTGGATGCAAAAATGCTTGAAGTTTGTTCCACCACCCTACCTCAAAAAGTTCTACCAAAAGTGATGAACGATTCGCGATACTATCCATATCTAAAAGAACGCAATGACATGTATGAGAAAAAAGCGGAAATTGCTTATGAAATATTCTCAAAAATTCCAGAATTGATAGTACATAAACCAAACGGTGCTTTTTATATGACTGTTGTTTTTAAGGACGGAGTGCTTAATAATAAGCAAAAATTATTACCTGCAAACCCCGAAGCGTGGAAAATAATTGAAGAAATTTCAAAAACAGACAAGCTGGATAAGCGATTTGTCTATCAGCTTCTGGCATCGCAAGGAATTTGCATTGTTCCCCTTTCTTCTGGTTTTAATTCCGATTTGAACGGTTTTCGTATCACTTTACTCGAACAAAATGAAGAAAAATTCAAAAATATTGTTAAAACTATAGCAGATGCGATAAGAGAATATATTAATCAATAATTTTCTTTATTTTTCTGTTTTTACTGTAAAAAATATTATGTTAAACTAGGTCCATGAAAAACATAATTGTTTCGCAAACCGAAATAGTCAGGCATGATGCAGAAAAAATAGCGCGCGTAATAATGAAATTATAAATCATGAAAATAAAAAGCGCTTTTAAAAGCAAAAATTTTGGGCTCTTTATCAGTCTAGTAATATTGCTTTCGGTAATATTTTTTATTTTCTTTTTTAACAAAACGGTTTCCTTCAAGCTAGATGAGAATGGCCATTTGATCAAAAGCGTTGTTGAAAAAATACCCCCGCTAGATAAAGATGATTACGACAGAAGATTGAATATGCTTGCGCATATTGCAACCTCAACTGTTGCCACGTCCACAACCGCCACTTCTTCCGCTATCGCTTCTGCGTCCACTACGCCAAATCTTTGGCCTGTAAAAACAGTTTATCCAAATGCACGCGCTATTTTGCCTTTTAAACGCATTGTTGCTTATTATGGAAATTTATTGTCTACAAAAATGGGAGTACTCGGAGAATATCCGGAAGAAGAAATGTTGGCAAGATTAGACGCAGAAGTGCAAAAATGGACACTGGCTGATCCAGAAACTCCCGCTATACCCGCATTACACTATATTGCAATTACCGCTCAAGAAAAGCCTGGTGAGGATGGAAAATACAGACTTCGCATGCCAGATACGGAAATAGATAAGATTTTAAAAATGGCGGAAAAAATAAATGCTTTAATTTTTCTTGACCTACAAATAGGTCAAAGCACTATACAAGAGGAGTTACCTATTTTGGAAAAATATTTAAAAATGCCTCAAGTTCATTTAGCTATTGATCCTGAATTTTCTATGAAAAACGGTAGACTCCCTGGAATACATGTAGGCACCTGTGATGCCGTGGATATAAATTATGTTACAGATTATTTGTCCAGTTTGGTGCAAGAAAATAATCTCCCGCCTAAAATTTTTGTCGTACATCGCTACCGACAGGAAATGGTTACAAACTATAAGTTCATAAAAACAGTTCCTGAAGTGCAGATAGTCATGGATATGGACGGCTGGGGTCCAAAAGACCATAAATTAGCTAGTTATACAAAATATATTTATAAGGAACCTGTTCAATTTACCGGCTTTAAGCTTTTTTACAAAAATGACCTTTGGAAGCCAAGCACGGCGATGATGACTCCAGAAGAAATTTTAAAATTGACTCCGGCGCCGATTTATATTCAATATCAATAATGAGTTTAAAGTTTCAAGTCAAAAGTTGAAAGTAAGATGCAGGTTTTTGGTAAAACCAAAAACCCGCACTTTATAGATTAACTTTATAACTTTCAACTTGAAACTTTATAACTACTTTATCTACTTCACCTTAGGAATCCTCACAAAAAAAGTTGCCCCTTTATTCTTGCCTTTTGACTCAACCCAGATTTTTCCTCTATGTTTTTCTACAATAGATTTTGCCGCATGCAAACTTAGCCCAAGACCTTCCGTATCAATAGTTTTTGCTCTGTCTCCCCTGCTGAACATTTTAAAAATTCTTCCTTTTTCCCAAAAACTGACTCCTATTCCATTATCAGAAACAATTAAAATTAAATTATCATCGTCTTCTTTAAAAGATACGTTGATTTTTCCGCCCTGAGGAACATATTTTATCGCATTATCAAATAAAGTATCAATGACAAACTGAAATATGACTCTATCAATAATTATAAGAGGTAAATTATTGGACGGCTCAATCTGAAATGATACATTTTTTTCTCTTATTTTGTCGGCAAATTTATTCAAGCTACTTTGCACCATTTCTCTCATAGCGACAGCCACATAAACATAATCTTGACTTTTATCGTATTTGTTCAAGCCGACAAGCAGATTTACTATTTCTATGAGCTTATCGTTTGATAAATTGATTTCTCTCAAAAGAGTCTCTTTTTCACTGAATGTAATATCTTTCTGCAAGCTATTTACAGCCCATCTAATACCGGAAAGAGGCGTTCTGAATTTGTGAGTTATAACATTCATAACTTCGCTTTTAAGTTTGTCATTTTCAATATCATTAACAATAAAAATTATCAGGATAAAAATCGCAAGCAGAACAGATAACATCTCCACAGAATGCGAAGGTAAGAAGTTTAATACATTATAAATTAAATTTTTAAATAAAATCAGTGCGATTATTTCAAGTAATGCAATAAAAAAGAAAAAGTATATGGCTATTTTTTTAACATTCATCTGCCTATTATATCACGTAAATATTTTTATTAACAATTTTTGCAATTAAAAAAGCGCATCAGCCATAAATTGAATTCCCCTTTGGGAATAAGAATTTATTTTTACAAACCGGTCAAAGTTTGTGCTTCTGCGCTTAGTGACTTGCATTGTAAATAAAAGAATATTTGTTGTCAATATTTAAAATTACATATTTTAATATATAATAGAAAGTGTAATTTCAAAAAAATTGCGAAGGTAAGTGAAAACGCCGAGAGGTTGTTTTTCTTTATTAAATTTTATTAATAATAAATAAGGAGTGTAACGATTTACCCTGTTAAATAGAATTCAAATTTAACAGGGCAAGTATTTATTTTAACCCAGCACCACTTTTGTTTTATAGAAAATTCTATTGATCAAAAGTGGTGCTGGGTCATGGTTTTTATAATCGCTTCGCTCGTTAAAAACCAATGAAAAACAAGAAATATGTTTACGCGTTTGAGGAAGGAAACAAGGATATGAAAGAAATCCTTGGAGGAAAAGGTGCAAATTTAGCAGAAATGAAAAGCTTGGGTATAAATGTTCCTCCTGGTTTCACTATCAGTACAGAAGCTTGCGCGGCATATTATGAAAGCGGTAAGAAAATAAATCAGGAAGTAAAAAAACAGACTGATATCAAGCTCGCAGGACTTGAAAAAAAGATGGGTAAAAAGCTTGGCGATGCAAATGATCCCCTTCTTGTTTCAGTCCGCTCTGGTGCCGCCGCATCAATGCCCGGAATGATGGATACGATTTTAAACCTCGGTTTAAATGATAAATCTGTTTTAGGATTGGCACAAAAAACAAATAACCCACGTTTTGCTTGGGACTCATATAGAAGATTGATCCAAATGTTTGGAAACGTTGTTATGGAAATGGGACATGGAGATTTTGAGCACATTTTGGAATCTGTAAAAGATACAAAAGGAGCAAAATACGATACTGACCTCACAGCGGAAGATTTGCAGGAAATCGTCGAAAAATACAAAGCAAAAATAAAAGAAGTTAAAGGCATAGAATTTCCTCAAGATCCAACAAAACAAATGTATTCGGCTATCAATGCCGTTTTCAATTCTTGGAATAATTACCGCGCAGTAAGATACAGAGAAATAAATAGCATCAAAGGACTTATCGGCACAGCTGTAAATATTCAAGCTATGGTATTCGGAAATCTTGGCGACGATTCCGGAACGGGAGTTTGTTTTACAAGAAATCCTTCTACGGGAGAAGCAAAATTCTACGGAGAATATTTGATGAATGCGCAAGGAGAAGATGTTGTTGCAGGAATTAGAACTCCTTTGACAGTCGCTTCCCTACAAAAACAAAATCCAAAAATATATAAAGAACTTGTAACAATTTGCAACAAAGTTGAAAAACATTACAAAGACATGCAAGATATGGAATTTACGATTGAGAAAGGCAAACTCTATATTCTTCAAGCAAGAAATGGCAAAAGAACAGCAGCTGCTTCAGTAAAAATCGCAGTAGATCTTGTAAAAGAAAAACTTATAAATTTAGAAACTGCAATTCTCAGAATTGATCCAAATCAATTAAACCAATTATTACACAGACAGTTAGATCCTATTGCAGTAGCAAAAGCCAAAGTCATTGCGCAAGGTCTTCCAGCTTCACCTGGAGCAGCCGTAGGAGAAGTTGTATTCACAGCTTCTGAAGCGTTTACAAAAGCAAAATCAGGCCTTGATGTAATACTTGTCAGAACAGAAACTTCACCAGAAGATATTGATGGAATGCACTCATCAAAAGGAATCTTGACAGCAAGAGGAGGAATGACATCTCACGCGGCAGTTGTTGCAAGAGGTATGGGAACTCCATGTGTTGCCGGATGTGCGGATATACAAATAAACGAAAAAGCAAAAACACTTACAATCAAGGGTCAGGGAATTGTCATAAAAGAAGGAGAATTTATTTCTCTTGATGGTTCAACAGGAAAAGTTTACGAGGGAAAACTTGGAACACAAGACGCTTCCCTTCTTGGAAATTTTGGAACACTAATGTCTTGGTCAGATAAATTTAGAAAAATTGGAGTTAGAACAAACGCAGACACTCCGCATGATGCAGAAGTTGCAAGAAAATTTGGCGCAGAAGGAATTGGACTTTGTAGAACAGAACACATGTTCTTTGAAGGCGCTCGTATCAAAGCTGTCAGAGAAATGATTCTTGCCGGAGACCTTGAAGCCAGAAAAAAAGCCCTTGCAAAATTGTATCCGTATCAGAAAGGAGATTTCGCAGGTCTTTTCTCAGCTATGAATGGACTTTCAGTTACAATAAGGTTATTAGACGCTCCTCTTCATGAATTCTTACCACAAAAAGAAGTAGATATAATTGAACTATCAAAAGAAATGAATGTTAGCGTAGCTACTCTAAAAGCAAAGATTGAAGATTTACATGAATTCAATCCAATGCTTGGACACAGGGGTTGCAGACTTGCTATCACCTATCCAGAAATTTATGACATGCAAGCAGAAGCTATCATTGATGCCGCAATTGAAGTAAAGAAAAATGGGAAAGCTAAAGCCGTTAAGCCAGAAATAATGATTCCTATCGTTGCAACAACAAAAGAATTTACAATCTTGAAAGATAGAATTGTGAATATAGTTGAAAGCAGAATGAAAGCCGAAAAAGTTAAAATTGATTATAAAATAGGAACAATGATTGAAGTTCCCCGCGCTGCTTTGATTGCTGATAAAATTGTTCAGGCAGGCGCAGAATTCTTTTCATTCGGTACAAATGACCTTACGCAAATGGGAGCCGGACTTTCAAGAGATGATGCAGGAAAGTTTTTGAAAGAATATGTTAACCAAGATATTTTTGCTTATGATCCTTTTGAAGTTCTAGACCAAGAAGGTGTTGGTGAGCTCATAAGAATTGCGGTTAAAAAAGGTAGAAGTGTTAAAAAAGATTTGAAGATCGGTATCTGCGGAGAACATGGGGGAGAACCTAAGACGGTTGAATTCTGTCATAGAGAAGGATTCAATTATGTTTCCTGCTCGCCTTTCAGAGTTCCGATTGCAAGACTAGCAGGAGCTCAAGCTGTTGTGAGAGAAAAAATTGGAAAGAAGAAATAAATTTAAAAAATTAAATATCAAAAGGGCCGCAGCTTCGCTGCGGCCCTTTTGATATAATTATTTTTTTTATTTATGCTAATATATAATCATGAAAATTGGCGTCTTAATGTATACATATAATCGTACCGATGATGCACGAATAAATATGGAGATAATTCGTAACTTATGGAATAAAAATAATCTATTAAAGGATGTTGTTATTGTACATTCTTTTAATGGTAAAAAAGAATGGTGGCCAGAAAAATATCTTGAGGATGAATTGTTATGTCTAGATAATCCAGGTCATTTTATTGGTGCAGAATTACTATTAAACGAAGGCGTAAAAAGGTTTACAGAAAAATATCCTGATATTGATTATGTAATCACATTGGCTTCAGACACGTGGTGTCTTGCTCCAGAATATATTGAAAATATAATTATAAATATGCAAAAAGATGATAAATATCTTGCAACGTGCGCTTGGGGAACAAAGGAGAAAGATAACATGTGGCAAATTGGTATGGCTCTTGATTTTAATATATTTAACTTAAAATGGGCTACAAAATATGGTCTTTTTCCTATCCGTTTTAGTGAATTTGTAGAAGAAAATTCTGAACTATTTTATTATCGTAATGAAAATATTTATCTTGAAAGAGTATTTGCTCTTCGTTTTAAACAAGCAATATTTAAATCCATAAAATTACCTAGTGAACAACTTATAACCAAAATTTCAGAAGCTCATGTTTATCACATGAAAGAAAGAGAACCTATTCATTTAATAAAAAATATTTTTTTCAAAAAAGGTAGTCAGTACAGAAAAATGTATTGGCCAAGTATAGGCCTAATCACATATCATGAACCAGAACCAAAGCAAAAAATACTTAAAAAATTAAATATTAATTTTGGTAAAAATATAAAACTTCTTCTAGATTCTAATAATTTAAGTTATTACAATAGTGGATTTACAAAAACTTCTTTTATGAAAGACAAAAAAAGTATTGACTATACAGACTAAATTAAATCAGCGAATCCAGCAATTTTTTTATTTTTATTGTCGCTACTCCGACCACGCTATCGGCTCCCCCATAATATATGAATAATGTATCTTTTCTTACTGCTGTTCCGCAAGGAAAAACTACATTCGGCATAACTCCGTTTTTTTCATAAGCTGTCTCTGGCTGCATTATTGGCTGGCTGGCTCTCGCGATAACATCCAGCGGATTTTTAAGATCCAAAAGAGCCAATCCCACTCTATAAGTGTGGTGATTTGACGAAACACCATGATAAAGCAACAGCCATCCTTTTTTGGTCTTTATTGGAGGTGCAGTGATACCGACTTTTTCGCTATCCCACATTCCCTTTCTCGGAAGAAGAATCGGCGTAGCAATTTCTAGTGGTCCCTTGATTATATCGAGCGAATCAAAGAAATCGGCGCAAATATCATTATTTATCCTGTGAAGCATTAAATACTTGCCGTTTATTTTTTCAGGAAAAATACAAGCGTCTTTATCATCTTTATTGTTCGGAGAAATAAGCATTGGATTTGTCCAGTTCCAATTTTTGTTTTTGAAATCAGAAAGCGATATAGCAGTAACGGCAACTCTCGGAGGATTCGTTCCGTCATAGGCCGTGTAACACATATAAATTATATCGTTTATAAGCGTAAGCCGCGGATCTTCGCATCCGGAATTTCCCGGATGAGTTTTCATTTCAAAAGATTTTCTAGGAACATAAACTGGACCATCGCTTCTTTCGTCTATAGTGTACCCATCTTTTGAAGAAGCGTAACCTATATAAGAAGTATCATCATCCGACATTGCTCTATAAAGAATATGTGTAATATCTCCTATTTGAATTGATGCAGGATTAAAAACTCCATGAGCTTCCCAAGGAAAACCTTCTCTTGGAACAAGAATTGGATTTTTATCATATCTATTAATATACGTACTGAAAGCATTTGGCTTCATATTTTCCAAAAGATCATCCAAGTTTACAGACGCCATAGCACAGACAGTATCAGCCGCTCCATAAAATATCTCTAAATTATTTTTTTTAAGCATTGCTCCAGAAGGAAAAACTATGTCCGGCACTTGCCCAAATTTTTCATATATTTCCGAAGGAGCAAACATGGGACCATTTGTCCGCCCTATTATTTTTTGAGGATTGTTTAAATCCAGAAGTAAAGCTTCTATGCCAAAGACTTTAACAAATGGATTATTTTCTTTGAAATAATTCTCAATATGGCTATAAATTAATAGCCAGCCATTTTTAGTTTTCACAGGAACTGCCCCGACTTCAACATGATCTTTATCGGACCTGCGCGGATCAATTGAATGCAAATCCAATTCTTTATACCATTTTTCCCAATAGTTTTGATCCCAAATGTCTTCCAATTTATCAAACTCGGCGAAACACATTCTTGCTGGTGGTAAATCGGTATTTACAGACAAAACTGCAACATATTTGCCTTTTATTTTTTCAGGAAACAAAGCCATTGCTTTAGCATTAAAAGGTGTGACTAGATGTTTTTCTTCTATTTTTTTAAAATCGCGCGTTATAGCAACGGCGATTTTAATATTTTCTGCGTTAAAAGGATAATTTGAAAGCGCAGTATAAAAAATATAAAATTTATTCCCTATCTTAGTAACTCGCGGATCTTCACAACCATATTTTTCCCACTCATGTTCAGGAGCTATAAATTGTTTCCTCTCCAGAAAATTTATTCCTTTTTTACTTTTAGTATAGCCAATGGTAGAAATACTCATATTGCTTCCAAAATACGATTCTGTGGAGGACATCGCCCTATAGAGATAATGAGTGGTGCTACCATCTTTTATTGGACACCAATTAAAAACCGCATTTGCTTCCCACGTATCATTTGTGTTTGGAGAAAGAAGCGGATTATGTGATGATTTTTTTATTGTAAACATTTACCCGAGAAAATTTTTGCCAATAAAAAAGTTATGCTCGACATTTTTAGCATCGCTTTTGTTCAGATTCACCTGATTATATAAATTTTTCATAACTTTTTTGTATTGTGTGATTTTTAACTTTCATCTTTTATTTACATAATATCTATATTTTACAATTTGGTAACACAATACATTGGCAAAAACTTTAACGGGTGAATTAGGAAAAAGTTACTTTGCTGATAAGCGGAACTTGCCCCGTAACATTCTTTAAATTATCCATAAACTTTTTAAATGAGACTGTGGCAACGCAAACGTGTTTATCTCCTCCTCCGTAGTATATAAACAAAGTATCATTTTTTATCACTGCTCCGCAGGTATAAATAATTCCAGGCTTCCAATCATTTTCATACCACATATCCGGCGTTAGCACCGGCACAGTAAAACGGGAAATTATCTTAACGGGATCATGCAGATCCAAAAGCATTGCACCCATTTTATATTTTGAAGGTTCCGCCTTATCTGTTGCATGATAAAAGATTAGCCATCCCTCCTCTGTTTTAATAGGCGGAGTACCAACACTTCTCATTCTATTATGCCACGCGATTTTATGATTTGGCATTTTTTGAGGATCTGGACTCACAAGATCAAGACCTTCCGGTCCTATAGATTCTAAATCTTTGACATAGTCAATCACGACTTTATTCGGATCTTTTGCAAAAAGATTATGCAGAATAGCAAATTTTCCTTTTATTTTTTCTGGAAACAACACCCAGTTTTTATTCCTTCCTTTTGCAGAAATAAGCTTAGGCGTACTCCATTTGTACCATTTTTTATTTAAGAAATCTTTTTTGCTAATAGTGATAAGTCCTACGCGAATATTATCCCAGGTATCAAAAGCATTAAAGGTGACATAGATTGTATCGTCAATATTTACCATTCTCGGGTCTTCACAGCCACCCCAGCTTCCTCCGGAAGGATAAATAACGGGATCATACCTTTTGACCATTTTTTCATCACCCATATGAGAATACTTCAGTGAAAATACTGGTTTTGGATATATCTCATCAAAATGTAGTCCATCTGTACTCTCCGAATACCCGATCCTAGATAATCCGTCACTGCCTATCGCCCTAAACAATAGATGTATTTTGTCTTTGAGAAAAATAGCGGCTGGATTAAAAGTTCCTTTTGACATCCATTCTTTGCCAATAATTGTTTCAGGAGAAATTATTGGATTTTTATGATGTTTTTTTAAAATTTTAATTTTTGCCTTCGTCAATTCTGAAGTAAAAGGCACATCTAAAGAAGCCGTCAATATTCCGGTTTTTACTGAATACCAGTAGATTGCCATTTTATTATCCGCAAAAAGAATTCCTTTACACTCAAAATCTTTTTCGTAAGGAATTTTATCATCAAAGATTGGCTCGTCTGCGCGCCAAATGATATTGTGCGGATTTGTTAAAGAAAACATCGCCACGCCTATTTGTATTTTAAAGTTATCCTCTTCTTTAATCGAAGAATCATAAAAAACTAAAATGCCTTTATCTGTTACTTTTGAAGCAATAAATTTTAATCCTTCTTTGTCAAAAAAGGCCGGCCTTGGCTTTAACACCGGTTCCTTGCTTTTTTTCCATTTGGTAAAATTTGGAGAAAAAATAGTATGGATAGAAGACTCGCCATAGTAAATAAAATGGTTCTTTTCATGTTTATAGTCAGAAACTGCGCCGCCAATTTCTTTTATTGCCGGCACTCGGCCTTGAACAATCCACTCATTCTCTTTTTTTGAAATAGCCCAGTAAAGATACTTATCGTTCCCTGTTTTATAAGTAAAAGTGATTAATTTTTTATTATTGACTGTTGAGGAAATTATATTATCAATATTTTCCACTTCGATTTTCTCGTCTAAAATTTTGCTCTTAAAGATAACGAGTTCTCTGTAATGAGAAAAAAGATGAAGATTGGTTTTTTTACCAGGAATAATATATATATTGCCAGGCTTTTCTTTAATTTTACAAAAAATGGAATGGCTTTTATTATGCTCATAAAAACCAATGGGAACAATAATCTCGTTCTTTATGCTTTCTAATGTTTTTTTATTACTTGAACGCATATTTTTAAACAAAAAGACCTAGTTACATTTTATGTACTAAATAAACGAAAGTTCAATTGTCGGCAAATAACTTAGTTATTATATTATCTTTAATAAAAAAACACAATGTGAGAATAATTAGTATTTTTTAAAAAAATCAGATATAATTTGATTATTATGGATTTTAGATGGAAAAAGATTATAGTTTTTGACCTTGATGGCACCTTAGCTGAAAGTAAGCAAGGATTGGACCAAGAAATATCTGGCCTTTTGAGCCAATTATTAGATATTAAAAAAGTTGCGATAATAACTGGTGGCGCCTTTCCACAATTACAAAAACAAGTAATAAGTAAGATTGCTTTTGATGCAGAAAGATTTAAAAATTTATATATTTTCCCCACCAAAGGATCAATGATGTATAATTTTGACGGGAAAGATTGGATAAAAATATACGATAAATCGTTTACATATGAAGAAAAAGAAAAAATTATTGATGCTTTCAATAAGGTTTATAAAGAAGTTGATTTCTTATCGACAGAACATTATGGTGATGTTTTGGAAGACAGAGGCTCTCAATTTACTTTTTCAGCCCTCGGACAAGATGCTTCGGTTGAATTGAAAAAAAATTGGGATATAGATTTTTACAAAAGAAAAGAGCTAAAAAAACATTTGGATAAATATTTGCCGGAATTTGCCGTTGACATGGGCGGAATGACATCAATAGATGTTACGCAAAAAACTATAGACAAAGCATACGCCATAGAGCAAATTCAAAAGTATTTAAAAATTAAAACGGATGAAATATTATTTATAGGTGACGCAATTTTTGAGGGAGGAAATGATTATTCAATTACAAAAACAGAAGTTGAATATATTAATGTTGACAATTATAATGAGACAAAAGACATAGTAAAAGATATAATTAGTGATAGCAAATAAAATCAACTTGTCCCGTGTAAAATTCAGCACGGTACCAATAAAAAGGAGTCTAGAGAAGAAATCAATTAATCAAAATAGTCGAAATTATCAAAACATTAAAATTTTTATACGGGATGAAAACAATTTATGACAAAAGACCTTGGGGTTTAGAAGAAATTTTAACCCTAAATGAACCGGCTACCGTAAAAATATTAACTATAAATCCGGGGCAAAGAAGCAGTCTTCAGTATCATAATCATAGAAAAGAATTCTGGAAAATAATAGAGGGCGAAGCAGTTTTTGAAATAGATGGCAAGAAAATTGATGTTAAGATCGGTGATAAAGTTGATATTGATAATAAAATTACACACAGATTGACAGGAAAAGAAAAGCCGGCAAAAATTTTAGAGATATCCTTTGGAGAATTTGATGAAAACGATATAGTGAGAATAGAAGATGATTATGGAAGAATCAGTTAAAAAATTCCAAGTTTAAAATCCTAAGTTAAGAAAAATACAAAGACGAGTTTCGCTTCGCGAAACTCGTCTTTGTATTTTTCTTAACTTAGAATACCGAGGTTCTACCTCGGTATTTGTTATGACAATAGTTTTTGTGTTTCTTGCGCTATCACATTCATTTCATCTGTCTTTACAACTTCCACCCCTACTTTTGATTCTCCTGTATTTAAGACGCAATCTTTTGCATCAACACAATCATTTATCTTATCGTCTATGATAACGTCTAAAGATTTTAAACCGTCACAAATCTTTTTTCTCATCTTATATGATCTTTCCCCCACCGTTCCAGAAAAAATGAGCATATCAAGCCCCCCTAACACAACAAAACTTGCACCTATTTGTTTTTGTATTTTGTAAACATATGTATTCAAGGCATTTGTAGCTCTAAAATCACCACCCTCCTCAGCTTTAAGTAAATCTCTAACATCATTGCTTAAACCACCAGATAAACCAAAAAGTCCGCATTCTTTATTGAAATATTGCCTAAGCTTCAAGCCTTTTAATCTCAAAACTTCTGATAAATATATTACAGCACCAGAATCAATATCTCCAACTCTATTTGCCATAACCATTCCTTCAAGTGGAGTAAAACCCATAGAGGTTTCAATACTTTTGCCATTTTTAACGGCCATTACGCTGACTCCCCCGCCAATATGACAAATTATAATTTTACCGGGTAAATTGCCTCTTTTTTCCAGTTTATTAATAATTGAACAAGCTGATATACCATGATATCCATACCTATAAATTTCGTATTTCTCGGCGTCTTTAGAATTAATAGCGTAATTTTTTGCTTTTTGAGGCATACTGCTGTGAAATTCTGAATCTGAAACTCCGATAATTTTGATTTTATTGCCAAAAAATGATTTTAATTTTTTTATTTCTTTAAATATTACCTCAAGATGCAACGGCGCCTTTTTAAGAGCGAGTTTTAAACTATTAATATATTCTTTATCTATAACTCTATGCGATTGAAAATATATTCCCGGAGCAACAACCCTTATCCCGATACAAAAAATATCTTCTTTTTTAGAAATAATACTTTTAGATTTTAACACCTCAATGAGATAATTTAGAGATTGATCAAAATTTTTTTCTGTAATTTTTAATGTCTCAGATTGGCCTCCGTTTCTTACAGTTGAAACATACCCGTCTTCTTGAGTCTCCAGATGAATAAAAATTATTTCACCGGCTTTATCATATACTGCGTATTTTTTTGAAGCACTGCCTGTATTTACGATTAGGTATTTATTGTCCATTTTTTTAAATTATTATTTTTATTTTCCATGCCAAGTCCAATTTAAAATATCCTCCGGATCATCACCTACTTTTAATATGTATTCCTTATGATCTTTGATTTTTTGTTGGTATTTTTCCACAATTTTTCCTGCTTTTTCTTTTTCTATCACGCCATTTTTTGCCACTTTTTCTACAGCCTCAATAAGCAAATTATATCTGTCCGTCTTATTTCTTATGTGCAAATCAAGCGGGGTCGTCGTAGAACCACTTTCCATATAACCATGAACAGAAAGTCGGTCTAAAGCATTCTGATAACTAAACAACGTCTGTTCAAGCGTTTCGGGATAACCATGAAAATTAAAAATTACAGGCTTATCTTTAGTAAAATATTTTTCAAAATCTTCCTCTGTGATTTTTGTAGCATGGCCAATAGTGTTTGGAGAAAGTTCAAATACATTTACTAATCTCGCTTTTACTTCAGGTGCTTCATTTTTTAGAAGTTCAACAGTTGCAAGCGCTTCTTTTAACAAATACTGGCCGCATCCGCAGAAAACGACATCTGGGTTTTCATCACTCGCAAAATCCCAAATTGATAATCCGTTTTCAACTTCCTTTTTCGCCTGTTCTTCCGTAAGCCAAATAGGCTCAATTGTTTTTTCGGAAACTATTACATTAATTTCATTTTTAGAAGCTAAGCATTTTTGCGCTATCAAAACAGCTTCGTTTGCATCTGCCGGAAAATATACATTTATAAAATCGTGGTGTTTTTGCAAGACGCTATCTATAAAACCCGGGTTTTGGTGTGAAAATCCATTATGTTCCTGCCTCCATCCTGTAGAGGTTAAAATATAATTTAAGGAAGGAATATCCCCGCGCCATTCTGTCTGTCGTGCCACTTTCAAGAACTTGCTGTATTGATCTGCCATGCTTCCTACTATAGGGATAAAAGCTTCATAGGAGGCAAAAACAGCGAATCTTCCCGTCAAGATATATCCTTGGGTAAGCCCTTGTAGAGAATTTTCCGAAAGCATTTCTATAACCCTGCCATCACGTGACATATCCCTATCCCATGATTCTATCTTTCCTACGAAAGCTCTTGTGGTCTGAGTAAACATATCCTGCAATCTGTTTGAGTAAGTTTCATCGGGAGAAAACAATCTGAAATTTCTTTTTTCTTTATTTAACCTTACAACTTCGGCAAAATATTCACCGATTTTTTTCATCGCGCCTGCGCAGACTTTTCCCGGACCTTCTATTTTTGTTTCAAATTGATTTACCTCCGGCAAAATCAGATCGCGTGAATGATCCCCTTTTTTAATGCCAAAAGCTATCTGGTTGTCACCCATCCTTAAGCCTTCCCTTGGAACATTTTCCAAAATATCTTGAGAAAAACCTCTTTGAGAGTCAAAAAGTTTTTCAAACTTGTATGACTTAAACCATTTTTCAACAGCTTTTAATTGGCTTTTATCCGTTTTTACTTCTTTTCCAACGACTTGATGAGAGAGACAATTCCCTTCTATTTTTTCTCCCTTTCCTTCTATTTTGAAACCTTTTAAATATTTTATACCCGTCCAACCTTTTGGAGTTTTCAAAATAATCATCGGAAATCTTAAATAGTCTTCAAGTTTTCTGTTTGGATTTTCTCTGGCTTCTTTTTGGATAGCTGTTATAGAAGCATACGCAACATCTAAAGCTTTTACCATTTTTTCATACACCTTATCGTTATGCCCTTCAACAATAATCGGCTCGTAGCCATAACCTTTGAATAAAGATTTTAGATCTGAATTTTTCATTCTTCCAAAAATGGTGGGGCCGGAAATTTTGTATCCGTTCAAATGGAATATCGGCAAAACTGCTCCGTTTTTTGCAGGATCAATAAATTTATTTAGATGCCATGCAGTCGCCGATGAAGCCGTTTCATTTTCTCCATCTCCGACAAGACAAGCAACAATAAGGTCTGGATTATCTAAAACTGCTCCGTATGATGTAGAAAGTGAATATCCAAGCTCCCCGCCTTCAAGAATAACACCTGGAGTTGCGGGACTTGCATGACTTGGAAAACCGTAGGGCCAGCTGAAATTTTTTGTGACATAAGCTATGCCTGCCTCATCTCTTTGTGCTTCTTTGTAATATTTAGCCAAAGTTCCCTCCAAAAATAAATTGGATTGAATTGCAGGAAAACCGTGCCCAGGACCCAATACGAACATCATGTTTGCATTCGTCTTTTTAATTAAATTGTTCAGGCAAGCGTATGTAAAATTTATGCCCGGGCATGTTCCCCAATGACCCAAAAGCCTTGTCTTTATATCATCAAAGATTAATTTATCTTTTAATAAAAAATTACTCTGTAAATATATTTGGCCTGCGGATAGATAATTTGTCGCACGAACATACTTTTTGATATTTTCAATTTCTTGTGACATATTCAATATTATAACAAATAATTAATAAAATTTATTTAAAACTAGTATTGATATAATATCATATATTATTGAATATTTCTTCCAATAAAAAGTCTGGTGATGCCAGTTTATAAATATGATACAATACAAGCGTGCAAACAAAAGGTCTCAATATATTAGTCAAAAAAACAATTTTATAAAAATGAAAGAAAATAGAAAAGATGATGATGTAGTAGATAATGCTATATCTGAGGCTGTAAAAAGTTTTTCTTCGCTGAAAGAAAAAAGTAAGAAGATTATGGACAAAGTTAAAAAAGAATGGGAAGAAAGCGAACCTGACAGAAAAATGATGAAAGAAGATATTAAGAAAGGAAGTAAAATACTACTTGATAAATCAATCAAACTCAAAAAAGATATTGAAAAGAAATTGGACTCAATTTAAATAAACATAAAAAAATACTATACTTTCTGCTTTTATTTATTATTTTAAAAACAACCCTCATTCGCAACTAATTGCGAATGAGGGTTGAGATTTATTTAACAAAATATTTCAGCAAAATGATAAGGTACTACTTCACGAACACCTGCGTTTTTATTGCAATAGTCGCCGTCCTTTAAAACTATTACGACTTTGCCTTCATGAAATCCAACGACAGGAACTCGTCCGTCAGATGCGCAATATGTTCCAGAACATATTGTCTGAGTTTTGATATCAAGATGTTCGCCACCAGTTTCTAGAAAATATTCAAGCTCTTGGACCATTCTCCCAATAAGACTGATTCCGCGAACTCCTTCTTCTCCAAGCATTCTGGCGGATTTGCCTCTGTGAATTTTATCAACTTCTTTTGTTTTACGGATCCATTTGGCATAAGTGCCGTAATCTGGATTTCTGTAACTTATCAACCTACACGGACTAATCATATTGAGACACGGAAAATGATTACTACAGATTTCCAAAATATTAGCATAAGTCAGACCACCATAAGTAAATAACAGTTTATCAAAATCCTCCTGCCCTGGTTTTTTGGTGGGAAGTACTATTTTTTCTATAGAACTATCAGAACTTCTCGGATACCATACTGGCCTAATTACTGGTTGCAGAACACCTAGCGAGCTACTTACATTATTTAACATAATGACTCCTTTTTTAGTTTACCCTCATGGACGGCAAACCGATTTAGTTCAAAAAACTTCTGCTGGCGATTGTATAACTAATAGTGCATAAAAGTCAACAGTAAAAATGAGGGTTTGGCTTCTATTTTTAACTAAAATTCTTTTAAGAATTGCATTCTTTAAGCTTTACCTGAAGAATTGAATTACAGATTTCTCTTCACAAAAAGCCTTACAATTCTTAATTCTTCGTAAGTATAAGCGAGCCCCAGTTTATTTTTTATCGGTGAAAGCAAAAAATCGCGATTTTCTCCATAAAGTTCACGAAAAGCCATCCAGATTTTTTTGTACTTCCCTGTTGGGACTTCTTTTTTTAAATGATTTATATCAAAGGTCGGATCTTCTGTAATAATTTTTTCTATATGGTCTAAAATCGTTCCTATTTTTACTCCTTTGATTTCTAAAATTTCTTTGAGTCCCATTCCTTGTATAAGCATATTTTTTGTTTCTTGCATCGGTGAGATTCTGTTCTTTTTCTTCTTATCAATCTTAGTTCCTTCTGGTGGAGCTACTTTTTTCAAAAATTCTTCCTGTTTTTGTTTTACTTCCTTATCTGATAGTAAATAAAACCACTGCTTATCAGAATCAGACATTTCCTTCAAATCTTCATCAAAAATCATTATATCTTCCCTCACCTGTAGTGCATTTTTATTTATTCCAAGGAGACGAAGGCCTTCAAGCGTGCGAACACGAGAAAGCGCAACATATCCCATTCCTTTTTCAAAAGATTTTGAAAGGTCCACTTCAACAGCATCCAAGCTCATACCTTGGCTTTTGTGCACTGTGATAGCCCAAGCTAGACGGAGAGGATATTGTGTAATCGTCGCTTTAATTTTTCCTTCTTCTTCAATAACCCAATTTACTTTTTCCGGAGTGATTATCTTCCCTGAAGTAAGCATAATTTTCGGTCCATAATTTGAACATTCAATCACTTTTCCGAGAGTTCCATTTGCATATCCTTCTTCAAAATTATTTTTTACAAACATCACTCTGGCACCTTTTTTTAGGCGCAAAATTTCCGGTGCAAGACAACTTTTCTTCAACGCTTCCACGAGAGCCTTTCTTCCTTTATCTTCCATCTGATATGTAAAAATCTGGCCAAAAAGTTTATTAAGCTCACTGTCATTTATAGTATCCACATTTATATTATGGGTGTGGAGCTTCGTTGGTTCAATTCCCTCTTTTAAACAAGCGTTGTTTCTTGAATTTAAACAAAACAAAGATTCTTCAGAAAGATTATTTCCGCGAATTCCATTCAAAATTTTTATAAACTTATCTTCTTTGTGTCTATATTGCTCTTCCAAATAGCATATTTTTAAATCTAGTTTTTTCCAAGTTTCTGATTTATAGGAAAAATGAGATTCTTTTTCGCCCATTCTTGAAACTGGCGGAAGCTGAAAAAAATCTCCACAAAGTATCACCTGCATTCCACCGAATGGAAGCTGATTTCTTTTTAAATGTCTTGCAATTCTTTCTATCAAATCTAGCCGAAAATGATGTAGCATTGAAACCTCATCAATAATCAAAACATCAGTATTTGCAAATCTGTCATGTAAATATTTTTTGCTTTCTAAATCCTCAAGATCGTATTCTGAAAGCTCATCGCGAATTCCAAGTCCGCTCCAAGAATGAATTGTCGTTCCACCCATATGTGTTGCGGCAATCCCGGTGCTAGCCGTAATACCAACTTCAACTCCTTTATTTTTAAGAAATTTTATATATTCGTTTAGAAGATGTGTTTTTCCGCTTCCCGCCGCTCCGGTAATGTAGCAGTTGTATCCCATCTTCAATATGTCCAGCGCATCCTTTTGGGTCATAGTGAAAATGATTATATCATTTTCTACTTACTTTTTCTCCACTCATCAATCAATTTATGATTTCCTGACAACAGAACTTTTGGAACACGATATTTTTTACCTTTATATTCCAAAACTTCAGGTCTTGTATAAATCTCACCGCTTGAAATTCTTCCTTCTTCAAGCGAAGCTTTGTTCCCAAGCACACCATCTATCTGTCTTGAAACACAATCCATGATAATCATTGCTGGAAGTTCGCCACCTGTGAGGACAAAATTTCCTACGGAAATTTTGTCCGTTTTGAATATTTTATTCACTCTTTCATCAATTCCTTCATATCTTCCGGAAATAATTATAATATCGGAATACTTTTTTGCAGATTCTTTTGCATAAGTGGTATCAAATTGTTTTCCTCTTGGACTTAAAAATATAATTTTGTATTTTGACTTTCCACTTTTAACTTTCAACTTTATAACTCTTAAGGCTTTTTCCAAAGCTTTAAGCACCGGTTCTGCTTGCATTACCATTCCTGGACCTCCACCATAAGGAATATCATCTACTCTTTTGTATGGCTTGTCTTTTTCTTTTTGCACTTTTGTAACTTTTGCAAAATCACGTGGATTATAAAAAACTACCTTGATTTTCTTTTCTTTTATCGCGCGTGCCAAAATAGACTCATTTAAATATGAGCTGAAAGCCTCCGGAAATAATGTGATTATGTGAAATGTCATCGCCACAATAAAATACAACATAATTGATAAAATTACAAATCACAAACCTCAATTCAGCGATAGCGTAATTACACACTCCAATCTTTACCGTTTGTACTTTTTTGTCAAAAAGGTCTTAGTGTCCTAATGCACCCACTACCCCAATTACGCTATCGCTGAATTGGTTTATTGTGTATACTATATGAAATGAAAAAGATGAGAGATATAAAATACAAAGGTATTAGTGTTGGCGCTTTTGGTTTACCTAGACTAAACTCATTTTCAAAGCCTCCTGTACAAAAACCAACAAAAAGAATCTTTCATGCCACCTTTCTGTCAATTTTCGAAAAAGATGCAACGAAGAATTTGATAGTTATTTATGATATTCCGGAAGAAAAGAAAAAAGAAAGAGACTGGTTTCGTCGCCATTTAAAAAAATTTAATTATGTCATGATTCAAAGAAGTGTTTGGGTTGGTCCTTCTCCCCTACCAAAAGATTTTCTTAATTATGTAAAATCAATCGGCTTAAAAGATAAACTAAAAACTTTTAAATTAGCAAAACCTTATTCAGAAAATAGTAACAATATAGATTAAATTTTATTTACGCTATAGCGTAAATGAAACGATTATCTCACCAAATTTTCTTCTAGGTTTACATTAATAAAAGTTATGCTAATCTAATAAACGGAAGATTTAACAAATCGATTTAAGGGGGTGTATTATGGAAGAGAAAATGGAGAAAAAAGACGTAGACGCTCTTGCTATTCTTTTGGAAAAAGTGGGATATGATAATCCTGAAAAACTCATAGAAAAAGAGCTTATTCCGCTCGCAATCAAAGAAAGCTGGTCTTTACGCAAAGCCCTGAACAAATATGCAGATGCATATTTAGGCGAAAAGACAAATTGGCACCAGCTTCGTATAGCCCTGAATCACATCAGTTCTGCAGACTTAAACGTATTGGCTATCAATGAAGTCGTTATTAAAAAACCACCCTGGTTATAAGGGTGGTTTTTTTAATTATTAAATACAAAAGGCGCGACCTTCGGTCGCGCCTTTTGATTTTTTATTTTATAACTTCAAATCTGCCATCGCCTCATCTACAGTTTTTGTAGAAGGCTCTTTTGAAAGAGTCGTCATTCTTGGCGCGCTTCCTTCAGGCTCTTCAATTTTCAAGTTTACTCTTGAATTGTTTTTCATTCCTACAACTCTTAATAGAGTTCTTATTGCTTTTGCTGTGTTGCCCGATCTCCCTATAACTTTGCCCATATCGGCATTATCCACAACAAGGGTCATCAATACGCCCATTTCATCCACTGTTCTGGTAATTTTTACTTTTTCTGGAACATCAACTAAAGCCTTAACAACGAGTTCAAGAAATTTTGTATCGTTCTCCATTGTGTTTAATTTCTGATTCTGATATTTACAGCAGTTCGACCGGTAATTTATAAAATACTGCCTGCACATATATTATCACAAGTAAAAAACTCTGCAATTATTTTAACAACAAAAATCTGCCTGTTTTCACAGGCAGATTTTAGAAGATCTTTATATTTCAGCTTTTATTTCTTCTTTTGGCAATTCCGTTGGAACAGGTTCCGAAGCTATTACTGGAGTTTCTGTTGGAGTTGGCTCCGCCTTCGAAGCTTTTGCAGTGGCTTCAGTTTTCACCGCATCTTCTTTTGCTTTTTTTGCGTTTATAATTTTATTTTTGGGAAGTACATTTATTTTCTTTCCGGTGACAATTTTTTGGTCAACAAGAAAATTGTGAACTGTATCTGAAACTTGAGCACCTTTTGAAATCCAGTATTTTACTTTTTCTGCATCTACATGATTATTGCCTTTTCCTTTCCTTGCATCATAAGAACCCAAAACTTCAACGGCTTTCCCGCTTTTTGGTCCGAACTTCGAGTCTGTAAGCACGATACGAAAAGTTGGTTCATGAACTCTTCCTACCCTTTGTAATCTAATTATTAACATAGACGCCATAGTAACAAAATATTTCAAAAAAGCAAGGCTTATGCTATGCTTATTTCACAAATGAAAAAGAATAACAAATTCTGGAAAGAGAGAAGAAAAGACAACCGAAAGACTGAACACTCTGGCAAATTAAGGATTCTAAGTGGTAAAATCAAAGCCATCCGAGGACATACAGCCTATTTTATATCTGATATAAATAATATTTCAGTCGAAATTTCTACAAGACAGATAAATACTGCAATGGCTGGAGATAAGGTTGAAATTAAGTTATTTAAAAAAAATAAAGCTGGGGTCCACGAAGGTGAAGTGGTAAAAATTCTAAGTCGCGCAAAAAATTATTTTGTCGGAACTATTGAATTGTCTGCCAAAGGTGTACTTGTGATTCCAGATGATAGAAGAATTAAAATTTCAGTAAAAATTACCCCGGAAAAAGCCATCGATTTAAAAAACAAGGATAAGGTTAGGGTAAAAATAATAAAATGGGTAGAAGCCCCTGCGTTTTCCGAAGGAGAGATTGTAACTGTTTTAGGCAAAAAAGGAGATAATTCCACCGAGATGAATTCTATTGCGATAGATAAAGGTTTTGATATAGATTTTCCCGCGCAGGTTTTACAGGAATCCAAAAATATTTTCAATCAAAGCGCAAAAATTTCTTCCGAAGAAATCGCAAAGAGAAAAGATTTGAGAAATACGCTTACCTTTACGATTGACCCAAAAACTGCAAAAGATTTTGACGATGCAATTTCCTTTAAAAAACTCTCGAATGGAAATTTTGAAATTGGGGTTCATATCGCCGATGTATCTCACTACGTCACAGAAAAAAGCGAGCTAGACAAAGAAGCTTATAAGCGAGGATGTTCCGTGTATCTTCCCGATAGAACGATCCCTATGCTTCCCTTTGAGCTTTCTGATAACCTCTGCAGTTTGAGCGAAGGAGATGAAAAACTCGCCTTTTCAGCTATTTTTGAAATTAATCCTCATGCAAAAGTACTTTCAAAATGGTTTGAAAAATCTGTCATAAAATCTGCAAAAAGATTCACTTATGAAAGTGCCCAAGAAATTTTGAATGCAAAAACAGGTCAGCACTTTGAAGAGCTTAATACATTAAATAAAATTGCAAAACTTTTGAGACGTGAAAAATTCCAAAAAGGCGCGATAGATTTTGAACAGGAAGAAATAGCTTTTGAACTAGACGAGGCTGGAAAACCTATAAAAATTTACAAAAAACAAAGACTTGATACTCACAAACTAGTTGAAGAATACATGCTTCTTGCAAACAAAGAAGTTGCTGAATATGTCTATAAATTTGAGAAAAAGTCCGGTAAACTGTTCCCTCTTCCGTATCGTATTCACGATTTTCCAGACAAAGATAGAATTTCCGAGCTCGCAGTTTTTGTAAAAGCTTTGGGACATGAGCTTATTATCGGAAAAACAGGAAGCATTACAGGAAAAGATATGCAGGCACTTTTTGCTCAAGTAGAAGGAAAAGCTGAAGAATCACTTGTAAAAACTGCTGCGATTCGCTCAATGTCAAAAGCAATCTACTCAACAAAAAATATCGGACATTTCGGACTGGCCTTTGAATATTACGCACACTTCACCTCGCCTATCAGAAGATATCCTGATCTTTTGGTTCACAGGATTTTGCAAAAAATACTTAGCAAAGACCGCAGTCAAATAAAAAGCCAATTTGACGGGGCAAGAAATATCGCCCACGAAAAGTCTGCTGACCTCGTGGCAAGAGAAATAAATCTGGTATTTTACGAGAAAGCTTGTTCACACAGTACAGATCAAGAAATAAAAGCTTCCGAAGCAGAACGTGACGGAAGAAAATACAAACAAATAGAATATATGCAAGATAAAGTTGGAAAAACTTTTGACGGTATTATTACCGGCGTCACTGAATGGGGTATTTATGCGGAAGATTCGCAAACTAGAGCGGAGGGTATGATAAAGCTTTCTTCACTCGGAGATGACTTCTATAAACTTGATGCAAAAACTTATTCTGTAATCGGAGAAAAAACAAAACAAGTTTATTCGCTTGGACAAAAAGTAAAAATTAAACTAGTTTCTGCAGATTTAGACAAAAAGCAGATGGATTATGAAATAATTAGCTAATTATTTCTCAAATTCTTGTAATAATTTAATATATTCTTGTTGTCTTTCTTTTATAACCCAATTCTCTCCTAGTAGATTAATTTTATTTTCATTTATAATCCATTTACACATACCACAAAAAAATCCTTTTGGAGTTGCAATAAAAAGCCAGGGACAATTCCATCTATCTAAAAGTTTCTGCGCATGCGCTTTGATATCATCCATATCTAGTAACTGTCGATATTTTACTTCCACGAGATAAAGTTCAGGTTTATTTTTTGATTTTAAATCTTCAGAGATTAAAACAAAATCTGGTGCTTCTGAAATGTTTTCAATAATATGTTTAATTTCCGTAAAATGATGTTGATATTGAGCAAGCATTGGCATTGTATATTCGTAGCCAAATGGAATAACTGTATATCGTTTTTCATCTCGAATCATCTGTTCAAAAATAACTTCTGCTATTTTCCCTTTTATTAATTCTTTTGAAAATTTGATTTCTTTTTCCATGTTATTTAATTTATTTCGCCACCTCGACCGCCTCCTCAAACTGAATAGAAAGTAATCTTGAAACTCCATCTGAACCCATTGTCACTCCATAAATTACACCCGCACGAGACATTGTTTCTCTATTATGAGTAATAAGAATAAGCTGAGAGTATTTTGAAAGTTCGGTTATCATATCTCCATATTTTTTAGAATTGGCTTCATCAAGAGCCGCATCCGTCTCATCAAGAATAATAAATGGTGGCGGATTGACCTGAGAAATTGCAAAAAGAAGCGCGATGGATGTAAGAGCTCTTTCTCCACCAGAGAGCATCATCAAGCCCTTTATTTTTTTCTTCGGCAGATTTACTTCAATTTCCAAACCCTCTTCGGTTTCTTCCTCTTCTTCTTCGACTAATTCTTCACCGTCGGATTCTACAGGTAAATCCGTATCAAGTTTTTTTCTCTTCTTTTCTTTAACAACCGAAAGTGTGGCTGAACCTCCTCCAAACATTGCAGTAAAAAATTGCTGGAATTGAGTATTTATTTTAGCAACTCCAGTTTTAAATTCTGTTGTAAGCTTTTCTTCCAATTCTTTGATTAAATTCTTCAAAGATTCTGATGAATTGATAAGGTCTACAAGTTCTTTTTCAAGGAAAGTGTCTCTTTCGGTAGTTTCTTTGTATTCTTTTACAACATCATCTCCACCAGAAACTCCGGCATCTTCTAGACGAATTTTTATCTTTTCCATTGCGCGCTTTTTATCTTCCTGTACTTGTCTTCCTTCTTTGACAATCTGTTCCAAAGAAAGCGCTGAGCCGTCTGCATTTGTAGGCCAAAAATCTTTGTATCTAAGCGCGGAAATTCCTACTAAAATAGAAGCCTCTTGAAGTTCCCTGTTAAGCTCATCTTCGTCATGTTTCAATCTTGATTCCCTATTTTCAAGTCCGTTTAACTTACCTCTTATTTCATTTTGTTCAGCAACAATTCTAAACAAAGATTTTTCGGCATCTCTGTTTGAATCCTTTTCTTTTTCAATATCGTTCTTCAAGAAGGAATATTGCTCAGAGAGTTCTGTTTCAATATTATTTGCTTCTTTTAATTTTTCTTCATGGCCCTTTTTCTCTGATTCAAGTTTTTTAATTTCTTCTTCCAAATCTGTGATAGCTTGTTTATCTTCATTTTCTTTGTTTCTTTCAATAAAATCACGAAGAATTTTTTTAATTGAAGAAAAAATTTCTTTTATTTTTGAAAAATCATGGCTTTCATTTACTCCATCAATTTCCAAATCTATTTGTTTAGAGATATTTTCAACAGCCGATAAATCCACTGTTTTTAAAGACTTTGCGGAATTTGCTTCGTGCTGTTTTTTAATCATCCTTTCTAGGGATGAAATCTCTCCTTCAATACGCCCAATACTCCTCATCAGATTATCTTTTTGATTACGAGTTTCTTTGAGTTTTCCTTCTACTTTGATAACTTCCTCGCTTCTTGAGTCTTTAGAAGATGATTTCTCTAAAACTTGTTTTGCCTCGGCAAGTTCCCTTTCTAATTTGTGTGACATTTCAAGCAAAGGCTTTTTTTCGCTAGAAATGCTTTGTTTTTCATATTTAATATATTCTTCCTCACGCCTGAAATAATCGTGATACATTTTTGTAAGATCCTCCTTCATCTCAAACATCTTTTCTATCTTTTCCACTTGTTTTTTCAAAAACTTGATATGAGGAGCAATCTCTCTTCTCAGGGATTCTACTTGCTTTATATTTTCTTCTGTCTTTTCAAGTTTGCGAACACTTTCATCTTTTTTGTTTTGATAAATCTTCAAACCTAAAGCATCTTCAATCATTTCTCTTCTCTCGCGAATGTTTGAATTTAAAACTTTATCGGCTTCTCCTTGAGAAATGATTTGATGGCCAGAAGCGCCGATATGCGCAGAAGAGAGCAGTTCAACAATATCTTTCAAACGAACAACGCTTCCATTTATAGAATATTCGCTTGAAGAGTCTCTATTCACGACACGTTCAATAGCAACTTCGTCAAAGTCTATATTTAAAATCCTTTGGATATTATTGAAAACTAATTTAACAGAAGCACGATTTGAACGCGACGCATCTTTTCCTCCGTTAAAAATAAGGTCTTCGGCTCTTTTACCTCTCAAAGATTTGATGGATTGCTCTCCCAAGACAAAGCTGAATGCTTCTGCAACATTTGATTTTCCTGAGCCGTTTGGCCCTACAATAGCAGAAATAGGAACATTAAAATCCAATACGGACTTTTTCCCGAATGATTTGAATCCCGATATTTCTATTGATTTTAGATACATTGAACCTATATTATCAGATTATTTGATAAAAAAAAGACCGGCAAAAATAGCTTTATTTTTGAGAAAGCTATTTTTGTTCCTGTAAAGATTTGAGATTCCTTATGAATGATTCTATTTCTCCATCTTCGGTATCAAAATATTTATAGTTTGACAGATCAAAAGTATCTTCAGAAGAAAGTAAAACCCCTCCTAAAAAATAATCTTTTAATTTCAGACCGGCATTTTCAAATTCTTTTTTGAAATCATTTATTGAGGTTGCAACTTCATAAGCATCATTTGAATCAACAAAAAATTTGGGCAGAGATGACATAATATCCAAAAGTTCGGCAAATTTTTGTTGTCGTTCATTTTGTTCTTGCTGTTCTGCCGATGAAAAATCTTCTTTAAATTCTTCCATAAAAAATTAATTTGCTGACCAATCTTTGGCAGAAAGTGCGTTGTTTGCGGCAACTTGTTCTGCTTCTTGTTTTGATTTACCTTCACCTTCCGCAACTTTAGTTTTATCCAGATATACGCCTACTGTAAACTTTTTATCGTGATCCGGGCCTTCTTCTTTTAATGTTTTATAAAGCGGCGTTATACCTTCATAATCCTGCGCCTGTTCTTGAAATTTGCTTTTTGCATCAAGCCATGTTTTTTCTTCAATTATTTTTTCTATCAGATTAAAGATGTTGTTTGAGATAAAATATTTTGCTACATCATATCCCTGATCCAAAAAAATCGCTCCGATCAAAGCCTCTATCGCATTTGCTAAAATAATCTGCCTTGCCCGTCCAACATCTTTAGCTTCGCCTTTTGAAAGCAATAAAAAATCATTCATATTTATTTTCCCCGCAGCATCCGAAAGAGTGTTCGCGTTGACAAGCGCAGATCTATAGGCAGTAAGCTCGCCTTCATTGCTGTCGGGATATTTTACATAAAGATACTCGGTAACGATAAGTTCAAGCACGGCATCTCCTAAAAATTCCAATCTTTCGTTGTGAACCAACTCTGAATCTTTGTGTTCATTCAAATAAGACCTGTGCGTAAAGGCTTGTTTTAATATATTTTTATCTTTAAAGATAATTCCTATTTTTTTTTCGAAGTTTGAAAAATCGGGTTTCATAAATTATGATTTATTATTTTTATCCGCACACTAATTCTATCATCGTTGCATCGTGTTCTTAATATCAGTAAATATTATGTTGTTTATTAAGTAAGTTTAATTTTATATAACTAATCTCTCTGCGCAACAAAAACACAATGATAGAGTTAGTGTGCGGACTTGCTACTTATTATTGTTATAGCTTTTGTGATGATCGGCAATATATCATTATAAAAATTAAGGTTTTGAATTTCTTGAAGCTTGAACCATTTGGCATCATCAAGGCCTCCGCTGTCTCCGCGTTTTAATTCTGTTCTCTCGGCTTTTGCAAGAAAATATATCACCTGTTTTCTTATTTTTCCTTCTTCGGGATGATTTGCCACATATTCATTTTTTAAAAGTTCATCTTCAATCGTGATATCAATACCCATTTCTTCTTTTATTTCCCTCACCGCTCCTATTTTTGGATCTTCGCCTGCATCTATCTTTCCTTTTGAAAGAGTCCACTTCCCAAAAACATCGTGAACGAGAGCAAAATAAATATTTCCGTCTTCAACACTATAGACCACAGCTCCCGCGAGTTGTTTTATCGGCATTTGCTCAAACGGAACATCTTTATGTTTTTTAGAAACTTCGTCTTTGCCTGGCTCTCCAAGCTCTTTGTATATAGTGCCCAAAACTCCATTTATAAAGCCTCCGCTCTTTTCTCCGCTGTAAGTTTTTGCAAGCTCAATAGCTTCGTTAATTGCAACTTTTGCCGGAACTTCTTTTCTATCAGAGAACAACAGCTCATAAAGCCCCAGACGCAAAATATTTCTGTCGGCGATAGAAATTTTTTCTATCGGCCAGTCAGGCGCAGCTTTTACAATAATACTGTCCAAATCCGTTTTTTTATCAATTATTCCTTTCAAAAGATTTTCGGAAAAATTTTTTTCTGCATTTCCCTCTCCAAATTCTTTATTATTTCTTTCTAGAGATAATAAAGCTTCTTCTCTTGAAGAATTTCTAAAATCCCACTCAAAAGCGGATTGAAATACTATTGATCTTGCAAGGTGCCTGCTAAACATATGATTTCTTTGAACTTTTTAATCCGTCTCAGACGGATATGGCTTATTTATCACTGCACGTATTCTATCTCAAAGCTAAAAAAAAGAAAAGGCTTCGCAGTAAAAAATATTATTGCAAAAACTTTTTTAATAAAACAAAGAAGTTTCCGTTGATTTAAAATATTTCTCAAGATATTATTATCCCCATTTCAGCAATAAAATAAAAAATACCCTTTTGGGTATTTTTTTATTGCCTATGCTTTTTTCTCAGATTTTTTAGAGGTTTTTGATTTTTTTGTCTTTTTTTCAAGGTTTATCACAACTCTCCCTCTGTATTTTCCGCAATTTGAACATGCCTGATGCCTCATCACAGGATTATTGCAATCTGGGCACTTTGTAAGTGCAATCCCCTTCAAAGCATGATGTGATCTCGTGCTTCCTCTCTGGGATCTATTATGTCTCATTCTATTTACCATAGTGAAAAAGAGTATAGCTTATTTTCTTAAAAAAGAAAAGCCCGTGAGATTTTTTTCGTAAAATCTCACGGGCCTTAAAAAATTTAGATTCTGAATGTTTTATCAACCCGTGACATATCGTCAACAGCTTTGATAAATGCTTTCTGGTAGTTCATAAAGAGTTTTGCTAAAAATTCTTTAGGAGCCCATAAACAGATTTTCAACGTTTCTTCGTTTGTTCTTTTTACAATTATTTCTTCACCGGGGACTATTTTTCCGGAGATTTCAGTAACCAAAAAAAATACTTTATTATTCTCTCCGTCTTCCCGATAAACTTCTCGAAATTTTATAGGGGTTAATTTTTTGTTTGTATTTCCCAAAAATTCTCGTACAAGTGTTTGATCAAACCTTTCTGGATATTTTCCATATCCTCCCAAAGGCTTCACCTTATCGGGGTCTCTAATATCAGTAGCTCCCAGTATATACCATGCGCCTCCTATCCTAATGATACAAAATGCCACACAATACCAACTTTTCATTTTGTCCTCCAGTCATTGATGTTTTACTTCTATTTGTAGTTTTATCATATTGATACAATACGTCAAGCAATTTAAATAATAAGAAAACCCTAAAAACTCCACTCGCGTAAAATTTTTAGGGTTTTAAAAATAGCTTAAAAACTAGAACTTCATCACGGAAAATCTATCATACATCTCTAGATTATCTTGACGAAACTTTTCATCGGAGTTCGCCATCGCAAGAAAAGCTTTAACAAAACCATTTCTGTGATTGATAAGAAGTGCTTTCTCAAAATCCTGAAGAGTCCACCAACGAACTTTTATCTTGTCTTTATCGTCGGTAAATTCCCTGATGAAATCAAACGGAAAATTTCCTGTAGCATTTTTCACCAAATAAAAATACCTGGTGTGTATGGTTCCTTTGACTCTACCAGGAATCTTTACGAAATGGGCTTGAAGACATTCACCGTTTGTCCTAAACCCAGTTTCCTCATAAAACTCGCGTTTTAAGGTATCGCCCGGTGTTTCTTCAATCAATTCCTTCGTCTCATCATCTTTATTCGTACCCCCTGGAATTTTAGCATCGTTTGGGAAACGAGAATCCGTGGCACCGAGAACTTTCCACCGGTTATCTTTCGTATCAAAACTGAAATAAACTCCTGCCGAAAAATGATCGCTGGTATTCACTTTTCCCTCCTAGGGAAACAAAATTTAAAAAAGACCTTAATTAATTGGTCTACCGCTAATAGTACACTTTTATTTCAATTTGTCAAGTTTAATGACTATTCGTTTTAACGGCTAAAAATGAAATTTGTAAAAAGAGAATCCGCGCAAGCTTTATATTAGCCTGCGCGGATTTATAACTCGTACTCTAAATCAATAAGGACTATTACCACTCCATTTATACACATGAATAAACCCGTCGGGATCTTTCCATACCATATTCAATATTGATTTAGCTTTAATGGTAATAGAATATCTTGTCGCCAAACATGTCTCCATACCGTATTTCGGATCATCCACCGACATTTCTCTTTCACCAAGAGATTCTAAATGTAAATCTTTAGTATTACTAATGAGAAATCTTTCTTTCATCAACTTGGTAATATAGCGATCCAGGTTTTTTTCTTTAGGAAAATTTACTATGGGAGGAACTTTTAATCCGGTCATTTTCTTTTCTTCCATCAAAAAACCATAGGAAGCAACGTCGCTTGTAATGTACAGTACGATTTTTTTCTTCATATTAATCCCCTTTTTGCTCAATTTAATGAGTGTTTTTTGATTCAAATTACTATCTCTCTACATTATAGCACTTATAAAATATTTGTCAATAGATTTTTACAAAAATATTTCCTATGTTCAAAACAAAGACCATGTTTTTTTATGGAGTCACAATGTCTTTTCGTACCATACCCCTTGTGTATTTCAAAAGAATATTTTGGATATTTTTTCGCAAGTCTGCACATCAGAGCGTCTCTTGAAACTTTTGCAATAATTGAAGCAAAAGCTATCGCTCTTTCTTTTTCATCGCCTTTTATGATAGTTTTTTGGTTTTTGTATTTTTCCGGAGCTTTTAGTCCCCCGTCAAGTAATACCAGGCATTCTTTCGGTTTTAGTTTGAGTTTTTCTAAAGATTTTTTTAAGCAATTTTTAATCGCTTTGCTTATTCCAAATTTATCAATTTTTTGAGCGCTTTCATAACTTACACAATAATCGATAGTTTTTTCTTTCTTAATCATTCTTAATTTTTCAAAAATTTCTTCTCTTTTTTCTGGAGTCAATTTTTTTGAATCTTTTATCCTGCCAAAGTTTTTTGTATTAAAATTCAATGGCATTTTGAAAGCACAAACTGCCACCGGGCCTGCAAGAGGCCCTCTACCCACTTCATCTATTCCCACAACAAATTTTATTTTGGAAGCCACCCCATAAGGATTTTTTACATATATTTTTTTACTTTTCAAATTTGATTTCATATAAATTTTAATTCGCGCATTATGTATTATTTTCCATTGAAAATCCTAACGGGGCAAGACTTTTTATTTTTCATAAACTAAAGTATTATTAATAGTAACATTATGCCTAAATTTATTCATTTACATACGCACAGTCACTACAGTTTGCTTAACGCCCTGCCTAAATTAAAAGAGCTTATTCATACAGCAAAAGATTTAGATATGCCGGCTCTTGCTTTGACAGACGCAGGAAATATGTACGGAGCAATTGAATTTTATCAGAATTGCAAAAAGAACGGGATTAAACCGATTATCGGAGTAGATTTTTATGTCGCTGCAAGAACTCGCACTGACAAACAAGGAGGCGTAGATAATCGCCGAACTCGCCTAGTTCTTTTAGCAAAAAATGAAATCGGCTACAAAAATCTTATAAAACTTGTCACTGATTCTTATTTTGAAGGATTTTATTATAAGCCAAGAATAGATCGCGAGCTCATAGAAAAATATTCTGATGATTTGGTCTGCATTATGCCACATTTTTCTGGAGAAACTTCCCACGCCTTAAAAAATGGAGACATTGAAAAAGCTGAAAATATTATAAATTGGTATAAAAAAGTTTATGGGAAAGAAAATTTTTTCTTGGAAGTAACACATCATCCTGAAATAGAAGGACAGATTGAACTCAAAGAAAAAATTATAAAATTAGCAAAAGAAACGAACACTCAGATTGTAGCAGGACACGATGTTTATTATCTTAAACCAGAAGATAAAATGGCCCGAGATACACTTGTCCAAGTAAATTCGCATTCGGACTTTTCAGACCGAGAGCAAAAAGAAAGCGCTGATGATTTTTCTTTTATCTCATCTGAAAAAGCAGAAGAATATTTTAAAGATATTCCGAAAGCTTTGGAAAACACGCTTAAGATTGCGGATATGTGTAATATTGAAATAAAGCTTGGTAAAGAAGCGTGGGTATTTCCAGACTTTGTAGTAGAAAGTGGCCTTACACACGATGAAGAATTAAAAAGGCTCACATATCTTGGCATAGATAAAAGAAATCTTTCGCATTCAAAAGAAGTTATAGATAGAGTTGAATACGAACTTAAAATCATCAAAGATAAGGGTTATTCAAAATATTTTCTTGTGGTATCCGACTTGTTACGTTTTTCTGCAGAAAATGGAATCTATACGAACATCAGAGGTTCGGTCGCAGGATCAATCGTCACATATCTCACCGGCATTACAAAAGTAAATCCGCTTGAATACAAACTTCCCTTCGAAAGATTCCTTAATCCTGAAAGACCTTCGGCACCCGATATTGATATGGACTTCGCCGACAACAGACGAGACGACGTCATAAATTATACAAGACAAAAATATGGAAAAGATAATGTCGCACAAATTGGAACTTTCGGTACGATGATGGCTCGAGGTGCCGTCCGAGATGTTGCAAGAGCAATGGGCTTTCCGCTTCCCCTTGCCGATAAAATTGCCAAACTTGTGCCTTTGGGCGCGCAAGGTTTTCCGATGACCCTCAAAAAAGCACTTAGAGATGTTCCGGAACTTAAAGAAATGTATGATAACAATAAAGATACAAAAACTATCATAGATATGGCAGAAAAAATTGAGGGATGTGCACGACATATTTCTGTTCACGCAGCCGGAGTTGTAATAGCACCAACAGCACTTACAAAGTATGTTCCGCTTCAATATGATCCTAAAGGCGAAGGGAAAATTATCACTCAATATGACATGCACACCGTCGGTGAAGACGGCGTTGGACTTTTGAAATTTGATTTTCTTGGAATAAAAAATCTTTCAATACTTGCTGATGCCGTAGACAGAGTTAAAAAAATTGAAAATATAGATTTGGATATTGAAGCTATCCCACTTGATGATAAATTGACTTTTGAAATGCTTGCCCGTGGAGAAACCACCGGTCTTTTTCAGCTTAACGGCTCTGGAATGACAAAATATCTGAAAGATTTGAAACCAACAACTATCCATGATATCAACGCTATGGTTGCTCTTTATCGCCCAGGACCTATTGAAATGATCCCCGAATATATAGACAGAAAACATCATCCTGAAAAAATAAAATATCTTGATCCGCGACTTAAAGAAATTCTTGATCAATCTTACGGGGTTATTACATATCAGGACGACGTCATGCTTACTGCTATAAAACTCGCGGGATATTCTTGGCTTGAAGCAGACAAACTTAGAAAAGCTATGGGTAAAAAAATCCCCGCAGAAATGCAAGCTCAGAAAGAAAAACTCTTAAAAGGTTTTGTTGAACACGGACTCACTGAGAAAAAAGCAGACACTCTTTGGAAACTCATTGAACCTTTTGCCGCTTACGGATTCAACAAAGCTCACGCTGCAAGTTATGGAAGAGTTTCTTATCAAACCGCTTATATGAAAGCAAACTTCCCCGCAATTTACATGTCTTCCGTGCTTACAGCAGATTCAGGGGATGTAGAAAAAATCGGCGAATTTATAACAGACTGCAAAAAAATGGGGATTCCAGTATTACCTCCATCCGTCAATGAAAGCTTCAGCGATTTCACTGTTGTAAAAACTCCTAGTGTAAGTCCACACGGAACTGGGCCAGATAGAGATAAAATTCGTTTTGGTCTTACAACAATTAAAAATTTCGGTGAAGGAATTTCAAAAACCATTATTCACGAAAGAAAAGCAAAAGGTAAATTTAAATCTCTTTCAGATTTTCTTGAAAGAATTCAGACTAAAGATATGAATAAGAGATCTCTTGAAGCTCTTATAAAAACCGGTGCACTTGATGACCTGCCTGCGCAGTCAGGATTTGCAGATAGAGGTGTCATGCTCGCAAATATGGAAAATCTTTTGAGATACAATAAAGAAGTAAGTAAACGAGACCAAAATCAGGATTCCCTTTTTGGAATTTTTGATGGTAATAACACACCAGATGACACAAAAAAATATGAGGCCTTTACTCTTGAATCCGCAGAAAAAGCTACAATGAAAGACAAGCTCGCTTGGGAAAAAGACTTGCTCGGACTTTATATTTCTGGTCATCCTCTTGATAAATACAGAGCCACTTTGGAAAAACAGCCGATAAACATAAAAAGAATTATAGAAGAAACAGAAACTGTCAAAAAAGAAATTGATGGTGGCAAACCAATCGGTGGAATCATAGAAGAGGTTCGAGAAATTATGACAAAAAATAATGAGCCCATGGCTTTCATCAAAATTGCTGATTTCACCGGTTCAATTGACGCTGTGGTCTTCCCAAGAACTTATTCACAATTTAAATCCGCCATCGCTCCCGATAAATGTATCGCAGCAATATGCAAAGTTTCAGAAAGAAATGGAGAAATAAGTTTGATTATTGAGAGGTTAAAGGTTTTGGAATAGTATTTGACTTATAAAACTCAATTGACTATCATAGACACATAGAAATTGGTGGCTACCAACCACAATTATGACGATTTCTATATTAAAAGAGAACTCTGCTTCGCATGAAGCTACGCAGGGCAAGAAATCGGGTGGAACCGCGAGTAGAATCGCCCCGACAAAAAACGATAACTCGTTTTTTGTCGGGGCTGTTTTATTTAAACATACGAATATACAAATATTACTAATGGTACAAATGGCTACAAATAATTAATTCGTTTCGAATTTATTCGTAGCCATTCGTATCATTCGCATAATTCGTTAATTCGTAATAACATCATAAAAATATGGAAAACGAAAAATTACACAGAATGAGACACTCGCTCGCCCACATACTTGGCGCAGCTGTTATCGAATTGTATCCTGATGTAAAAATAGCAACAGGTCCAGCAATTGAAAACGGTTTTTATTATGATTTTGATTTTTCCGCACCGATTACAGACAAAGACCTTGGAAAAATTGAGCAAAAAATACGTGAACTTTCAAAAAAAATAAAATCTTTTGATAAAGCAGAAATTTCGGAGAATGATGCAAAGAAACTTTTCGCAGACAATCCATATAAACTTGAGCTTATAGATGAATATGCAAAAGACGGAAAAACTCTTACTGCTTATACTTCGGGAGATTTTACAGACCTTTGCGCAGGCCCTCACGTAGAAAGTATGGATGAAATTAAAAATAGCGCTTGGAAACTTGAAAGGCTTGCCGGAGCATATTGGAAAGGAGATGAAAACAATAAAATGCTTACAAGAATTTACGGCTTAGCATTTCCAACAAAAGAAGAACTTGATGCATACGAAAAACAACAAGAAGAAGCTAAGAAAAGAGATCATAGAAAGCTTGGAAAAGATTTAGATCTTTTTCACATGGATGAAAAAGTTGGGCTCGGTCTCCCTTTATGGCATCCAAAAGGAGCTATGCTATGGAGAATCATTGAAGATTTTTGGTATCAGGAGCATCTCAAAAATGACTACGATTTAGTAAGAAGCCCGCATATAGGTAAAAAAGAATTATGGGAAACATCAGGTCATTGGGGTTTTTATAATTCAAGCATGTATCCTCCGCTTGAAGCAGGACAAACATTGAAAGAAAAACAGGAAGGTAAAAAAATTGAACATTCTGAGGAATACTTACTTAAACCAATGAATTGTCCTTTTCATGTTCAGATATATAAAAACAGTCCAAAATCCTACAGAGAATTCCCTTTCAGATGGGCAGAATGTGGAACGGTTTACAGATTTGAGAAAAAAGGTGAACTTTCCGGACTAACTAGAGTAAGAGGATTCACACAAGACGACGCACACATACTTTGTAGAAAAGATCAGGTTGAAGATGAATTAAAAAGAGTCATTGATTTTATTTTATTTATTTATAAATCTTTTGGTTTTGATATTAGTTCAGTAAAGGTATTTCTTTCTTTGAGAGATCCAAATAATAAAGAAAAATATGCCGGTAATGATGAAGGTTGGGATTTTACTGAAGAAGTTTTAAGAAAAGTTGCCATAGAGAAAAAACTTGATTTTGCAGAAGAAAAAGGAGAAGCGGCATTTTATGGACCAAAACTTGATTTTAAAGTCAAAGATGCTCTAGGAAGATTGTGGCAATGTTCCACACTACAATTTGATTTTAATTTGCCTGAAAGATTTGATCTAACATTCATGAATTCAAAAAGCGAACAAGAAAGACCATACATGCTTCATAGAGCTCTCTTTGGAAGCTTTGAAAGATTTATAGGACTACTCATTGAACATTATTCTGGTGCATTCCCTCTCTGGCTCGCACCCGTGCAAATAAAAATAGTTCCGATAAGAGAAAATCATAACGAGCATGCAGAAAAAATTTCTAAGGAACTAAAAGATGCTGGGTTCAGAGTAGATTGCGATACAAAAGAAGGAAATATGGGAGGAAAAGTTCGCGATGCAAAAAATAATAAAATTCCTTATACGATAATCATCGGAGACAAAGATATTGAAGCTAAAAAAATATCAGTGGAATCAAGAGATAAAGGACAGCTCGGTCAGATGGATTTGAAAGATTTTATTGAAAAGATTGAAAAAGAAAAGGAAAACAGAGAGTAAAAAAGGCGGTTCTGCGCAGCTTTATGCGAAGCAGAACCGCCTTTTTTATTACTTTTTTAATTGTTAGTCAAACTTTTTTTAGCTACAAATTCAGACTTCACAACATATCTGTCGGTGTTATCGGATTTCGTACTAAAATTATTACATGTAGAGATGGTCAGTATCTTACTTTTAGTATTGAACTCAACCATTGCTTTATCAGCGCTTTCCACTGATACAGACAAAACTTTATATACATATTCATACTTATCCGAAAAAACATGGACTAAATCTCCTTGTTTCAAATTCTGCAATCCATTAAATGTTTTATATGCTTGATTATTAACAAGCTTGATTCCCGTGCTATGACCAAAAAGAAAAATATTTCCGCTCCCTCCTAAAAGTCCGGAGCCTGGATATCTTACTGCGCCTTTCAAAAGATAATCATTGAGTACTTCTATACTTGTAGTAGCGGGATTATAGATTTGAGAATCTACACCAATAGCGGGAATTTTTATATTAAGAGGCAATTCTCCAATTTGATTGCCTTTAAAATCTTGTCCTGGCTCTCTACCAAAAATTGATTTTAGTTGTTCTGGCACTAAATTAAAAAAATATAACGTGGAAAAAGTAAGAATTAATATAATAAAAAGATTAACAAAAAAATAGCCTTTGTTTTTTGAGATTAACTCTATAATTCCCTGCTTTTGCTGTTTATTGTCCATTAATGTTAAATTAAACTTCTATTGTTAGGATTATGTTAGCATCTTGACACTGAAAGTCAAGTGGTGTACAGTAGTAGCGAACTAATTTAGCGAATTAATAATAAAACTATGAATAATAAAGAAACAGAAAACAGAAAAACATTATACGAAAAAGCCGAAGAAGCATTCGGTACTGCTCTGATGTCAGCGGGAATCGTTCTTGTTGTATTATTTTTGCTTTGGATTCCTCTTAAGCTTATTCCGGCTATATATAGCCGTGGTACAAACTACGTGTCCACTTCCCTATCATCTTTATTTATTTCTGGAGATGCAACTTCAACTCAGCAAAATATAACAAATACAAATACGCCTGTAAAAACAAACAGCAATCCAACTGTAAATACAAGCGTAACATCAAATACAAAAACGACTTATTCTAATATTCAAGTACAAAAAACTTACTATGGCAAACCAGATCTGCAAATTACTCTCATAGGTACAGGTATTATAGATCCAGCATCTGGACAATTTACTTTGACAAATTATGCAGGATTTAACGATGAAATCGCCATAAGATTTGAAGTAAAAAATATAGGAACAAATATTTCTGGTCCATGGAAACTTAGAATTAATACCCCTTCAAGAACAACTCCTTATTATGATTCTGCCTATCAAACTTCTATAAAACCAGGAGACAGAATTATTTTTACAACAAGTTTCAATAGCCCTACAGCTACAGGCATTAATACAGCTTATATTACAGCCGACCCATTAAATGTGGTTAATGAAATTTCTGAAAGCAATAATCAGATCACAGTTCCCATCAAAATTGAAGGTACTTCATATAGTTACAACAATAATTACAACTACGGAAGCTATGTTGCAACACCAAATCTTCCTTACGGTACTTTATTTACATGGACAAATATAAATGCAAATTGTTATGCCAATCCTCAAACATCATATCCGGGTAGTCCAATAACATGGTACGCCACGGCTTCGGGAGGAAACGGATATTTCACATACTCTTGGAGCGGGTCAGATTCATTGAACGGAAATCAAAGCGCTGTTTCAAAAATATATTATTATTCAGGGACAAGAACAGCGAGAGTTACAGTAACTTCAAATGGCCAATCGGTAACGACACAATGCAGTGCGTACATTTACTAAAAATAGAAGGTAGAATATAGGATATAGAAAATATAAATACAAAAGGCGGTTCTGCGTAGCTTTATGCGAAGCAGAACCGCCTTTTGTATTTTGCATTGAATTTCCTATCTTCTACCTTTTACATTCTGTTTATATGTCTATATTCGCCAATTTTGCATTTGACTGTATAAAAGCTTTTCTTGATGGGACATCTGTTCCCATAAGCATATCAAAAATTTTATCTGCTTCTTGTGCATCATCAATGGTAACTCTCTTCATCATCCTCCTTGCAGGGTCCATCGTTGTTTCCCAAAGTTCATCTGCATTCATTTCTCCCAAACCTTTATACCTTTGAACTGAAACTTTTGGACCTCTTTTATTTTCAACCTCCGTATTTTCAGCAACTTCCTCTTCTACAGATTCAACTTCAGCTACCTCAGTATCAGAAATTTTTGACTTTTTAAAAAATGTTTCTTTTTCTTCCTCTGTATAAAAATAATGAACTTCTTTTCCTACCTTAACTTTGTAAAGTGGTGGCTGAGCAATACAAATATGTCCGCCGTCAATCAACGGTTTAAAATATCTATAGAACAAAGTCAGAAGAAGAGTCGTGATGTGCGCTCCATCAACATCTGCATCAGTTGCAATAATTATTTTATGATATCTTAATTTTTCAATATCAAATGTATCACCTATCGCAGCACCAAGTGCAACAACAAGATTTTTAATTTGTTCGGAATCAAGCATTTTATCAAGTCTTGCTCTTTCAACATTCAAAATTTTTCCTCTGAGCGGAAGAATAGCTTGTATTTTTCTATCACGTCCCATTTTTGCCGTACCGCCTGCAGAATCTCCCTCCACAATAATCAACTCTGATTCCGAAGCGTCCTTACTCTGACAATCCGCGAGCTTTCCTGGAAGTGTCATTCCTTCAAGTGCTCCTTTCCTAAGAATAGAATCCTTTGCAGCCTTAGCTGCTTTTCTGGCCTTAAGAGCCAAAATTACCTTAGAAATTATCGCTCTGGCATCATCTGGGTTTTCCTCAAGAAACATACCAAAAGCCTCTCCAAAGACCTCTTCTACAGCACCGCGGGCCTCTACAGAACCGAGTTTTGCTTTAGTTTGTCCTTCAAATTGTATTTCGCGAATTTTTACAGAAATAACAGCAGTCAAACCTTCAAGCACATCATCTCCGGTAAAATTATCCTCGCTTTCTTTTGTGAGATTATTCTTTCTAGCATAATTATTTAATGATCTCGTGAGAGAGGTTTTGAAACCTGTGATATGTGTTCCTCCTTCCGGAGTTTCAATATCATTGGCGAATGCCATAATTCTAGAAGAAATATCATCTACATATTGCAAAGAAATTTCCACCGACTCAACTCCTGTTGCTTTTTTCTCAATATAAAAAACATTTTTGTGTATTGGCTTTTGAAATTGATTGTAAAACT
This sequence comes from uncultured Candidatus Saccharibacteria bacterium, assembly GCA_964562105.1. GTDB lineage: Bacteria > Patescibacteriota > Minisyncoccia > Phycocordibacterales > GWA1-40-21 > Bog-1340. The sequence goes on from CAZLRP010000002.1 coordinate 45,465, forward strand.
TAACAAGAGATAAAAGACCTCCCTCAAAACAAAACGATTGAGATGGGGCTTCTATTCCATATTCTGAAAAATAAAATATTTCCTTATCACCAAATTTTTCCGTAACTTCTCTTGCATCAATAGCGGTAATTTTTAAACTTTTTACAAGATATGCTTGTTGTCTCATATGAGAAACAACTCTATTAAAATCAAAAACTATTCCTTCTTTAAAAATTTCTGGATCCGGTTCAAAATTTACCACAGTCCCGTGATTGCTTGTTTTTCCAATTTTCTTAACAGAAGACTTTACTTTTCCTCTAGCATATTCTTGCATGTATGCAGTACCTTCTTTATGCACAATTACTTTCATATAAGTAGAAAGTGCATTCACAACTGAAGCTCCCACTCCGTGAAGTCCTCCGGAAACTTTGTATCCGGTGCCTTCTCCTCCAAACTTTCCTCCTGCATGAAGTACGGTCATAATCGTTTCAAGCGCAGAAACTTTTGTTTGTTTGTGAATATCAATAGGAATGCCTCTTCCGTTATCCGTAACTCTTACTCTGTTTCCTGGCAACAAAACTACTTCAATACGGTCAGCAAAACCGCCCATAGCTTCATCGCGGGCATTATCAAAAATTTCAGTAATAAGATGCTGTAATCCATCGGGCCCCGTTGTCCCAATATACATCCCAGGACGCCTTCTAACCGGCTCTAAACCCTCAAGGACTTGAATGGAACTGGCATCATATTTAGCCTCTTTTTTGCTGTTTTTTACCTCTTTTTCGTCTTTATTTTTTGCCATAAATTAAAAATAGCTGTTAGCTTTTTATACCTAAATTATAGCAAATTTTCATGATAAAAGGAAGCCAAAAATGAGCATTTTATCCTCTTGTATATTTGGTTATTTGTGTTATTCTAGCTATCGGATTAGTACAAAAAAAACTTTTGAGGGAGGTGGAAATATGACAAAATCAGAGGAACTTTCCAAAATTCTTGATGAGATTGTCACAAAAGCAAAAAAACAAGGAGTGGAGAGAGACGATATCGCGCAAGAAACAATCGAACTGATTGCCAAAGGATGTCAGATTCCTGTGGAAGAAGTTCATACGCACCTCGATCAAAAGTGGAATTTAAAATAATGATAAAAAAGCACCAATTTTTATTCTTGGTGCTTTTTATTTTTATTTACTACCTGACCTGCCAACCATCATTCGCATTCATTTTTTCAGTGATTTTTGCCATAATAACATTTACTTCGTCATCAGTAAGAGTTCTATCATAAGATTGAAAAACAATTCTGTATGCATACGACGTCTTTTTTGTTCCGTCTTCAAAAGTTTTGGTAAATACGTCAAACAATCTGTTCTTTATCATAAGTTCGCCAGCTTCCTTGTTTATTATTTCCAAAACATTTTCCGCTTTTGTCTCTTCTGGAGTAAATACAGCAATATCGCGTATCATAAATGGAAACTGGGAAATTTTCTTATATTTTTTATTTTTATCGCCGATTTCTGAAAAATCGTATTCTGTCATGTCGGGGAACTTTTCAAGCATTTTCTCAAAATTAAATTCGGCGATATTCTCTTCTTGATTTATCTTTATTAATTTTGTATTTAATTTCTTTTCAATTACAACAATTACATCATTTATAACATCCTGCTCCTTTGGTTTTTTTAAACCTATCGGATTTTTGACACCAATTACAAAATTACTTTCTTCCCCACTATTTTTAAATACGTGTCCGAATTCAAAAATTTTTATCTGTGGCATATCCACAAGCTCAGAATATCTTGAATTAAAATCTAAACTTTCTTTTAAACCGTCTGTGAGATTTGTCCTTAAAAACTTTTTTTCCGGAGACATTGGATTAGAAAGCTCAATCTCGCCTTTTTCCACAAAAGTGTAATTTATCACCTCCGAAAAACCCTCTTCATAAAGAATTCTTCTGATTTTTTCTTTATATGTAAAACCTTTGTCTATTTTTACTTTCTCTGTATTTTTAGGAACAGGGATATCTTTTATTTTTTCGTAGCCATAAACTCTACCAATTTCCTCGGCCAAATCTTCTTTGATTCTCAAATCCAATCTTTCATCCGGAACTACAATTACAAACTCGTCACCTTCTTTTTTCCACTCAAATCCAAATCTGTTAAATATGTCTTCTATATCAGAATCTTTTATTAGAACACCTATTATTAAACTAGCTTCTTCCGCTCTAATTCCGAGTTTGATCTTTTCTGCCTTAGTTGGATAATTATCTACAACTTCTCCAACTTTTGTATCTTTTGTGCCAGCAATCTCTACAATAAGTTTTGTAAGAATATCCATTGCTTCACCACAAAGTTCTTGAGTCAGGTCGTTTTCATATCTCTTTGAAGCATCTGTCTGAATCTTTATTTTTTGCGCAGTTTTTCTTATTAAAACTGGATTAAAACTCGCTGATTCAAGAATTATATTTTTTGTATTTGTTTCAAGCTCGGCATAATTTCCTCCTTTTATTCCAGCAATAGCCAAAGGATTTTCTCCATCGGTAATAAGCAAAACACTTTCATCCAGATCTACTTCTTTTTTATCAAGCGTCGTAATTTTTTCTCCGTTCTTAGCATTTTTAACTACAATCTGTATTAATCCGCGTTCATCTGCGTTTTTGTTATCCGCATTCATCTGCGTTAATTTGTCCACGTCAAAGGCATGCATCGGCTGACCGATTTCCAACATCACAAAATTTGTCGCATCAACAATATTATTTATTGACCTTTGTCCTAACGTTTCGAGTTTTTCCTTAAGCCATGCTGGAGATGGGCCAACTTTTATATTTTCAACAACTCTTCCGATATATCTTCTGCATAAATTCGCATTTTCAATTATAACTCTCAAATCTTTTGAGGTTTTTGAGACTGAAAAATCTTTAAAAACTTTTGAGCATAAATTCGGTTTGATTCCGGTCAGAACTCCGATTTCACGAGCAATTCCTCGATGACAAAGACAACTGTGATTATTATTTGGAAGAGTTTTTGCATCAATCACAGTGTCATCGCCAATTTTTTCCAAGCTTTCAATCTCCATAGTGTGCATGGTCAAAATCTCCTCTATTTTTTGTGGAGCCGGTGCTTTGCCGTCAAAATATTCATTTAGCCATTTGTATGAAACTTTCATGATTGATCTGGTATTTAAATTTAATTATTTGTAGCCATTTGTATCATTCGAATAATTTGTATATTCGTATGTTCATCTTCAAAATTGATTTACCAACCTCAAATCCCCTGAGTAAAACAGTCTGATATCATCTATCCCGTATTTCATCATTGCCAATCGTTCCACAGAACCACCGAAGGCAAAACCTGTCCATTCATCCGGATTTATTCCAACATTTTTCAAAACTTTCGGATGCACAATTCCCGCTCCCATTACTTCCACCCAGCCGGTTCCTTTGCATACTGGGCAACCAGCCTCTCCCCCGTTGCATTTAAAACAAGAAATATCTATTTCCGCCCCAGGCTCAACAAACGGAAAATAACTTGGCCTGAATCTGACATTAATATCTTTTTCAAAAAATTTATCAAAAAAAACGTTTACGACAGACTTAAGGTTTGCCAAAGAAACATTTTTATCTACATACAAACCTTCAAATTGTTGGAACTGCATTTCATGCGTAGCATCAGTCGCTTCTTTTCTATAAACTTTACCTGGACAAATTATTCTAAAAGGAAGTTTTTTATTTTCTTCCATAAAATGAACTTGCATCGGGCTTGTGTGCGTTCGCAATAATTTATTTTCCACACCAGGCGAATTTTTATTCGGTTTGACCCAAAAAGTATCCTGCATATCTCTTGCTGGGTGATCCTTAGGAACATTTAGAGCATCGAAGTTGTAATATTCCGTTTCCAATTCTGGTCCATCAGTAAGAGTGAATCCCATTTCAAAAAAAATCTTATTGATGTCGTTTATCACTCGGGTAATCGGATGAACATGTACGGTTTTTTTGTCCAAATTTTGCATAACCCCAATTATACAGAATTTTTACCTTTTTGCATCATATATGTTGTGCCATTCCCGTGAAAACGGAAATCTAGATTGAATTAAATTAATTTTGGATTCCCGTTTTCACGGGAATGGCAGATGTGAAGAGCGGCGCCGAAGGCGCCGCTCTTTTAAATTCTTAAATTAACTATTTTTATACCACATTTTCACTTTTTTCTTCGTACAAAATCCATATTTAAAGCTTTTTTTATATAATAAAAAGTGCTATATTGATGTTTATGATTTCGAATTATATCGTATATATAGCTTTATTCTTTTCCCTGTATTTCGAGGTTTTTGTGATGATAACCTATATTGAAAAAAGGAAAATCATAAAAACCGAATATCAAAAAATAAATCCAAAAAAATGGCTCTCCGTCAATATTATCGTGCCTTGCTTTAATGAAAGCACCACAGTAATTGCAACCATAAATTCTCTGCTAAGTCTGGATTATCCTAAAGATAAATTAAAAATAATAGCCGTAGATGACGGAAGCACGGACAATACTTTTGAAGTATTACAAATTTTTAAAGACAATCCTCAAGTGCAAATTCATCACAAAGAAAACGGCGGGAAATACACGGCATTGAATTTTGGCATTGAAAATAGCAAGTCCGATCTTTTGGGTTGTCTTGACGCCGATTCGTTCGTAGACAAAGATGCTTTGAAAAATATGCTTCCATATTTTGAAAATGAAAGAATAATGGCTGTCGTTCCGTCCATAAAAACATTTGAGTCGAAAAATCTCGTGCAAAAGATGCAAATTACCGAATATGGTTGGGGTATTTTTATTAGAAAAATATTCTCATATTTAAATGCGCTTCATGTTACCCCAGGACCTTTCACTATTTTTCGCAGAAAAGTCTTCAAAAATATAGGAAAATATAGACATGCTCATCACACCGAAGATCTAGAAATGGCACTCCGAATGCAAAAAAACAATTATAAGATAGTAAATAGCCACAGATCTATTGTTTATACCGTAACTCCGAATACCATTAAAACTTTATATAAACAAAGGCGCAGATGGACATATGGCTTTTTGAAAAACGTTATAGACTACAAAACTATGTTTTTTAAAAAAGAATATGGAAATCTTGGGTTCTTCGTTTTACCTCTCTCGGTAATATCCGTTTTCACTAGCATTTATTTAGCTACAAATTTTGTAATAGCAAATGCAAATAAACTTTTTGAACAAATAACAAAAATTAAGATGGTGGGCATCACTTTTACCAAGTTTAATTTTGATTGGTTTTACTTTAATACAAGCTTGTCGTCTATAATAGCCATAATTATCGTACTGACAAGCATTGCCATAATTTTAATATCAATAAAGTTATCAGAGGGAAAAATAAAAATAAAATCCGGGTTCTTTTATTTTATATTCTTATATCCATTTATTGCTCCGCTATGGCTCGCAAGTGCAGTATTTAATACTCTTTTTTCAAAAACAATAACATGGAGATAAAAAACGACAGGGAAAAAACGGACTGGCTTAAATATTTTTATACTTTTGTTATTACCGCTTTGATTTTTGTTACGGCAATATACATAAGCAACTACTTCAGCAATAAAAAATTGGGTCAACTAAAAACAATGGAAGATAAGATATCTCTGGATATACTTTCTTCGGAAATACAGTTCTCCCTGCTATCCGAATCATCGTGCCAAGATATTGATGACAATACTCTTTCTAGGGAAGTCAGCCAACTTGGAGATAAGCTTTCTTATACCGAGGGAAAAATCGGTTCAGATAATCCAGATTTCATAAATTTAAAAACGTATTATTCTTTGCTTGAAATAAAAGATTATCTTTTAATGAAAAAAATTAGCGATAAATGCAAAGATAAGCCGGTTTTTATACTCTACTTTTACTCAAATGATAAGAATTCTTGTCCAGATTGTCAAAAAGAAGGGTATGTGCTGACAAAACTGCACGAAATGTATCCATTAATCAGAATATATTCATTTGATTATGATTTTAATATATCAACGATAGAAACTTTAAAATCAATATATAAGATAGAGAATAGGCTTCCTGCAATGTATATAAATGGAAAAATTCAATACGGATTAAAAAACATTGATGAAATAAAAAAGATTATACCTGAGACAAAGGTTTGGGATAAAGAAGCTGCGGCAAGCAGTACGTCAAATGGACCAGGAAATTAAATTTTTTAAAAAACAGATAGATTTTTCTAAAAAATACTGGTTTTTTCTGTAATAATGTGTATAATATCCGCTAGTTGAGTATAAACACCCTTTAATTACGCCACCTTAGCTCAGTTGGTAGAGCAACGCTTTTGTAAAGCGAAGGTCCCCAGTTCAAGTCTGGGAGGTGGCTCAATAAAAAAAATCCCTTATCAGGTTTTTTATTGAGTTACCTCAGAAAGCAAACTGCTTTGCTTTCGTCCAGACTTGAAAGACTTTTCCGTATCGAATGAAATGAAAATGGAAAAGTACCTGGCTACGTGGTAGCCAAGTCTGGGAGGTGGCTCCAAAAACAAAAACCACTTATTTTTAAGTGGTTTTAATTATGATAAATTCTTTTTTCTTAAAGAATTTTTGTAGTCTGTAACATTTTTAAGAAAAAAAGATACTGAATTTTTATTCATCTGGTTAGGTTTTTGCGGACTTAAAAAAAATGTGGGCTGTTTGCTATCAAACCTTCTTTTTAAATAAATTACTTCTTTTTTTATAAAGTTGACAATAGCTACCGTTAACCTGTGAAAATTTTTAAATTTTATCTTGGAAAAGATATTTCTGCTTTTGCTGACTATTTTATGGCAATGTTCATCATTTTTACAAACTATATTTGAGATAACTTCATGGTGTTCAAAAGATATGCCAAAATACTTCATCGTAAACATTAGAATCAGAAAAAGTAATGATGTATAAAATAAAGTTATAGACATAATTTAAAAAGTTGTAGCTTATTAGCCTTTTAGCTTATACTGAGACACACATGTAATTATATTCCCCAAGAAGATAAAAAGCTACAAGCCAATTCTCCTACTTAGTTGTACTGAAACGAACAAATCTGGCTATTTCTATCTTTTCGCCAAACTTTTGTATGGCATTCTGAATAAGCGTATTTATAGTGATGCTTGGATCTTTTATAAAATCCTGTTCTATCAATATTCTTTCTTTGAAAAATGCATCGAGTTTGCCATTTAATATTTTTTCCCTCATAGCCTCTGGTTTATCTTTAACTTCATCAAGAAAAGCATTCGAGACTTTTGTTTTTTCAGCTTCAGATACGTCTTCTTTTTTGATATAAGCAGGATCAGTAGCCGCTATCTGCATGGCAATATCATATGCCAGCTTTTGAAAATCTTCGTGTTTAGACACAAAATCTGATTCGGAACAAAGCTCTACCAAAACCCCAACTGAGCCTATTCCGTGAACATAAGACACTATTCTGCTTGATTTTAAAACTCTATCTGCTTTTTTGGCGGCTGTTTCTGCTCCTTTTTTTTGAAGATACACCATAGCCTTGCTCATATCACCGCTAGCATCTTCAAGAGCTTTCTTGCACTGCATTATTGATATTCCAGTTTTCTCGCGAAGTTCTTTTACTAATTCCATTGATATATCCATAAATAATAAGTTTAAAAGTTGAAAGTTATAAAGTTAACACAAAAAAATAAAATCAAACAAATACGGGAGCAATTATACTACACTTTTTCTGACTTTCCAGCTTTGTATGATTTTACTATTTCTGACACGAAAAATGCGACACTTGAAATAGATGCGTCATTAGCAACTATCGGGAAATCAATAATTTTAATATTGCAATCTGTATTGGCAAGCGCAATTACTGGAATTCCAGCTTTTTTAGCTTCAGCTACCGCAATAAATTCTTTTTTGGGATCAATTACAAATAAAGCCTTTGGAGCGTCTTTCATTATTACTATGCCTGAAAACATTTCTTCTAGATTAGCTATTTCTCTATCAATAAGTAGTCGTTCCTTTTTTGTATATTTTGATAACTCCCCTTTTTCTTTTTGTTTTTGCAAATCTTCAAATTTAGCAATCCTTTTTTTAATTTCTGCAAAGTTTGTAATAGCGCCTCCTATCCATCTTCCATCTACATATGGCATATTAATAGATTCTGCGCCAATTTTTAAGGCGGTTCTTGCTTCGTTTTTTCCTCCAACAAAAAGTATTTGTTTTCCCGATTTGGCAAGATCCGAGACAAATTTTTTGGCTTTCTCAAGCTGTTCATTTGTCTTTTCCAGATCTATTATCTCCACTTTGTTTTTTGTTCCAAAAATAAAAGGCGATGTTGAGGCGTCTCTTCTAGATTTTTGATAACCAAAATGAGCGCCTGCTTTGAACATAGCGTCAATCGTATCGTTGTTTTTTGGTTGCACTAAAGCTGTTGAATGTGCCGAAGTCTGACTTGTTAAATGTGTTTTTTTTTCTTCTACCATAGTTTTCCGAGTATATCAGAATATAAAAAAATATCAAGATAGTTTGATATTGTAGTTGCTATGGTTTTTAAAAAACGGTTGAATTTTCGCTCTGCGAAAATTCAACCGTTTTTGTATTAAGTAATCTATAATATTACAACAACTAAAACATCACTATGGATATCCCTTCGTATCATTGTTAATTTCTGCGTCAGTCTGCGTCTTGTCCGCTATTGTCTGCATCAGCATCTTGAGGCTTGCAGTTATTTTTTACTATGTAATCCACGATATCAACCATTCCATCTCCCGCGAATATATTTTCTATATTATACCAGGAATGTTTTACTCTATGATCTGTGACTCTATCCTGTAAAATATTGTAGGTTCTAATTTTTTCTGATCTATCAGCAGTTCCTATTTGATCCTTTCTTTCTCCGGCAAATTTCTTGGCATCTTCTTCTTCTTTTTTCAATTCAATTTTTGCAATAAGAATAGACATGGCTTTATCTTTATTTTTTGCCTGACTTCTTTCCGCAGTTGAACGAACATCAATCCCCGTCGGAATGTGAACTATCCTTACGGCAGTTTCAACTTTATTTACATTCTGACCCCCAGCTCCACCGGATCTAGAAAATTCCACAAGCAAATCTGATGGTTTTATTTCTATTTTCGATTTTTTTCTTATAGGCAAAACTGCCACTGTAGCGGTAGAGGTATGAACCCTTCCGGATTTTTCAGTTTCTGGAACTCTTTGGACTCTATGTACGCCTGTCTCAAACCTTAATTCCTTATAAACTTCTTTCCCTTTAATTTCAATTGATACTTCTTTATAACCCCCCAAAGATGATCTTGACTCATTTACAAAAGAGAAAGACCATCCTTTAAGTTCAGAAAATCTTTTATATATTTTTGCCAAATCTTCCGCAAAAATCGCCGCTTCCTCACCTCCCACTCCTGCTCGGATTTCCATAACTGCTTCATTTGGAAATTCATCCGCCTTTTCATCAACGGCGGTAATATTTTTCATTTGCTCCAAGAGATTTTCTTTTTGAGAAGCTATGCTTTTCATCTCTTCATCTGCCAAAGAAAACATGGCGGGATCTTTTTCAGCCATTTTTTTTATGGATTCTTCTTCATTTTCCAAACGAATATACTCTTCGGCTAAAAAAGTCGTTTTTTTATTTTTTCTAAATTCTTCTATTAATTCTTGATTTGGATTCATAATATAATGATAATATTTTAACACACAATAATAAAACCGCACTTTAAAGCACGGCTTCATTATAAAAACAACTATTTACCCGTTTTATTTTTTTTAATTTTTTTAACAGACGCTTTTGTTGCTCTGGCCTTGAATTTTTCCACTCTGCCTGCTGTATCTAAAACTTTTTCATTTCCGGTATAAAATGGGTGACAATTGCCACAAATTTCCACACTAATAGTCTCTTTGGTTGAACCAAAGTCATACGTCGCTCCGCAAGCGCAAACTGTTTTCGCTTTATTAAAATATTTTGGGTGTATATCTTTTTTCATGTTACGAATTATTATACTAATATACGAATTTATGCGAATGATACGAATGGCTACAAATATACACCATACGAACTATTCAGATGCAAGAATAGTACATTATTTTATAAAAAATACAAGAGCGGTTTTGGCTTCGCCAAAACCGCTCTTGTATTTTTTATTTTTCCTAAAAACTAGGACCTACTATAGACTTAGAGTCTCAATATCCTTCTCAAACTGCAAGGCCCTTGTTAAAACCGATGCTCCGTAACCATAACGCATAGAATTTGAAAGTTTCGTGCCCTTTAAACTTAAGCCCCCATAATATTTTGCTGCAGAACACGACCAAAGATCATTTCTTTTTGTAAAGGCGGTTTTGCATCGATCCTGATTATCTTTGAGTAAAACTGCGGAAGCGGTAAAAGCAGCCAAATTATTAAAAGGCGAAGGGTATGATACGCCTATAATATTGGAAACTCTAGTTGATATACTATCCCATGTAAGTGGCATAAATTGAGCGGGACCCATGGCACCGCCGTAATTTCCGTCCCTACATATCGGGCAAGATATAGGAGTGGTATTAGCGTTCAAACCAAGATTATTCATTATTTCCAAGAAATATGGCTTTTGAGTTTCGGACATAACTGTTTTACCAGTTAAACACAGTGACGCCTGATTATATGTGCATTTGCCGATATTTTTTCCGATAGTATTATCTACGGCAGATTCCTGAAAAAGTACTGCAAGAATTAAAGCGGAATTTACGCCTATCGTGCTTTCATAAGGTTGAATAATTTTAAGCGCATTACCAAAAGATATTTCCTCACCGCTTGCGGTTTTGTACAGTCTATTTCTTATTTGATTTTTTAATTTTTCTTTCTCAGCAATAAGTTTCTGGTATTCCGTTTCCTTATTTTTTGTTATTGATAAAAGAGTTTGTTGTTCTGTCTTATAACTTTCGGTTGTTTTTTTCGCTTGCTCTTGTTCGTATTTCAATTTTGATTCTTGTGTTTGTTTCGTCTCCAAATCTTTTTTTTCTGTTTCGGACGTCTTTTTTATACCGGTAAGCTCTTGTATGAGCTCCTGAAGTTTTTCGTTTATAGTGGCATAATTATCCGTGTCTATAAAAAAATTGGACAAATCTTTGCTGGACAAGAGCACATCAACAATCGATGTATCGTCCATAGCATAACTTTCCCTTATCATCTTTCCGATAGATTTTTTTATATCCTCCATTCTATCTGATAATTGACCTATGTATTTGGTTTTTGTAACGATATTATCACCTAATTGCTTAATTTTTGCGTTTTTTGCCTTTATTTCCAATTGTATTTTTGTTATTTTATAGTTTAAATCAGCTATACCCTGTTGTAATTGTGAAGAATACTGTTTTGTACTATTGAATTTATTATTTAAATCAGCAAGGTCGGCATCACATTGAGCCGAAATAGCCTGTAATTCCTGGTCAGTCTTGCCATCTAAATTTGAATCACAAGCAACAGCCCAAGCTATTGCGGGAGATAAAAATAATACAAAAGAAATAAATGCCAAAATTTTGTTTTTGTAATAACTCACAGTTATATTTTACTACATTTTATGGAGAAAAAACAGACATAAATAATACAAACTAAAAAGGATTTTGCTTCGCGAAATCCTTTTTAGTTTGTATTATTTCTTTTCTTCCCCCACACCATTTTCAAAGAATAAATATTATTATTTAATATTAAGATTTATATGAAAAATATATTTTTGTCTTTATTATTCACATGTAAAAATGGTGAGGGGGCTGCGACAAAAAATTAAAAAATGCCCGAAAGGGCATTTTTTAATTTTTTGTCTCCGCTTTCTTTGGGGTTGCTTCTGGAGTTGCGGCTGCACCTTCTTCTCCCACTTCGCCTTCTTTAGCTTCCTTACCTTTCTTTTCTACTTCAATTGCAGAAAGATCTACTGGAGCCACTTCTACAACTTCTTCTTTTGGTTCATATACTGAAGCAACTACATCTTCCGGCTTAACTTTTAACAAAACTCCTTCAGGAAGTTTTATTTTATCAGCTGTAATAACACTATCAAATGTTGCTAAGCTTGAAATATCTACTTCCAGCTTGTGAGGCAAATCTTTTGGCAAAGCTTCAATTTCAACTTCGTGCATAACTTTTACGAGAATTCCTCCAAGATCTTTTACAGCCGGAGCAACTCCGATAAATTCAAGTGGAATTTTTATTTCAAGTTTCTTTCCTTTTTCAATAGCATAAAAATCAGCATGTCTTGGTTTGTCTGTAACAGGATCCAAATCCACATCTTTTATCAAAACATCAACATCAATGTCTTTCCCATCAAGGTGTAATATTGTTGATTCTCCGGCTTCTTTTAGTGTTTTTTCAAAAATTGCATAAGGAAGCTGAATTGGAGTTGAAACTTCTTTTTTCCCATAAAAAACAGCCGGCATTTTTCCCGCTTTTCTGATTTCTGATAAGCTTTCTTTTAGACTTCTTTTTTCTACAGCTAATGTAATCATAGAAACAACATTATACATAAAATAAGCTTGTTAGCAAGCCAAATACATACTATTTCAGAAATGAATTATTGACTTTTTATATTTTGTCCAGAGATAAAACAAAATTAACAATTGAATTCCTGCCATCAAAAACATTGGCAAAGCGATTGTTTGTGGAAAAATTGCTGAATCAACAAAGCCAGATTGAAGATAAATAATAGATCCAAAAGGAAATATAGAAACTATTAAAGGGAGGAGGATCAATGGTATTGCAAAAAATAGCCAAACAGCATCAGGCAAAGATAAAGATTGAAAAAAATGTGGCGTGGATAAGTAAGCAAATATAGATAAAGCACATAAAATTACGAGTAATGTCCAAATTGCAAATACATAAAGATCTGACCTGCTTATTTTCTTTAATTTTGAAAAATTAATTAGAATTTTCGCTATTACTACATATATTCCTACTTTAACAGAAAAGGGTAATATTTTGTCAACCAGAGAATAGCCAATGGGATCTCGGTTACAATACAGATGAATTACTAAAAAAATATCAAAAATACTTGCGAGAAAGAAAATCCATATAAAAATAGTAAGAAACTTGGGTGATTTTACTTCATTTATTGTTGTTTGAATATTATCACTGTTTAAGTTTTGATCCATATATGTTTATCTTTTATTAACTTATAAAATTAAAAATTCTCAGTTTTTCTTCTATCACTTTTTCCGACAAATCAATTGCTGTAACATTTATGCCTTTTTCGGCAATCTATTTTATTTAACAGTTTAATATTTACCAATACGTGCCAAACTGTTTGACTTTGCAGCAGATAGAAGTAATTCTTGTGCAGTTGTAATATCAGATGAATTTTTTGCCCAACTCATAAGGGCTTTGTTTTGTATTGCTCTTCCGTAAGAAAATGTAAGTGGCCATGGCAGTGGTGCATATTTATACATGGCATTTAAATTGAGAGACGCTTGTTCATCATCTTGTCCCCCTGACAGAAAAACGATACCACCAATCTCTTTTGGTACGTGTTCAATAAGACATTTTATTGTCATACCTGCAACATCTTGAGCTAGTGATTGAACAGTCGAATCCTTTCCAGAAATAACCATACTTGTTTTTAAAATCATACCAGGGATAAAAATATTTTTTTCTTTAAGAGTTTTAAATATAATATCAAGATTTCGCGCAGTAACCTCAAGACATTTATTTATTGTATGATCACCATCCATCAATATTTCTGGCTCAACAATAGGCACAATTCCTACACTCTGACAAAAATGTGCGTACTCGGCAAAAATGCGAGCATTTTCTTGCATGCATTCTTCACTAGGTGTTTCTGTACTTATATTATATATTGCACGCCACTTAGCGAATGTAGCACCCATCTTCTTATATTCATCTAAACGATCGGGAAGACCAATGAGTCCTTCAGTAATTTTATCTCCATCATGAGGTGGAAAATCTTTTGTACCCATATCTACTTTTATACCTATATCTATACCCTTTTCTTGTAAGACTGATGTAAAATTTTTTCCATCAATAGTTTTTTGACGTATTGTTTCGTCAAAAAAAATATAACCGGAAATATAATTTTCAATATCTGGTGCAGTTACAAGTAATTCGCGATATTTCCTACGATTTTCCTCTGAGGGAATAATGCCAAGTTTTAGAAAACGTTTATTACATGTCGGTATACTTTCATCTATAGCAAGAATACCTTTAGGTGAAAGCATTAGGCGTGATATTGTTTCCGTTAAGTTTTTTGTATCCATATTATTTACCCGAGAAAATTTTTGCCAATAAAAATTGTTTGTTTGACTTAATAACTTACATCTATTATATCACATGACATAACAAAATTTGTACGTAGTAGAAACAACTAATTTTTAACAAACATTGGCAAAAACTTTAACGGGTGAACAAGTTTTAGAAATTTAAAAAAGCGGGTTTTGGGCAAAGCCCAAAACCCGCTCCAATTCATTTTTCTACAAATTCAAACCTTGCTTTTTTTGTTCCATCTGGAGCTATCACTTCCCCAGTAAACATTTTCAGAGGCCTTGCCCAAAGTTTAGAAGTTTTATTATCATACATGGCTTCATAAAAAACCAAATCCTCCGGAGTTTCAGAATGTTTTCCCTCACCGATTACTTTATAAAGATTTCCTGTTTTGTAATGTTTATAAATTCCCTGTTTTAATTTCACAATAAAGATAAATTAATTTTTATAATAATCTTCCTTGACTTCCTCTGGTTCTTGAAGAGAATTGTAGTCAATTAATATTTCTTCCCCTTCTTTTATATCCCGCGAGGCATAATAATCATAATCTTTGTTAAGAGCATTCGGAGTTTTAGAATGATTAAGATACCACCCGATTGGCATTCTCCCAAAATCTGCAGGACACATTAGTTTCTTCCCGAAATTAACACAATAAGATTGAAATGGTTCGGGAATATCTTTAATATCAAAAAAACGCTCATTACTTCCTGTTTCTACTCCGGTTTTTTCATCTCCAAACAACCGCAAATATGTATCTTTTGCGATATTATGTGTAGCAAAAACGCCAACGCCAAATTTTGAAGGTTTTAAAATAAAAGAAAATTCGTTTGTTGTGTTTTTATTCATAATTTTTTAATTGTCATTCCCGTGCAGACGGGAATCCAGAATTAGTTTAATACAACCTAGATTCCCGCATCCGCGGGAATGACACACACTAAATTCCTGACATTTCTTCCACCGCTTCTTTTATATTTTCGCTTTCATAAATCGCCGAGCCGGAGATAAGTTTGTTGGCTCCAGCTTCCACTAAATATTTGTAATTATCAAAACTGACTCCCCCGTCTACGCTAATTGTGATATTCGGATATTTTTTTCTTAAATCGGAAATTTTTTCATATACTTCTTCATCAAACTCCTGACCTTGATATCCTATTTTTTTAATTCCCATAAACTGGACAAAATCCGCAAGTGTTTTATCTTGCGCATTTGGTTCTAAAAATTCATTCAAAACTTCATTTGAAGTATCTATATTCAAAGCGATTCCTATTTCAACATTTATAAGAGAGTCTCCGGAATATCCATAAGTTTTTCTCAAATCTTTTACCAATTCCAAAATTTTTGGTGACGATTCAATATGCAACACAAGTGCTTTTGCCCCAGCTTTTATCCATTTTTCTGCAGACTCTTCAGGATTTTTAATCATCAAATCTGCTTCAAAATCCATGTTCTGCCAAAATGGAAATCCTTCATCCTCTTCTGTAATTTTTTCAAAATGGTTTTCATAATCCCCTACATACGGCCAACTTTTTGAAGGAACAAATTTTCCATCACAAATATCCACTTGCACCAATTTTACAACGCCTTTCACGGCAGACATCTTGCAATTAAGATCTTCGTATGATTCCGGTATTATTGCTGGAAGCACTTCTGTCATAATTAATTTTAGAAAACTATTAGCGCTTAATTTTTTATTAAATTATTAAAATTAGCGGGCACAATGAACATTACTACCCGGGTAACTTTTTCCACCATCGCCTACACTGCCACTCGTCATATAAACAAAGTAAGCAACATCACTATAAGTTTCCGCTGGATAAGTAGTTCCCGACCAATAGTAATCACCCAGAAAATTGGAATGGTCTTGACTATATTTAGCTACCAATTCATCCTTTGATGGGAGTCTCCAAGGTGCTCCATCCTTTGTCCCTCCGACAGATGAAAGACCGGCACAAGTTGTGCCTGCAGTGTACCAATCTGTATCATCGCCTGGCGTGTCAGTTGCATACCACTCCGTTGCTTGAGCCCCCACAAGAGTTCCAACAGAACTTGTTCCGTAAGAAGTGCCTGTAGCTACATTGCCTGGAATAAGGTTTGATGTGTTATAAGCTCCAGCTATTCCCATGATAGTAGTACCTGTTGTAATAGTACCAGATGATAACGTTGGTATGGCGTTGTATATGTCAGACAGAGTATACATTGATGCTACAGGAGCTGATGTGGTGGATATGGAGTGAGTGGAAGTAGAGTATGTATTCAGTATGATTTTGTTGTATATATCAGATAAAGTTACAAAGTTTGCTGTATCTGTGCTTACTGAAGGAGTAAGTGTACCGGCAAAGACTACTCCCCCAATTACGAGAGTGGCTCCGAGGATATAGGAGAGAATGTGTTTGAGTTTAGGTTGCATAATTAAAATAAAATTATTAATTTATACAGTTAATTATATCTTTTCTATTTATGTATGGCAATGTTTTACAAGACAGAGTAAAAATTCACACGGAACAGGTATTCTGCTATACTTGACCCGTTAAAGTTTTTGCTGATGTGTTGAAAATGAGAAGAAAAATAATTATCTTTTTTAAAGATAGTTTCTAGTAAAAATTTTATTTAATCGTTTAACATCAACACATTTTTGTCAGCAAAAATTTTCTCGGGTAAATTTTATGTGTGGAATTGCCGGGACTGTGAGTCCCGAAATAAAAGAAAAAGATAGTGTTATACGAGAAATGATTTCTCGCATTTTTCATCGTGGACCAGATGATGACGGTTTTTTTGTGGACGAGAATATTGCTTTGGGTATGCGCAGATTGTCTATAATAGATATTTCTACCGGTAAACAACCTATATGGTCGCAAGATAAAAAGAAAGTTATATTTTTTAATGGTGAAATTTATAATTATCTCGAACTCCGTAAAGAATTGATTTCAAAAGGCCATATTTTTGATACACATGGCGACACAGAAGTTATCTTGCACATGTATGAAGAATATGGAGAAAAAATGCTTACCCAGCTACGAGGTATGTTTGCATTTTGCATATATGACAAAGAAAGCAAAGCTGTTTTTCTGGCACGAGATTTTTTCGGAATAAAACCGCTTTATTATCTTAAAGATGCCGAAAAAATAGTTGCGTTCTCGTCTGAAATAAAAAGTTTTTTGTCTTACCCAGGATTCAAAACCGTGGTCAATGATTCAGCTGTCTACAATTATTTATCATTCCAATACAATCCACTTCCCGAAACTTTTTTCAAATCCGTTTATAAGCTTCCTCCTGCCCACTGCATGAAAATTGACTTAAAAAATGGAAGCGTGGAAATTAAAAAATATTGGTCATACGAAATTAAGCCAGATGAAAATTTGGAAGAGATTGAGACCACAAAAAAAATCCACGAAACTATACGAGATTCAGTAGAACATCACATGATTGCAGATGTTCCCGTCGGCTCTTTTCTTTCTGGCGGAATTGACAGTAGTATTATTGCCACGATGATGCAGGAAATCCGTGGAGGCAACCCCAGTCAAATAAAAAGCCAATTTGACGGGGCAAGAAAAATTAAAACTTTTACAGTTGGTTTTGATACACTAACAGAAGGCGTAGAATCAAAAGAAACATCAGATTTTCTTGGCACAGATCATACAGAAATAAAAATCGGGCCTGAAGAATATTTTAATATTCTTCCAAAAGCCGTATATCACTTTGATGAGCCCGTCGCCGATCCTTCCGCTATTGGGCTTTATTTTGTAGCCCGTGAAGCAAAAAAACATGTCAAAGTTGTACTTTCTGGTGAGGGGGCTGATGAACTTTTCGGCGGATATAATATATATCTTGCACCTTTTGCTTACAAAAAAATATCTTGGATTCCTAAAAGCTTTTTGAAAATAATTTTAAAAATACCATTTGAATTTTTTGGAAAAAACTATATTCGCCGCGCGAGCGACTTGCTTTCAAACTGGTATGTAGGCAACGCTTCAATATTTAAAGATTTTGAGCGAGATTTGTTGTGGAAAAAACAAGTTGAACAAAAATATTCCCTTTCGCCATTTTATGAACATGTAAAAAATTTGAGTGATTCTACGCAAATGCAATATATTGATGTTTCTACTTGGCTCATTGGAGACATCCTGGCAAAAGCTGATAAAATGACAATGGCAAATTCATTGGAGCTTCGCGTGCCTTTTTTGGATAAGAAAGTTTCAGATTTGGCCTCCACTTTGCCAGATAAATTTAAATGGCGTAAAGGCGTGACTAAATACCTTTTGCGAGAGGCATTTAAGAATGTAATCCCCGAGAGCACCCGCAATAGAAAAAAGCTTGGTTTTCCAACACCAATTCGCGATTGGTTCACCGAAGACAGACAAGATTTATACCAGAAAATATACGACTGTAAATACATAAGAGAGCATATGAATGTTGAATATATTAAAAAAATTGTGGAAGATCATATAAATAAAAAAATCGATAACTCCAGAAAAATATATTTACTTTTAATGCTCGCTTTGTGGTTTGAGGTATTTGTTAAATAAAATGGGAAATCAAAAAGCTTTAAAAAGAGAGGATGTTAAAAAAGTAAAAATTCTAGAAAACAACGAACCTTTGGTTGAAATTTTTGAAACTGAAAAAATTTCACTTTTATCCGAACACAAATTTTTATATCCTTTTTTGAGAAAAACTACTTTGGAAAAATTAATAGAAGCGAGCCGAAATCTGCCAGATCAATATAAATTACTGGTAGTTACAGCGTACAGATCATTTGAAATGCAAAAAGAACTTCACCGTCAAAGATCTTGGCAGATGGCGAAAAAATATCCTTTTTTGATGATTTTTTGGTATAAAAAATGGCAAAGTTTTGTAATGAAATATACAGCTCCTCCTGGCGGTTCCCCACATCAAAGTGGCGGAGCTGTTGATGTTACTTTGATAGATAAAAATGGAAATAGATTAGATATGGGAACAAGTTTAACTGATTTTGGAGAAAAAGTTCATACAAATTCAAATTTAATTACAAGCGAGCAAAAAACAAATAGAAAAATCCTATGTGAAGCTATGACTAAGGCAGATTTTACAAACTATCCGTTGGAATGGTGGCATTTCGATTATGGCGACAATATGTGGGCTGCTTATTCAGGCTTAGATAATTGTATGTACGGACCTTTAAATAAATGATGGTATGTTTACCCGTTAAAGTTTTTACTAACGCATTTTTGTCTTTACAAATAAAGTTAAGTAGACTAGATTAAATAAAACATAATTATCTGAATAGTCTTGCTGTGTTTAAAATGACAAAAATGCAAAAAAGTTAGTTTTGAGTTAAGATATTACTTGTAATATAAATGTTTGATAAATTAAGTAAGTTAGATATAGTCACTACTAACTTTTTTATTAGTAAAAATTTTTTCGGGTAAATGATGATCAACGCTTTAAAAGTCGTAATTCCCTCTGTTTTAACATTCTTTTTGGGTATTTTAATAACGCCTTTTTTCACCAATTTTTTCTACAAATACAAAATGTGGAAGAAATCTTCACGAACAGAAGCCGGCACTACGGAAGAATTTGCAAAAGTACATAACACAAAAGGTGAGCTTTCCACTCCCCGAGTCGGTGGAGTAATTATATGGGTATCGGTATTGCTTACAATCGGCATAATATATCTGCTTTCAATTCTTTTTCCGACAGATCTGACTGAAAAATTAAATTTCCTCAGTCGCAACCAAACACTTGTGCCTCTTGTCGCATTTATATTTGCATCTTTAATTGGACTCGCAGATGACATGTTGCAAATAATGGGAAAAGGCAGTTATGCAAAAGACAGTTTAATCTACAGAAAAATAAAAATAATCGTTGTAACGCTTATCGGCTTGATTATCGGTTTTTGGTTTTATAATAAACTTGAAGTAAGTTCTATTTATATGCCTTTTCTTGGAGATATAAATCTTGGCTTGTGGTTTATTCCATTTTTCATTACAGTTATGTTAGCCACATTTTCAACTAGCGTTATTGATGGAATTGACGGACTTTCAGGAGGGGTGCTAACAAGCGCTTTTACCGCATATGCAATTATAGCTTTTGCAAACAATCAGATAGATATAGCTGCTTTTTGTGCCGTCATTGCAGGTGGAACATTAGCCTTCCTTTGGTTTAATATTCCTCCGGCTAGATTTTATATGGGAGAAACGGGAATACTTGGTCTTACCATTGTACTTTCTGTAATTGCTTTTATGACTGATGCAGTCGTAGTTCTTCCTATCATCGCTTTACCTTTGGTTTTGACATCCGCTTCGGTCATTATACAAATGATTTCTTATAAATATTATAAGCGCAGAGTTTTTCGCGTAGCTCCACTGCATCATCACCTTGAAGCAATCGGCTGGTCAAAAGAAAAAGTTGTGATGCGTTATTGGATAGTCAGTGCTGTTTTTGCAATAATCGGAGTGATTGTAGCTCTCGTAAGCTAATAATTTAGCTTGTAGCTTTTTAGAACAGTAGCTTCTTAGGAAATTCAAAGAGAGACGCGCTTTGTGCGTCACTTATTGAATTTTCCTAAAAAGCTAAGAAGCTACGGCCTACAAGCTAGTTTCTACTTAAAATCAAAATTATTTTTAATTTCTCTTGAAATTTTTTCTATTTTCTTGATTCTACGAATATGTCTTTGTCCGTTTGAAAAATCGGTTTCAAGCCATATTTTAATCGCTTTTTTGGCTTGTCTTAGTTTTAAAAATCTAGCACCCAAAGAAAGAACATTTGAATCGTTATGAAGTCTCCCCAATTTTATTATTTTCCATTTAGAAAAAAAATGCGGATTCCCATAAAAAACTATTGCGCGAACATGGGGGAATCTATTCGCCACCATTGCCTCCCCTTGCCCTGAACCTCCAAGAATAATTCCAAGATTATGTTCTGGATTCAAAGCAACTGCTTTTGCAACAATTGAAATATGATCGGGATAATCGTCTCCTTCTTCATATCTGTAAGCTCCACAATCAATAATTTTATATCCCAGTTTCTCAATAAAAGGAATGAGTTTTTGTTTCAAAGAAAAACCAGCATGATCTGTGCCTATATATATTTTTGGCTTGTGACTTTTGTAACCAAGATTTTTCATAGAAACATTATAACATTATATTACGTCATTGCGAGTGTAACGAAGCAATCCAGGTTTAATTTAAATTAATTCTGGATTGCCACGTCGCTTCGCTCCTCACAAAGACATACGTATTGATCTATTTCGTTGACAATATTTCCACTAAAACTTTTTTAATTACTTGGGGATTTGCAGAACCTTTCGTTTCTTTCATTATTTGTCCGACAAAAAACATCAGCGCCGCTTCTTTTCCTGCCTTATAATCAGCCACAACTTTCGGATTTTCTTTTATCAATTTTTCTGCAATTTCTTTTATTGCGCCTTCATCAGATTTTTGTATCAATCCTTCTTTATTGGCTATTTCTTCTGGATCACCTCCCTTTTCATACATAATTTTTAAAATATCTTTTGCACCACGAGAAGATAAAACATTCTTTGCAATCATGCTAATAAGCGTTGAGAAATTACTTGGAGTTAGTTTACCAAATGTAAATTCGCTTCCAGAGGCTTTTGAAAGTCCTACCAAATCAGACGTAATATAATTTGATACAGTTTTTGCACCCAACGATCCAAAATTTTTAATTACTGATTCAAAAAATTCAGATACTTTTATATTATTCGCGTAAAATTCAATGTCTGCATTTGAAAGTCCGAAGTCTTTTTCATACCTTGTTCTTTTATCCCAAGGCAATTCCGGAAGTTCTTCCTTAAGCTTTTTCAAGTCAAAAACTTCGGAAATCATCATTTTTGGCAAATCCGGGTCTGGAAAATATCTATAATCGTGAGAATCTTCTTTTATTCTTTGCGAATATGTTTTTTGTTTGCTTTCGTCCCAACCACGAGTTTCCTGAACAACTTTTTCTCCTTTTTCCAAGGCATCAATCTGCCTTTGAATTTCATAAGCCAATGCCCTTTCCAGAGTTCTAAAAGAATTCAAATTTTTAATCTCAACTTTTGTTCCAAGCTTGTCGGTATCGGAAACGGAAATGTTCGCCTCAACCCTCATTTCCCCTTTTTCCATATTTGCATCTCCTGCTCCCAAGTATTGCAAAAGTAACTGGAGTTCTTTTGCAAAATCAGCGGCTTGTTTGCCAGAATGAATTACAGGTTCCGTAACAAGTTCCATAAGCGGAACTCCCGAACGGTTAAAATCTACAAGCGAAAAATCTCCTGCGTCGTGAGTGGATGAACCTGTATCCTCTTCAAGATGAATTCTTGTTAGCTTTACTCCATTTATGGAACCGCCTAAAACTAAAGGATATTTGTATTGAGAAATTTGATAACCTTTTGGAATATCGGGATAAAAATAATTTTTTCTGTCCCATTCCGTAAAATCTGCAATTTTTGAGCCACAAGCCAAACCAACTTTCAAAACATGCTTGATGGCTTCTTTATTTAAAACGGGCAAAGTTCCCGGCTGTGCAGTACAAATGGAACAAATATTTGAATTCGGTTTTTCTTCATCTGGATCATTCTTGCAAGAACAAAACATCTTTGTTTTTGTTTTGAGTTCCGCGTGGATTTCAAGTCCGATTGTAGCCTTATATTTTTCGTTCATATTTGTTTTGTGTCATTCCCGTGTAAACGGGAATCTAGGTTGAATTTTAATAATGGATTCCCGCATTCGCGGGAATGACAATACAAAAATACAAATAAATAATAGCATAAAAATTATAAAATGAGCTTCATTTTTATCCTTGACAAAAGATTTATAATGAGGTACAATTCACAAGTAGCTAAATTTGTTCTTCAAAAGGAGAAAAACATGACAGATCAAATTTTTATAGCAATTTTTGTTCTTGTGAGTGCTTTTTCAGCTGGCAAATTTGTAGAAACACATTCGTCCTTTTGGCTTAGTGTATCAGTGGCTTGGGGACTTTGGGTAATTTGTAACAGTATTTTAATAACAGGAAAAAACATTATCAAAGAAATTAAAGAAAAATAAGTGAAAGAGGATGTAACGAGCGGTATCTTTTATGAGGAGATGCCGCTTTTTTAATTACATTTTTATCCATTTTTACAACTTGATAATACAATTATAATAATGTAGAGTTTTGCTAGATAGTTATATTTTAACAAAGGAGGTATTTTATGCCTATGATGTATTGTCCAATTTGTGGATATTTTTCATTTAATCCCAAGAAACAGAATCATCCCTTGCTAGGTGAACAACCTAACGACTGTCATGATCCTTGGAACCATTACACAGAAGAGCAAAGAAAAGAAATTAAAATGTTACCCGTAACTACAGAAAATTTATTTTGTGGTAAGTGCGACAAGATATTTTCTGTCGGTTATGTGGAAAAGGTATTTTGTTCATCCGTCGCAGGAATTAAAGAGATAACTTGTCCACATTGTTTCGGGTATCCGCTTGCGCCAATAACAGAGTCTCATCTAAAAGCTGGTGAAAATGGTGGAGTAGTATTTCTTTCCGGCCTCGCACAAGAAACATTTGGAATTTCTCATTAAAAAGCACGGGGAGATAAGCGGTATCTTTTATGAGGAGATGCCGCTTTTTTTATTGTACACTGTCATTCCCGCGGAGGCGGGAATCTAGGTTGAATTAAATTAATTCTGGATTCCCGCCTGCACGGGAATGACACACGATTTATTTTATAGCTCTTAGTATTTTAATCAGATTATCTTTCAGCCCTTTTATAGATTGGTCATCCAAAACCGTCACAGTCAAAATGTTAGGATTTAACTTTGACATTTTTTTTATCGCTTGAGCTATTTTCTTATCTGCGTAAAGTCCGCGTGAAGTCCGCGTTTTTTCCGCGTCTTCCAGCAAATCTTTCTTTGTAAGGATTAGAACTTCTTTTTTTTCTGCGAGTTCTTCGCTGTAAACTTTGAGCTCATTTCTGATGACTTTGTAATCTTTTACCAAATCTTCGCTATCAAGAGAAAGACAATGAAGCAAAGTTTTTGTCCTTTTTATATGTCTCAGAAATTTATGTCCAAGTCCCTTTCCTTCTGAAGCGCCTTCTATGAGTCCAGGAATGTCAGCCAAAATATAGCCATGCATATCTCCAAGCGAAGGTTCAAGCGTTGTAAATTGGTAAGCTCCGATTTTTGATTTTGAATTGGTAAGGACATTTATCAAACTGGATTTTCCTGCATTTGGAAGCCCGATAAGCCCCGCATCAGCTACAAGTTCAACTTCAATGGAAAAATCCGCTTCTTCCGCAGATTTTCCGTCAGTTTGGTTTTCCGGAGATCTATTTACGGCATTTTTAAAATATTCGTTTCCAAGACCTCCCTTTCCGCCATTTAGTATTTTTATTTTCTCGTCATCAGTAACCAGATTGAATTTTTCTCTTGTTTCAAGATTGGTAACGACAGAACCGATAGGTACATCTATTATCAAATCCGCGCCATTTTTTCCATGCATGCTTTTTTTCATTCCGTCTTCTCCTTTTTCTGCAATAAATTCTTTTGTATTTTTATATCTTGCAAGCACAGCAATATCGCGAATGGCGCGTAAATATACATCGCCACCTTTTCCTCCATTTCCACCTGCAGGACCTGCTCTATCAATTCCCTTCTCGTGCCTCCAACGCACAACTCCGTTTCCTCCGTACCCGGCAGATATATGTATTTTTAATTCATCTATAAAAGCCATAATTAGTTATAAAGTTAAAAGTTATAATGTTATAAAGTTTTAATAAAACCAGATAATAATCTTGAGATATCCAAGGATAGATCGTTCAATCCTGTATATTCTTTATTATCTATATATTTCAAATCTTTAGCTAATGAAAGCATGGATCTTACTTCCGCACAAGAACCTTTCGCTATATAAAAAAACTGAATAATTTCTTTATTACTTTTTCTCTCAAATCCTTCGGCGATATTATTCATAATTGAAACCCCAGCTCTTTGTATTTGATCTTTAAATGAGTAATCTTTAGAAAACTTAAAAATACAATGGACTTGCAAAGTCAAAACTTTCGCTTTTTGCCAAGCTATAATATCTTCAAATTTCTCTATCTTCATTTGTATTTAAACTTTATAACTTTCAACTTTGTACTTTATAACTTGCAAGCGCGAGCTTCGCGAGCGCGATTGCTCCCTCTTTTGACTTTGCCACGGCGACGAATCTGTCATTATGACAAAAAATTGCGCCTGAAACTCCTGTTATTTTTTCCAAATCTCCGTCTCTTTTTCCAGACCAACTTTCTGGAAAATATATTCTTCTTTCAAATTTTGCATCAATTTTTACAACAGCTTCAACGCTCCAAGTCTTATTTGGTTTTGGAGATATTACAAAAAGCGGCTCAGAATAACTAACAACAGTTTTTTTCCATGAATAATTGTCATCTAAAATAATAATTCGCTTATCTTCAGTTTTTTTATATATGTCCCGAACAATTTCAATAGCAATATAATTATCTTTTGCACGTTTTATTTCTCTTAAAAGCATTTTTTTAACTTCTTTCACAGCAAATAAGAATGATTTTAAATGATCTCCCTTTTCTCTCCATGTAGGGTTAAGTGCATGCACATAATCAAAAAAAGAATATGGCGATATTTTTTCGAAAATATTTTTATATATTTCTACACCACTATCTTCAGCATCTACTGGTTGAATTATTTTTTCATCAATTTTATCTGCTATTTCTTGAGAGTCAGCTATTTTTTCTCCATACTCTTTCCATACTAGACCGCTAGTGGCATAAGGAATGCCATTTCCCCTTTTTTTATTCCAACCTTCCTCATGATGATCAAACTTATTTGTTTTTGGATTATATTCTCCTCCGACATCCAGAACGAAATCCATATCTGATAAAATTTTCTTATTTCTTGTCCTAAAAATTTTTAATGGTTTTTTTAAATATAAAGATAAAATCGCTACAGAAAATACATCGTCCGGGTGAAACCTTCCGTCATGAACCGCGACTTTTATTTTTTTACTTTTTCGTAATGTCATCTCTGATTTCTTCTATATCCTTTGAAATATGATCTATCTTAACCCTGACATTTGTGATTTCTTCTTCCTCTTTAGCTACCTCGGCTTCAGTTTTATCTGTTACTTTTTTTTCTTTTTTAATTCCAGAAATAATAACTCTTTCTCCAATAAGGTTTGATACAAAAAGACCTGTCATAAGTAAGATGAGCGAAGACCAAATTACTGTAACCGGTTCATAAAAAAACCAACCCAAAAAACCACCCCTTGCCATTAAAATATCGGCTGTATGCCATATTCCTCTCCATAAAAGAATAGTCCCCATCCCACCGACAAATGCGTATATTATTGATCTGTGGCTCAACCTTATTCTTACTCTATCTTCAAGCTTGTCAAAATAACTTACTATCGATTTAAACATATGAATCTTGTCCGCACACCAACTCTATCATCGTTACATTGTGTTTACAGTATCATTAAACGTCAACTTTTATTTACTAAGAAAATTTGCTTTTATTTTACAAATCTCCTTTAGCAACAAAAACACAATGATAGAGTTAGTGTGCGGATTAATTAAATTTAATAATGTAAGCATTATACACTAAAAACAATTAAAAAAAATGAGCTGTTTGTGAGTACACAACAGCCCAATGCAAAAGTATCAAAAGATAGAAATATCGTTAAAAATCAACAGTTTTTATGATTCTTATAAGATAATTTTCTTTTTAAACGCTCTCCGTAATTTTATCTTTTTGTTTTTTATAGATTCAAGTTTTTTCTTATTAAATTTTTTATATTTGCAAACAGCATTAAGAACTTCTTCAATATCAGCAATTTCATCAATAGTTTCGTTATCTAAAAATTCTTTTACTTCTTCAGTCAACTTATTTTTAAGTTTTTGCCAATATTCTTCATCACCAGCAATATGAAAACTGACTTTTTCACCTTTGCTTTTTATATATTCAGGAATTTTGTCTCTTACTAATTTATTATATTTCATAGATTTTATGCATCAAAATAAATTTTTTCCGTTTTATAACTCTCTACAGCAAATGCACAAGCTTCAAATATCGGCTCGGGTAATTTTTCTATATCATACCACTTCCACGGTTCCGATTTGTCAGGTTCTAACGTCTTTGGTTCCCCGCTTTCCCAATCGGCAATAAGTCCTATATGCACATAATGTTTGGGCGCATATTTTTTGAGATTCAATAAAAACTGAAAACGTATATTTTTAATATTAACCCCGCATTCTTCAGCAATTTCTCGCTTGGCACAATTTTCAAACGATTCCATATATTCAAGATGACCGCCAGGAGAAGCATATTCCCCTTCACCGTGCGACCCTTTTCTTTTTCCAAGCAAAACTTTTCCATTCTTAACAATCATTATGCCTATGCCAACTTTTGGTCTTTGCTCTTTATTATTTTCCATGACATTCTTTAAATCTTTTAGCACTACCACACGGACACAAAGCATTATATATTTCAGTAAATTCTTTTATTAGCCATGAGCTAGATTGAACTTTCCCCCCTTTTCCAACACCAAAAACCATTCTGCACCCGATTTCTTCGCATACGGCAACCTCAGGAATATTACTTTTTACTCTATCTCCTCCATTTGCAAAAACATCCGGTTTAATTTTTCTAAGCTCCGTGCATATGCTCCTGTCGGCAGAATTTTTAGGGTGAGAGGTTACTACTACATCATCTACTCCTTTTATCGCCTTTATTATTTCTTTTCTCTCATGCTCCGACATAAATACATATCCTTTCTTTTTTCTTAGCCAATTGTCATTATTCAAAATAACTATGAGTTTATCACCAAGTTTTTTTGCTTTTTGAATCATCCTTACATGTCCAATATGGACAGGATCAAATCCCCCACTTACTGCAACAACTATTGATTTTTTCTTTCGTGTGTTTAAATTTTTAGATTTATTTGTCATGACAATATTTCAGTATCATTTTTGATTAAGAAATAATTATAAAAATAATTTCATATAATATTTCATATTTTTCTAACATCGTCTTTTATCATTTTGATAATTTCTGGAAATTTAGGCACATCAAAATGTCCATTTTTACTTTTGTAGACAATAATATTAGCATTTTTTAACTTTTTTCTGTATTTATCGGCGTGAGAAACTGGAACAACATCATCATCTTTGGAGAACATCATGTATAAATTTTTACAATTCTTTTCGATTAAAGTTAAATCGCTCTTGAGCTTAAACCCTCCGACTAAATCTTCTGCACTCGAAGAGTTATCAAAGGGGGCACAGATCAAATAAGTTGATAATGCTTTTTTGGATAATTTATTTTCAGACAAATATTTAGCTAGGAAAATTCCACCTAATGAACATCCAATTAAAATGTCATTATTCTTAAGAAAAGGGATGTATTTTTCAAAATATATCTCCCACTCATCATACTTTGCATCTTCAGACAATGGCATTCTTGGCCTAATAATTTTAAAGTTTTTACCCAATTCTTTCTCAAAATAATCAGCAGCCCAATTTACTCTCTTATCAACCGAAACTTTTTTGTTTTTTAAGTATTTTAAATAATCCTTTTTGTTTTTAAAAGTCATTCCGCCGTGAACTATTAATATTTGTGTTTTCTTTTTCATACTATTTTTACAAAATTTACAATTTTTCACTTCTATTACTCCTTGTGATGTGAAGCGTTTATCATTCCACATTGCTTATATTTGTAAATGTTACCAGTATTCGGATTTATCGCCCCGCAAGGACAAGGATCATTTCTTCCAACTTCATTTTTATTTTTTACTGAAGCCACTGCAGAATTATCGGATTTCCCTTCTCCTCCAGCCATTTTCATACCTTTTTGGGTTTCTTTAAGTTTTTCTTCTTCGGCTTGAAATGCTCCTGCGCCAATATGTGGTAATAGACTTATTACTTGAGCATTTATAGCTACCTGCATTTCTTTAAACAAACTTAAGCCCTCTCTTTTATATTCCACGAGAGGATCTCTTTGCCCATAGCCTCGGAGATTTACTGAACCGCGAAGATAATCCATCATTTCAAGATGATCCACCCAAAACATATCTATCGCTTGAAGCATTATTATTCTCGCAATTCTATAAAATTCCTCTTCTCCCAAAACAGAAATTTTTTCCGCGATTATTTTTCTAGAATTTTCGTCTTCTGCAATTTCCGCCAATTTTTCTTTAACTGCTTCCATTCCGCCGTTTAAAATCTTTCTTCTTCGCTCATATACAGTGATTCTTTGGAAATTTAGGACGTCATCATATTCCAAAACATGTTTTCTGGCGTCAAAATTAAAACCTTCTATTTTAGTCTGCGCGCTTTCAAGAGATCTCGTAACAAGAGAATTTTCTATTGGTTGGTCTTCAGGAATGCCAAATCTATTCATCATTCTTTTGACGCTATCATTTGCAAAAATTCTCATCAAAGAATCTTCGAGAGAAACAAAAAAACGAGTTTCTCCGGGATCACCTTGTCTTCCGGATCTTCCGCGAAGCTGATTGTCTATTCTTCTTGCGTCATGCCTTTCTGTTCCAAAAACCGCCAACCCTCCGAGAGATTTTACTTTTTCATATTCTTCTTTATTAAATTGCGCCCCTCCAAGCTTGATGTCTACTCCTCTTCCGGCCATATTTGTAGCTACGGTAACAGTTCCAAATTTTCCCGCTTCTGCAACAATTTCTCCTTCCTTCTCGTGATTTTTAGCATTCAAAACATTATGAGGAACTCCTTCTCTTTTTAAAAATTCAGAGAGCACTTCGTTTTTTTCAATTGAAACAGTACCAATAAGCACCGGTTGTCCAGCCTTATTTTTTTCTTTTACCATTTTAGCCAGTGCTTTAAATTTTCCTTGTTCCGTTTGAAAAATTAAATCGTTAAGATCTTTTCTTTTGCTTGGCACATTTGTAGGAACAGGAATAGTGTCCATGTGATATACTTTAAAAAATTCTTCTGATGAGGTAAGAGCGGTTCCCGTCATACCAGAAAGTTTTTTATACATCCTGAAATAATTTTGGTATGTGATGGAAGCATAAGTTCTGGATTCCTTTTGAATTTTTACTCCTTCTTTTGATTCAATGGCCTGATGAAGACCTTCGGACCATCTTCTTCCGGGCTGAAGTCTTCCTGTGAATTCATCCACTATGATTATTTCCCCTTCTTTTACGACATAATCTTTATTTATTTCATAAAGGGCTTTTGCTCGAGTGGCAGTTTCCAAATGATGGACATATCTGATTCCTCCCTCTGTATAAATATTTTCTACATCGAGAGATTTTTCGGCTTTATTTATTCCAGCATCTGTAAGCTGTATCGCTTTATGTTTTTCATCAACTGTATAATCAACATCCTTCACAAATTCTCTGACAATTTTTGTAAAAACATCATAAAGACTTCCGGAATCTGCTGATGGGGCTGAAATGATAAGCGGGGTTCTGGCTTCATCTATAAGTATGGAGTCAACTTCATCAACAATCGCAAAATTGTATCCTCTCTGCCTGAGATCATCAACATTGTATTCAATGTTGTCTCTCAAATAATCAAAACCGAATTCGCTATTTGTTCCATAAGTAATATCAGCCTTATATGCCTCTCTTCTTGAACATGGTTTTAAAAATTCGTGAATAACTTTAAAAGAACCCAGTTCATCTCTCTCTTCGTCTTTTTCAACATGTGTTGGATCATATAAAAATGAAGCTTCGTGATTTAAAATTCCAACAGATAAACCTAGTGCATTATAAATCTGGCCCATCCATGTAGCATCTCTTCTTGAAAGATAATCATTTACCGTAACGATATGAACGCCATCTCCGCTTATGGCATTCAGATAAGCAGGCAAAGTAGCGACAAGAGTTTTTCCCTCCCCCGTCTTCATTTCTGAAATATTTCCTCTATGTAAAATAATTCCGCCTACAAGCTGAACATCAAAATGCCTTTGACCGAGAGTTCTTTTTGAAGCCTCACGAACAACGGCAAAGGCTTCCGGCAAAATTGAATCCGTGCTTTCTCCTTTCTCTAATCTGGCTTTAAATTCTAATGTTTTATTTTTAAGTTGCTCATTGGTAAGCACCTTCAAACTAGCCTCAATAGAGCCAATATTCTTGACAATTGGTTCTAAAATCTTTATAAATTTGGAGTGTCTATTTCCAAAAATTTTGCTTAAAAATGACATCCCGTACGAAATAGGACGCGGACAAAGATATCTCTCTGCCAACCTTCTACTTCAAAATTAACTAATAAAATTAACTCTTTTTACCCGGTTCCGAATTTCGCGTCCGCGATTTCGTACGGGACAATAAAATACATAATAGCATAAATTAAATAATATAAAACGGCGCGTCCAAAGGACGCGCCGTTTCAAGAAAGTTAACGGAGATTGGTCTTCAAAGCTGTAACCTGCCTGCGCAAGCAGGTCAGCTAAGAAAAGCAAGTTGTGTTTAGTATTTGTGGTGACAAATTCATATACCGTAAAGAAAATCTGACATTTTAAAACCGCCCTAAAGCGGTTTTAAAATTTTCTTATCTTCGCTTCTTTGATTTCTTTGCTTTCTTCTTTGCTTTCTTTTTCTTTGCCATTTTTTTGTGTTCCGGATCAAGGAGACTCGTACAATGTAATCCGGAAAAATTATTTTGTTTCTAAATAGTAGTTTATCGACAAAAGTTTTAAAAAACTTTAAACCTACTGCTACCTATAATTTTACAACTAATTAAAATTAATACAATAGTTTTTGAGCTGTTGATAACTTTTTTTAAAAATATTTTTCTAAATATTTTTTACCTCGGCACTATTTTTAAAAATAATTTCAAATTTATAAGTCCATTCTTATTATTTACCTCACAAAAAGCATTTTATTCATTAAATTACACGAAACAAAAAACGATTTCGCTTTGCGAAATCGTTTTTTGTATTTTTATTTACCTGAAAACCTTGTAAAGAATTTTGACTTAAAAAAATAATACTTTTTATTTTAATCTCCATTCAAGATATTTTTTATAATCGTTTCTCCCTGCGTTTTAAAACTTGGATTTATATTTATTGCTTTTTGCACTTCAGCTATAGCAGAACCTTTGTCTCCTTTTTGCACAAAAATCTGCGCATTTATAAGATAAGCTCTAACAATGTTTTGGTCCGTGGTCGTAGCGCTTCCTATAAGCTGTAATGCTTTAGATTCTTGATTATTTACGATAAGCGCAGCGGCGTAACTCATTCTTCCGTCAACATACTCCGGAACTAAATCATACGCGGTTTTAGCCATTTGAAGAGCTTCTGTTTTTTGTCCTAAGTAAGCATAACATCTCGCGAGTTCAAACATCATGGTTAATTTATTGGGAGAAAGTTCTACTGCTTTTTGAAGATAAGGCAAAGCTGTCTCATATTGACCCATATTTTCCAAAAAGATTCCCATAAAAAATTGATATCGCGCATCATTAGGAGTTTGTTTTAGTTGTTCCTGCATTTCTGCATAAGCAAGATCTGCAAATTCTTGCCTGATTTTTATATCTATACTGGTAGCAGACACGATAGACGGAACAACATTGATTAATTGTTCCCTTGCTTCCGAACTCCCGAAAGTATTTGCAGAAAAAACTTTCTTATAATAAGTTAAGGATGTTTCTGGGGACTGATTAAGAGATCCCAGAGCTTTTATAAGATTTTTATTCGCATTTATCGGCTTAATATTGCAATACCAAAGCATCGCTCCCAAGACTATAACAGCAATTGGGATAACGACATAGTTTGCAATATCGTCTGTTATTATTCTCTTATCGGTAGAGTCTTCTTTCGTATCTCTCGAATAAAGATATGCAAGAACCACATAAAAAAATATGTAGCTTATCAAATTATCAAACACAAAAAGGCTCTGTGCAAAATATGCCGCAAGCAATCCTACAATTAAACCAACTTCAGTAACTCCAAAACCATTTTTCTTTCTTTTAACAACAAATAAAGAAGAAATAAAAATTGAAAGATATGTTATAAGTCCAAGAGCTCCTCCTGCAACAAGCACATCTAAAGGAGTACTGTGTGCTCTGTCAAACCATTGTTCTTGATTATACATTCTATAATCATAATATTTATTAAACACATTATTGAATCCTTCGTTTCCCCAACCCAATATTGGTCTTTCTTGAAAACCTTTCAAAGCCATTGGCCATACATATTGTCTAGCCTGACCTTGTCCGTTGACGTCCTTCCATGAAATTGCCGCTAACCTGCTTAAAGTAACATTGTTTTTTACAAACTGAGTATTTTTTACCGCAAAGAATCCTCCTATAAGCAAAGCGATAACAACAAGTGTACCTATGGAGCATTTTTTTATTAATTTGTTTTTATTTTCAAATATAGCGATTATTGTTGCCGTTACTATCAAACCTCCAAGCAAGCCTAGTATTACCCCTCTAGTAGATGTTCTCCATATACCAAAAAAATAAATAAAAGTAGCTACAGAATATGCATAAGTAAGCCAATTACTAAAAATAGTTTCTACTGGTTTTGCCTCATTTTCACTTTTTGCTATGACATCTTTATATAGAAGAATTAAAGCAAAGAAAAAATTAAACATAAAAAACACAGCGACATAAATGGGATTGCCAAGAGTCACTGAAACTCTGGATGTTCCCGTTTTATTCCATTCCTGTATAACAGGTATTATCATAATAATACTTGTAATAACTGATGATCTGAAAAACCAAAGCCAGATTTTTTCTGTTTTCATTACAGAACCAAATACAAGCAAATACATAATTAAATGCAGGAGAGTAATAAAACCATCCATTCTTTCAAAATTGCTCCAAATCGCTTTTGCTGGATTTACGGCAAAAATATCGGCTATAGCCATGATTAGAACAAATGCTCCTACAGAAACCGCTACCCAAGAAAACTTCGGCCTATATTTCGCATCTACAAAAGCCAAATAAACCCAAAGCGCAAAAATAATTTCTATTATTATTCTAAATACAAAATTTTTCCCTGTAATATACGGAAAGAACATACTTTGCGCCACAAAGAAAGGAATGAGAAGAATTGCCCAAAGACCCGTCATTATTGTCCATTTTAATATACTATTTTTGTTCATTGATTGATTTATATTAATTTTTAATACCTGCGATTATAGCATAAAAGACGATAAGTAACTATTTAATCGGCAGGTTTTATTTTTCATTTAAAAATGCTAGTATGAGGGAATGAAAAAAATAAAAAAGGCCCTTATAACAGGAATTACAGGCCAAGATGGCTCTTATTTAGCTGAACTCTTACTAGAAAAAGGATACGATGTGCATGGAATAATCAGAAGAAGTTCATCTTTTAATACATCAAGAATAGACCATATCTACAAAGATCTTCATATTAAAGGAAATAAACTATTTTTACATTTTGGAGATCTTTCCGATTCAAGTAATATATCCAGGCTTATAGAAAAAATTAAACCGGACGAAATATATAACCTCGGCGCTCAAAGCCACGTAAGAGTAAGTTTTGATATACCGGAATATACGGCAGATGTTGTTGGACTTGGCGCTCTTAGAATCCTAGACGCCATAAAAGACACCAGGATAAAAACAAAATTCTATCAAGCTTCTTCTTCCGAAATGTTTGGTGAAGTTGAAGAAATTCCACAAAAAGAAACTACCCCATTCCACCCCCGTTCGCCTTATGGCTGTGCGAAAGTTTTTGCTTATTGGATAACAAGAAATTACAGAGAAAGCTACGGAATATTTGCTTGCAATGGAATTCTTTTCAACCATGAGGGTCCGAGAAGAGGTTCAACTTTTGTAACCAAAAAAATTACCGAGGGTCTAGTTAAAATAAAACTAGGAAAACAGGACAGACTTTACCTTGGAAATCTTGAAGCAAAAAGAGATTGGGGTCATGCCAAAGATTATGTGGAAGGAATGTGGCTTATGATGCAAGCGAAAAAACCTGGAGATTATATTTTGGCAACAAATGAAACGCATAGTGTAAGAGAATTTATTGAAGAATCAGCCAAAGTGCTTGGTATGGATATAAAATGGACAGGTTCCGGAGTAAACGAAAAAGGAATTGATAAAAAAACCGGAAAAACAATCATAGAAATAGACCCTAAATATTTCAGGCCTGCGGAAGTAGATTTACTTCTCGGAGATAATTCCAAAGCCAAAAAAGAGCTTGGCTGGAAACCAAAAACGTCTTTTAAAGAATTGGTCAAATCGATGGTTGAATCGGACTTAAAAAAAGAAAGAAAGTAAATTATGAAAACCGAAAAAGATTTGGCTCCTAGAAAAATATACAAAATATTGATGAAAAATGGTCCAATTAGTTGTGTAGATGTGGTTTTTTTAAACAAGAAAAAAGATAAGATTCTTCTTTTTAAAAGGAATAACGATCCGGTAAAAGGAATATATTATACGACAGGCGGACGTTTACTTAAGGAGGAGACACTCCTTGAATGCGCTGTGAGACAAGCAAAGCGTGAGGCTGGTCTTATTATTAATCCCAAAAAAGTTACTTTCGCAGGAATTATACAAGAGAATAATGAAAGTTCAATTTTTAAAGGAATATCATACCATGGCGTTGTTATTTTTTATGGTTACATTTTGAAAAATAAAAATGTAAAAATAAAACTGGATGAACAGCACAGTGATTGCAAATGGTTTAGCATCAAAGATAAAAGTATACATCCAAAAGTCAGGGAAAGAATAAAACAGGTATTATTAGCTTTTAATAAAAAATGATATGCCCAAAAAAACGGATTTAAAAAATAAGAAAATATTGGTCACAGGGGGAGCCGGATTCCTCGGTTCGTTTGTTGTGGAAAAACTTTTGGCAGAAGGAATACCAGCAAAAAATATTTTTGTGCCAAGGTCATGTGACTATGATTTGAAGAAACTGGAACATGCCCAAAAGGTTTTGGAAGATATGCATGTTGTTATACATCTTGCAGCCAAAGTCGGCGGGATCGGCTTCAATCGAGAGCATCCGGGACAACTTTATTATGACAATTTAATCATGGGCGCCCAACTTATGGAAGAAGCCAGAAAACAAAAAATAGAAAAATTTGTTGCCATTGGTACAATATGTGCTTATCCAAAATTCACCCCTACTCCATTCAAAGAAGAAGATTTGTGGATTGGATATCCTGAAGAAACAAATGCTCCGTATGGCCTTGCTAAAAAAATGATGCTTGTGCAGTCTCAAGCGTATAGGAATGAGTATGGTTTTAATTCAATATACTTATTGCCGGTAAACCTATACGGGCCAAGAGATAATTTTAATCCGAACTCAAGCCATGTAATCCCCGCTCTTATTAAAAAAGTCATAGAAGCAAAAGAAAAAAATGCTCCATATGTAGAAGTTTGGGGCACAGGAAAAGCAACAAGAGAATTTTTATACGTGGAAGACGCGGCAGAAGCGATTGTATTGGCTACAAAAAAATATGATGGGCATGAACCAGTTAATATTGGTTCTGGAATGGAAATTTCCATAAAAAATCTAATCAAAATAATCTGCGAAATAGTCGGTTATAAAGGGAAAATAAAATGGGATATAACCAAGCCAGACGGTCAGCCAAAACGAAAACTACATGTGGGACGAGCAAAAAAAGAATTCGGCTTCAAAGCAAAAACAAATTTTAAAAAAGGCTTGAAAAAAACTATTGAGTGGTATCTGGCAAATAGAAAATAAAAATTCCGTTTATTTCATTTCATTAGGTTTGACCTGAGGTTCCATTTAATAATGCTGTTAATTGTTTAATATTGTTCAGATAAGGTATTTGTCCTCTTCTTGCGGCTTCCCCATCTTTGTCATCCCTATCGCCTATCACTAAACATTCTTCAGGTAATAACTCCATTTTTTCACAAGCTAAAATTAAACCCTTAGGATTTGGTTTGAAAGCATTTACTTCTGGATCTGTAGAACAAATTTTTACATCGGCGGTCAAACCCAAAGCAACAAGTTTTTGATCTATCGGATAATCTGAAACAACAGCAATTTTTAAATTAATTTTTCTTAATAACTTAAATATATTTAATACATTGGAATACCTGCATATTTTCATATAACGTATGGGTCTATTTAAAATCCACTTTTCAATGATAGAGCGAACTTCTTCTGTAGGAAGGTTTAAATAATCAGCAGTTATTTGATACTGTGTTTTCTCCAATTCAAGAGAACTGTCTGCTTCATACCTTTTTTTACGAAAATAATAAATGATTCTCAAATCATTTATTCTAAGCGGATGAATCAAATAATACGTGAAGATATCAAAAAACATGCAAATATGCATCTTCAATTGACTGTAAAGAGTTCCATCAAGATCAAAGATTATTCCTTTTATATCTTTTACATTTATTTGATGGTTCATAAAAATTAATTTAAAAACCAGTGGAAAATTGGAAAATCAACCAATAACAAAAAAATGACAACACAGATAACAAAAGTAAGATAAAACATAAAATTTTTCTCCTTGAATAACTCCTCTGGTCTTTGTGCAACAGAATTTTCATTCATTCCGATTTTTAAATACCATGTAAAAAGAAGCGCAAAAAGCGGAAAACTGACCACAAAACCAATTCTATGCTTGATCATAAAAATTCCAAAAAAGAAAGCAAAACACATTGCATAAAAAACAATAGATATGAGAAGGTTATTTTCGGTGTAGTATCCAAAAGATTTTCTGTATAACGTGGCAATAGATTTATCCCTAATCAAACGCAATTCGGCATATCTTTTTACTGCCATTAGAAACGCGCCACCCATCCAATACGCAATAACGAAACTAACTGGTAAAAATAATCCGCCAACAACAATATACCAGCCAAGCATAAGACGGATAGGACTATTTATTGATTCCGATAATACATCCAAATATGGTTTATCTTTTGTTCTAAAAGGCTTAACATTGTATAAAAATCCCATAAATAACAAAATGGCGGAAACGATGAAATAGTTGATTGATATAAAATATGCAAAAAACAATCCCAAAACACTTAATAAAATATATTGCAATAATACCAACTCCGACTTAATTTGACCTAGAACTGAAGGGCGGTTTTTTTTAAGTGGATGAAAACGATCAAGATCAGCATCGAGCCATTCATTAATAGTGTAATTTGCGGAAGTTATAAGACATACTGACACCGCTGCAATAATACATTTTATAAAAAAATGTTCCGGTATATTCTGAATAATAAGTATTCCGAAGACTACTCCGGGTATCATCAATAGATTTTTAAACCAGTGTGATGGTCGTGCAATTTTAATATAATTTTTAAACATTTTTTTGCTTATAAATATTCAGACTT
Organism: uncultured Candidatus Saccharibacteria bacterium; assembly: GCA_964562105.1. Classification (GTDB taxonomy): domain Bacteria; phylum Patescibacteriota; class Minisyncoccia; order Phycocordibacterales; family GWA1-40-21; genus Bog-1340. The sequence continues at coordinate 83,942 of CAZLRP010000002.1, forward strand.
TTTCATAAATAACATCAAATACCGACTTGAACTTTTCGAGTATGCTTCAAAACTTTATACTCTACTAACTTCATATTAATTTTTAATGTCCACGCGAAGATCAATCACAAAATGAGAACCATCATCATATATTATTTTTTTAGACTTGCCCAGTATTTCTAAATTATGATGAAAATCCAATGTATGCTCCGCCTCGGTCCTAATCCATGAATTCATTTTAGGATCCAGTCTATTTTGAATTTGAGACAGAGCAGAACCAGCTTCATTTTTGTATGAATATGCAACATAATAAATAGAGTGGTCTAACAAATATTTGGACAGAGTATCTGCACCTTTGCGAAATGGCATACCGGGTGGCAAACTCGATCCTCCAGGAAAATCCGCAATCCAGATTTCATTTCTATTAAAATCAAAAATAAAGTTTTTATCTAGCGCCACTAATATTTTTTCTTGCGGAGGTACCGCTTTCTGCAAATTTTTATAATTCAACGATTCTTCTGCTAAAATAATATTTTGGTTTGTTACGGCAAATTTCAAATTTTGTAAAATCAGCTTGTCGTGTGAAAAAAAATCGCTAATTCCATAACCTAACAAAAGACCAATAAAAATTACAGGGACGAAATTATTTCTTGGATTATTTTCAATAATTTTTTTGTCTATAATAGCAAAAAAATCCGTCTTTGATTCAGACAAACGATAAGAAATAAGAATCAAAAAACTTGGAAAAATTAAAGCAAAAACATATCTGCCTACGCCCGTAGTGTATCATGAGCTTTGCAACACCTAATAGATTAAAATAAACACATGGCAT
>CAZLRP010000003.1:0-15617 GCA_964562105.1 uncultured Candidatus Saccharibacteria bacterium
GCAAAAAACGAAGTTCGCCATGGCGAACTTCGTTTTTTGCATTTGTATTGGATTACTTTTTTCTAAATTTCATCTTCAATATTGAATCTCGCGTACACGAGTGATATAATACCCTCATGGCCGACAAAAAAGTTACACCTCTTCCACCTTCGCTCGGAGCATTTGAGCTCGTAATCGCAACCATACTTGTTTTGGGTGTTGCAACGACTATAGCTGGTTGGGCAAATAAATTTTTTAATTTAAAAGCGTCTTTTTTTAGCATGTTGCCGTATGATCTGATAAATATCTTTTCAAGATATGCGGTTTTTGCTTTCTTTTTATCAATTGTTCTGTTTTTTTTCGTTATTACCTACTCAATAAAAGAGCGAAAAATAAGAAAAAAAATAATGAGCAAAGTTCTTCCTCCGGAAAGGGATGTAGAAAAAATTTCTGAAAACCAAAATGTAGAAAATCCTAAATGGAAACTTGTAGAGGAGCATATAAATTCTGAAGATGCCAATAAGTGGAAACTGGCGATTTTAGAAGCGGATATTATTTTTGGAGAGCTTTTGGACAGTTTAAATTTGCTGGGAGAAAGCATTGGAGAAAAACTAAAAAGCGTAGAAAAAGCGGACTTTAAGCATATAGAGGAAGCATGGGAAGCGCACAAAATAAGAAATGCGATTGCTCATCAAGGTTCTGATTTCCTTCTAACCCAAAGGGAAGCGAAAAGAGTTGTAAGTTTGTACAAAATAATTTTTGAGGAACATAAGATAATATAAAAAATTACTGAAGGGTAATTTTTTATAACCAGGTTATCTTTACGGTATAAGAGTCTTCCTTACAGGAACAGTACACCTTTTCGACTTTTTGTTTCGCTTTGCTTACAAAAATTCTGAAAAGGTCTTGCGGAAGCAAAAACTTTTGCTTCCTCACCGCCGCGGACACTAAACACAACTCGATTTACTCAACTGACCTGCCTGCGCAGGCAGGTTACAGCTTCGCAAATCGATCTCCGTTAGAATTATTTGATACGAATAGAACAAATGATACGAATGGTAACGAATAATTAAATCAACGAATGAATTTATTCGTAGCCATTCGTTCACCCTGTTAAATTTGAATTCTATTTAACAGGGTAAATTCGCATAATTCGTTAATTCGTATTTGTATTTTCTGATTTTTTGTTGTAGTATGGCTGACAGCGGGGTAGAGTAACAGTAATTCGTCAGGCTCATAACCTGAAGATTTTGGTGCAAATCCAGACCCCGCAACCACGAAAAATAAAAAACGTTAGTAATTTACTAACGTTTTTTATTTTTCGTGAGCCACGAGATGAAATGGTTATACTTTTAATTTGAATCATAAATATTTCCAGATACTCTGTATTGGTCCATATTCTGTCTTTGCGAGCGAAGCATGAGGAAGTGAAAGTCTTCACTTCCGCAAGACCTGCGATAGTTTTATATGAGCAACAGCGAAATATAAAACAGAACAGGTGTACAGCTTCCGCAGGAAGCAATCCAGAATTAATTCAACACAAACCTAGATTGCTTTCCGCCACGCCTTGCTCGCGGCTAAAGGCAAAACCGCTCGCAAAGACACACAGAATACAAAAACTCACAATTCAAAAACCCCTTTGTATTATTTGTTTTTATGACAAAAAAGTTTTTGTGTTAAACAGCTGATATGCTATACTGAATGCGTATGTCTAAGTTTGAATTAAAACCAAAAGTAAAAGATCTAAGAATAGCTGGCAAAAGTATAAATAATATTGCCAAGAAATTAAACCTATCAAAAAGTACTGTTAGTTTGTGGTGTTCTGAAATGGAGTTATCGGAAGACATTAAAAATATGTTGAGATATAAGATGATAGATGCTGGTTTAAAAGGTAGATTATTGGGTGCAGAAACAAACAAAAATAAAAAACTGAATGCTATAAAGGAATCAAGGAAATGGGCAAAGAACAAAATAGGGTATATTTCTAATAAAGAATTTTTTATAGCAAATATTGCTTTATATTGGGCAGAGGGAAGTAAAAGCGATTCCTCAACAGGTTTTATTTTTGTTAATTCAGATCCTGACATGATACTTTTTGTTTACAAATGGCTTACAAAGTTTATGATGATACCCAAAAATGAAATAAAACCAACATTATCAGTAAATCATACTCACAAAGAAAGAGTCAATAAAATTTTGAAATTTTGGTCAAATTTGCTAAACTTGCCGTTAGATAGCTTCGGTAATACATATTTTGTAAAAACACCTTTAAGAAAATTGTATGATAACCACGATAATTATCACGGTGTTATGAGATTAAAGGTTTTAAAAAGTACAAATTTAAAATACAAAGTATTGGCACTTATTGATAGATTGAAGCTTAATAAATAAATATTTGCCGACGTAGCTCAGGCGGTTTAGAGCGAGCGTTTCATAAGCGCTAGGTCATTGGTTCGAGTCCAATCGTCGGCACAACACAAAAGATTGTAGAAATAACATTTTTCTGATATTCTCTTTGTGTGTTTGATAAATGCGGTCGTAGCTCAGCTGGTAGAGCAATCCCCTGTCACGGGATAGGTCACCGGTTCAAATCCGGCCGGCCGCGCAAAACAATCGCCGAAAGGCGATTTTGTTTTGCGCGGGCGAAGAGACAACTACTTGTCTCTTATGCCCGATTTGTCATTCTTATGGTAGATCCGCTATAAGCAGAAAGGATTTTTTTGTGTGGGCATAAACGAGATGAAAAAGCACGTGATTACGCAAAAGTCAAATCTGGTTAGCGGTGTATTATTTACGAATTTTTTACTGTTATCAACATATTACTGTTTGCACAGAATCTATGCAAACAATATAATATGAATGGCATTTAGCGCAATAGTCGTAGTAAATTATTAGTAATTTTAATCGTAAATAATAATATGTTGGGATTTGGAACAAAAGAAATAGTTATTCTCGCTGTTATCCTGGTTTTCCTTTTTGGTGCGAAAAAGATACCAGATCTTGCAAAAGGCATAGGAGAAGCAGTTCGTCATATTCGTAATGGATTTAAAGATGAGGATGATGATACAAATAATCAAGGAAATACTAAGAATATCAAGAAATAGTGCTTTTTGTTTTTTTAATAAATTAAATTATAAATGATATTAGCGTCAAAGCATTCTTTCAGATTTCTTTCCAAAGAGAGAATTAACAAAATCAGATCTATTTCAAGTAACAGAAAGGCTGAAGAAGAAAATGTGGAAAGCGATAGTAGAAAAAGGTCACTTCTCAAACTTATGGGAGTGGTTGGTGCTGGCGCCGTCGCCGCGTCTCTTATACCAAGAAAAGCTGAAGCTTTGGTCTTTGGAAGTAGCCCAACCTCTAATATTGTTGGTTTAAAAAATGCCGCCAACACGAGAATTAGTCCAGCTACGGAAGAAACACTTTCAGCCAGCATTGCCGGACAGGCAATTTTGAAAAAAACCGTGGCTTTAACCTCTTCGGGTATTGTCCATTCGCCGGCATCTGGCAAAAAGGTGCGCGTGTATAACAGTAAATTTTCTTTGTCTGCAGATATGACCAGCGTCTCATTTCGTTTTATTTCTGGCGGGACTGATTACGAAAAATTTTTAGCGCCTAAAACTGGCGGATTGTATGGTGCGAATAATCAACCTAATTATGTGGAAGGGGGAGTGGATGAAGATTTTTATTGCGTTATTAATGGCACAGGCACAGTGCAAATAAACGTAGATTATTTAGAAATTTAATAAATTTAATAAAAAATATGAGCAGATTATCAATAGAGCAGCTAGTAACAACGCCTTCAACTCTTAATTATCTAAGCGAGAGCGCTTATGATTATACAAAATGGAATTTGGGGAAAGGTTTGATTTACAATACAGGAGCGACCGCGGTTGATAAATATGTCGCGCCGCACTTTGATGTTTTGAGACCAATGGAAGAATCAACAGCCTTTGCTTGCGCTCAAATTTACTCATACAATTTTTCAACTACATATACGTATGTTTTTGGTATTGAATTATCAACGACAGCTTCAAATACAAGAAGAGTGCATCTATGGACTATCAATAGGAAAACCGGAGCGCATAGCTGGAACGGTTTTATTACTTTGACGCTTAGTTCGGCAACTGCTCACACCGTAAGGGATTTTAAAATAGATGTAAAAAGCGAGAGTACCGGCACCTGTTCGGCGTCAGGAACTGCCGTAACGGGTAGTGGTACCGCTTTTGCCACTAATAGAGTTGCTGTCGGAGCAAGAATAGGTTTTGGTTCCACCGATCCCACCGCAATTACTCAGTGGTATAGGATTTCCGCTAGAGGTTCTGATACATCGCTGACATTGGCTACTTCAGCTGGTACTGTAAATAGTGGACCTTATGTTATTCAGGAGTTTCGGCCGATTTATTTAGCAACAAACGCTACCACAACAAACGGCGGTATTCATTATGCCAAAGGTGTTTCTGTAGAAGATTTTACATCGGGAGGAACAACCATTTCTTTAGCCGCAGCAACAGATGATGTAAAAGCGGTTTATTGGTTAAAGGATGCGGCAACAGTAACAAACTTAGTGGCCGCTGGAGCGGCTTGTGATTTTGCTACCGCAACACCAACTTCTCTTGATACGTATGTTGTTGATCTAGTCGTGGCTGGTAACTACAAATTTTATAAATACAACATCAGGGCCGCTTTGACGGTAGCATCAGGAATTTCAACTTCGGCATTCGTTTTGTCAACGGGAAATAACCCAATCACTGGCACCGGTTCTCAAAATATGAACCTTTGCATCGCTACCGCTTCCCACGGGACTGGAAGTGGTATTAAAAGTTTATATTTGGTGACAACTACCAGAGTTTATCGTGTCCCGGTAACTCAAATAACAACTAGTTCAACCACTGTCTTTTCTTCTCCTAGCGACAACATAATTGAAGTTCCGACTGGAGGTACTGCTACATTTGCCGCCACTGGCACTCTATCAACCATTGAATACATGTCTAGTATAGACGCTTTTGTTATCGGTACAACCCACGCCACCTCCAACTTTTCATATGTTTCTGAATATGTAGCTTCCGGAAATCAATTACAAAGGCAGTTCGGACGTGATTATAAGTATCTCGAGCAGTCGGCTAAAGATTCTGGCCATCCATCAATGTTTTCCAACCAAATAACGGCTTGTAATTATACTGATGCGGGGGGTAATAGAATTTTTGTGTGCAAAGGAGGAACGACTATAACAACTAATCATATTTTTATAATGGCTTTTGGCGCTGATTGGGATTATGCGGTCGAATCTTCCGGCAGACTTATAAGCCCAGAAATTACTACTCCCAATGCTCAAAAATATTATAGAGCTTTTGTAAACCGCGTTACGTATTTGGGGAACACCGCGTTGGGTAAAACAACAGAACCTTTTAGATTGTGGGTGAGAACTGCCAATATCCAAAGTGACGCTACAACTGGCTGGACACTTATTGATGAAGCTAATGACCTCTCGGGCTTTGCAGGAGCAGATTCAATTCAATTCGCAATAGAATTTAAAACTATCGGCGAATCTTGTCTACCAACAAGAATAATTGGAATAAATTTATCATACGAAGATAATGCTACAACAGACAGCCATTATGAAGGATCGGTCAGTGAAACTGTTTTGGCTTCTAGAATATTCGGTTGGAGACAAAAAACCGCTTGGGGTTCTAATATCCCAAGATTGAGAGTGCGAATTATAAATGTGGCGACAAGTTCAATTGTTCTTGATGACGATACAACAACTCAAGCCTCCGGAACTTTTGGATATTCAACAGACGGAGAGACTTGGTTATCTTGGGATAGTACTAAAGATACGGTTGGTTATTACGTTAGATATACCGCCACGGCGTTGCCCGACGGCATTTCGGTTAGAATATTATTAACCCAATACTAATATGGCACTTATAGATATTGTGTTTGATGACGAATTTGAAGTAGGAAGAATTGACGCCGTCACTGGCGGTTCAATGGCTGAAATTTGTTTTGATACATTGTCCGGACCAAGAGACGCCATTACTGGTGGTACGGTCGCCGGAACCAGTTATGACGGAAATAATTATGATTTCAGCCAAGATGCTCCGGCCGGAGGAAATATATTTATTATAAATGATTAAAAAAGTTTGATTATTTACTAGGTAAAATAAGTTTCAATTTTATGATTCATATTGAAAAAGACCAAATTGTGCCGGAGAATGAAAATTTGAGAGTTTTTTCTGTGAGCGGGGATTATAGCGATAATGATTTGATTGAGTGCTATGATATTGAAAATCCTAATTCAGCCGCCTGCGCTTTTTCCGCTGCTTTTGTTAAATATGGCGGGATTATTTATCGATTCGGTATGCCAGAAGAAGTGGGCGAAGCGTTGCTAAAAATTGACCCAAAAAGCACGCATGATTATGCTGTTTTATTTAAGGAAGAAGAGGAGAGAAGAAAAAAACGTCTAGGCGGCGATTTTACGCCGGAAAATCCTATTCCTGCTGATGAAAATATTAGTCAAGTCGCTCAAGATGAAGCAAAAATTGATGAGGGGCAAGTTGTAATAACACCACCAGAAAATTCTGCCGATACTACTATTATTGATTCAAGCCAAACATCTTTAGATCAGTCTATAAGTTCTGTAAGTAGTACCTCAACTTCAAATGTTTCTACTACTACACCAAGTAATATTTCCACAACCACAGAAACAATTTTACAGAGCGAAGAGGCCACTTCAACGCAATTTGTAATACCGCCGGAAGCGACGTCAACGCCAGATGCAAATGCAACCAGTACGCAAGCTCTTAAACGTGTCAAAAAAATCGAAATAAAACATGTATAATTGATTTGTACGAAAGTATTTATGGAAAAATTCACTCAAAAATTTGCTGTTTACTTTGATTATTTTGAAAATATCAGGAAAAGGGTATTTAGTTTAGCTGTTGTTTTTTTTGTTTTCTTCGTTGTTGGTTTCTTTCAAGCCGGAAATATTCTAAGAATGATTATAAATGTTTTCAACTTAAAAGATGCCACTATTGTAACATCATCGCCGTTTCAATTTCTTGATTTAGCAACGAAAGTCGGTGTGTATACTGGACTCATAGTTTGCCTGCCTTTACTAATTTTTTTTATGTATAATTTTTGGAAGGATGGTCTGAATAAAAAAGAAAAGAAATTATTTTTTATTTTATTACCGATAAGTTTTTTGCTGTTTGCTTCCGGTTTTGCTTATTGTTCTATAATTTTGTATTTTTATTTAAACTCCATTTCTGCTATCAATCTAGCTTTTGGAATAAAAAATGTTTGGGATATTAGCAGTTTTCTTTCACAAATAATTTTAGCGTCAGTTTCTATTGGACTGGCTTTTCAATTTCCAATCGTTCTAACTTTTTTAATAAGAATTGGTTTAGTCAAAGTAGATTATTTACGTGAAAAACGTTTCTTTGCTATTGCCGCAATATTTATTTTTGTCGGTTTTTTGCCTCCGCCAGATATTTTTTCAACGATTCTTGAGGCGTTTCCTTTAATTGTTTTATATCAGATAACCATTTGGGCCAATTTTTCTGTTGGTAAAACATATATTTTAGAAACTACTGCAACACCAAAGATGGATATAATTGAAAATGCAATATGAATAAAAAAATAGTTTTAATAATGCAAAATAAAATATTTTTTGGGCTAGCTATTTTGTTGGCAAATTTTGTTTTTGTATATTCTGTTGAAGCGTCTGTTAATAAATATGCTCCCGGAGATACTATAATCATAGGCGAGTTTGTTTATGATGATGATATGGTGGCAACAACTTCGCCTTGTACTATTTCTATTTATGATTCTTTAAATAATGTTATCGCATCCGGTACTCCAATGACTGCTCTACCAAGCGGTTGGCATTATTATAGTACTACTACTCTCTATGATGAGGGTGTTTATCCGTCAACAATGACATGTGGTACTGCTGGCATAGATTTAGCCAACTTAGATAGAACTTTTGTTATTGGTTATACTAGTGCTTCAACAACAGCTATTGCTAATGAAGTTTGGAATAATTCAGGTTCTTCGTCTATTGCTACAGCTGTGAATACAAACACTGTAAATGCTTTGAATACGGCCTCCTCGTCCATTATTTCTTCAATTAATGGAACTATTGAAAATGCATCATCATCACTTGCTGCATCACTTCCTTCTTTAATTTGGAATTATGTTGGCGATATTGCAACTATGATTGGCAGGATTGCCGCTGGTGTTTGGACATATACTCTTGATACAGGTCGCACTCTAACAGCGGCGTTATTAGGAAATGGAACATCTGGTTCTCTCGCAGTCCAAACAGATGTTGCCAGTAGCACAGAGTCAATTAACGGAATTATTGAAAATGCTTCATCTTCACTCGGAGCTTCAATCGCTAAAGTTACAACTGATGTAAATGCAAATACCAATGCTGCTTCTTCATCACTCGGAGCTTCAATCGCTTCAGTGAATTCTGCTGTAGAAAATGCTTCATCTTCACTTGCAGCTAATATTACTTCCGCTATCACAACTATCAATGCCAACACCGAGGCTACTGTTTTGAATGCTTCTACTTCTTTGGCCGCCACAATTCCAACAGCCGTCTGGTCAACCAGTGGCAGAACTCTGTCAGACTTTGGCACACTCGTAGCTGATGTTTGGGACAATGGCACAAGAACAATCACCGGCGGAGCGGCCACAACTTCACTTCTAGCTTCAGATGTTTGGAGTTATGCTACTCGTAATCTTACAGATGCAACTCTCACTTCAGGATCGCTTGCTCTGCAGTCCGATGTCACTTCTGCTTCCTCTTCACTCGCTTCAATTATTCTTGCTGTCAAAGCCAAGACGGACAATATTGATTGGACTGATGTCACAACCATCAAAAACAATGTTGCCACTTTGATTACGGAAGTTGGAACAGGAAATATTACAGGCATCAAAACAAAAACAGACAGCATCTCTTGGTCTGACGTAACAGGATTAGTTACATCAAACGGTCAAATCAAAGCGAAGACCGACACTCTTGCTTGGGCAGATGTCACCGATATCAAAACCAAGACTGATACGATCTCTTGGTCTGATGTGACTGGAATCAAAACAAAAACAGATACTATTGTTTGGACGGATATTGCTGCTCTTGCTTCACAAATCACTAATGCATCCTCATCAATAGTCGCTTCAGTAAATGAGAATACTAATTCACAACTTGCTTCTGCCATCACAACTATCAATGCCAACACCGAGGCTACTGTTTTGAATGCTTCAACTTCACTCTCATCTCTTATAACATCATTACCAGCAACAATATGGGCATATAGTACAAAGACATTAACATCAGTTGCTAATATTGCTTCAGATATATGGAATGCGACAACGCGTACACTGACATCTTCTCAATCACCATGGGTAGTTTCAACATCTGATTTTGGAACGATTACAGCGGGAAGTAATTATCTAGCAACAGTCACGACTATTTACAACGGAACGCTAACAGACTCATTAAATATACCTGTAGTAACTATCTATGATCCAAATCGTAATGTGGTTGTGAATAACGTACCTTTAACAAAAGCAACAAGTAGTACCGGTACATATACATATTCATACACAACTGCTGGAAATGCTACTGCTGGTACATGGGAAAGCGTATTTTCTACAACTGTAGAAATAGATAAAACTCTTCCCGGAAATGATTACTGGACTGTTGTGACGAATCCGGCTAGGGTAGCTATAAATAATATTTCAGATAATATCATCCCTTCTATCGGCGCCAATGTTACAATAAGGAACGAAGGTTTGAGTGGTTACGAATATCACTACGAATGGTGTGTAGTCTCAAATGAAAATAATCCTTGCGGAGGCGGGGATGATGTTTTTCATGCTACTGAATCGACATGGATAAATCCCAATACAGACTATAATACAAATTTGATAGCCGATGTCTCTAATACTGGAAATTATTATTTTAAGTTGATTGTATACTTTGGAATAGAGAATTCTGGTGCATCTCGCTCATTTACTGCTGTAGCAGAGACTCCTGTAACTCCGCCTAGTGGTGGAGGCGGTGGCGGTGGCGGAATTTTTTCTCCGGTAACAGAAATGAATACTACTGGTTCAGCAATATTTGATGTAAATCAGGCGGGGACAATAAAATCAACCACAGTTCTAGGAGGTTCTCTAATGCTTAGTATCGCTAATAATACAATTTCTTCACCAACAACTATTTCTGTAATGCCAATCACGACAAGTTCCAGTAATTATTCTGCACTGTCCACAAATCCTGGTTTTGCTGTGGCGACGAATATGATTTTTGAAATAAATTCTTCAAATAATCAAACAAAATTTAACCAGCCATTAACCCTAACCTTCACATATAGCGATGCTCAAATTACCGGTTTGATTGAAAATACACTTAAAGTATATTGGTACGATTTGAAAACTGGGAATTGGGTAGTATCACCGACTACAATAGACACAGCTTCCAATACTCTTATTGCTAAAACCGATCATTTATCAAAGTTTGGAATTTTTGGACAACCAAAGACGCTGTCTGGTGTTTATCGCAGTGCCGACCTCAATTTAGATTATAAAGTTAATTCTATTGATTTTTCAATACTGCTTTATTTCTGGAAATCAAAACCGCCATTTAAAAATAAATTTGTAGATATTAACAAAGATGGTAAAATAGATTCGGTAGATTTTTCTATTCTTTTATACGAGTGGGGTAAGAAATAATTATTTATCAATGTTTTTAATTTATTACTTTTAATAGAGATTAAAAAAATGAAAAAATACATAAAAATCGGATTTATATTAATGGTCATTTCTTTAGGTTTTATTTCAACCAACGCATTTGCTGCTACTGTTTACTTGGAATCTTCCAATAGTAATATATCAGTTGGGGACACTGTCATAGTGAGTGTTAAGATTAATGCTGAAGGAATCACAATAAACACGGTTGAAGGAGATATCGCATTAAGTTCTGGTAGTAACAATAATCTTACAGTAAAAGAATTTAGCTTGGCTAATTCATCTTTTGGGCTTTGGCCAAGGACTCCTTCTTTATCAAAAGATGGTTCAGTCATATCATTTGTCGGCGGAGTTCCTGGCGGTTTTAATATAGAAGGTGCAACATTATTCAAGATTATTTTTGAAGCAAAAAAAGAAGGTAGTGTAACAATTACTCCAAAAAACATAGTTGTTTTTGCGAGCGATGGTAAAGGCACAAAATTGTCAGTGCAAACAAAAAGCTTGGTTATAAAAGTAGGACCAAAAAAAGCTGGTACCAATCCAAGTGATGAATGGCAGTCAATAGTCGCGCAAGATAATATTCCGCCGGAGGATTTTATTATTGTACTGGGACAAGATAATTCATTGTTTGATGGCAAAAAGTTTGTGTTCTTTAGCGCAAAAGATAACCAATCTGGCGTTAGTTATTATGAAGTTTCTGAAAATGATGCTCCAGCAGTTAGAAGCGGAAGTACATATGTTTTACAAAACCAAAATGGAGATGTTAAGTTAAAAGTTACAGCGTTTGATAAAGCTGGTAATAAAAAGATTGCAACATATCCTTCATCAAGGCCAATTTCATGGGCGAGGATTATTATCGCTGTTTTTTTGATTATTATTTTAAGAATAATATACAAAAAGTGGAGAAAGAGTAAAAAAAATGTTTCGCTTTATTCATAAAAAGATATTTGTAAAGTTTGTTTTTTCAACGATACTTATTGTTTTATTTTTGCTGTGTTTTTCAAACGCAACGCATGCTGCGAGTCTGTCATTTTTATCAGCGTCTTCTGATGTTTCAGTCGGGAACATTTTGTCAGTAAAGGTTTTAGTTGACACAAATGGCAAAGTTATTAATAGTGCAAATGGTGTAATTCAATTTCCTTCCGATTTATTGGACGTTTTATCTATAAGCAAAAGTTCCTCAATTTTTTCTTTATGGGTAGAAGATCCGAAATTTTCTAATTCTGTAGGTCAAATTACGTTTAATGGTGGTTTGCCAAACCCTGGTTATATTGGCAATAATGGTGAAATTATTTCTATTGTATTTAAGGCCAAAAAACAAGGAGTAGCTTCTATTTTATTTTTGGATGTTGCAGTCCTTGCGAATGATGGTCTGGGCACTGATATTTTGTCTTCAAAAAACAGTACAAGTTTTAATATCAATGGAATTTCAACAGATGTTAAAACTATTATCTCATCACAACCAGAGGCGCTTATTGTCAAATCAACAACTCATCCGAATCAAACAGTTTGGTATTCAAGCAGTACCGCAATGCTTTCTTGGAATTCTGTTTCGGGCATGACAGCTGTTCAGACGCTATACGGTTCTTTTCCAGATTCTATACCAAACGTTTATTATGCACCTCCTATATTGAATAAAAAAATCACAAAAATTGCCGATGGCACAGCATATTTTCATGTCAGATATCAATTGGGAGGAGTTTGGTCAAAGACATCACATTTTGCTTTAAATATTGACACGACTGCGCCAAATAATTTATCAGCCAGTACTACTGTAGATGGTGATGGTCAAGTTGTTATAAATTTGCAGGCTGACGACTCTGTTTCTGGCATTGACCATTTTACTGTAGGGATTGATGGCGGAGCACCGGTTCTTGTTCCAGCAAACAATGGAAAGGGCGTATATCAGTTATCTTCGAGTTTCTTTGTGGGGCAAAAAGATATTATGGTTACAGCGTTTGATAAAGCAGGAAACAAAAAAGAGGTACGCTTGCCGATTGAAATTAGTCCTATGTCAGCACCTATTATAAAGTATTTTACGGATCAAATAAATGTTGGAGATACTATAAAAGTTAACGGAATTACTGCATATCCTGAACAGCAGGTTTTAATTACAATAAAGTTTTTTATAGAAAAAGCCAATAATTCTATTGTTGTACCTAAAGAAAATGATGCTTCTGTTTTTGTAAGTGAACTTATAAAAAAGAATGGATCAGATATCCAAGTGATTGATAATTTAATTGTCAAATCTGATAAAAATGGAGTTTTTACTTTTACGAGTGAACCAATAAAAAAAGATGGATTATATGATTTATCAGCTCAAGTGATTGGTGATAATGGAGAAAATGGTGTTCAATCTAAACAAGTTCAGATTTCCGTTAATTCCGGAATATTAGCAACATATTTAAGAAAGATATACGATTGGCTGTTACTTTCACTTCCTTTTATCGGAGTCATTATAGTTCTCATTATCTTATTGATTCATGGATGGGGTAAAGTTGTGTTGGCAAAGCGGAAGAATAAAGATGAATTATATGAATTTGAAAAAAGAGTGCATAATTCATATATTGGTTTGATTGATGAAGCTGAAAAGCAAATAAAATCACTTCAAAACTCATCAAAAAATCGTAGTTTGACTGAAAAAGAAATTGATATTATCAGAGATTTTGAAAGAATAATTAAAGATACTGATTTATTGATAACCAAAAAAAGTAAAAATAATTTTAAAAAATAATAAGACATTTCTTTATGTAGTAGCCAAGTCCGGTCGCCCGCGCAAATAATAAAAATCACCAAAAAATGGTGGTTTTTATTATTTGCGTGGTTGAAAAGACAATTATTTATCCAATTTTTATTTGCAGGGTAGTAGATTTTAGCATTGTTTTTAAATATGTGTATAAATTATCACTTTGTATACTTATTGTATCTATAGCGATATTAATAAACATGGATTATCAGACGAAAAAACATTTTTGATGCCAAAATTCACTACCCTGTTTGCGAAACATATTTCCCAAGAGTATAATTATAGTAGAAAAGCTCTTATATTTTTCCACTAAATTAGGAAGGAAGGGGGAAATCCAGATGCCAACGCAAACGCTTGATGCGCAAGCGCTAAACACTCGGGGTCTGTGTCTGGAAGAGATTAACTGCGCGCTTAATGACAAGAAAATTAGGGATGAACTGCGAGTTGCAAATTCCTGGAGTGACGCGGAGCTCGATCAGCATAAACAATTACTTATCGACAGTTTCGTTGAAACTGGACGAGCCGCGAGCTTTTGGAAAGAAGTAAAACAGTGGGAAGGATGATGTTGGGCGCGGACTTTTGTACCGCGCCTGTTTTTTATTAGTTATAAACATTTTTCGATGTTCTAATTGGTTTGCAATTTCGTCTTTGCGAGCGGTTTTGCCTTTAGCCGCGAGCAAAGCGTGGCGGGAAGCAATCCAGAATTAATTCAACATAAACCTAGATTGCTTCGCGAGGCTCGCAAAGACAGCAATAAAAAAATTCCCGAATTGGCGCGTGCCAATTCGGGAATCATTGATAGCAATCAGTTATCAAATCGTGAAGAACCGGGTTCGGGAAATCCCGTACAGGATTCCGGATCGGGCATTTGACCAAATCCAAAAATTATTTCCGGAACATTTATTTCGTGATTAGACCAGACAACCTGCCATCCTTCGCGTATTCCCACCATGGGTTTGTCCCATAAAGAGAACTCGTCATGTAAGCAATCCCAAAAGATTTTACTTATCGCTTGTGTCTGTTCATCCTGCGCCCGGAATTCGGATATTTTTTTCTTAATTGCTTCATGTTCTTCTACTTTTTGCTCAGTTACGGCTTTTATGATGAGCGCCTTTATTTCTTCAAAAAGGACACCCGCATGTTTGCCGTAATTTTTGGCAAGAAAGAAAATTTTCTTAAGGTCTTCGCTAACAAAACCGGCTACATTTTCATCAGGAAGAACTTTGCGTTTTGGTTCATATGAATCCAAATCCTTTGCTGTCAACGCTCTGCTTTCCTCAAGAACTTTTTCCAGCCAATTTTTTTTCATAGTCTCCACCTCTCCTGTATTTATTTTTTGTGTACTTTCAGATGGACGATACCAAGCATTGATTAAAATGTCAAATTTGAGTCTTTTTAAGTCAAAACTCTACAATAAGAAAAGCTGCAGATATCATTCCGCAGCTTTTTTTTGGCGTTGAGTTGTTATTTCCACTCCCTTACCGTATTCCAACACATGACTCCTATTACCAAACCAATAATTCCCACTGTTAAAAAAAATTCTCCGATGCGCTGGAGTGAATTACTGCATTTGCATAATTGGTGTGCAAAACGTTTCGTTTTGCAATAATAGGGTAGGTTTACGGAGATGAGAATAATTATAAACCCCAAAAGCATTGACAATATGCTGAATAAGATAATTTTATTGACCATACCCCCTCCTGGCTTAGAAAAATTTAATAAACCCTAGTATCATCAAAACTATTGCAGTTATCATCAGTAGCTGGCTTCGGTTATAAAGCCACTTTGTGAAATGACCTCCCGAATGTAAACCAACCTCTTCGCAATAAGCGATTATTACTATTTCAAACACAAAAAGCACAAAACCAAGAACAAACATTGCCAAACCTGTCTGTTGGGTAACGTTAAACATGTATTTTTCCTCCCGTTTAATAAATTTGACTTCTATCTAGTATGGTACAAGATTATAAATACTCTGTCAAGCAGGGTAGTAGAAATATGCGTCGTTGCTATCGCAACAAAGTTGCAACGCATATTTTCACTACCCTGCAAGCAGGGTAGTAGGAATGTGAAATCTTTAGACAAGACCTAAAGAGTTGGCAAGCATCATAGAAAAATAAAAACTGCAGATTTC
>CAZLRP010000003.1:15717-65937 GCA_964562105.1 uncultured Candidatus Saccharibacteria bacterium
AGACAAGACCTAAAGAGTTGGCAAGCATCATAGAAAAATAAAAACTGCAGATTTCACTCTGCAGTTTTTTGTTGATTATCAACTATGAAATTAACCTAAAATAAATTATGGGGTATGTAGCGATTTCTTAAAAAAGCTCGGCGTATTTTTTCTAACGCTTTTTCTTGGATTAGACGAACCATTTCCCGAGTGACATTCATTTTAGATCCTATTTCATTCAAAACTTTTGGAATGCCGTCATTAAATCCATACCGTTCTCTAATAACGAATTCCTCTTTCTCATTCAGATTTTTCTTTAGCCATTTTCCCCAATTTTCATGATCAACTTTATAGTTAGCCATATCAAACGGATTAATAGCCAATTTATCCTCTATGAAATCTGACAACAATTTCCCTTCATTGTTTTCCTCATTCTTATTCATTACAGGCTGGTCCAAAGAAATGATTTTACTATCTAATCCTAACAATTTTTTTGCTTTACTCTCTGAAATTTTCATTCTTCGGGCGATTTCCTTTGCGTGCGGTTTCTTTCCAAACTTCTGAATGAATTCCCGTGAGATTTTTTTAGCCTTTAAAACATCTAAATTGAGATTGTCCGGCAGTCTGATTGTTTTTCCTTTTCTTGCGATACCTCTTATCATTGATTGTTCTATCCATGGAACGGCATAAGAAGAAAATCTGGTTCCATGTCCAAGCTTATATTTTTCCACCGCTTTTAAAAGCCCGTCATTTCCTTCTCCTATCAAATCCATAAAATCAAGTCCGCAATTAAAGAATCTTTTTGCGACATATACCACAAGTCTCAGATTGCCTTCAGTCAATTTTTTTACAGCTTCTTTATCTCCCTTATTTTTTCTCTCAGTAAGTTTTATTTCCTCTTTTCTTGTCAAAAGAGGTTTTGACTGAATTTGCTTCAAATATATTTTGAAACTTTCATCTGAATACGCCGTTCTTTTCATTTATATCACCCCTTTGGATAACTTTTTATTAATTAGCTTCTGTACAGCATGATGCACAAATAAATACATTTTGTCAAGCAGGGTAATAAAAAAACAGAACATATAAAAAACTGCAGATTTCACTCTGCAGTTTTTTGTTTTTCGTTAGCTACCCTACATTATTAACATAAATTCAGCTGACCCTAGTAGTATTAGAATTATTGCAACAAATACCAATAGGGGACTATGTCCATAAAGCCAGCTTACAAATCGATTTTCTGGTTCATAAAATATCTTTTTGTCATAAGGGTAGTAATGGATGACCAATACTATCTCAATTGCAAAGATGACAAATCCTAAAAAAAGCATTGCCGAGCTAATCCAATGGATTAAATCGAACATATTTTCCTCCTCCTTTTTACGAATAGTTTTCTTCTGTGTATAATGCTATATCAATTAAAGAAGTTATGTCAAGTTTGCTTTTAAAAAAAATAAAAAACCGCAGTAATGAAACCTGCGGTTTGTTGGTTGGTATTGTCCCAACTATTTTAAACCAATATCTAAACCGAATCCTCCTATCAGCATACATACGGTTGATATTACCATTAAATCTATCCCAATTTTATTGAACAAAATATTATGTTTACAATACCAGAGAATAAACCGTTTTGTTCCATAATAATAGGATGTACCATCAGCGGTGGTGGCTACAAATAGCCCTAGAAACAATGTTACTATACCGATAGAAGTCATTGAAAGAAACACATTATTCTTAATTAATAAGAACACATTGTCCTCCTTTTTATTTAATTTGCTTTCTATACAGCATAATACACAATTAAACACATTTTGTCAATTTTACTTTGAAAAATATAAAAAAACTGCAGATTTCACTCTGCAGTTTTTTGCCAATAAATTATTATTTACTTCCACCATGTTAGGCCAGCGCACCCTAATAATATACCGACAAATCCTAGTAGAATCAAAATCCCTCCGATACTGAACAACAAAACATTGTGTTTATAAAGCCAATTCTTAAACTTTTTTTCTCCTTTAAAATCATAAGATGCATTCCCAGACAGGATAAAGATAGCAATACCCAGAGCTATCATTACAAAGCCGATACAAACCATTGGATAATACATATTTCCTCCTTCTCGTTTTTTAAGTTACTTTCATTTAAAACAATACACAAATAAATACATTTTGTCAAGTATTGCGAGAAATTAAGAGAAAACAGGGAAAACGGGGTCAGGAGCCACTTATTTTTTTTTAAATATATTATACTTTCCTAAAAAGAATGGTGGCTGACCCCAATGGCCCAATAGCCGAAGTTTCGTAATTCAAAGTATTATATAGTTTTATTAAAAACCATTGCAAAATTAGAACAAAAAGGTAATATATCATCATATGAATACAACACAAAAGGGAAAAGTACGATGTATTGTTTTTAAAGATGGCGACACGTGGTATGCCGTTGGTTTAGAATTTAATATTGTTGAATCATCAGATGATCCAATGGTTGCTTATAATCTTTTACAGTCAGCGATGCAGGGTTATGTTGAATCGCAGAAGAAAATAAAAGGTTCTCGTGTTGCCCCACTAAATCAAGAAGCAGATAAAGAGTATGAAGATTTGTGGAATAACTTAAATTCAAAAAAACCTGTAAAATCTCCTTATCAGGTAAAATCTTTTGGTTTTGTAAATATCTAAAGATATATGCCGAATGGTATTTTAAATTGGACTTTTAGAGATGTAGAGGTTTTTCTAAAAGAACATAGTTTTAATTTAAATTATATAAACGGTAGTCATTATTACTATGTTGGTTATATTGATAAAGTTATGCGACAAGTTTGTGTGCCACGACATACAAGTTTGTCTATCAAGCCGAGAACTATGAACGGCATTATTTTGCAATCTGGAATTTCAAAAAAGGAATGGTTGAATAACTAGGTACTGAGAGGAGTAGAAAGAATGAGGCTGACCCAATATCCCTCTTTTGTGTGGAAGTAACACAAAAAAGAAGGGGGAATATAATGCGCGGTCGTACATTATATTCCCCCTCCGCCTCTCTTTGTTGTGAAGACGGTTTGTTTGCCGGTCAGGGAAAAGGTTACTGACAGCTTTTTTTGCGAAGGTGAGACCTTCGAAAGTTTTTAACACAGAAAAATGCTTTTGTATAGTCTTGTTTGTTTTTGGGGCAGGTATAAAATCATTGCAGACAAATCCAATTCATAATTCAGAAAAAAGTTTTGGTTTTTACAAATGTATTTTATATTAAGATTGAGTGGTCGAATTGATCAATCTCTTTTTAGTGTATATTTAGTAAAATGTGTTGTGGAGTTAAGAAAGCGATGAATTGTAGTTTCTACTTTGGACGCTTGGACTACAAGGAGCTAGTAGCGTAACCGGTCTTTTGTTGGGATCGGTATTTTTATTTTGTATTTTTATTAACCTTCGTATGGATTAGGACTTTAAAAAGCAAATGATTGTCATTCCCGCGTAGGCGGGAATCCAGAATTTAATTCAACTTAGATTCCCGCATTCGCGGGAATGACAACCTGAATGACTTTATAATTCACAATTAGCAAGGACTGTCATTGCCAAGCTAAAAGTTTTGAGTCTTAATCAGTGCGCGGGTAAATTTTAATACGGAATTAATGTTGATTACTTTATACTAGGGGTAACTAAAAAAAGGTCGAAGTAAAGAAAAAGTTAGAAGTTTTTTGAATTGTTAATTAAAAATTATTAGAACAATCCGAACACTAACTTTGTCATAGTTGCAATAAACACAATAAACAATGTCAAAGTTAGTGTGCGGATAAAATTATTAACCTCGGGCGAAAATATTTTTATTAAAAAATATTTTCGCCCCAATAAAATAAATTATGAAAAAAATATTATTAAGTTTGTCAGTTATAGCAATAGTGGGAGTTATTGCAGTTGGTGCAACCAGAGCATTGTTCTCTGATACAGAGACATCAACTGGAAATACATTCACAGCCGGAACAATTGATATTTCAATTGATCAGACAAATCCATGGACAAAGAGTTATAACATCGGTGACTTGAAACCGGGAGAAACGGGTTATATCAACTTTGATATTTCAAACGTTGGAACAAATCCAGTCAATGTTTCCAAGAATTTAAGCGAATTTGTAACAACTACTGGTTCAGTAGGATATACATGTGCTGGTGTTACTGCGGGTGTTTCTTCAGAACCAGAATGTGTAGCGGCACAAGCTAACTCTAGTAATGACGTAAATGATGTTCAAACTAAGATTATTTATGACTTGAGCGTAGAAGTTTATAACTCAGCAGGCACAAAAATTTGGTGGCAAGCAATTTACACTGGTGCCGAGAATAAAAGCCTAGCTGATATTTACGGAAGTGGACAGTATGTTGCACTCGGTATGATTCCAGCTGGAGGACATATGAAAGTCACTCAAAGCTATCACTTTAATTCAAATGCAGGTAATGAATATCAGGGGGATACATTATCATTTAAGATGACCATTAATGGTGAACAACTACCTCAAGGCGAAACTGGTATAACAACCGTTGCTTTGGAAAATAAAGTACAAGGAACAAATAGTATTTGGGATATTGTACAGGGTGATAGTATAGATGGAACTTTAAGCTATAAGGTTCAAAGCCCAACGTTTGATTATACTTTCACTGGTAAAGTAGCGGCTACAGACAACTACACATTGATTTATGTTGGTACTACAAATGATTATCCAGGCGTAGGAAGTAAAGTTCTTGGAACAGGAAGTTTTGTTGCAGGAACCCCACTTACAATTAGTGGATCGGTTAATATTGGTGCAAGCATTACCAATGGAAAGGTTTGGTTGATCCCAACCAGTTCTTACAATGGCAGTATAATGACATCATGGCCAGCTTCAAATATCTTGTTTGAAACAGGATTAATCAATTACACAAAAATTTAAGCTTTAGTTAAAGCTCCAGTACTAGAACCTGCGGGTTCAGTACAGGGTTGAGATTTTTTAACCTTGCTCTTCTTGTGAAAGACTGAGGTTGTAAATCCTCACACCAATTACTTTGGTGTGAGGTGGCGATAGGGGAACTTGTCCCCGCGCCAAATAAGTTTAGAAAAAATCGGATAGACTTATTTGGTGTGGGGGTAATCAAAGAAACAAAATTAATTTTATGAAAAAAGGCATAAAAAAAGATATGAAAAAAATAATTATCAGCTTGTGCATTATTGCTGTTGTGGCGGTGGTTGCTGTTGGTACTACTCACTCCTATTTTTCTGATACCGAAACAAGCAATAATAATATTATTCAAACAGGTACAGTTGATGTAGATATTGATGGACAAAATCCTTGGACTGGCAAATTTGATTGGGAAAATATCAGACCAGGCGACACCAAAGAAATAACTTTTGTAATACACAATATTGGTACTTATCCGATTAAACTTTGGAAAATTATTAAAAATTTAACTACCGAAGAAAATGGAATCGCTGGGCCAGAACAAGACTGGTATACCGATAATAATGTCGGAGTCGCCAAGAATGACATTGATACGGCGATGGTTTATGAAATGTATGTTGATGGTCAGATTGCTGTTGAAAAAGAAGCCGGAATCACACTGGATAAAATTAAAAATTATTATATGAATTTGGTGAAATTGGATACGGCGACAGACCCAAGCTATACCGGTCCGAATCCAAATGGCAGTGGGATATTAAACCCAGGAGGTTCGGTAACGGTTGTTCAGAGATATCATTTTAAAGAAGATACCGGCAATTGGGCTCAAAGCGACAAAATGATTTTTGATATAGAAATTTTAGCACAGCAAGTCAGTGCGCCAGAACCAGTGAAGCAGTTGTCTTTTATAAACAATAAAAATGTATTAGATAACAGTTGGAGCACGATAGCGGACAGTAGGGTTGGGCTTTTGAAATATGATTCAATAGCGCAAACTTTCAATTATAATTTTCTTGGAGTTGGGCTTAGTCCTGCTACAAATTATTGTTTGATTTATTCCAAAGATCCTTGGACTGGAGGGGAAAAGATTTTAATTGACAAAGGTATGTCAGATGCGAATGGAAAAGTAAGTTTGATAGGCTCAATGGATACTGGTGATTTGCCAAATGCTGATGATGGTAATTATCCAACCGGAGCAAAAATTTGGTCTTTACCCTGTTCTAGCTCAGGCTATAATGAAAGTAGCCAAAGTGTCGGTTGGCCACCGCAAAATGATTGGCTTTTTGATAATTGGCCAGGGTTTATAAAATATACGAATGGAGAAACGCCAGCTGAGCCAGCTGATGATCCACCTGCTAGTGGCAGTCAAACCATAATTATAAACGAATTAGGTGGCGATATTGGCAATCAATATGGTTATCAATTTGGAGGATATCCAACTGCAAATGTAACTTTTACATACAATACGCCAGCTCCCAATAAATTAAGCGGAACTATTACAGCTACGGGGTTGAAACCTTACGCAACCTATCAGGTAAAATTTATTGGTGATCCAACTAATGAAATGGCGAATGAATACATTGGATATAAAGGCAGATGGACAGTAACCAATGTCTCTTGTTCTGGTTCAGGGTGCAACAGAACAGATGCTCAATATGAAGCTAATAAAATTTCGCATGCTGAAACTATCGCTGGATATTTGGTTTGGGATTTTTTCACGGCTGATTCAAGCGGTAATGCGACAAAAGTTGTGGAAACTGCAAACAGTTATCATGTGCTTTGGTCTGGTGGCGGAACATGCAATACGGTTGCCAATACTTATTTGGCAAATTTGGATTCAGCGCATCCTACTATTAAATTTTCTCCCGCGGACAAAGTTGATGGAGAAATTGAACGTGGCACCTGTGGCGGTTTGACCTTGAATCCTGGTACTTATGATTTAAAAATGGTGTTGACCGAAGAATCGTTCCATCAAAGTCCAGGCACTTGGGCAGAAGTATTAATGAAAGATATTAATTTTGTTATCAATTAAAAAATGTACCATGACTGCTAAAATACTAAAAACTCTATATTATTTGTTTCTGATTTGTATATCGGCGGTTGCTTTGTTGTTGATTATTTCTATTTTTCCGGTTACGGGCAATATAAAATTTCTGACTGTACTTTCTGGCTCTATGGAGCCAGCGATACATACCGGAAGCGTAGTGATAGTAAAACCATCGGCAAGTTATGCGGTTGGGGATGTTATTACGTTTGGTCCAAACACAAAAACCCAAATACCGACAACTCACAGGATTATGGAAATTCGTGCGCAGGAAGGCCAAATGGTTTATAAAACTCAGGGCGATGCCAACAATGCTGAAGATTCCAAGGAAGTTTTTAGGAAAGATATTATCGGTAAAGTTTATATTTCTATGCCATATGCGGGGTTTGTCATTGATTTTGTCAGGAAGCCACTCGGCATGGTTTTGGTAATTATTTTACCAGCACTTTTCATTGTTTATGACGAAGTTAAAAGAATAATATTGGAAATAAAGAAAATAAGAAAATCTAAATTTGCGGTAGGCCAAGAAAAAATTTCTAATAATACAGAAAATAATGTTTAAATTAATAATAAAAAGAAATAAGAAAATTTTCAAGAAACTTTTGATGAGTTTCAGAAAAATTGAGCGAAAATCTAAAAAGTTTGCAATATTCTGTTTGAAAAAAAGCGGTATTATCCGAGATAAAAGAAAAAAACAATCTGTATGTGAAAAAATATTATTTAGATTTGCGACTATTATACTTATGGTTGCAGTGAGTATAGGAATTTTAAATATTTCTCCAACAGATGCTTATTTTAATGACACGGAAAGTTCTACTGCCAATACTTATACAGTCGGAACGTTGGATTTTAGTGTAACTCCAGCTGGCGATTTTTCTCCTCAACCTACGCCAACACAAAATAGTTTACGGGATATTACGGTAGCGAAACTAGGCGATTTAGATTTTCAATATAAAGTGAAAGCAAGTAATGTTAGCGGTAGTTTTTGCCAGAATTTAAATTTAAAGGCGACTTTGAATGGCACTACTTTGTATGATGGTAATTTAACTAATTTTTATATTGCAACGACGACTGACTTGGGAACTATTAATTTTACGGCCAGCTCAAACGCTCATAGTTTTAATCAAACTTGTAATTTTGATTTGGTTTTTATCGGCTGGCAGGTGAATTTAAATAATGAAAATTTAGGATTTAGCGATAAAAAAATAATCAGCAATAGTATCGTAGGAGGGCAAGATCAAGACGATGTGGTCTTGAATGAATTTTTGCCAAATCCTACGGGGGCTGATACGCAAGATGGTATTTTGGGTGAATGGGTTGAATTTTATAACAACAGCAACCACTCTATTGACATGACAGGTTGGTATACGGAGGACGCTATAGGTGCAAGCCACAGAAAAATAATCAGCACGGCAACAACCTATAATGGCCAAACAACTATTGGCGCTAAAGGTAGCGGTTCTGAATGGCTGGTATTGTTTATGAACGGCGAAATTTTAAATAATACAGGCGACACAATCAATCTTTATGATAATTATGGCGGGCTAGTTGATACTCACAGTTATAACGGTTCTAATTACAATGTTAATGACACGCCGGGTGGAACTAATAATTTAGTTGCTTATCTGCCTTTCAATAATGATCTTTTGGACAAGAGCGGAAACAACAATAATGGCACAAATAATGGTACAACCTTTACTACAGTTTCAAATGGGAAAGCTGAAGAGGCATTGAATTTGACAGGTACGCAATATGTAGAAATTCCAGATTCAGCCAGTTTGGATATTGCCAACCAAATCACGCTTGAGGCTTGGGTTTATCCAACAGCTTGGAGCTCTAATGAAAATAATATTTTGACTAAAGCAGGTGATGGTGACTATGGAGTTTGGAATTTGCACTATAAAACTGGCGGAGGTGGTTTTAGGTTTGAGTTGAATAATGGAGGAGTCTCTCATGCTTTATTTGAATCATCTCCTTCAACTGCTTTAGATACTTGGTATCATGTCGTGGGTGTGTATGATGGTAGCGAGATGAAACTTTATGTTAATGGAGTTTTGAAAGGTTCTTTGGCTACTAGCGGAAATATTGCTACCAACAACTCGCCGTTAAGAATTGGCAAGCAATTTTGGTGGAGTAATATCTATTCATATTGGTCAGGTAGAATTGACGAAGTCAAAATTTATAATCGTGCCTTAAGCGCGACAGAAGTTTTGGAACATTTTAATACTGTTAACGATGGAGCAACAAGTATTCCAGAAAATAAATCTTTCGCTAGAATTCCAGATGGCGTAGGAGCATGGATTGATCCAATACCAACACCTGGCGGAACTAATAATTTCTCGGATATTTTGGAAACAATATCGGCAACAACAACTGAAGAATTTATAGCGACGTCAACTTCAGAAAATTCTGTCACCGGTGCTGACATTCCAGAAAATATCGCTATTAGCACAGAATCAGTAGAATCAATTGCTACAACGACTGCTACAACAACTGCTACAACAACAGAAAATATTATTGAAGATTTATCGGCAACCTCAACACCGGAAATTGTGCCAGATATTGCTCCGGAAAATAATACGGATACGGCAAGCACAACTTCTCCTGTTGTTGACGCGGAAGCGGTTGTTGATATATCAGTACTAGTCGCACCAGAAGAAACAGTTGAAACAGAAGAAGTGGAAGAAGAAACTCAGCCTTTGCTAGAAGCTACGGAGAGCGAAGCAGAAGAAACCGAAGTATCAGAAACGGTAGAAGAAAATGTAGCAAATAATGTTGAAGAAATTATATAAAAATTATATGAAAAACTTTCTTAAAATTTCAATACTTTCAATTGTCACCATAATAACATTTGGCAGTTTTACCGGTGTTACTTTAGCTCAACCTGCTATTCCACCTCTATCTGTTCAGTTTCAAAACGAACCTCTTTTCAATGAAGCTAATTTTGTACCAGGAAATGAAGTGACTCGTACAGTTGGAGTTTCAAATAATTCAGGCACACCTCAAGACATAATTGTTGAAGCTATAAATGCTGTTGATACTGGCGGTCTTGGAGACAAACTTAATCTTGTTATTAAAGAAGGAGATGTGTCGCGATATACCGGTACACTAGGAGCGTTTCTTCGTGCCGGAGAAGTTTCACTTTCTGCACTTTCTAATGGTACTAACACCACTTACTCATTTGGTATCACATTTGAAAGCGACGCTGACAATAATCTACAAAATAAAACACTTGGTTTTGATTTGTGCGTTGGTTTCCAAGGAGGAGATAAACATTGTGGCGATACTGTTATAAGTGATGAAGGCGGTGGCGCCGATGATGGTGGCTCAGGTGATACGGGCGGTGGTACCATTCCTGGCACTGGTGGGAGTGGAGGAAGCAGTGGAGGAGGAAGCGGTTTTCCAGTAGCTCCTATTCCACTTATTATAAGTAATGAGCAGGCAAACGATAATGTTGTGTTGGAGACAAGTACAATGGTTGTCACTTGGAATACTAATAAATTATCAACCAGTCAGGTTGTTTATGGTCTGGTTTCCGAAGGCCCATACACTTTAGATTTGAATGCAGCCAACTTTGGTTACCCATTTGCAACGGTTGATGATCCTACAAAAGTTATGAATCACTCTATGACTTTGACCGGACTTGTAACAGGACAAACTTATCTATATCGTGTTGTTTCTCGCGCTTCACCGGCAACAGTGAGCTTTGAACATGAGTTTACGGTGCCTGTATTTGCGCTCGGCACACAAATAAATGAACAAAATAATTTGTTTCTACAGCAACAAGGTGTGGATGAGACATCGGGTGCAAACACTTTCAGTGCCGGAGGGGTAGTAGGTAATTCAGATGGAACTGGAAATACTACTTCATCTTCAACCGGGACAAGTAGTGAAGATACGAGTGATAACTCAAATCAATTTGCCACAGCTTTCTTCGGGGCAGGATTCTTGTCGTGGCAGTTTGGACTATTCCTCTTACTGGCGTTGCTCCTAATCCTATTTATTATTTGGAGAAGAAGAAAGCACGATGAAGATACTCCGATAAACTAATTTTAGTTAACTAAATTACATAATCAAAAACTCCTAAGTTCACCATGGCGTGAGGAAGCAAAAGTCTTTGCTTCTGTAATACTCATTGAGGTTTTCTGCAATTACGCTATAGCGTAATTGCAGAAAACCTCAATGAGTGGACAGTTCCTGTAAGGTGAGGAAGTGAAAGTCTTCACTTCCGCAAGACTCATTGAGATTTTTTATGAACACAGTGAAATAAAAAATCCAATGAGTGGACAGTTCCTGTAAGGAATTTGGGGTTTTTTGTATTTTGACAAAATTATCGCATATATGCTATAATACTAATGTCAGAAAAGAAAGAACATTAACAATCGAATACAAAAGAAAGACACCTCTCTCCATTTGCAACTCATTTTTTGGGTTTCAGGTTGGGAGGGGCGGTCTGGTAATTAGCCGGATGATTTTGCTTCGTCGAGCAAAATCAAAAAAGCCTTTCTCTTAATTTTTCAATAACATGAAAATTTTAGGAGCAATTGGATTTGGTTTGGCAATTATCATACTTCGTTTTTTAATGCCTGATGTATTTCATGCATTAGAAAAAACCCTCCTGTCGTTCTTTGATGTTCTACAGACCGGACTTTCCATTGGAGGAAATTCTATGTCTGCAGGAGCATTGATTCCTCAATTACCACAACTACCTATTTAGGTTTAGTTGTCGGCGATAGACAGGAAAAAACAGTCAGCCCCAAGCTGACTGTTTTTTAATTGTGTTTAAGTCTTTGCGAGCGAATGCGAAGCAATCTAGGTTTGAATTGTATCAATAATTAAATTATATCTGGATTGCTTCGCATTCGCTCGCAAAGACAGATTACAATTGAAAAAAAACAATAAACAAGCTATTATCATGATGGTCTCAAAGAATATTTAGGCCATTGTAGCTCAGTTGGTAGAGCACGTCATTGGTAATGACGAGGTCACCAGTTCGATCCTGGTCAATGGCTCAACGAGCGAAGCGAGTTGAGCCTATTGAGTGAGCCAACTGCTTGGCTCACGACCAGGATCGAAAGGTTTTTCCATACGAGCGTAGCGAGGCGGAAAAACACCTGGCTATGTAGTAGCCGATTCTGGTCAATGACAATTTGGAGTGATATTGCCACCTTAGCTCAGTTGGTAGAGCACCACTTTCGTAAAGTGGGGGTCCCCGGTTCGATCCTGGGAGGTGGCTCATGGAATCCCGTACGAAATCGCGGACGCGAATTAGTGCGGGGAACAAGCGGTTGATTTTATTAGTTAATTATAATGGGATAGCCGACAAAATTTATATTTCGTCCGCGTCCTATTTCGTACGGGATGGAAGATATGGAGAAAAAAATCAAAGAACTTGAAAAAGAGATGATGTCTCCGGATTTTTGGAATGATAAAGCCAAGGCCCAGGCGATATTGAAAGAGCTGAATTTTTTAAAATCCGAAGTTTTAGGAAAAGATAAATATAATAAAGGTCATGCCATTATGACTATTTTTTCCGGAGCAGGCGGGGATGATGCGGAAGATTTTTCGCGAATCTTATTTGAAATGTATTCAAAATTTTTTACAAAAAATATTTGGGATTACAAAATACTGGATGAAACTGAAAATGATCATGGCGGATACAGAAATATTACGATTGAAGTTTTAGGTCCAAATGCTTACGGACTTTTAAAACATGAATCGGGAGTTCATCGTCTCGTGCGTCTTTCGCCGTTCAATTCCAAAAATTTAAGACAAACTTCTTTTTCCCTTGTTGAAGTCGTGCCAAAAATTGAAAAAGATGCCGACATACAAATATCAGAGAATGATTTGAGAATAGACATTTCAAAAGCGGGAGGCCCGGGAGGACAAAATGTAAACAAAAGAGAAACTGCGGTAAGAATAACTCATATTCCGACTGGCATATCTGTAAGGTGCACTTCACAAAGGTCTCAAGCGCAAAATAAAGAAAAAGCGATTCAAATCCTCAAAGGAAAATTATTCAAACTTAGGGAAGAAGAAAACATAACGAGACATGAGGGATTACATATAAGCAAGTCCACTTCAATAGAATGGGGAAATCAGATTCGTTCTTATGTATTTCATCCATACAAAATGATTAAAGACCATCGTACGAATGTTGAAACGAGCAATATTGATAAAGTTTTGAACGGAGATCTCGATGAATTTATTGAAAAGGAGAAAACTCTTGGGTAATTTCTTTTATTCAAAAAAAATTGTGATATACTGTCTAACATATGATAGTTTTTGATAAGGTAACAAAAATATACCAAGACGGAACTGTGGCTTTAGATGAGGTTAGTTTGATCATTGAGCCAAAAGAGTTTATTTCCATAGTTGGACATTCAGGAGCCGGTAAAACCACTCTTGTAAAAATGCTTTTGGTGGAAGAAGGACCAACTTCAGGAAAAGTATTTTATGAATCTTTGGATGTAAACAAGCTTGTAAAACACGAAATCCATCATTTTAGAAGAAAAATAGGCACGGTTTTTCAAGATTTTAAACTTTTATCAAATAAAACCGTATATGAAAATATAGCATTTGCCATGGAGATGTCCGGAAGATGCGATGATGAAATTTGTTCGGATGTTCCCCATGTGCTTGATTTGGTAGATTTAACCCAAAAAGCTTACAATTTTCCTCACGAGCTTTCTGGAGGAGAAAAGCAAAGGGTTGCGATAGCGAGAGCCATTGTAAATCAGCCAGATGTTATCATTGCCGATGAACCTACAGGAAATCTTGATCCTATAAATACTCGTGATATTATTCAAATATTGAAAAAAATAAATGATCTTGGGACAACGGTAATCCTTACCACCCACAACAAAGGCGTCATAGATTCCTTGAAAAAAAGAGTTATTACAATGGAAAATGGTAAGATTATAAGAGACGATGAAATGGGAAAATATGTTTTATAAAATAAGGAGCGAAGCGACTATATTTTATTAACCCAGCACCATTTTTAGCAGATATCCTTCACAAATAAGCTTAAATAAGCAAAAAAACAATAATTTACAAATAGTATAATTTTAAAAAATGGTGCTGGGTGATGATTTTTATAATCGCTCCGCTCATTAAAAATCAATCATGTTCGGGCTATCAACAAAAAGAGTTTTTAAATCAGGATTACAAAATTTCTTCAGAAATGGTTTTGTATCGCTGTCTTCTGTTTTGGTAATGACAGTTACTCTTTTTATAATAACATCGATCATTTTATTGGGAGGACTTTTAAACTACGGTTTGGATCAAGTAAAAAATAAAGTTGATATAAACGTATATTTTGTTACAACAGCAACGGAAATCGAAGTTTTATCAACCAAAAAATCTTTGGAAGAAATACCCGAAGTTTCCTCAATAGAATATATTTCAAGAGAACAGGCTCTGATTAATTTTAAAGAGAAGCATAAAGGTGACAGTTTGACTCTGCAGGCTCTTGACGAATTAAATGAAAATCCTCTTGGAGCAACTTTAAATATCAAGGCAAAAGACCCTTCTCAGTATGCCGGCATAGCAAAATATCTGGATAATATGAGTAGTGGAGTCTTATCTCAAGAGAGCTCAAAAATTATAGACAAGATAAACTATGCGCAAAATAAAGTTAGCATAGACAGGCTCAATACCATAATTAATTCCGTCAATATGCTGGGTCTTTGGTTTGCAATTATTTTTATTTTTATATCAATTGTGGTTACCTTTACTACAATCAAGCTTACTATTTTTATGGCTCGCGATGAAATATCCGTCATGCGTCTAGTTGGTGCTTCGGATACATATGTAAAAGGTCCATTTCTTGTAAGCGGTCTTTTGTGCGGGATTATTTCAACGATAATTATTTTAATCACTTTTGTATTAATTACTTTTGCGATAAATCATTATTACGGATCATATTTTGTAGGTTTTAATTTGTTTAAATATTATATAACGCATTTTTTGCAAATATTCCTCATCATTTTTGGTTCAGGAATAATACTCAGTTCGCTTTCTAGTTATTTAGCCGTACATAAATATTTGAGAAAATAATTAACTCAATTATAAAAGCCGTTTTGACTTTAAAGTCAAAACGGCTTTTAACTTGAAAAAGAGTGTATTTTAAAGTATTCTTTGTTTATTGCGGGATCGTCTAACTTGCCCGTCAAATTTTTGTTCATTGCAAAGCTGGTCTTTAGAGCTGGGAGATCGTCTAATGGTAGGACACGTCCCTCTGGAGGACGTTATCCTGGTTCGAGTCCAGGTCTCCCAGCTTTGCAGAGCAGAACTAAATTGCGCCAATGTAGTGTTTACCCTTTGCCATGAGAACGCACCCAATATACTTTTCTCTAAGAAAGTATATAATTGTAGTATACGAAAGTGAGATTAAGCATTATGGATAATTCGGTTAAAAATGAAAATAGGGGCAATAAAATATTTTTTATAGTATTTTTTCTTTTGATTGTTGCCTCTGTTGGCGTAACTTTTTATAAAATAGTCATTGTAAAAAATTATCAAATTGTTGCTCAAGTTTCTTGTGACCCAACTGTTGAGAGATGTTTTATGAGTACATGTGATCCGGCAACAGACGAAACTTGCGATGCTCTTTCATCTACCACTTATTACAAAAATATTAGCAAAAATGCCGGTACGATTTATACTTGCGAAAAGACTGAAGAAAAAATCGGCTGTGGAGAAGAGCTAAGTTGTATGATAGGGGAGTCAAATTGCTCCTATACTCTGTGCGATCCATCCCAGCTCGTTGATGATGAACAATGTTCGGAATAGTTTTTTTTGAAAATAGAAAGAGGATTTTATTTTCTTTTTGGTTTGTTTAGATATATAATATAGGTATGTTAAAAAGTACAAATCATTTAAAATCTATTCTCTCCTACATCCTCGGAGCCACTCTCGTAATTGGGGGAGTAGTCTTTGCTGGTACACTTACTCCTTCAGTAAGCATAGATACAGCAAACTTTGTAACTTTATCTGACATATACAACAAAATCATACTGAATACATACTCTACTTCTACTCACTCAATATCCACCACATCAGCTCCTGTAGCATCAATGTACACTCTTCTTGAAATATGGAATGGAATCCCCGCAATTGACTCCAGTAAAATGCTAGATACATACTCTCTAATGGGAGTTACAGGCGCAATAGCCGTAAAAACAAACGATAATGCAGTTACAATCACTTCCACTTCTACAAACAAACTTCTTCTTACTGTTCCAGCAGGTTATTATGGCGGTTCTGCTACTGTTTCTACAACTTCCACTTCTTTTGACCCCGCTAATATTGCAAATGGGGTGAATATTTTTGGAATCACAGGAACATTAGGAGTAGTATGGG
The DNA here is from genome assembly GCA_964562105.1 of uncultured Candidatus Saccharibacteria bacterium. Classification (GTDB taxonomy): domain Bacteria; phylum Patescibacteriota; class Minisyncoccia; order Phycocordibacterales; family GWA1-40-21; genus Bog-1340. The sequence continues at coordinate 32,016 of CAZLRP010000003.1, forward strand.
ATACTGCCGAGGTTGGTACTATGGATTGGGCTACAGCCGTCTCTACTTGCACAGGACGTGGATCCAGACTTCCAACTGAAGGAGAATTAATGAAGGGGTTATCTGATCAATTTATACAGAGTCCAGCGATAGCTGATGGTTTTGTTCAAGAGGATTCTTATTGGTCAAGCAATGTGTTTTCATTTAATGACAGTTATGCTTGGCAAGCTTCAGCTGGCGAAAGTATAATGAGTGGTACTGGAGTAAAAACCTCTCTTGGATTAGTACGTTGTGTTCACTAGGTTTTAATTTTTAGATGATTTTATTAATTAATAAATAAGATTAAATTCGTTTATAATTTAATATTAATAATGTTATTGTGTTAAAATTCTCAAATTTTTTTAAACATCTTCTTTCGTACATTCTCGGAGCCACTCTCGTAATTGGGGGAGTAGTCTTTGCCGGTACACTTACTCCTTCAGTAAGCACAGATACGGCAAACTTTGTAACTTTATCTGATATATACAACAAAATTATACTGAATACATACTCTACTTCCACTCACTCTATATCCACCACATCAGCTCCAACTGCTTCAATGCATACACTATATGAAATATACAATATCATACCTACCTTATTACCTGCCACTATTCTCACCAATACCACCATTATGGGTGTAGCAGGAACTTACAACACATCAAATCTTATCCCAGGTAATGTAGCTACAGGAACCGCTTATGGAACAAGTTCTGTGGGGACTCTTGTTGAAGCACAAGCTACGGAGTGGGATGCAACTGATAATCCTGCCGGTAATGTTAATTGGTTTGCGGGAGGTACGTATTGTGCCAGTCTTTCATCAGTCGGAGGAACAAAAGACGGAATGCCTTGGAGATTGCCATCGCAAACTGAATTGATAGCTAAATATAACGGAGATCATTCTGGTTTTGAGGAGTACGGTACGTATTGGTCTGGTACTACGGATACAGATCCGGAACACAGTGACTCCGCCTACGGTGTCCATATGACATTTGGTCCCGCATGTTGCGCTAGCAAATTATATCTAACCGCGCTTATTCGCTGTGTTCGTTAATTTACCTCTATTTTCACACAATGTAGTGTAGTTCTTGACAAACCACCTAAACAAATCTATAATCAAGATAGAAAGTCATTGCTGATTCTGATGAATCGGTGAGTTGAAAAATAAAAAATCTGATAAAAAGGACGTTCCTTAAAGGAGGACGATATGTACAGGGAATTAAAATCACCAATTGCCGTTCAATTAGAGATGACAACAAAATGTAATCACAAATGTATCCACTGTTACAATCATTGGAGGAAAGATTCCGTACGAGATAAGACCCTCAGTGAAGATGATGTAAAAAATATCATTGAAAATCTGAGAAAAAGTGAAGTTCCCAGCTTACTGATTACGGGTGGAGAACCGATGCTTTATCCTGATTTGATGCTCAAGGCACTTGAAATTGGGAAAAGTGCTGGGTTGGAGTATTCCTTAAATTCTAACCTGACACTTGTAACTCCAGAAATTGCAAAAAAGTTAAAGAAACTAAAAATTGGTGTGTTAACGTCAATTTTATCTTTTGACAGAAATGTGCATGATAGTATAACAACGTTAGATGGTTCTTTTGATAGACTCATTGCGGGAGTTAAGCTCATGCAGAGGTATGGAGTTTCAGTTAGTGCGAATATGGTGGTCATGCAAAAAAACATAGACCAAATTTATGAGACAGGTAAGTTTGTTCATGGTTTGGGCTTGTCGGGGTTTAGAGCAACGAAAGTTCACCCGGCACAGGGATCATCAGATTTCGAGAAAATAAAACTTCCACCAGAAAGAATTGTTGAAATTTTTGACAACCTTATCAAATTAAGAGAAGATTTCGGGCTCAAGGTTGATTCTCTAACCACATACCCAACATGTCTTGTAAAAGACATGGATCGTTATGGTCAATTTATCCTAAGGCGAAGTTGTAGTGCTGGTAAAACTGGTTGTACAATAGGTGCTGATGGACAAGTTCGGCCATGTGGACACTCTGACGATAATTATGGCAATGCTACCGAAGAATCACTTCTTCAGATTTGGCCAAGATTGAAAAAGTGGAGAGATGATTCTTTATTACCAAAAGAGTGTAAGGAATGTAAGTATGTTATCGAATGTAGTGGCGGTTGTCGCATGGATTGCAAATTCTATGGAAAAATCGATTCAATGGATCCATATGCGACGGGAAAAGATTTTAATTACATTCCTCAAAAACCAGAAAAAGTTGTACTTCTCCATTCTGAAACAGAGTTGATTATTGATCCGACTCTTCGTTTTAGGCTAGAGAAATTCGGGTCGGTATTGATTGTTGAAAACAATGTCACATCAATAATTAGCCCAGATTCCGCAAAGTTGTTGAAGGAACTAATGGGCACAATTTTTACACTGAATAGTATTTCCAATAAATATGGACTCGACGTGGAAATTGTGCGTAATTTTTTTACAAGCTTACGCAAGCAAAAAGTTATCTGTTTGTCGGATAAAATCTCTAAAGTAAAAGAAAGGAGGTTGTGTTATGGCAAAAACTCTTAATTTAGGGTTTGTCCAAATGGCAACTGCGGGTAATATGTTCGGGAATAGTTCCGAACACTTAAGCTGCGATTGCGTCAGTTGTAATTGCGACTGCTGGTGCGATTACGACAAAGGTAATTAAAGTCTTATAATAAAGACTTGCTGGCTAATAGAAATATTAGCCAGTTTTTTATTAGATTGACAAATCACTTCAATTAGTATTACAATTATTTTAGAAGGTTATTATCGATAGGGTATGAACAAAATTCTTAATAAGGAGGTAAGCCATGAAAGAAACATTAGAGTTGGGATTTGTTGCATTGGTTGATGGTCAGGTAGATACGAATGCAAGTAATGATCTTAATGTTTGCGACTGCTACTCTACAATCCCAGGCAATCCAAATTAGAGTCTTATAGCAAACACTCGCTGGTCAACGAAATGTTGACCAGTTTTTATTTAAGTTAAATATAGCGTATAATAATGAAATGAAAAAAATAATTTTAAAAATTAGCCAAGAGACAGAAACAAAGTTTTTTTCTAGATTTTTGCATAGCAAGTTATTTCCTCAGCATAAATACATGATTTTTTCTAGTTTTCCAGAATTAAAAGAAAAGATTGATTCGTCAAAGAAAAAAGAAAAAATAATCATTAGAGAATTTTTAACAAAAATTAGAGAAGATAATAAAGACAATATAGAAAAATCAATAATTTTTATTAAAAATGAAATAGAAAAAAAAGGAGAAAAAAGTTTACAAATTTTAGCTAATTTAATGGATTATAAATGGAAGCTAAAAAGTGAAGATTATATTCTAATGCCAACCCTTTTGCCGTTCTGCCCATTTGAAGACAATACTTTTCTATATTCAATATACAGGTCTTTAAAAGGTAAAGTAGAATATCCTGATGTACTGGCTGTTTCTATGCATGAAATATCCCATTTTATTTTTTTTGATATTTTGAAAGATAAAAAAATTGAATTAAATCAAGATCTCCTTTATTTTGTAAAAGAGCTAGTCGCACCAGTACTAGTGTACCAAGATGATTTTGATGAGCTTTTTAAAAAAGGAATTATTGGAAACTATAATGTTTTAGAAATTTATTTTGAACAAAATAATAAAATAGTAAAGGCTTTTGATTATTTTCTTGAAATGTTTATTAAAAATAGACAAACAAAAAAAGATTTTAGTAATTTTCTTAGTGAAATGATTTCCATTAGCAAAAAAATAGAACCAGAGATAAAGGGAAAGATAGCTTTTTATAATAAAAATGGAATGAACATAATGAAAGATCCTGAACTTTTAAAAAAATTCCAAGAACCTATCAAAATTTAATAATAATCCTAAAAAGGGGAGTATCTGTGTAGCCCTTGACAAACCACCTAAACAAATCTATAATTAAGGTAGAAAGTCATTGCTGATTCTGAAGAATCGGTGAGTTGTTAAAATAAAAAAAGAGGAGGTTTGTCATGGAAACTAGGCGTATTTTTTTAAGACCGGCTGAAAAGTCGGACATTCCTCTTTTATATATTTGGAGGAATACCGAATCGTATCGGGAACTTTTTTCCGGAAGAAGAAATATTATCAGTATGGAAGAATTTGAGGTGGAATATAAGCGGGACGCCGAAAGACTCAAACATGTACAGTTTCTTGTTTGTTTGAAAACAAACAAGAACCCCATTGGTTTGATATATTCATACAACTATGTTCCAACTGATGGACATGTTTTTATGGGTATATTTGTAGACGAACACTTTCGTAAGATTGGTTATGGAGCAGAAGCGACGATTTTATTCGTTAAGTTTCTGTTTGACATGTATCCAATACATAAAGTGTTGGCAGAAATATACTCCTACAATAAGCCGTCTTTATCTGGGTCAAAGAATCTCGGTTTTGTTGTAGAGGGTGAATTCAAAAATCACCGCTTCTATAAAGGGAGGTATTGGAATGTTCTGAGAATGGCCCTTTATAGAGAAAATTTAGCACGATTAGAAAAGATTCATAACAAAATCTCTTTAATAAACAGTTCATAATAATTATGAACTAAATCAAAAAGAAAGGAGGTAGTCCAAATGACGAAATTCTTAACCGGTGGCGGTGGCGACGGAGATGAAGACGACGGTCAGAAAGTCGATGAAGATTTCGATGATACGGCCGCAAGTGAACAGGGAAATGACACACCAGAACCCTCTGAACCAGCTGAGCCTTCCGAACCGTCCGTTCCAGATCAGTAGTTCCATTTAGTAAAATGGGGAGAATCTTACTTTAAAGTTCTCCCCATTTATTTTTTTTAATGTATAATTATTATCATGAGTAAATCAAGAGAACTAGGAATAGAATTTTATAAAGAAAAATTACCAAACAATTCTTCTATTTTTTTATATAAAAGAAAGGGTTTTCCGATAAACATACAGATTGTTTTTAATGCAGGTGCTCGTTTTGGTAAAAAACCGGGCATATCGCATTTTTTGGAACATTTATTACTAGCTGGATCAAAAAAATATCCAACAAAAGATGCCCTCTGTGTTCCATTAGAAAATATTGGTGGATCAATAGGTGCGTCTACTGGCTCAGAATTTTTATACATCAATGTAAATATAGCGGACAAAGAAGATATAGACATTGCTATTGATGTGATCAATGAATCGGTTAATAATTCGTTATTTGATAGTAAAACCATCGAAAATGAAAGAAAAGCCATTCTTTCTGAAATCGGTAATAGAAAATCAAACCCCTCATCAAATGTTTGGGATATTTATAAAAAAGTATTTTTTCAAGAAACTATTCTTCAAAATTCAGGCTTGGGCACGTCGGAGATAGTTTCTAGTACCACAAAAGAAGAACTTGTTGATGAATACTCAAGACTTATAAAAGAGGGACGCCCGACTATAATGGTAAGTGGGGATGTTGATATAGATTCTTTGAAGGATAAATTTAGTATTATTTTAAATGGGACAAAAGATATTTTTTCAGGTCTTATCGGAACAAGTTTACCTATAGTAAAAAACAAACGTATTGAGGTTGAAGAATATACAGCTGATCAAGTTCATATGATTTTAGGTTTTCGAACAGGCATACATTCTATTGTAGATAATATTCCAGCACATATATTATCTATGTTGCTGGCTAAAGGCAGAACTTCTATATTAATGTCTGAATTGAGATACAAAAATGGTTTGATATATAATATTAGTGGTTCGTCTAATTATTTTGCTGATTATTCAATGTGGCTTATAAATACATCAACAGATAAGAAAAATGTTCAAAAAGTAATAGATCTCATTCTTTTGGAAATAAATAAAATTAAAAATAATGGTATTACTGAAGATCAATTGAATTTTGTTCGGTCAAAATCAATTAAATCACTAAAATTTTCATTACAAACATCCGCATCTTTAGTTAATTCTAATATAATTGAAGTGATGATGAATCAAAATGATTCTTATACATTGGATGATTTTGTTACTGATATGGAAAAAGTAACAGTAGAAGATATTTTAAAATGTGCTCAAAATATATTTAATACGGATAATTTTTTTATCGCACTTTGTGGCAATATAGAAGAAAAGGATATCAAAATAAATATATCTTAAGGTAAGTATCCATTTCTTGACAAATAATTAAATTGTTCTATAATCGTGGATAGAAAGTCATTGCCGATTCGAAGAATCGGTGAGTTGTTAAAATTCAAAAAATCTTTGGAAAAAGGAGGTGTGAGATGAACACTGTTTTGTTTGCTGAACGAGTGGCCAGTTATGGCACTTTGACCATTATTACAGTCTTAGTTGATGAAATTGTTTGGCCGGCAGTAGTTTTATGGCAGGGCCCAGTCATTGGCGGATTTATTATGTTCTGCATCTCGCTTTTAATTAATCTCATTTTGATCTGGTCATATGACAAGATTAAAAAAGATGTTTTTGCTTTTGAGACTCTTCGTGAGATGGCAGATCAAAAACAAAAGAGTTTTGGTAAGCGAATACTTGCATGGTTCATCAGAGCCGGTAAGGTGCCTGCATTCATTGCGATTTCATTTTATGACCCGTTTCTTTCCGTGATTTATATGCGGAAGGGAGTAGAAAAGTATAAAATGGAAAAGCGTGACTGGGGATATTTTGGATTAGCAATGATAATCGGCTGTGTTGGCTGGACGCTTTGTTGGCAGGGAGTTTTTATTACTGCTAAAGCGGTTTTTGGACTATAAACGGCGAGGATATTTATTTATCCCCGCCGTTTTTCTTTCTGACAAAATTTTACTTGTATACAACCTTTTTGACCCCTATGTCTTTTTTGATAAGGAGTTAAAAAAGTGTATTGATGCAAATTGTAATTGTCGCTTCGAAAGTAGTTTGTTTTATGTTTCGATTTCTATCGTTTATATAAGATTTTTATAACCCCAATTAATTCAGGAAAGTTTCTGATATTAAAATGTCCCCTATCATTGAATGAGTTTGAAGAAGCATTTGGTAATTTTTCTTTATATTTTTCAAAATCAGTAAAAGGAACAATTTTATCGTCTGTGCTATGGAAGAGAATAATATCTTTTACTTGGTTAATGACACTTTGAAAATCATCATTGAACAGGAAGTCGGTATTTATATTATAGTTATTATTTTTTCCACTGTAAGGTGGTGCTATAAGAATAAGAGCTTTAACTTTTTTAGGGAATAGTGATTCTGACAAATATTTCACTAGAAACAAGCCACCCAAAGAGTGTCCTATTAAAGTGATGTCATCATCTAAAAATGGTATGAGTTTTTCAAACCAAATTTTCCATTCAGTATATTTCGCATTTTCTTTATTCGGCATCCTAGGAGTAAATATTTCAAATTCATTTCTAAGATTTTCTTCAAAATCATCCTTCCAGTCTTTTCTTGATATAAAATCATCTCTACTAACTTTTTTTTCTTTTAGTCGAACTAAAAAGTCGTCTTTTGTATCATATACATATCCTCCATGAATAATTACAATCTGTTTTTTCATATTTTATCAAATTAACTATGACATTACTAAAACTTGTGCAGTATCATCTGAATCCTTTTTAGAAAAAACTGTATGACCTCTTTTTGTTTCAATTATTAATTTTCCTTTATATTTAGGATAATTGTTTGTCACAATTTTTTCTACCAAGCCATAATTCTCAACTATATTTAAACCAGCTTTGGGGCATAAATTAATTAAAAGAGTACTCGTGATTGATATAGTAGACCATACATTATAGTTATTTTTGCATAAGTTGGCAACTAGTTCAACTATTTTTTCAGAATTAACGGCTGAGGTCGCATAGAGCCTTTCTCCATCAATTAAACAACATGAAAGAATATTTCCTTCATTATCTAATTCATAAGCTACCGAATTAATTTTATCATTGAATAGTTTGGTCGGATCAAATCTTTTACCAAACTGTGAAGCGACAAAAGCAGATAATTTAGTTTTTACATCAGGAACTAGTTCTTCAACTGAGCTTGAGAAAAATCCATCAGAAACTTTTAATTTTTGTTTTTTTATATTTAGATCATCAAAAATACCTTTTGTGTCGTAACCTTCAAACAGATCCAATATTTGTCCCGAGTTAATATTTCCAAACAGTGGTTTAAGTTTATGGCGTCTGTGCGGATTTTTTGCAAAAAAATCAATAACCATAGGTAATGATTCATTAATTATATTCATCGTTTCTTCCGAAACTTTTAAATCAGGGATTCTGGATATTTGCTTAAGTGCACTAATAATTTTCATTGGATCATTCTTTGCCAGCTCAGCGTCCATGAATCTAAATTCCTTGTTCATAATTTCTAACTGAAAATCAGGGTTTAATATTTTTAATGAGTCTAAATCAAAAGCACAGCAACTTAAATTTGAATCAGCAGTTGCAATAAGCTCAGAAACCGTTTTTTCTCCAATACTAGCAACCTGTATTTCTTTTCCATTCAACATATAATTAAAAACATTAGCATCTTTTTTAAAGGAGTATTTTCCTTCGACGAATTTTACATCTTCCTCCCAATCCATTTCAGTAAACCCTAAGCTTTCCAGATTTTTTTTAATATCTTCCACTGACATTCTAGACATAAAATCGAAGTCAGCTGGATATTTATGAAGAATAATATCTCTAACTGCACCACCGATTAAAAAACTGTTATTTCCAAATATTTTTATAGATTCATTAATTGGCAGTAATTCTATGATTTTGTTCTCGACTCTTGAAATTTCCCCCGTTTCTTTCGGGTCTAAATTTGAGGGTATTTTTTCCATGTTCTAAATATAGCATATTTCTGAAAATGAGTATATAATATTGATATAAATAGCGATACCAATCATGAATATAGATGATATATATACGCCGATAGATGAGGCAAAAAAAGAAATACAGAGACGATGGAATAATCCTATTTTGAGAAAAAAAGCGGAAGATTTTTTTGAGGGTAATTTACCAGAAGTTTTCAAAAATGAACCTAGAGCAATATTAGCTCGAGGAATTCTTACTCCTAATTTTGAAACAAGATATTTTCTTGATCTGATGGATCTTATTGAACTTAAGCCAGTATGCGGTGAATTTCATGATGATAAATTTTGCACTATGAATAAAGATAAAATCCATCTTGGAAAGTTAGTTTTTCTTCGCAAATCTAATAAAACAAACAATGATGTAATAGATAAAAAAACTATTATTGATTTAGAAAAATACGAGAACAAACCTTTTAAGGAAATAAAAACTTTATATAACAAAAGTCTAGTTGATTTCCATCATCATTTGTATAATAAAGAGTATAAAGAGATTATGAACTTTTTTGACATTTCTATTTTTAAAAAAAAAGGTGAAACGGCAAAAGAAGTTTATGAAAAAATTTTTACTCTTTGTATTGCGAGCGGTGTTTTATTTGAAAATTTTATAGCCAAAGAGAGAGAACATGAAAAAAAATTTACTGAGGAAGTTGTTTTACCCGCATTCAAATCAGTTTGCGATAAATTTAATCTAAAACCTTTGATTATTCCGCTTTTACCTCTAAAAAACGAAGAAAGAGAGATATGGGATTGGTATCCTGGGCATTTAGAAAAAGAAGTTGATGGTTTTTTAACAAATAATTAATAATAAAATGGATCATAATTTAATTACGAATCTTGAAACTTGTTTGCCCTCACTTATGGATGTTCTAAATGGAAATCTCAATTTATTATACTATTCGCATTTACCAACAATAATTATTTCTTTATTTTTAGGTTTTTTTGTTTTATTCAAAAGCAGAGAAAAATTATTATCTAGAGTTTTCTTTTTTTTATCTCTAGTTTTTGCTTTATGGTCAATTCTAGATTTGTATACATGGTTAAGTTTTGATACCAGAATAATAATGTTTACATGGTCACTTACTGGTTTAGTGGAAGTTCTTTTCTTTGTCCTAAGTTTCTATTTTTTGTATGTATTTTTTGAAAAGAAAGATGTTCTCTTTAGATATAAACTACTCGGAGTAATTATCTTGCTGCCTTTAATTATAATGATACCTTTAAAGCTTAATCTATTAGGATTTAATTCTGATGGGTGTTATGCCTTAGAAAATAATTACTCCCTATATTATAAATATTTTATTGAAATAATCCTATCCATTATTATTGTTATCTTTTCTTTAATAAAAATTCGACAACAAGTAGATAAAAATTTAAGAAAACAATTAGTATTTTTGTTTTGGGGAATTATGTTGTTTCTTTTTTCTTTTTTCTCTGCTGTATTTTTAAGTGGTTATTTGGTAGATGCAGGTTGGGGAGTCAAAGGTTACAGTGTTGAGATTTATGGTTTGTTTGGAACTATTATTTTTATGGCCTTTCTTGCATATCTCATCGTTAAATTTAAAGCCTTCAATATCAAACTCATCGGTGCGCAGGCGCTTGTTTGGTCACTTATAATTATTATTGGTTCTCAGTTTGCTTTTATACAAAATCCAACAAACAAAATTCTCACGACTATTACATTGATTATTTCTGGTGTAGTTGGTCTCATGATTGTTCGTGGGGTAAAAAAAGAAATTTTTCTTCGAGAAAAGCTTGAAGTGGCAAATGCGGGACAAGCAAACCTTATCCATCTTATGAATCATCAGATTAAAGGATATTTAACTATCAGTAAAAATGTTCTAGCGGAACTTCTCACGGATGATTATGGCAAAGTACCGGAAGAAGCAAAAGAAATAATTACAAAAGGTTTGGAAAGTTCCAACAGAGGAGTCAGATATGTCACGGATATATTGAAAGGAGCAAGCGCAGAAAGCGGAACTCTGACTTACAATATGCAAAAAATTGATTTCAAGGAAATCGTTTTGACTACGATTGAAAGCAGAAAAGAAATAATAGAAAATAAAAAGCTGAAACTTGAAGTAGATATTGCAGATGGCGACTATAATATGACGGGTGATAGATCACAGCTTGGAGAGGCCGTCAGAAATCTGATAGAAAATTCTGTTTATTATACTATCGCAGGAGGGATAGCTATTCATTTGAAACACAAGGCCGGAAAAATACTTTTTTCAGTGAAAGATACAGGTGTTGGAATCAAACATGAAGATAGATCTAAAATATTCAAAGCCGGAGGTGTTGGTAGCGATTCCATAAAAATAAACGTTAATAGCTCAGGTTATGGTCTTGCTTTTGTAAAAGGTGTAGTAGAAAAACATAATGGCAAAGCTTGGTTTGAATCCGCCGGTGCTGGCCACGGCTCAACTTTCTTCGTAGAACTGCCGGTGGAATAAGATTTTTTTCAAAAATTTATAAAATCATTGTTTTTTAAGATATTTGACTTTTATCTATTCGCCTGGTACACTCCGTCTCGGGTATCTTAAATGTTTTAAGATAAATCAAGTACTTTAATAGAAAGGAGGTAGCAAATATGGCTAAAAAGAAGTTTTCTCGTAAAGAAAGATCAGATGCTGATGGCTTTTTTGTGTCAGGCCCCACTTTTATTACAAACAGAAGAACGTGCGTTTCTGTTAAGATAATGAGAAGTGCTGTCAAAGTTAGGCACACAAAGGATCACGGACGTATTCTGACTTTTAGCCACCCCGAATGGAAAGCGTTCATCAAGGGGGTGAAAGACAATGAGTTTGATTTGTAATAACTCATTAGAATATCCACAACCTTTGTAATTTAGAGGTTGTGGATGTTTTTTTATATTAATAATATATATGAAAATAAAAATAGAGTTAAAAAATAAAAAAAGTAAGTATATTTATGGTGATATGCTTAAAAATAAAAAAGCAAAAACTCTTGTGTTATTTATGAGTGGTTTTTCTGGTGGCAGAAATTCAAAACTTTTTGTAAATGCATCAAACGTTTTTTTAAAAAATGGTTTTGACACCTTACGATTTAATTTTTTTCAAGAAAAAGGAACAAATAATACCTTAAGACCGGAAGAAATTTCCTTTTCTGTTTATGCCTCTGAATTGGCAAATATTATAAATCATTTCGAAAAGAGATACTCAAGAATTATTTTGGTTGGTCATAGTTTTGGGACAATAATATCAATATTATTTTTAAATAAATATAGAAAATATATAAAAAAAATTGGACTCGTTTTTTGGGAACCAACGCTTTTGCCATGGAAAGAAAAATTTATGAAAGAAGATTTTATTTTTGATATAAAGAAAAAAATATATTATGGAAAAAACACTAAAGAGATTATGAATGAAATTTTTTATCAAGAATGTATTACTACAAACATATCTAAAATTTTTCACTCATTGAACAAAAATACTTGTGTTTTTGCTGCGAAAAATAGCGCAGACAAAGATGCTACTAAATTTAGTTCCAAACCTATAATTATAAAGAACACAAATCATTTTTTTGACGGCAAGAATGCCCAAAAGGAATTATTTGATAAAACAATAAAATTCTTGAGATAATAGTTAAACTGGCAAGAGAAACATTTATAAAATATATGTATAATAAAGGTTACACTTTCTTCGTAGAACTGCCGGTGGAATAAGATTATTTTTGAAACAAAAAGAGGGCACACTGTCTTTTCTAAGAAAGATTCCAATGATACTCCTCAGGTTTTGGTAATGTCATAATTAATATATAAATATGAACAAACAAAATATCGGTTATATTGCGGCAGATTTTCAAGAAAAAGATAAAATAGAAATCATAAATTGGTCAAAAACCATACGAGATAATGATTTATACATTACTTCAATTGATGGAAAAACCAAAGGGGGTCATATGACAGACGATTTACATTTAACCTTCTTTTATGGTCTTGATGAGGATCTTATTAATAAAAATGATGTTCAAGATTTTATCAATACCATTAATCTAGAAAGCATAGAAATAGGTAAAATTGATATTTTTCCAGTAGCAGATCAAACTTGTGAAGTTTTATATTTATCTGTAGAAGATCAACTTGGTAAGATTAGAAAATATAATGAAACATTTAAAAAATTTCCGCATTTTACTGAATTTCAAAAAAAAGAATTTATACCTCATATCACAATTGCATTTGTAAAAAAGGGATTTGATGTAAATAAATTTACTTATACTGGTTCAAAAATTTTAAATATCAAAGAAATAATTCATCATTTTAAAATTTAGAAACAACAGCTCAACTTTCTTCGTAGAACTGCCGGTGGAATAAGATTTGTTATTTTATTAAATTAAATATACATAATTACAAGAATTTGACATATTTATAATTTACTTGTATTATCAAATGTAGAAGTATAGGGAAGAAGATAAATTCTATCCTGTTGAAAAATAGCGCCAAAGCGCAAAAAAAGGAGGTTCATCATGTTATGTCCATCTATTGTTAGTATTCCAATTACACCCCGTAGTACCCCAAAGCTTGGACTTATGCTCATTCCATTTATCATGGATGTCATAGGTAATAAGATGGGACTTGATAAGGTATTGGCGCTCAATGTTAGTGGTTCTAAATTATTCAATGACAATGTTGAAAGTTGTGTTCAAGAATATTTTCAAGCCAATTCTGGGCTGGGAATTGCTCCAGATTATATCTGGAGAGATGATCAGAAAGAGAATATCTATTGGATAAATATTCTATTTCAACAACTTGTAGCTGATGGGTATGTATTTAGAGATGAGAGACTCATATTACGTTGTCCTTGTCGTGTGGTAGAAACTTTGGCATTAGCTGATAATATCTCAAATACAAGGAGATTGTATGAACGAGTAGGCAATGTTGTACATTGTAAAATATGTGGAGGAGCAATACTTCAAGAAAAAGATAATGTTTATCTATTTCAAGTCCCAGATTTGTTAATCGATTGGCACATTACTCCAGTTTTTACCAAAATGGAAATCGTTAATTTAGCAAAGAAATTTGCTGGAGTTCAACTTCTTATTTCTAGAACAAGACCTTCTGCAATTCCTCTTTGGACAGGGAAAGAGTACATTTTTTTAGATGTTGATTTTGGTTGGCAATTATTTCTACCGATATTGAGTCGTCTCGGTCATAAACCAGAGGTATTTATTGGTAGCCAAAAAAATCTATTCGGATGCTATCTTTCAATGCTATTGTCATATCTCATAGACAAGACAACTCCGGAACTTATTGTTCCTGGATATTGTGTGACAAAAACAATGGAAGATAAATTCATAACCGATTCTTTTTTAGAATGGAATGAATCATCCGCAAGAATTTTTTTGGCCTGTCACTCTACTTTTCGAAAGAAAGAGATTGGTTTTACTGCTTCACTACTTCCATTAATAAAAAGAATTTTACGGAAGCCACATGTTAGAGTCTTGTGTCAAAAACGTTTATCTTTATCTGAAGCAATAAATCAGTGTGACGGTTCTGTTGTTCGTAAGCTTCTTGCAACAGATAAATATGAACATGAAATATTTAGCGGTATGATACGGTAACTATTTCAATTACAAAAAGGAGGTAATAGCTATGGATTCACTTAGTAGGTTTGTTGCAGAATGCGGATTTATTTTTAAGAAAAATTTACTCTGCATTCTTCTTCTCGGATCGACACAACGCGATGATAATAATCCATTCTCAGACATTGATATTGTTATTATTATCAAGACGATGGATACTAATCAAGTAGTGCAACTAAGATCAATTACCAGATCATTAGATAAACTTCTTGATTGTTCAATCTTGTGTAAAGATGAGCTTTCGGATAACTCAAATGATTTCTGTATAGGTTCACACGGATGCTATCAACTTGAGCTTGTATTAAAAAAAGCCAAATGTATCTGGGGAGAAAATATACTTTTATCAATGGAGAGTCCAACACAACACAAGATCAGAGTCAGTATTGCTCGTAAGGTTATTGAATACACATGGTGGATTAGAAGAATGTTTATTGAATCAAATAGAGAGAGGTCACTTGAGATGAATTATAATCTCAATAGTCGCCTTATCAAAATGATTCGAGATATTCTCTATCTTCACGGTAATACTAATAGTATAATTGACTCTGTTGAAAATATTCTAAAAATATTTATTTTAGAATATGCTGAGATGTTTACAGAAACTGAACGATTGACGATAATCGGTCTCGGCAAAAGTAGATATATTAACACTAACACATCAAACATGAGTGATGATTATTTATTGTTAAGATATTCTATAGCCAATAAAATTCATAAGAGAGTGACTGAGATTATCAAAAGCGAGTAACTTGTAAGTTACTCGCTTTTATATTATTCTATATTTATGATATTTAGAGGAAAATTTGAGGATATTGTTTTTGAGTTCGGTGTTGTGGATAACGCTAAATGCACAGTTATTATTTGTGATGGTCTTCCCTCCGTTCCAAAACAAAAAGAACTTCTTACTTATTTGAATAATCATGGATGTAATGTTTTTTATCCTCGTTATCGTGGAACGTGGGAAAGCGGTGGAGAATTTCTCGCACAATCACCATCTAATGATATTATTGATTTCGTGGAATTTGTTAAGATGGGAGAAATTACCGAACTTTATGGTAACAAGACTTTTTCTGTAAAAGGCCCAATACACCTTATTGGATCAAGTTTTGGCGGGTCAGTAGCGCTTTCCTCAGTAGATGATTCTAATGTAGATAAAATTGTAGTATTTTCTCCAATTATTGACTTTAAATTACAAAATAATAATGGAACAGAACAAGATTTAAACTTGCTTGGAAAATTTATAACAAAAGCCTTTGGTAATGGTTATAGATATAAGAATGAGAATTGGGAGTTAATGGTGTCTGGTAAATTATTTAATCCACCTGAAATGATAGAATCTAATAGGACAAAAGATATATTAATTGCTTATGATTTATTAGACGACACGATTGATTATCAAAAAATAATTGATTATTCTTCAAAAAATAATATCAAGAATATTCTCTCAGAGAATACTGGGCATCTAAGTTTTTCAAAAATTCCACAAAATATATGGGCACAGGTTTTTGATTTTCTTTTCTCGGATAAAAATTAATAGAATTACCGGTGAAATAAAATTAATTATAAATGGAAAATAAAACAATAGACGATAATAAGAATAGACTTTCGTTTTGGGATTTTTTGGCCACACTAAAGTGGCTCTTTGCTTTTAATTTTAAATTATCTCCTTGGATTGCAACATCACAGGTTATAGTTAGAATATTTTTAGATACCAGCCCGTTGCTTAATGCTTTTATTTTTGCCAAACTTTTGGACAAAATAATTAAGATTGCTAGCAGTTCAAATTCTAATCTCGATGACATTGCTCCATTATTGGGACTTTTGCTTATTTTAAATTTGGTAATTTCTGCCTTAAATTCAGCTTACACTTATGTATCTAATATGATGATGCAAATGTCCAACTATAAAGTACCGATAATTTTAGCCAAACATATCAATTCACTTGGAATTCAAACGTTGGAAAATCCTGAGGTTGTTAATAAAATCCAAAGAGCAAGAGAAACTATTAATTCTATAAATAATGATTTCGAAAGGATGATAATATTTGTTGCCAGAGTCATAGTATTGATTTCCGCATCAATTATAGTTATAAAAATAATGCCACTTATAGCTCTAATTATTGTTGTTGCTATCATTCCTGAGCTTATTTGTAATAGAGTATACATGAGAAAAAATTGGGGTTTTTGGCATTCTGAAACGGAAAATAGTCGCAGGGCTTTTTCTGCCACAGGATCATTAAATGAAGTGACAAATTTGCAAGAAATAACGATTACCTCATCTTTTCGATTACTAAGTAATGTTTTTACTAATTTTACGAATTATTATATAGCTGGGCAAAGAAAAATCATGAAAAGCTGGCAGTTTTTTGGTTTTTTCTTAGGTTCAATAACAGATATTGCAAGTATTTTTGGCTATTTCTCAATTTTAAAAAATTTATTTTATAAATTAATATCTGTTGGTGATGTGACTTTCCAAATGAGAGCACTAGATATGTTTACCAATAATTTCTCGATGGTTGTTAATGGTTTTGGCGGTCTTTATGAGCGTTCTATCAGAATTAATGAAGTTAAAATCGTTTTTGATATGAAACCAATGGTAGAGGATGGCAATATAAAATTACCAAAATTAGAAATAACTCCTAGTATTAAATTTGAGAACATTAGTTTTAAATATCCCGGTGCCGATAGTTATGTTATTAAAAATCTTAATCTTGACATCAAATCCGGAGAAAAAATAGCTATAGTTGGTGAAAATGGCGCAGGTAAAACAACTTTGGTAAAACTTTTGAGCAGGTTCTACAAAGTAGATGATGGATCTATTTTATTAAATGATATAAATATTAATAATATAGAGATAGAAAGCTGGTATAAAAATTTAGGAGTATTATTTCAAGATTACAATACTTATCCTTATTTGACGCTTAAAGAAAATATTTATCTGGGAAAGTCTGATGAACCTTTGGATATGTCTAAAATTCAAGTTGCAGCACAACAGGCAAATGTTAACTCTTTTATTGAAGGTTACAAAAATGGCTATGATCAGGTTTTGAGTGAAAAATACAAGGGAGGTACACGTCCGAGCACTGGGCAATGGCAAAAAATAGCTATAGCTAGATTTTTCTATCGTAATTCACCGGTAGTAGTGTTTGATGAACCAACCGCTTCAATAGATGCTGTTTCTGAGGCCGAAATTTTTGGCAAGATTTATGATTTCTTCACAGACAAAACGGTCATAATTATTTCTCATAGATTTTCTACAGTTCGCAATGCTGACAAGATCTATGTTTTGGATAAGGGAGAAATAATTGAAAGTGGAAACCATGATGAACTTATAAAATTAGAAGGAAAATATTATAAAGCATTCAATATTCAAGCAAAAGGATATAAATAGATAACTTGCATTTTGTCCGATAATAGAGCAAAATTATGCATTAAGTGTTATTAATTAAATATCCCAGTCAAATAAAAATACTTTGACGGGACAAGAACAAAATATTATGGGAAATTTTGATCAAGGTAGAGGAAATCGTTTTGGTGGAGGTAATAGAGGTGGTGGAGGCAGACCCAGTTTTGGTGGTGGAAGGCCAAGTTTTAGAAGAGAAGACAGAGGTCCTGTTACTATGACCCAGGTTACTTGTGATGAATGTAAGAAGCCTTGTGAAGTTCCTTTTAGACCAACAGCGGGCAAGCCGGTGTATTGCAATGACTGCTTCAGAAATCACGGAGGTGGAAGCCAGGATAGAGGACCAAGAAAGGATTTCAATAGACCAGCTCCAAGATCTAGCTTCGGAAGCAATGACCCTAGTCAAATAAAAAGCCAATTTGACGGGGCAGGAGGCGGAAATGATATAAAGAAACAGTTGGAATCGTTAAATGTAAAATTAGACAAGCTCATTTCTTCTATAGAAAATCTTTCTCAAGGGAAATCTGCTCAAAAAACAGAAATCGTGAAAAGTATGACAGTTTCTACTCCAAAGAAAGAAGTCAAGAAATCTCCAAAGAAAAAAGTTAAAAAATAATTTATTAAAATTTTATGAAAATATACGAGCAGGATTGGTAAAAATAAAACATAAAGGCGGTTTGGCGGAGCCAAACCGCCTTTTGTATTTTATTATTGTGTCATTCCCGCGTGGGCGGGAATCCAGTGTGAAATTATAATTCTAAACTTAAATCTTTCCATTCTGGATTTTCTTTTTCAATCAACCTTCTTTTCCAGAGCCTATTCCATTTTTTTATACATTTTTCTCTTGCGATTGCACTTCCAATATTCGTTGTTTGTTCATAATATACAAGCATTTTTATATTGTATTTTTTGGTAAAACCATCAATTAAGCTATTTTTGTGTTCACATACTCTTCTCAATAAATCGTTTGTGACTCCTGTATATAATGTTCCATCACGCTTGCTTGCTAAAATATAAACGTAATAATACTTCATAAAACCATTATACTGGATTCCCGCCTACGCGGGAATGACAATTCGAAAAAACAAGTATCAAAACTCAAATATATTTGCTATAATCGATTTCTATGACCAACAAAAACAGAGTATTTGCTATAGTGCTTTTTGTCATAATCACAGGAGGACTAGTACTTTTATATTCAGGTTTTTTTAATTTTCATGCTCCAGACTTGAGAACTTACAAGGGTTGGATGCCTGCACTTATTGGTACTGCTGCCTTGGTGGATAGTGTTAACCCATGTGCTTTTTCTGTACTATTCTTATCAATTACTTTCTTATTTGGCTTGGGTAAATCAAGAAGGGATGTTGTAAAAGCAGGTTTAGCTTATGTTTTTGGAATTTTTGCTACCTATACTTTGATAGGACTTGGCATTTTGAAAGTTTTAAGTTTGTTTAATATACCGAATCTAATGTCAAAAATAGGAGCAACAGCAATTATAACTTTTGGTGTCGTAGCTCTCATAAATGAATTTTTTCCAAATTTCCCCATAAAGCTTAAAATCCCAAAATTTGCTTACGGAAATATTGCCAAACTTATGGAAAAAGCTACTCTGCCGGCAGCACTTTTACTAGGTTTTGTTGTAGGTCTTTTTGAATTTCCTTGTACCGGAGGGCCATATTTATTTGTACTCGGACTTTTGCATGATGAAAGTAATTTTTTAAAAGGATTGGTATATTTGTTGTTTTATAATCTTGTATTTGTGCTTCCTCTCATTGTTATTTTAGCAATATCTGTGAATAAAAAGGTGCTTCAAGTTGTTGATAATATAAGAAGAGCAGAAACCAAAAAAGCTAGAATATGGCTGGCTCTCGCTATGATATTTTTGGGTTCGCTCGTTTTTATGATAAACTGAAGTACAGTTATAAAGTTATTGAAAAAACAAAAATGACTTGTCCCGTTACAAATAACGAGATGAATCAAAAAGAAAAATATAAGTTAAATCAAAAATAAAGTAAAATAAGTCGATAAATATTTATAGGCATAAAAATTTGTAACTGGGATGAATAAAGAAATAAATTATGAAGAAATAATCAAAAAGGTAGAAGAACTTAAAAAGGGGAAAAACTTTGACCTTTCTACTGAAGAAGATTTAGCTATAGCCATCATGAATCTTATCAGTCTTGAGGAGCATTTTTTCTTCACGGGTTCAAAGACAGACAAACCGGAATATTTTGATCTTTTACTAGAAGTACGTTCAGTCAGAACAAAACTTCTTGCGAAGATGATTGACAAGACAGAAGGGGAAGTCTGGTGCATCTCAAAGCATTTATTGGCAACTTCCATGAGACTTTTTGAGGTTGGTACAAAACTTCAATCAGATAATAAAAAAGATGAAGCCAGAGAAACATATGAACAAGCTTATAAAATGTTCAATATGTTTTTTGCTTTGAGGCTAAAAATAATTAATATCTGTGATGTAAAAGATTCAGCCGATGAAAATAAACCTATGACTATGAACGATATTATGGCTAGACTCGTAGATTGTTGTGATGAAAAATAAGATAAACATACGAATATACGAATCATTCGAATGATACGAATGGCTACGAATAAATACAATAAATATTATGAATAGACAAAATAAAATTATCATAGGAAGTGCAGTAATAATTTCTTTAATTATAATTATTTTTGCTGTAGTTAGTATTAATAATAAAAACAAAATTCCGGGCTTGTATGATAACTTTGCCCAATGTTTGACGGATAAAGGCGCAATAATGTATGGCGCTGAGTGGTGCGCGCATTGCAAAGAACAGAAGGAAATTTTCGGTGATTCATTTAGATTAATTAAATATGTAGAATGTCCGGATAATACGCAACTATGTATAGATAGAGGAATACAAGGATACCCCACATGGCTTATAGGGACAAGTACTAAATTGGAAGGCTTTGATAAAAAAACAACAATGAAAGAACTTTCAGACGCTACAGGATGCCCTCTACCCGATATTAATACAACAAGTACTGTTGAATAAAATTTTTAATTTAAATTATTTATGAATAAAAAAACAATTATATCGACGACAGCAATTTTAATCGTACTAATATTATTGGTATTGATTTTTGATTGGGGAAGGAAGGGTCAATTGCCAGGCCTGAATAATAATATTTCAACAAGTACTGTGGAGCAAAATTCTTCTTCTACTCTAGATATGCCTATTGTTGTAAGTTATCCTTTGGACAATCAAGAAGTATCAAGTCCTATAAAAATAAAAGGGAAAGCGAGAGGGTATTGGTTTTTTGAAGCTTCATTTCCAATACAACTCGCCGACATAGATGGAAATATAATTACCACTGTCATAGCTACAGCAGAAAGTGATTGGATGACTACGGATTTTGTAAATTTTACAGCTGAAGTAAATTATGATAATGCTTCAAGCACCGGTCCCGCTTTACTGGTCTTGAAGAGGGATAATCCTTCTGATAATCCAGAATTTGACCAATCAATTTTTATTCCTGTAATTCTTAAATAGCTTATAGGTTTTAGTTGTTAGGTGTTAGAAAAACAGAAAATCAATAATCAATCCAGTCGCTAAAATGAAAAAACTGCTAAATTTTAAAAAATCTACTCTTTTTACGTTATACATATTGGGTTTTATATTTGCTTTCACTTCAGCCATACCTGCTTATATAAACTCAAGTTTTTTAACTAGTATAACCAATGAACATGCTATAGGTATCATATATTCAATAGGTTCTATTTTGAGCTTGATTGCGCTTATATCCATTCCGAAATTTCTAAAAAAATATGGAAATTATAAAGTAATCGTTGCTATTGCCGTAGTTTATTTTTTTGATTTTTTAGGTTTGGCTCTTATATCTAATGTTTATCTTCTGTTGTTTTGCTTCATTATTTTGGGAGCTATGACCACAGTGATTTATTTTAATTTGGATGTTTTTTTGGAACACAACTCTTCTGATATAAAAACTGGCGGAATAAGAAGCGCTTATTTGACCTGTATAAATCTTGCCTGGCTCATTTCTCCATGGATTGCCGGAATTATTGTTGGCGATTCTTCTTATAAAAAGATATATTTTATCGTCGCTTTGCTTGTAATACCTATAATTCTTATAATATCTTCAAATTTAAAAAATTTTAAAGATCCAGAATATAAAACTTATAATTTATTGGAAACCATAAAAAGTATCAATACGAATAAAAATATTAAAAATATCTGGATGTCCAATTTTTTGTTACAGGTATTTTTTTCTTGGATGGTTATTTATACGCCAATTTATTTGAACAGGTACATTGGTTTTAGCTGGGGGACTATTGGAATTATGTTTTCTATAATGCTCCTGCCGTTTGTTCTGTTGCAAATTCCATCGGGATATTTTGCAGACAAAAAATGTGGAGAAAAAGAAATTCTTACAATTGGTTTTATTATTATGGGAATTTCTACCGCTATCATTCCCTTGATCAGTGACAACAGTTTTTTAATTTGGACATTGATACTTTTTACG
Organism: uncultured Candidatus Saccharibacteria bacterium; assembly: GCA_964562105.1. GTDB lineage: Bacteria > Patescibacteriota > Minisyncoccia > Phycocordibacterales > GWA1-40-21 > Bog-1340. The sequence continues at coordinate 54,364 of CAZLRP010000003.1, forward strand.
ACAAGAATAGGTGCGGCCATGGTAGAAGTAATGAATGACACGTATTTTTTTAAGAATATCAGTGATAAAAATCTAAATACAATAAATTTATATAGAACGACTAATTCTTTAGCTTATATAATTTCTCCTATAATTACTACAATACTCATATTTTTTGTTCCCTTAGGTAATATCTATTATATTTTGGGGTTGATGATGATTTTCGGACTAAAATATAGCTTGGCGATAAAAGACACCAAATAAGAATCTTTAATTTTGGAAAAATTCTGCGTTGTCGACTCCGTTTGCTCCTGCGCAGTACATTAAAGTACAGCTTAGTCGCAATACTCGTCGCCGTCTTGAATTTTTCTCAAAATAAAAGATTCTTGAAATAACTTATTGAAATACAAAAGGCCGGCTCGCTCCGCGAGCCGGCCTTTTGTATTTCTTTTTTAAACCCCTATTACCACCGGTATAACCATCGGCTTCTTTGCTGTTTCTTGGAATAAATACCTGCTTACATTATCAGTGATTGCATCTTTTAACATATCAAAGTTTATTGGGTTTCCAACAGCTCCTTCCTCAACTGTTTTTTTAATTATAAATCTCGTGTTTTTTAATAAATCCTGAGATTCTTTCAAGTACACAAAACCTCTTGAAATAATATCCGGAGATTTTTTTAATTTGCCAGTATTTACATCAATACTTGCGATAATTACGAACATTCCATCCTGCGCAAGCATTTGTCTATCTCTGATAACAACTTCCTGTACGTCTCCCACAGAGAATCCGTCCACCATGACGATTCCTGATGGCGCTTTTTCTTTCAGTATTTTTATTTTTGCGCCGTTATCTGTTATTTCAATTATGCTTCCGTTGTCTGGAACTACGATATTTTCTCTTGGCGTTCCTTTAGCAGAAACTGAAAGCTCAGCATGCATTTTTAGCATATAGTGATGTCCGTGATAGGGCATAAAGAACTTATAAGGAATCTGTCTATGTATCCACTCTAGTTCTGATTTTTTACCATGTCCTCCAGCATGAACATCACTATCTGCATAAGTAATTATTTTTGAATCATGCCTAAACAAATTATCTTTTAATCCTGCAACATCTCTTTCATTTCCTGGAACGACAGATGAAGACAAAATAATAGTATCTGTCTTATTTAATTTTATATATTTATGTGCATTACTAGCCATTCTTGTGAGAGCAGAAAATTCTTCACCTTGTCCTCCTGTGGATAGTACCAAAAGTTTATGTGGAGGATAATCTTGCATATCTTCAACTGGAATAATGTGTTTTGTATCAGCAAGTTTTAGGTATTTAACAATTTCTATGTTATTTTTCATACTTCTACCTTCTATAACCAATTTTTTGCTGTATTTCTCAGCTATTTTTATAAAACGTAAAATACGTTCAACTTGAGATGAAAAAGTTGCAATGATAACCCTTCCAGGAGCATTTTTTGCTATTTCATCTATTGTTGCAATAACTTGATCCTCGGATATTCCCCAACCCGGTTTTTCTATTCCGGTAGAATCCATCATTAAGAGAAGAATTTTCCTGTTTTGTAAAACTTTGTATTGTTCAAATTCTTTTTCTTTTGGAACACCATTAACATTATCCACTCTTACATCTCCTGTGGCAACGATATCTCCAAGTGGCGTTTCAATTATTATGCCTGTAGAATCTGGAATAGCGTGAGTAATACCAAAAAATCTAATTTTAAGATTAGGGGTAATAGGAAGAAACTCAGTATTTTTATCTATCATTTTTATATTTAATTCAGGGAGGTGGGGAAATTCCGTTTGTCTTTTCTTTATTAAAAGTGCCCCAAATTCTCTTGTGTAGATTGGAGGATTACCCAAAGTTTCCATTATAAAAGGTATTGCCCCAACATGATCTAAGTGACCATGAGTGATTACTAAACCTCTTATTTTTCCTTTTCTTTGTTCAAGATATTTCGTATTTGGGAGGATGAAATCTATACCAGGAGTTTCTTCAGTTTTGAATTGTATTCCTGCGTCTATAATAATAATATCATCACCATATTCCACTACAGTCATATTTTTACCTATTCCTTCAACTCCTCCGAGGGGAATAATTCTTATGTTACCTTCAGCTAGTGGCGGAATTATTTGTTCTCTTTTTGTTGCAAATTCTGAAGTTACTTTTCTAACCCCATGTTTTCTTTGTACGTTTTTTCTATTGCTATTTTGATTATTAGACTGTCCTTTCCTTACAAAGACAAGATTTTTTCCTGTTTGCACAGGCGGGTTTGAAGTTCTTAGTTTGTTTAAGTTTTCGGCTACAAAAGATTTGGTGCCGGTATTTATGTTGTTTGAAACTGTGGAAAAAGACCTGCTGTTCTGGTTGGATTTTATTGGAACAAACTTCTTCTCATTTCCACTATGCTGGTTTTGTTGGTTGTTGATCATATATTAGCTTGTAGCTTATTAGCTTTTTAGTTAGTAGGAAATACCTAAAAACTTGAAAACCAAAATATTAATTATTAAATTTATAAATTATTTTTTGACATTTGGACACTCGGTGTCCAAATCGGGATTATTTATTCGCATATTCGTATGTTTACCTAAATATTTTCCAAAGATTGTTTGTCTCTATGTACCAGTTATTTATGTTTAAAAATCTTTCAAATGGCAAAGTAACAGTTCCAAGCGACAATTCCTTTATTTTTCCTGGTGTAATGTAGATAAAATCTGGCGAATATAAAAACACTGCAGGAACATCTTTTTGGATTTCTTCTGAAAAAGATTTATATTTATTAATTCTCGCTGATGTGTCAAGTGTTTTTCTGGCATCTTCTAAAAGCTTATCTACTTTTGTATTTGTGTACATGGCAATATTTAATCCAGGATCATTTCTTTGAGAAGAATGCCAGAAAGCAAAGAAGTCCATATCTCTACCGATAACTTCTCCATAAAGAAGAGCCTCAAATTTTCTTGGTCTTATAATATTTTGTTGCAAATCTCCGAAATCAAATTGATTGATTTCAACTTTTGCACCGATTTTCTCCCAATCGCTTTTTACTAGTTCAGCTGTTTTTACGAGATCGGGACTGTTTAATGTGGATATTGTTATAGTAAGTTCTATCGTCTTTGTCTTACTTATTTTTTTACTCATTTTTCCTGTACTTGAACTCATTGTCCATCCGGCTTTTGTCAATATGTTAATTGCTGAATCAGCATCTGCAGATGCGTTATTTTCTGTCTCGCTTATTAGACCGGCAGGTATAGGACTATAAAGGGGTTTACCATAACCAAACAAAACATTATTTACAATATTATTTCTATCCACAGCCAAATCTAATGCTTGCCTAACCTCTTTATATGAAAGAACTTCAGATTGATTTTGATTGAAGAAAACAGCGAAAATTCTTGGAAGAGGCGATGTCTGTATCTCTGAATTTTTCTGTCTGTCAATATCGGCTATCTTGTCTGGGGATATAGAATTCATGAATTCTATCTCTTTTCTATTATATGCTTCTATCAAGGTTTTTTCATCTTTATAAAAATTTATTATAAGCTTATTTATAAACGGCCTGTTTGGGACATATTTATCAAACGGAACCAATTCATAATAAGTAGGAATAAGTAGCATATTTTTCTTTAAAGTCTCCATTTTATTGATCTTGTACGGCCCTGAACCTATCGGTTCCACATTGTATTGGCTTAAAGGAAATTGATCCGAATTCAAGTTGTCCCACAAATGTTTTGGCAAAATTCCAATGGTCAGGTTTTCTAAAAAAGGAGAATATGGCTGTTTCAAAATAAATTTAATAGTTTTTTCATCAACCTTTTCGACTTTCACATCATAAAATTCAGGTCTTACGGGACTTTTTGTTGTGCTGTCCTGTATTTTGTTTATTGTAAATTCAATGTCGTCGGTAGTGACTTTTATTCCGTCTTGAAAATAAATATCATCGCGAAGAATGAAAGTATAAATTAGTCCATTATCGGAAATTTCATAGCTTTCGGCCAAATCAGGCACTGGCGTATTCTCTGAAGAAGATTTCATCAATCCTGAATATACAAGAGATGTTAAATCACGATCAACATCTGATGTGGCGAGAATTGGGTTTACAAATCTAGGCGATCCTATGATGCCCTCTTTCAAAAAACCGCCATTTGCCGGAACTTGTACCGAAACCAATTTGTTAACTTTATTTAATATAGTTAGTCCAGAAAATACGAAAATTATGCACAAAAAATAGAAAAAAAGCTTTTCAGATATACTGAATCCTTTGTTGATTTTTGAGAGATCCTTTAAAAATTTAATCTCCCATGTTTTCTTGAGAATTTGTTTGATCTTTTTTTTCATCTCGTTTAAAGACAGGTATCGGTCGATGTCGTTTTCTATAAGAATTATTTATTTAAATTAGTCTAAAATATGCAATGTTACTCATTCTTTCCCTGTGGGCAACTGCGATTTCTAATGGGATTACACGAGTTAAAAATAATACTGATTTTTTTGAAATATTAATGTCTAGCTCAAATCAAATTCAAAGTGAAGGTGATGGAATCTGCCGGAGTGTGCTGAAATGTATCAGGGAGGTGAGAAAGAAAAAATTTTTGCCTCGGCAAGACTCCGAACTTTCTACAATCAGAAAATTAAAAATACGCGATTTCTTCTAAAAAATGATTTATTTAATTATGATGGTTACTAGGGAGAGCAGAGTAAAAAGCACGCTGATTACTATGGTTATATTAAAAATAACCTTCTCGGAACCCCTTCTTGTGTGATATCCGGCGTTCCAATTGTCAGCACCGCCAAAGGCGCCACCCGAACTGGCTTCTGATTGCTGTATTAAAACAGCAGCCATCAAAAGTACGGATAAGATTATCTGTATATAAGGCAAATATGCAACTAAAGCTGTCATTACGGAGATCAGTATAGCAAAATGGAGAAAAATATCAACAGGGTAGTGAATCCTGTAGTTAGCTATGCTCTACTTCAGGATTCACTACCCTGCAATATCCAGTTTATTTTTTGCCTACATTTAATAAAGAGTATATGGTTTTTTGTAAAGTTTTGTGGTACTATAGCATCCGTGGCTTTTTCTTTTTGTGTCAGACAGGCCTATTCTTGTTTTTCGAGGCGGGAATAATCAAATCAATTTAATAGTAAATCCGCACACTAACTCTGTCATTGTGTTTTTTGTTACCAAGAGAGATTTGCAAAATTATAAGCAAATTTTCTTGATAAAAGAAAATAATATCGTTAATTATTAAGAACACAATGTAACGATGACAGAGTTAGTGTGCGGATAAAATCAAAAATATGACAGGATATATAATATTGGGTATTTTGGTAGTTTTTGTGTTTTGGGCGATTTTTGCTTACAATAAATTTGTTACTCTTATAAATAGAGCTAAAGAAGCATGGTCAGACATAAATGTACAATTAAAAAGAAGGTATGATCTTATTCCAAATCTTGTAAATACGGTCAAAGGATATGCTACTCATGAAAGCGAAGCTTTTGAAAATGTTACAAAGGCAAGGGCTCAAGCTATGGGGGCACAAAATATTGTAGATAAAGGTAAAACAGAAAATATGCTCACAAGCGCTTTGAAATCTGTTTTTGCGGTGGCGGAAGCTTATCCGGATTTGAAAGCCAACCAAAATTTCTTATCTTTGCAAACAGAGCTTTCTGATACAGAAAATAAAATTCAAGCTTCAAGAAGATTTTATAATGGAAATGTCAGAGATTTGAATATTGCCGTAGATTCGTTTCCTAGCAATATTATCGCAAGAGCTTTTCATTTTGTAAAAATGGAACTCTTTACTCTAGACGAAAGCGAAGCTGCTGCAAAGCAACCAGTTGAAGTTAAGTTCTAAATTAAACTGACACCCGCTAAAAAGCGGGTGTCTTACGATTATGGCGACATTATATACTCAACAAAATAAAAATATTCACAGAACATGGTTTTTAATGACTATGTTTTTTATTGTTATGGTTGCTTTGGGGTATTTTATAAGCTATTACTACAACAGTCCTGGTATTTTATATTTTGCGATAATTTTTAGCATAGTCATGAATGTTACGAGTTATTGGTATTCAGACAAGATTGTTCTTGCAATGTCTCATGCTGTGGAGGCTAAACATGAAGAATATGTTGATTTGTATCACATTGTAGAAAATCTCTCTATTACCGCAGGGCTTCCAATGCCAAAAATTTATGTTATCACTGACGCTTCTCCAAATGCTTTTGCTACAGGAAGAAATAAAGAACATGCAGTAGTAGCGGTAACTACGGGGCTTTTGCAAATTTTAAACAGAGTAGAACTTGAAGGGGTGATAGCTCACGAACTTTCTCATATTGGGAATAGAGATATTTTGCTTTCAACTGTTGTGGTGGTGCTTGTAGGTTTTATTTCAATACTTGCAAATATATTTACGAGAGGGGGCTTAAGAAGTGGTGGTAATAAAAAAGGGGGTAGTGGTGGGATCATTATGATAATAGGAATTATTTTTATCATTTTGTCTCCAATAATAGGCAAACTTATTCAGCTTGCTATTTCCAGAAAAAGAGAATTTCTTGCTGATGCTTCTGGCGCACTTCTTACAAGATATCCAGACGGGCTTGCTTCGGCGCTTCAAAAAATTTCAGATGCGAATATTCCAATGAAAAATCCAAATACTGCGACTGCTCATCTTTTTATTTCAAATCCATTTGGTAACACCGGTCACGAAAAGTCTACTGACCTCGTGACAAGCAAAAAAGTTTCAAATTTATTCAGCACTCATCCACCAATAGAACAAAGAATAAAAGCTTTGATGGGGATGGAAGTAAAATAATTTATATCATATTAAAAATCTGAAGGGGAATATAATGCGCGGTCGTGAACTTATATTCCCCCTATTATTAAATTTTGAAAAATCCAAATAATAGAGTATTATCTGTGACGAGTCTGGAAAGTGTATCGTTTAATTTAATGGAGGGTGAGCTTGGGGTTGGGGCCCCAAGCGCAAGACCTGTGATAGTTTTATATGAGCGATAGCGAAATATAAAACAGAACAGGTGTACAGATTCTGTAAGAATCGCATAAATTTTCAGCAGAAAAAGATTTGTGACCTAGTAGCGCAATTAATAATTTATTTGGAGACGTCGCATAGCGGTCTAGTGCGTTCGCTTGGAAAGCGAATGGGGTGAAAGCTCCCGCGAGTTCGAATCTCGCCGTCTCCGCATCAAAATTTTAAACAAAAAAACAGCCATCGCTTTTGTTAAAATAGCGATGGCTGCATTGCATTGACTGCGACAAACTTAGAAGGGGATCTAAGTTTGCTTCTTCCCGATTCCATGACGTGCGAATCCGATCATTCCTATCAAACCTGTTCCTAAAAGCATCATGCTTCCAGGTTCAGGTACTGGGGAGCTACTTACTACATCATTTGCGCATGTGGCTGTACCCCACGTGTAGTTAAACGTTCCATTTGGATCATCTTGCCAAATACCAGTTTGGACTCTGATTCTATAATCAGGTGAGCCGGATAAAAGGCTATTCCAAACGACGGATCCTCCACCAAAGCTGGAATAACCATAGTTATTTCCCAAGGTTGCAATTTGAACCGGTATGTTATGGTTATATACATAACCACCGCCTGGATCAAAATTGTCGGAGATTTTATCAGTTCCGACGGCATACATATTTCCTGCATAAAAACTACCATGATTTACCAATGGGAGTGCCCACAAATAGTCATTTCCATGATAGTTTTCTTTTATGAAAAAATCTGCTGGCTGTGTGTTCCACGCACCGACCGTTAGTCCCGCTTGAGGATAGTTAGTGAAAAGATCAAAAGCGATGCTCCCGTTATACACCCCCGGTGTGTAGTTGTACACATTGATGCCGAAGCTCTCAAATGTAAGAACTCCGATGGCATCGTTGTTCATGTCGTTGACGGTATAAGCTTGAAGGCTTGTTACCGCTAACAACGTTACAAGTAAAAACATGGTTGCTAAGAAAACTTTTTTCATCATCCTTACCTCCTCTTTCTAAATTTAGGTTCTACAACTTACAAACTTTTTTCACCCCCTTTTTTTATTTTAACGTACTTTAAGAGTTACCCAATGTTAGGGAAAACCCCTGTATTTCTAATTGCGAGTATATCTTAAAGTGAATAAAAAGTCAATAGTTATTAATATACAAAATATAATGATCTGAAGCTAAAAAATAGAATAAAATTACTTTCCATATTTTAATTAATTTACATTTTTGTATTTTATATTAAAAAGATATATTATTATTTAATGAGACAAAAGATTTTATCTAAAATAATTCTTCTTACAATTCTATTTGCAGTATTTTTTCTCGTATACATTAAATTTTATGACAGAGAAAAGATTTTTGTAAATAATGAAGTCCCAATATACCAGACGGTTTGCGGAAAATATAAAATAGGCGAAATAAAAATCAACTCTAAAATATTATCAGTAGATATTGCCGATAATAATTGCAAGAGAAACCTCGGACTTTCCGGAAAATTATCTTTAAACGAAAGAGGAATGTTTTTTATTTTTGAAAAATTAGGAAATTATGGTTTTTGGATGAAAGATATGAATTTTCCGATAGATATTTTGTGGATTGATGATAATTTTAACGTGGTTGGTATAGAAAAAAATATTGCTACAAGCACTTATCCGCAATCATATGGCGAAAAATATTTAGCCCAGTATGTTTTAGAAGTATCAGCCGGATATTTTGACCGAAATAATGTAAAAGTTGGAGAAAAAATCGTTTTTAATAAAAAATAATTTGATTTGTTTAACTTTTTGCAAGTTCGCCATGGCGAACTTGCAAAAAGTCCAGTTGGTCTGACGAAGATAAAACCTCTTTCTTTTTTTGTTATATTTGCAAAGTTATAGGAAGATGAATTTCAAAAATCAAAGAAAAAATGCCTTTTAAAGGCATTTTTTCTTTGATTTTGATAAAAGAAAAGTGCCATGTGCCGAGAAATATAATTTTTTTAGTCAAAAAAATTATATTTCTCGGCACAGTATCGGCGCAGGGCTTTACACATTATTTTTTTTAGTTTGTTTTTGGTAAAACGGCGTTTTTTCTATTCTTTTATGATCGTTTTGGGTGTAAAATTATTTCACAATTTTATTAATTAGTAATTCATCCGCACACTAACTCTATCATTGTGTTTTTGTTGCTAAGTGGGATTCGTAAATTGATTACCAATCTTATTAGTAAACGGAAGTTAATGTTGTACTATAAACACAATGCAACGATGATAGAGTTAGTGTGCGGATAAACAAAATATGGTCAAAACTGGAAGCGGCAGAGTAAACCTCATCGTGAGTATTAAAAAAAGAGATGGTCATGTAGTTCCTTTTGATTTATCAAAAATCACGACTGCTATAAATAAGGCGATGACAATTGTTGGCGAGGGATCTCTTGAGGAAGCAGAGCTTGTTGCGAATAAAGTTTTAGCTGAACTTGTAAAAATAGCCAAGAAATTCAAGGATTTTCTTCCGGATGTTGAAGGTATCCAAGATATAGTTGAGAGGGAACTTATCTTAAGTGAGTATGTAAAATCAGCAAAGGAATATATTCTTTACAGACAAGAAAGAAATAAACTCCGAAGTGTTGGAGTCCAAGTCTCTCCGAAATTAAAAAAACTTACAGCCGACAGTAAAAAATATTTTAAAAATCAACTTGGTGAATTTGTTTATTACAGAACGTATTCAAAATGGATTGATTCGGAAGGCAGAAGAGAAACTTGGATAGAGACGGTGGACAGATATGTTTCTTTTATGAAAAACAAACTCGGAAAACTTCTGAAAGATTCCGAGTATGAAGAATTAAGAGACGCGATTCTCAATCAAGAAGTTATGCCGTCAATGCGACTTTTACAATTTGCAGGTCCTGCTGTAGACAGAACAAATGTCTGCGCTTACAATTGTTCTTTTATTGCTCCGTCTCTTTTAACAGACTTTGCAGAAATAATGTATTTGTCAATGTGTGGAACCGGAGTCGGATTTTCTGTTGAAAGTCAAAATGTTCAATCACTTCCGCAAATTAAATTTCAAACAGGGAAAAAATTGCAAAAATATGTCATTGCGGACAGTAAAGAAGGTTGGGCCGACGCTTTAACTTTTGGTTTGAAAACTTGGTATGAAGGAAATGATGTAGAATTTGATTTTTCTCTCATTCGCCCTGCCGGTGCAAGATTAAAAACAATGGGAGGAAAAGCTTCTGGTCCTAATCCGCTTATAAGACTTTTAAATTTAACCAGAACAAAAGTTTTAGCTAAGCAAGGAAGAAGATTATCAAACCTTGATGCTCACGATATTATATGCGCTATAGGGGATTGCGTAGTGGCAGGGGGTGTAAGAAGAAGCGCTCTCATATCACTTTCCGACTTGGACGATGAGGCAATAAGAGATGCCAAAAAGGGTCAATTTTACCTCACAGAACCTCAAAGAAGCATGGCTAATAATTCTGCCGTATATGTCCAAAAACCTTCATCTACGGAGTTTTTTGATGAGTGGATAGCTCTTATGAAATCCGGCTCAGGAGAAAGGGGAATATTCAACCGAGGAGGACTTGCAAAAACCCTTCCTGAAAGAAGATTGAAAATCTTGGGCGGATACACAGGAAATCTGGGGACAAATCCTTGTGGAGAAATTATTTTACAGTCAAAACAGTTTTGTAATCTTTCCGAAGTTGTGGCTCGTGTTCGCGATACCGAAGCGGATCTCATAAGAAAAATTAAACTTGCGACACTCTTAGGAACTTATCAGTCAACCCTCACGAATTTTCAGTATCTTTCAAAAGAATGGAAAGAAAATTGTGAGAAAGAAAGATTACTCGGAGTTTCCATTACAGGCCAGTGGGATTGTCCTATCGTGCGAAATGCGAAAATTTTAGCTAAATTAAAAAAAGAAGTATTAAAAGCAAATCAGGTTTATGCAAAAAGATTCAAGATAAACAGTTCTACTTGTACCACTTGCGTAAAACCTTCGGGAACAGTTTCTCAAACAGTTGACTGTGCTTCAGGCATGCATCCAAGATTTGCACCTTACTATATTAGAAGGATAAGAATTTCCGCTACGGACTCGCTTTTCAAAATGATTAAAGAACAAGGAGTTCCTTATCAGCCGGAAGTTGGCCAGTCAAAAGAAAATGCAACAACTTATGTTTTTGAATTTCCTATTAAAGCCCCGAAGGATGCAGTTGTTTCAAAAGACATATCAGCAGTCAAACAACTTGAATTTTGGAAAATGGTAAAAGTAAATTATACAGAACACAATCCTTCGGTAACTATTTATGTTGGCTCTGATGAATGGATAGAAGTGGCAAATTGGGTTTACAGTAATTGGGATATTATTGGTGGTTTGTCATTCTTGCCAAGAAATGATTATGTTTATCCTTTAGCTCCATATGAAGAGATAACCGAAGAAAAATATAATGAGCTCGTAAAAAAAGTAGGGAACATCGATTTTTCAAAAATAGTCACTTATGAAATTGCCGATGATTCCGACATGAAAAAAGAATTGGCTTGTGCTGGGGGAATGTGCGAGGTGAATTAGTCATTAAAAAAACCGCTGAAAGGCGGTTTTT
>CAZLRP010000004.1:0-45722 GCA_964562105.1 uncultured Candidatus Saccharibacteria bacterium
TGACAGCACGAATTGGTTTAACTGGGGATGGATAATTATCTCATTGGAGATAATTTACACAGTTCTTAGTTTTAAAACTGTTGGACCAACCGAAAAAGGGATTTTTCTTTTGTTCAGTGATCCGCTTTACGAGCTGAAACCCGGGTTAGTTTTCGTTCCATTTGGAATTTGTGAAGCAAAAAAAATGCCCGGGGTACAGATACAAATACAAATTCCGGCAGACCCAGAATTTGTAGACAAATCAGGAGATGATTCTAAAAAAATTCCTGAAGGAATGGTTAAGCCTATAAGAGCTACCACCAGTTCATTTGAAAGTCTGCCCAAAGAATTACAAGAGGAAATAAAAGATTTTAAGGATGACCCTCTCAATGGCAGAATGACAGTGGAAATCTCAATGGCAATCCGCTATTTCATTAAGGATCCTGTAAAGATGTTAAAAAACATCGGGAATATTAAAGAAATAGAAAAGCAAATAAGAGACACTGCGGAAGCGGTAATTAAAAGTGAGATTGGTAAAAAAACTCCATATCTCATAATCCGCGATTTAAAATCTTTAAATGATACCCTAGATAATCGTATTAATGACCTTGTAGGTATCAATGAGGATGGATCGGAAAAAGAAAATGCATGGGGTATTGATGTTACTGATGCTCAAATAGTAGATGTGGATTTAGGAAAAAAAGTTAATGAGAGCTTGCGTGATGCAAGGGCGGCTCTGTTAAACAGAAAAACAACGATTACAAATTCTGAGGCAGAAAAAACCAAACTTGAAAATATTGGGCTTGGTAATGCAGCCGCAAAGGAAGCAGCAAATAAAGTTGAAATAAACTTTCTGAAAAAACAAGCAAAGATTGCAGAAACAGAAGGTGGTAAAATTTCCATAGCAATGGATATTGCCGGAACAGCTCTTGAAAAAGCAAAAATCACCTACTTTCCAGGAACAGGAGCCGACCTAGTTGGAGTAATTGCAAAAGCCGGTGAAATTTTCAAGGACATAGGTAGTGGCACAGGAGTTCAAGTGGAAAAGAAGAAAAAAGAAGGAGGTAAAAAATGATTCCACTTATTTTGTGCGGAATAATTGTTGTGTGGATTCTTTATATTAAATATAAAGAATACCACAAAACTGATCCCATCACCCAAAAAGAAAAGAGGAAAGAAGAAAAAGAGATAAAAGAGGAAAAAAAGAAAGTTAAATCCTCTTCGTCTTCGTCGGGAGGTAATAGTTTTTGGGCAATTGTTATTGTGTTGATTCTCGTAGGCGTGGTTTGGGGTATTTTATACAACAACCAACATAAGCAGGTTGCTACAACAAAAATTAAGCAACCTGCGCTGATGTTGCAACGCGGGATTCTCACTTGGCATAAGCCTGAAGGCGTTGCTGGGATAAAACCAGATCTTAGGGTTTTATCCAAGTCTGTGGTGATAAACCGTAATGATGAAAAAATTATGGAATTCACCACTGAAGGTGGGACCTATTTTTATTGGGATAAGAAAAATAAATATGGAGTGTGGAACGGGAGAGGTGCTTGTGGACATTGGTTTCTCTATGTAGACGAGGGAGATCAAAAGTTTTTTTCTGGTAAAGAGTTTGATGACCAATGGCAGGGCATTGAACTATATCTAGAATTAATCTAGATGCAGGGTGATAAGTTGAAGCGAAAGCTGAAATTTATCACCCTGTTTTTTTATAACAAAAAAGTCGCACCAGAGGGTGCGACTTTTCTATATTCTTTATTCTGACTTCTGTATTCTACCCTACAATCCCATCGTAGAAAGTATGATATTTATAATTCCCTTCGCAGATACCATTATAAATAATCCTATTATTCCCCAGATCATATGCTTGTAACCATCTTCCCTCTTTTCTGCTTTATCGGCATTTTGAATGAACACCACGACTCCCCAAACAAAGTAAACTACAGCTAAAGCCATGAGTAGATATACTATGGGATTTACTACATTATCTAAAATCTTTTGCAAAAGGGAGTTAAAAGCTACGCCGTTGGTAGCTTCGTCCGAAAAACCGCCACTAATAGTATTTTCATTTGAAAAACCAGCAGCATATACTTTTTGGATTAAAAAACCCATCATATTAATTATATTGGAAGCTGATCTCCTATCGTAGTTGAAACCCCAGAAGTTCCAAATGTGGACTGTAGTATAGCAACAAGACCCCAAACAGATACCATTATAAATATCCCTACAATTCCCCAGATCATACCTCCCTTTGCTTTAGCTTTCTTTTCTTCATCTCCAGCAATGGTATACATGAAAACATTGTAAATGAAATAAACAACCGCTATTGAAATAAGAAGAGGTACTGCTAAATTCAACCATGAGCCGACAAGACCAAACAACCCGGTAATTCCCTGACCCGGATTATATTGAGCTAAAGCTATTACAGGAAACACACCAACCAAAGCACTTGCTAAAATTCTTTTCATCATATTTTTATTTATTCCGCCAAATTATTTCTATTTGACCGGAGCTTACTCAGCCAATTTTGGCTGAAATTATTAAACATCTAATAAAACAAACTTCACTAATAAATTACCATATAATTATAAAACTTACATAATCAATAAGCAAGTCCTTGCGCCTATTACTTATTAACACGTTTTGTCTTTTATAATAAATTAAAAACACAATTACTATAACAACTAAAACAAAATAGGTTGGCATAAATACGATAAAATTATCTGCACGTACTGATTAATTTCCGGGAATTTCTATTTTTGGCGCAGAAATAAGCGTATTGTCCAAACCAAATGTGCTTTGTAATATTCTTACAAGTCCCCAGACAGATACCATCACAAATATCCCCACAATACCCCAAATCATACCTTCCTTGGCCGTCTTTTTTTTCTCCTCATTCCCCGCGATAGTATATTGCAAAACATTCCAAATAAACCAAACAACAGCTATTGAAATAATAAACGGAACAAGCATACTCAATATATCGCCAAAGTAGTACAACATACCAACAAGCCCCCCGCCACCATAAGGAACAGGACTGTATGTCTTGCCAGCTTGAGCTAAAACTAATAAAGGAAAAGTTCCTGTTATAATACTTGCCAAAATTCTTTTCATCATAAATAAATTAATTAATAAACTAATAAAAAAATAAAATTCGCTGTAAGATTATTTGAAATTAATATTTACCGATCGCGGAGTTATATCATCATTGCTCAAAACAAAAGTGTTTTGAAGAATATTTACAAGACCCCAAAGCGATATTATTACAAAAATCCCAATGATACCCCAAAACATAAATTCTTTACCCGTCTCTTTGCCCTCGCCCTGTGATTTGATGATTTTAAAAACTCCAAAAAGAAAAACTAATATTGAAATACTTACCAATAAAGTAACGGTCGGATTAAGGAAACAGCTTATTAAATTTATTACAAGATCTTTAAAGTTTCTGACACTGCTCATATTGCAACTGCTTGCAGTCGCCGCAAAAGATATGCTAAACGAAGCAAAATAGGTTGCTATTGGTGAGATAAAAATAAGTATTTTTTTCATAGTTTCTATTTTAGACTGTTTATAGTACCGACAATAATACTTGCAATAAGCTGAGCCCCGAGAAGCACGGCTACTCCTATGCAGGTATTCAAAAAAACTTCTTTTGCTTTGGCGAGTTCAGATTGATTACCTTGCGCTTTAACATAAAGAAATCCGGCCCAAATAAAAGCAAATACAGCTACAATTGCCCCTATTTTTACTATATAACCTAAAATACTACTGATAAATTCCGGTATAGAGCTTCCATCTCTCAATGGATTTTGTATTTGCGCAAAAACAAAGATGGGAGCAATTAATAAGACAAAGGAAATAATTGCTGTAATTATTCTAACTGATTTACTTTTCATAAATGTTGTTCTTTAATTATTAATAAATTACTTACTCAAAAAACGCAAGGCCCCCATATCTGGCTTAACCAAAGCAGCGACAATGGTATGTACAATGAGCCATGCACCTAAAACTATAAGTAATCCTATAACTGTTTTTTGAAACATTTTTATTGCTTCCGTTCTTTTTGCAGGATTTTCAGGATTTAATAACATTTGACCACCCGCTATTGAAAAAGTAATCGCAGCTACTACTGCAGCCATGCTTATAAACCAATTTATAATAGTGTTAATCATTCCAGCGAAAGCACTGAAACCGTCTTTTGCTATGTCCTCATCAGATGGAATTAAACCCGCGGCAGAAGCCAAAAAAGGCAAAAGCACTGCAAACGACAATATTATGACTAAAGTTTTTCTATAATTTATTTTCACGATGTTTTTAATTATTCGTAGCCTTTCGTATAATTTGTATAATTCGTTAATTTGTAATATTGCTATTGTAACAAATTATCAATTTTCATGCTCGCATTTGAAACAGATCCTTGAATATCCATCTTTCCTGTAGTTATATTTTCAACCATATCTTGAAATATTTGGTCGGTTTGTTTTGAATCAGGATCTATCCATCCCTTTGCAATCAAGGCTGAATTATAAAAAACGGTTTTTGCAGGATCAGCTGTTTTTGCCGAAATAAGATCTAGCCTTGTCGGCGCTACATCTATAAATTGCATCAGTGTTGATACTGAATCTGACCCTATAAGCAATGAAAGCAGACTAAATGCCTGAATAACATTTTGTGAACTTTTTAAAATAGAAAAACCATAAAGCTCCCCGTATGTTGTTTTTGTTTTTGCATCTACAATTTGAGGAATCGGGGCAACATCAAAATTTAGGTTTGGATTTTTTTCTTTGATATCGCTGTATTCCGAAGCAAAACCAAAATATATCGCCAAATCTTCGCTCAAGAAAAATTGTTGAGAACTTGGCAGAGATCTATTCCAAGAATAAACGGATTTTTTAGGATTAGAATAATCTGTAAAAAATTGCAACGCCGAAACAGCAGGAACCATAATATCTGTAGATGATTTGTAGTCAAGTTTTGATCTAAATAATCCGTTGGCATCCAAAGAAACAATCGGGCTTCCCGCCTGCATAATAAGCGTACTTATAAGAGCTTTAGCATTATCTATATTTTTAAATTCTCCAAGCGAAACTGCGCTTTTTGTAATATTTGCGCTATTGTCGCTTGATGATAGTTTCTCCGAAAGTAGCGGAAATTCACTCCATTTCGTAGGCGGTACTGCAATACTAGCACTTGAGAATATATCTTTATTCCAATACATTACAAGCGGATCAACAAAGAAAGGCAGAGCAAATATTCCATCTGATTGCACATACAATCCGGCTTCTTGAACAAAGGTATCCTGAAAAGTCCTCTGCGTAATAGATGTTATCGGATAAACTTTATCCAAATATCTTTTTTCAAGCGTATGCGGTATCAAAATCGCATCTGGAGCTTTTCCTGTGGCTATCGCCTCAACAAGCTCGCTATCTATCGTATCAAAACTTTTGTAAGTATAGGTTAATTTAAATTGTAAATTTTCATCTTGCTTGTATTTATTGATATAATTGTCAAAAACTGTTTTGTTTATAGTACCCCACACATTTATTTCTGTACTGTTATTTGTCGTGTTTTTTGATTTATATGTAGAAAAAGCTATCAAACCGACAAGAATAAAAAATACAAAAACACCTGTGAGAACTAATTTGAATTTGTTTGGATTACTTTGCATGTTTTTTTATTTGATTATTCGTAGCCATTCGTATCATTCGTGTTATTCGTAAATTCGTATGTTTATCTTTTATTTACGAAAAATTATTCCGTAATGTTGGGTTCCTGCATTTATTGTTCTGTCTTCTTTGAAACCATGTTTCAAAAAAAGCGCTTTGGCATGATCTTCTGTGAATATATCTTGCACTTGTGGTCCTATACCTCCAAATGAGCTTGCCCAATCTACAAAAAGCGCTCTGCCTCCAGGTTTTAAAATTCTTCTAATTTCTTGGCACGCATTATCTTTTTTCTCCAACTGAAAAAAAACATTTGCCACAATAATGGCATCCATTGAGCTTTCTCTAAGTCGAGTCCCTCCTAAATGTTCCAAATCAGCCCAAATCACATCTACATTGTTTAAATGCCTGACATTTCTAGCTTCACTTTTTAATTTTTCAAGTAGGTCTTTCTGAACATCTATAGCATAAACTTTACCTGAGGGTCCGACAGCTTCTGCCGCACAAAAAGAATAGAAGCCGGAACCGGCACCAAAATCTGCCACATAATTACCTTTACCCAAATCAAACTGTTCTATATTTTTTTCAGGATCTGAAAACATGTTTTTATGCAAACAATTATAACCCTATTAAAATAGAAAGTCTATAAAGATAAAAGTGGAAAACGTGATATTGAAATTTTAATTTCACGATGAGGGGAATATAATGCGCGGTCGTACATTATATTCCCCTGACTTAATAGCAAGGACTACTCTTGCTATGAAGACGATTGATAAATCAAAAGACGGATTTTCGCTTCGCGAAAATTCGTCTTTTGATTTGTCTTAATTCAATTTCTATACCCCGTACAAAGTCTTCTTGAGACAAATATCTAAATAATAAATTATCTGTAAATATCGCCTACAGCTTCTTCAGTGGTTTTTTAAACAATTATCTCGGACTTTTAACGGGGTTAAGAAAATTATAGTCGCTTCGCTCATTAATTTTCTAAATACAAGTTATTGACGCAATGCTGTCTCCTTCTCGGAGCTTCATAATTCTTACGCCTTGCGTTTGTCTTCCAAGACTTGGAATTTCTTTTATTTCAACTCTTATCACTTGGCTCTTTTTTGAAATTGCCGCAATCTCATCTTCCTCTTCTGTAACAACTTTTGAAGCGATTATCTTGCCTGTTTTATCCGTAACTTTCATCGTGATAATTCCAGATCCTCCTCTTCCCTGTACTTTATATTCATCAAGAGAGGTTTTCTTTCCATAACCGTGCGCGCTGATAACCAAAAATTCCGGATTTTTCATTTCTTTCTTTACTACATCTGCGCCTACGATATAATCTCCTTTATCAAGTTTCATTCCGCGTACGCCAGAAGCATTTCTTCCCATAACTCTGACATCTTTATCTTTAAATCTGATAGCTTGTCCTTCTGCTGTAGAAAGAATCACCTGATCGCCTTCTGACATAAATAAAGCTGAGCGAAGTTCGTCTCCCGTATCTAAAGTAATTGCGATCAAACCATTTCTTCTTACATCTTTAAACGCATCCGCATCCACTCTTTTTGTCGTACCATTTTTTGTAACTAAAATGAGCGATAATTTAAGATTTTTCAATTCTTTCGGCATTGCAAGCACGGAAGTGATTTTTTCATCACCTGTAATAGAAAGGTAATTCACAATTGCCTTGCCTTTTGTGGCCCTCTTACCTTCTGGCAAATCATACATTTTTATCTGATAGGCTTTTCCTTTATCGCTAAAAAATAGAATATCATTATGTGTCGTAGCGGTAAGAAAATGGGTGATAAAATCTTCATCTTTGGTATCAAGGTCCACTACGCCAACTCCGCCTCTTTTTTGTTTTCTGTATTCATCGGGATTTGTTCTTTTTACATATCCGCCAGCAGTGAGAACAAGCATGCTTGGCTCATCAGGAATCAAATCTTCTTGCGAAAAAGTCTTCACCCCGCCTTTTATTATTTTTGTTCTTCTTTCATCACCGTATTTAGCTTTAATTTCAATAAGCTCGTCTTTGATAATCTTTAAAATTCTTTTTGTTTTTGAAAGGATATCTTTCAAATCTTCAATAAGCGCTTGAATTGCTTTGAGTTCATCTTCCACTTTCTTTCTTTCAAGCCCTGCGAGCTTTTGAAGTTTCATTTCAAGAATCGCGTTCGCTTGGATCTCGGAAAACTTAAATGTTTTCATGAGCTGTGCCCTTGCATCATCCACATCTTTGGATTTTTTTATGAGCTTAATAATCTCATCAATATGATCAAGTGCCTTTTTCAAACCAAGCAAAATATGCTCACGTGCCTCTGCTTTCTTCAAATCAAATTCCGTTCTTCTTTTTATAACTATTCTTCTATGTTCAATAAACTCATCCAAAAATGTTTTGAGTGAAAGAGTTTTAGGAACGCCGTTTACGAGAGCAACAAGATTAAAATGAAACGTTTCTTCAAGCTGGCTATGTTTATATAAATAATTCAATACGCTTTGGGGCTGAGCACCGTTTTTCAAATCAATAACTATTCTTATGTCTTTTGCGGATTCATCCCTCAAACCTTTTATGCCTTCTATTTTTTTATCGCGGACAAGATTTGCTATCGCAATGATAAGCTCCGCCTTATTTATTCTGTAAGGGATAGATGTAATTACAATTTGAAATGTCCCCTTTTTATCTTCAACTATTTCAGCGGTCCCTCGAGTTACAACTCCGCCTCGGCCTGTGGCATAGGCATGATTTATATCTGATTGATTATAAATAGTTCCTCCCGTTGGAAAATCCGGACCTTTTATAAACTGTAACAAATCTTCTGTCGTAGCGTCTGGATTATCCGCTAAATGCAAAGTAGCATCCACAACTTCGTTTAAATTGTGCGGTGGAATATTTGTTGCCATACCAACCGCAATTCCAAGAGTCCCATTTAAAAGAAGATTGGGAACGGCAGAAGGAAGAACATCCGGCTCTTTTTTTGTATTGTCATAATTTGGGCGCCAGCCTACTGTTTCTTTGTCTAAATCTTTAAGCATTTCGCCGGCAATCTTAGACATTTTTGCCTCGGTATATCTCATGGCGGCAGCGGAATCTCCGTCAATATTCCCAAAGTTTCCTTGACCGATTATCATCGGATATCTGTGAGCAAAATCTTGCGCAAGCTTCACCATCGCGTCATAGACGGAAGCATCTCCGTGAGGATGATAATTACCCAAAACTTCTCCAACAACTGCAGCAGATTTTCTTGTTTTTGCTCCGGCCGTAAGACCCATTTGATGCATAGCAAAAAGTATTCTTCTATGAACGGGCTTCAAGCCATCGCGCACATCAGGAAGTGCTCGCTGTGTAATGACAGACATAGCATAATCCAAATAAGATTCTTTCATCTCTGTCGTTATGCTTCTATTTGATAGGGCTTTGTGCTCTCCGCTTATTTCTTTTTCTTTGCTCATTGTATTTTTTAATTTAATTATTCGTAGCCATTCGTATCATTCGAATAATTCGTATATTTGTATTTTTATCTTACTACATTTGATGTTGTACTGAAACTGGAAGATGTCGCATTACTCTGATCTATTATTTCTTCTGTCCCTGTTGCTGATTTATTTGTTGAACTACCAAAAATATTGTCAAATGCGGGTTTTGCTTCATTAATAATTCCCGATAAAGATTCTTGTATTGAATTTATAGCGTTATTTTTCATAAAATCATTATTTTTTGCATCATCTTTCCATATCAAATTAATTCCGGAATTTAAAATTATTATAAAAATTGTCAAAAATATTGCTAATAAAATGGAAAAAATTCTTCTTTTTTCAGTTGGCCATCTTCGTATCTTTCTAATTATATTACTCACGGTTATTATTTAATATGACACGAATCAACAAATTATTCGAATGATACAAATGGCTACAAATAAATCAATTAATTCTTGTATTTAATTATTCGTAACCATTCGTATCATTCGTTCCATTCGTATATTTGTATATTATATCGGTGAAAGAACAACAACATCTCCCATTTTCCCTTCTAAGTCTTTTTTCTTTAGGGTAAGCTTGTCCATCGGTTTAACATTTTCTTCACCCGATTCTTTCAAATATTTTTTTAGTGCATCTTTTATTCCGACTTCGCCGAAATGCATCGGTATGATTATTTTCGGCTCTATCTCCACGGAAAGTTTTTCGGCTTTTGCCGCATCTAAAACATTTGCATCACCGATAGGCACGAACAGAACATCAACATCTCCGAGTTCTTCTTTTACTTCAGTTGAAAGATTTATGTCAGAAAGTGCGCCAAGAAAACAAATGTTCATGTTTTCCAGCGTGACTGAATATATCGTATTAATTTTTTCTTTTCCGTCATAGTTTGATTTTGAAGAAAAACCTTTTATAAAAACATCTTTGATTTCGTATTCTCCCGGGCCAGAAATAACAAATGGATCTTTACCATTATACGAAAGATTTTCCGTACCATTCATATCCGGATGATTCAAGCTTACAAGCGCAATATCCGCAAAAAACCTTGTTGGCTTGAATTTTGAATCTTTGGAAATTGGGTTAAAAGCGATGGTGGTATCGCCAAATTGGACTTTAAAAAACTCCACCCCTAGGTAAGTTATTATCATTTATCCGAGAAAATTTTTGCTGATGAAAATGTGTTGATGTTAAATGACTAGGAAGTTTTTATATGATTCATCTCTTTTAAAAGACGCGCCTGTTACTTCTCATTTTCAACACGTCAGCAAAAACTTTAACGGATTAATTATAGCAAAATATCGGAAAAATCGCAATAAAAAAACGCACATATTTTTGCTATGATATGTGCGTTTCGTAATAAAAATTACTCTAAACTTAGAATTAGCTCTGCTGTTTTTCGAGCTTCCTCACGATGATGCACCACCTGCATTTCAAGAATTTTTGTAAGATCTTCAGTCGTCAGTTGATGATTGAGAAGTTTTGCTATCTCTTGAACATCAGAGAGATTTCCATTCGCTATCCTCTTTTCAAGAAGCTTTTCAAATTCCCCACTTGTCAATTGACGGTTTAAAAGCTCTGCTGTCTCTATAACAAGATCTAAATGCCATCCAGTTTTAATCTGCTCATTAAGAATTGTTTCTAGTTCCACATTTGCTAGTTGGCGATTGAGAAGTTTTGCCGTCCCTTGAGCATCAGAAAGCCATCCTTTTTCCACTTGCTTTTTAAGGCACTTCTCAAGTTCTTCAGTTCGTTGCGGTTCAGGAAAAAGATTTACTGTATCTCGAATATCAGAACGTCCTTTTTTTACCTGAAACTTAAAAAGTTTTTCAATTTCCTCCTTTGTCAATTGACGATCTAGAAGTTTTACTACTTTTTGTGAATTTCCAAGGTTCCCTTTTGATACCTGTTTTTCAAGACATTTTTCAAGTTCCTTAGTCCTTTGTGGTTCGGGAAAAAGGCTCACTACATCAGCAATTTCATTAAGCCAACCTTCCTTGATATACCTTTCGTGAATCTTTTTAAGTTCTTCAAAAGACAATGCGCGGTTGAGAATTTTTGCCATCTTTTGAGCAAAATAGAGATTTCCATTAACTATTGACTCCTTAACAATCTTCTCAAGTTCTTCAATTCGCTGTGCTTCGGGAAGTTTTGACAGTGCTTTGAGAAAAAGACCTTCATCATCTAAACTAGAAATTAACTCAAATAATTTCTTATTCATAACAACCCTCCTCGTTTATTAATGTGCTACTCCCGCCAGAGTACATCTTTGGTACTTATGTGTCAAGTGTTTGAATTGTCATTCCCGCGCAGGCGGGAATCTAGGTTGAATTGAATTAATTCTGGATTCCCGCCTGCGCGGGAATGACAATGCAAAACCTAGGTACTTCTTTACTTTATAGATTAATTATAGTAATCTCTAGTCTGTTAGATTAGTTGCACAAAAAGCTAACCTTACTTGAAGACAGTAAATTTAAGTAAAACTTTTTGTTCCACTCTAAGTGGAACGGATAAACATTATGAAGGTTTATCAAGTGCCGGTTTTTTTATTTACGAATAAGGATACGAATATACAAATAGAACGAATAATACGAATAGCAACGAATAAAACAATTCTTGCATTTAATTATTTGTAGCCATTCGTATCATTAGTATAATTCGTAAATTCGTATTTTATAATTATGGCAAAAACATTAAAAACAGACGTTATTATTGACGAAAAAACAAAAGCCAAAAACAATAGTTTGATGGCTAAATATTTCAATGACACAAAGAATCCACCGATGGCAGGAGAAGTCATTGAAGGAAAAGTAATAGGCATAGAAAAATCTAAAGTTTATGTAGACTTACAACCATACGGAACAGGTATTATTTACGGAAAAGAATTTATTACCGCAAGAGATGTAATTAAAAAATTAAATATAGGCGATGTTGTCTCGGCTAAAATAGTAGATCACATAAACAAAGAAGGTTATGTGGAACTTTCTCTAAAAGAAGCAAGACAAGCTCTTATTTGGGATGAAGCCGAAAAAGCAATTAAAGAAAAAATAACTTATGAACTTCCTGTTCAGGAAGCAAACAAAGGAGGTCTTATTATCTCATGGCAAGGCATAATCGGATTTCTTCCTGCCTCACAGCTCAAGTCAGAACACTATCCAAAAGTAGAAGCTGGAGATAAAGACAAAATTTTAGAAGAGCTTAAAAAACTTGTCGGACAAAAAATATCAGTTGCTATTATCACAGCTGTTCCAAAAGAAGGAAAACTTATTTTCTCGGAGAAAAACCTTGAGAAGAAAGAAAATCAGAAAAAAGCCGATAAATATAAAATCGGAGATGTTCTTTCGGGAGAAATCACTGGCGCTGTGGACTTCGGAGTATTCGTAAAACTTGAAGACGGACTTGAAGGGCTTGTTCATATTTCTGAAATTGACTGGGCGCTCGTAGAAGATCCGAAAGCGATGTTTAAAATCGGAGATAAAGTAGATGTCAAAGTCATAGAAGTGAAAGATGGCAAGGTTTCATTGTCCATAAAAGCCCTCAAACCAAATCCTTGGGAAGAAGCGGAGAAAAAATACAAAAAAGGAGATGAAATAGAGGCGGTTATCATCAAATTCAACAAATACGGTGCACTTGCAAGTATTGAGGAAGGAGTTTCCGGGCTTGTACATATTTCAGATTTTGGCTCAGAGGTAAAAATGAAAGAAAAAATAAGTTTGGGCAAAAGATATACTTTCAAAATTAATGTTTTTGAACCAAAAAATCAGAAGATGGGATTGAATTTTGTGAAATAGATAAAATTTTTTTAAAAGTTTCAAGTTGAAAGTTAAAAGTAAATACAAAGGGCGGTTCGCTTCGCGAACCGCCCTTTGTATTTTTGAAACTAATTTTTTAATATATTATCAAAAACAAAAAGAAAACGGGCAAAAAGTTTCGTATGGAGAAAGGATATGAATAACATAACGCCCTAGAATAAACGAAATTATAATGACAGTAATAATTAATATTATATTGTATTTCAACTTTAATAAGTATTCGGGAGAGATTTTTTTGATTTTTTTTCTATACCTTATCGTTCCAATGATCAATCCTATGATAAATCCAGATCCTACGCCCAAACCAAACAGAAACACATTATTATCTAGGAAACCTGTGGGAAGAAAAGTGTTGCTGTTCTCTAATACAAAAATAAAAAACACGAAACCTAAAATCATGCCCCAAAAAGGATAAACTAAAAAGGGCATCAATAATTTGACTCTTACCCATACTATAGGTTTATTAACATTTACATCAACATTTGGTAAAACCTCCTTAATTTCCCCTTGATTTTGTTCCATGATTTTTATTTATTATTAATAAATTACAAACTATTTATCTTCATCGTCGCCGTATCTCTTCCTTCCGTCACAATTGATTCAAGTCCGTCAGCGGCTTTTTTCATTATTTTTTTCAAAGTGTCTTGTTCAGAAGATTTATACTTTCCAAGTATTTGTTCAGTAACAGCTTTTTCTCCGGATGGTTTTTTTGGCTTTCCACTTCCTGTTATCGGACAAATGCCGATTCTCATTCTTATAAAGGCCTCTGTTTTAACTGCTTTAATGACAGACTGCACTCCCCTGTGCCCTCCGGCGCTTTTGTTGAATGAGATTTTAATTTTTCCAAAAGGAAGATCCAAGTCGTCATGTATCACGACTAAAGTTTCCGCAGCTTTTTTGCTTTTTATGAGAGACCTCACGGCATCTCCGGACTTGTTCATAAAAGTATTCGGCTTCACTAAAAACACAGAGTTTTTTCCGAGCTTTGTTTTTGTAACTTCAGATTTTATTTTTTTATCTTCTTTCCAATCCTCAGCATCCAAACCTATTTTTTTTGCAAAAGTTTCAACAGCCATTCTTCCGGTGTTGTGCCGAGTGTTTTCATATTCTTGTTCCGGATTTCCCAAACCTACAATAATGTAATTCACCCCGTAGTGAAATTTCAAATTGTTTTTTATTGCCAACAACTCAAAACTTCGATTAATGTTATTAATATAAATCGACTCTCTTATTACACCCTATCCATAAAAAACAAAGCAATAATTTGAAATTCTACTACAGGGTTCATGTAAGACATTATAAAGTCAAGAGTTTATAAAGTCAAAAAAGTAAAATTTATAAAACAAAAAGCGGGACGACCGAAGGTCGTCCCGTTTTTTTTATTTTTCTGTATCATAAATATTGTGTTCTATTTTTAATTTAATTTGTGTTCAAACAAATTTTATAGTATAATGGTAGTTAGATCGCATTTTAGCACCATTTTAAGCCCTTATTTTGACCTATCTTGTTAAAAGTTTCGGCATCATTGGTTATCAAAAATAGGACAAAATAAAAACATGGATAATAATATAAAAGAAGAAATTGTTGTTGGCAAAACTCCTAGCGGAATGCAACAAACAAAAAATTTCATAAAAGAGACTATATATATAGTAATAATCTCGCTGGTCATAGTATTGCCCATCAGAACATTTGTTGCTCAACCATATATAGTTTCGGGAGATTCAATGGACAACACTTTTCAAAATGGAAATTATTTAATAGTTGATGAAATTTCTTATAGATTCAGTGAACCGAAAAGAGGCGAAGTTATAGTTTTTAAAGCGCCTCCTGAAGCTCTCGACCAACAAAGATTAGCCGGAACAAAGACTGTTTTTTATATCAAAAGAATCATAGGACTTCCGGGAGAAACTGTTGAAATAAATAGCGACGAAGTCAAAATTTACAATAAAGAAAATCCAAACGGCATAATTTTAACAGAACCGTATGTATATATAAGCAAATCTATACCCTCTCCGCTATCAGATATTAAATTAAAAGTGACATTAAAAGAAAGTGAGTACTTTGTTATGGGAGACAATAGACACAATAGTTCCGACTCTAGACTTTGGGGAGCGTTGTCTAAAAAAAATATCGTGGGCAAATTATCCATACGATTGTTCCCGTTTAATAAAATATCAACTTCTCCCGGAGATTATAATGAATACGGGATATAAGAATTAGAAGACAAAATACAGAATATATAAAAATTTCATAATGTAAACGTATTCATTCGCATAAAAATCATGAAAAAAACAAAAACAGCAAACGGTACAAGAAAAACCAAAAATAAGAAAAATAAAAAATTAGATCATATTAATTTTTTGCCAGTCAATAAAATGGCGGAAGCAGCTCTGTATTTTGGCTTTACATCCACAAAACCATTGCAAATAACAAAAGACGATGTGCACAAAGCCTCTTTTTTGAAAGATAGCTATTTAAAAAATACTTCCGGTTTGCCTTGGATTTTTTCTCAAGTTTTTGCCGAAGAAAGGGTCGCCTTGCTCCGAGAATATTTGGAAAAAAATCTATCTTCCCTGCCACAACCCATAATGCTTGTCCATGAAAGCGACATCATAAAGGAAAGGGCAAAACACACGATAAATCTTGAGGTTATGGGAACAAATAGAAGTATTGCTGAAGCCCTTCTCATTAAAACTGCTATTTCAATATTGAAAGACAATGGCTATAAAGATTTTTCTATAGAAATAAACAGTATCGGGGACAAAGAATCCATAAGCAGATTTTCCAAAGAACTTACAAATTACTACAAGAAAAATTTGAATAATATGTCGGCACACTGCAGGCAAAATTTTAAAAAAGACGCCTTTTATCTATTACATTGCAATGAATGCGATATTGATGGAAAATTGAAGGAATGCGCTCCTACTTCTGTAAGTTGTCTTTCGGACATAAGCAGAGCTCATTTTAAAGAAGTCCTTGAATTCATAGAAACTATGAATATTCCCTACAAAATCAATAATTGTTTGGTACCTGACAAAAAATATTGTTCGGGAACTATTTTTGAAATCAAGGAAACATTAAGCAATGGCGATATCGGAGAAACGTTAGCTGTTGGATTCAGATATGATGGCATAGCTCAAAGACTTGGACACAAAAAAGATAATCCGGGAGTAGGAATAAAAATTTTTCTTAGAAAAAAATCAGTAATTAGAAAAGTTTCAAAACTTGTTAAACCTATGGCTTTTTATATTCAGCTAGGTGACGAGGCCAAACATAAAAGCCTTGAAATCATAGAGATGCTGAAACAGGAAAAAATATTTGTACATCATATGCTCGGCAGAGACAAGTTCGGAAGTCAGTTCGCTCACGTGGAAAAAACAAAAGTTCCTTATGTAATCATAATGGGCAAAAAAGAATTTTTGGAAAACTCTGTTATGATAAGAGAAAACACAACAAGAACACAACGAAGTATTCCTGTAGATAAATTAGCCGAACATATCAAGCATCTTAAAAATTAGGTTTTGGGTGCTAGGTTATAGGTTTTAGAAAAATTCACCCTGTTAAATTTGAATTCTATTTAACAGAGTAAAAATACAAGAGGGCGGCGCTTCGCGCCGCCCTGCATTTGTATTATTTGTAGCCATTCGCCCAGTAGTAGAATTTGGCATCAAAAAGTTTTTTAGATAAAATGTTAAAGTGATTGTTTATCAAGTCAGTACATACTCGGTATAAAAAAATTGGTACAATAACTTTTTAAAAACAATGCCAAATTTCACTACTGGGTTCGTATCATTCGTGTCATTCGTATATTCGTATGTTTATCTTGCATTTTCCCAAACAAGATGTTAATGTAGCAGTCAACATGTCAATAAACATAGAAATAGAGAAAAATAGCAACGAAAGCAACGCAAGCATGCTTAGACGTTTTACCAAAAAAGTTCAAGGTTCTGGAGTACTTCCACGAGTAAGATCTATAAGATATTCCAAAAGAAAACTTTCTCACTACAAAGTAAAAGTTCAGAGATTATCGTCCATCACCAAGAAAAAAGAGATTGAGGAACTCATAAGAATGGGCAAAATGGCGGATAAAACAGACAACCAATCAAAAACAAGGACAAAGAAATAAAATATACGAATGATACGAATAATTACAAATACATTTTCAATTTTTAATGAAACAAAAGGCAAGCTTCCAAGCTTGCCTTTTGAACAGATAAAAAATAAAATTCTGGGTTATGAATACGAACTAAATTTGATATTTGTTGATGAGAAAAAAATACATTCACTTAATAAAACATACAGAAAAATAGATTCTCCCACTGATATTCTTAGCTTCCCTATTGCAAAAAATTCCGGTGAAATTTTTATCTGCCCAAAAATAGCTAAGAATAAGGCGAAAGATTTTGAAAGAAATTTCAATAATTTTATAACTTTTCTTTTTGTTCACGGAAACGTACATCTTTTGGGTTATGAGCACGGGGACAAGATGGAGGCTGTAGAAACTAAATTTAGAAAATTTTTTAAAATATAATCTCCATTTGCATAATATTATATTAAGTAATAAGATTATTTTCAAAGTACGTTGTTAAAAATATTTCAGCATAGGAGGCTAGACAGATGAAAATAGAAATAGATCATGATATTTGTATTGGTTGCGGAATTTGCGAGATTACATGTCCAGAGGTTTTTAAGATGAAAGATGATGTGATGTCAATTATAAAGAATCCAACATTAAAAACTTCCGAAAAGGCTTGTATGGAAGCCAAGGAAGATTGCCCTGTTGAAGCGATTTCCATAAAAGAATAGGATTGTTCTAGAAGTATATTTTTCAAAAAAGGAGGTTAAAAAAATGCCCAAAGCAAGTTTAATCTGTGAAAAAAAAGCAGAAAAAATAGAAAAATTTCTTAAGTTGTTAAAGAAAACATATAGAAAAGCAAAGGCAGAAAACAAAAAATGGTTGAGAATCGAAAGTGAAAAAAACAGCCTTGCATAAAAAAGAAGGTGGGTATGAATAGAGAGTCATGAGCCATACAGCGTGGAGGTATAAATTACCCCACGCTTTTTTTATGCACAGTTTTATTGTTATTTTATCTAGCTCTTATGAAAATAATTTGATATAATTAGACAAATAAGCAGTGAAGCGATGTTTTTCGACCCCAGTGAAATAAAATTCTCCGAATTTTATTTTGCTGAAGCAAAATATTTCACGGGGTGGTGATTTTTATAGTCGCTTCGCTCATTAAAAATCAACCATGTCACAAAAAATTTCAGTAGGAATAGATATAGGAACATACCAGATTAAAGTGGTTGTCTCTGAAAGCGTTTTGTCTGAAGAAGGTGTTTACATTCCAAGAATAATTGCTACAGGAGAGGCCGAATCAAAAGGATTAAGACATGGATATATTATAAACATATCTGATGTTACAAGATGCATTAAATTGGCGATCAGCCAAGCAGAAAAAACTGCAAAAATAAAAATAAAAAGAGGTTATATTTCAATCGGTGGAATTGGATTGAGTTCTATTGTCGGCAAAGGTTTGGTAATGATTAGCAAAGCAGATTTGGAAATAACCGATCTGGATGTTAAAAATGTCATCGATGAAGCCGAAAACTGCCTGCCACCGTCTTTGCTTATGAACAAGCAAATTATCCAGACTATCCCCCAAGCATTCAAAATTGACGGCCAGATGCTAATGGGAAGACCGGCAGGAATGCATGGTTCAAAACTTGAAGCTAAAGTTTTATTTATCGTATGCTTGAAACAACATTTAAATGACATAATCAGAGCAGTGGAAAATGCAAATATAGAAGTCCTTGACATTATAGCTTCGCCTATTGCAGCAAGCACAGTAAGTCTTACAAAAAGTCAAAAAATTGCTGGATGTATTTTGGTAAATATCGGATCAGAAACCGTTTCTCTTGCGGTATTTGAAAACAACATGCCTATATCTTTGGAGGTTTTTCCAATAGGAAGTACAGATATTACAAACGACATCGCTTTAGGTTTCAGAATCCCTATATATGAGGCAGAAAATATAAAACTTGGATGCACGGGAGAAATGCAATATCCTAAAAAGAAATTAGATGAGATTATTATGGCTCGCCTTTCGGATATTTTTGATCTGATAGAAGTACATTTGAAAAAAATAGGAAGAAGCGGACTTTTGCCCGCAGGTATAATACTTACCGGAGGAGGATCAGGTATTGATACTATAGAAGACATCGCCAGAGTTAGCCTTAAGCTTCCTTCAAAAGTATCTTCAATTAATTTCCTTTCAAATATAAAAAATAGTCAACTCCAGGATTCATATTGGTCCGTTGCTTATGGGCTTTCGGTTTGGGGATTAAATTTAAACGGAGAAGACGACTTTATTACAGTATTCGGTACGGGGCAGGAATCAACAAAAAGGATTTTTGGTGGAATTAGCGACTGGTTTAAGCAATTCCTGCCTTGATAAAATAGGCTTAAAAATAAATATAAAAGGCGGTTTTGCAAAGCAAAACCGCCTTTTATATTTATAGATAAAATCCTTATTTTTCAACATAAATGTGAGATTTAGACAACCCTTTTCTTTTTTTTATTTTTTCTGATATTATTCTGAATATAAGAAATAAATTTAGTTGCAATTATTAATTGTTAATTCTGCTTTGAGTGTATTAGATTTTGACTTGTTTAGATTTCCTAACAAGTTATATTCCTAAAAAGCTACGAGCTACAAAGAAAAATGCCACAAATCAAACCAGAGATAGAAGCATTCGCAAGAATAAAAGTATTGGGTGTCGGAGGTTCAGGAGGAAATGCAATCAATCACATGATTAATTCCAAAGTTAAAGGAATTGATTTCATCACCATAAACACAGATGCTCAAGATTTGCATCATTCACTAGCTCACAAAAAAATTCACATAGGAAAAAATCTTACAAAAGGACTTGGTACTGGGATGAATCCGGAGCTCGGCAAAAGGGCCGCCGAAGAAACAAAAGAAGAGCTCCAGGAAGCTCTTAAAGGCGCAGATATGGTTTTTGTTGCTTGTGGAATGGGAGGAGGCACCGGCAGCGGCGCTGCACCAATAATAGCGAGAATAGCAAAAGAATTAGGAGTTCTTACTATTGCCGTTGTTACAAGACCGTTTATGTTTGAAGGTTTGCAAAGAAATAAAATTGCGGAAGTAGCTATAGAAGAATTGAAAAAAAATGTTGATGCTATTATTGTCGTACCAAATGATAGACTTATGTCCATGGTTAGCAAAGAAACGACAGCAAAATCGGCTTTTGCCATTTGTGACGATATTTTAAAACAAGCTGTAGAAGGCATTTCAGATTTGATTACAACGCCAGGAATAATAAATATAGACTTTGCAGATATTAAAACTGTCATAGAAAATGCCGGTTCTGCCCTTATGGGAATAGGCAAAGCTTCTGGAGAAAAAAGAGCCGAGGAAGCGGCAAGAATGGCTATCAACTCGCCTCTTCTTGAGATTTCAATCAATGGCGCTAAAGGAGTACTCTTTTCTATTGCAGGAGGAGATGACATTACTCTTTTTGAAATACAAGAAGCTGCAAAAGTTATTACCGAATCGATTGATACAAATGCAAAGATTATTTTTGGAACTGTATTTACAGATAAATTAAAAAAGGACGAAATGCAAATTACTGTCATTGCTTCGGGATTTTCTGACATTCCTTCAAATAAAAAAACTCTTTTCCATTCCGTAATAACACCAATTTCTACTTCTAAAAATACAGCAAAAGAAGAAGAAAAAACAAAACAAGAAAAGGAAAAATATGCTCCGACTACCATTGTGATTGATGACGAAAATAATAAACAACTGACTTCCGAAGAAGATGACTGGGGTGTTGTTCCAGCATTTTTGAGAAGAAACAAAAAATAGATGATTTATGACTTATGTATTATAGGCGGAGGTCCGGGAGGAGTAGCTGCCGGCGTGTACGCTGCCAGAAAAAAAATTAAAACTGTATTGATTACAGAAGATTTTCGTAATCAAAGCGTAGTCTCGGAAGATATACAAAATTGGATTGGGACTGTTTCAATTAGCGGAGAAAAGTTGGCCTCAAGCCTGGAACAGCACGTCAAAAGTTATTCAAACGACATAGACATAAGAGAAAAAGAAACGGTTTTAGAATTGATAAAATCCGAAGATGGAATTTTTAAAATTAAAACTAATAGTTCAGAGTATTCATCAAAAACAATTCTTATCGCTTCAGGCAGTGCCAGAAGAAAATTGCAAGTAAAAGGAGCAGAAAAATTTGACGGAAAAGGGATTACTTATTGTGCAACATGCGATGGACCGCTGTTTACCGATATGAATGTAGTCGTCGTAGGAGGAGGCAATTCTGCATTTGAATCCGCTTCTCAACTTTCGGCATACGCAAAAAGCGTAACTATAATACAACGAAGCGATTTCAGAGCAGATCCTGCCACTATAAAAAAAGTTTTATTAAATCCAAAAATCAGGGGTATTCCAAATGCAGACTTGATTGAAATCAAAGGCGATAAATTCGTTGAGTCACTAATATACAAAGACAAAGATACTGAAAAAGAAATCGAGCTTCCCGTTTCCGGAATTTTCGTAGAAATTGGAGCAAATCCTTCGGTGGAATTTTTAAAAAACGGAATTGCAAAACTCAATGACAAAGATGAAATAATAGTAGATCCAAAAAATCAAAGAACTTATGAAAAAGGCATATGGGCCGCCGGAGATTGCACAGATGGACTTTACAGACAAAATAACATCGCTGTCGGAGACGCCATCAAGGCATTGAGTGATATTTATAAATTTTTGAAGATGTAAAAAATAATAAAAATAATAAACAATTAAGACGGCTCGCGAAGCGAGCCGTCTTAATTGTTTAATGAATTTTTTTATGATAATATTCCGTCGTTATGGATAGAGGACATGGACCAATTTAATAAACACAAAATCATGGACAGAGGAGAAGGACCAATTTAATAATTCGGTATAATTTGGGCGGTTAGCTCAGTTGGTAGAGCATTTCTTTGACGTAGAAAGGGTCAGAGGTTCGAATCCTCTACCGCCCACAGACAAAAACTAGATAAATGCGAATACTTGGAGTATTTAGCTGTTTTTGACTGGGCGGTAGAGGATTCGAAAGACGGAGCGCGACGGCGCGAGTCGGGGTCGCGCAAATTTTCAGCAGAAAATTATGCGTGACCGAATCCTTAATCATCCAAAAAATAAAACTGCGGAGAGGGGGAGATTCGAACTCCCGAGACTCTTGCGAGCCTGCCGCTTTTCGAAAGCGGTGCTTTCAACCACTCAGCCACCTCTCCAAAATTACTAACAGAAGTAACAATAACATTTTTTGCCTTTTTCGCAAAAAATGTTATATTACCTTGTGTTCTTTGGCTAAACCAATTTTTAACAAAAAATTGGTCGCCCGAACAAATTTTATTAAAAATTTGTTTTAGGGCCCCATCGTCTAACGGTTAGGACACGGCCTTTTCAAGGCTGTAATCGGAGTTCGATTCTCCGTGGGGTCACACTATGATTATATTAGGCATTGAGACCTCTTGTGACGAAACAGCAGTTTGCCTTATTGAAGCAAATGGTGATTCAATTAAAATACTTGGAAATCAATTATATTCCCAAGTTGCGTTACATGCACAGTATGGCGGAGTATTTCCAATGATGGCAAAGAGAGAGCACGTAAAAAACCTGACACCGCTACTGGAACAATGTCTTGTTGAGTCAGGTTTTTTCAAGTCAAAAGCTATAAGTCTAAAGTCTAAAGTCACAGAAGAAAAATCGGAAAAAATAAAAGAAATATTGATCAGGGAACAAGGTTTATTTGAGTCTTTTATTGAATTAGCTGAAAAAATAGAATCCGCCGATTGGCTTAAAAAAATTGATGCGATAGCAGTGACAAATGGACCAGGGCTTGAGCCAGCACTTTGGGTAGGCGTAAGTTTTGCAAAGGCCTTATCAGAATTATTAAATATTCCTGTTATGCCCACAAACCATATGGAAGGACATATTGCAGTTGCTCCACTAGATAAGATATCCGACAAGGAATATAAAATTAGAAGTGTTAATTATCCCGCCGTTGCATTGCTTATAAGCGGAGGACACACTCAGCTTGTTCTTATAAAAGAAAAATTAGAATACGAAATAATCGGCAACACAAAAGATGATGCTATCGGGGAAGCGTTTGATAAAGTTGCAAGAATTTTAGGACTTCCATATCCAGGAGGACCGGAGATATCAAAACTTGCAGAAAAAGAAAGGGACGAATTTCCAAATAAAATTCCTCCGTTCCCGCTTCCTCGTCCGATGATTCATTCGCATGATTTGAATTTTTCTTTCTCGGGAATCAAAACTGCCGTGCTTTATACCGTACAAAAAATTCCTACTCTTACAGAGCAAATCAAACGTGAAATTGCCAGAGAGTTTGAAGACGCAGTAATAGAAGTAATCGTCAAGAAAACAAAAGAAGCTGTGGAACAATATGGCGCGCAAACTATAATAATGGGTGGCGGAGTCAGCGCAAATAAAAAAATTAGAAATGATTTTACTAAACTAGCTGAAAGCTTGAATGTGGAATTTCTGGTACCAGAAATTAGCGCATCTACTGATAATGCATTTATGATAGCTCTCGCCGGCTACTTAAACATTAAATCCGGCAAAAAATCTGAGATTGAATTTGGGGCTAGAGGAAATTTAACTTTGTAAAGTATAAATAATCTTTACTTAAAGCCACTTTTTTGAATTATTAGTTATCCACAGTTTCTCTATTGTTTTATTTATTATTAGGATTATCATGTTCTGGAGCTGCGAAGATGCCTCAAGTTAACTGAACTTTAAGAGTCTCAGAGTAAGAGTTGACCCACCAAAGTCTCTCAAACTAAAACTAACCTGAAAAAACACTTCGTGGCAAAGGACTCCTCAAGAGTCCTTTTTTTTATTCCATATTTCTTACCCCTCAAATTATATCTCCATTCATTTGATAACACTGTTCAGCCGAACGAGTTTTTGCTATTATAAAACCACAATGCAAGACCACGTAAAGAATTTTACAAGAATAGTTTAGAATTATATTTTGTATCATATTCAATAAATAAACATTATGTTGAAAGAAAAACAAAGCGAAAATTCAAACGTGGCAGGCCACGAAAAGTCTGCCGACCTCGTGGCAGGTAAATTTTTAAAACCATATAATCCTCAAGAAACCGAACCGAGGATATATAAAATGTGGGAAAATTCAGGTCTTTTTAATCCAGACAATCTTCCTGAAAGACACAAAGAAAAATATTCTATTTCGATGCCACCACCAAATGTCACTGGCATGCTCCATATGGGTCATGCTCTTATGATTACAGTAGAAGATATAATGATCCGCTATAAGAGGATGCGCGGTAAAAAAACTCTTTGGCTTCCGGGAACAGATCATGCAGCCATTGCTACACAATCTAAAGTAGAAAAAGATATCAAGAAAAAAGAAGATAAATCCAGATATGATTTGGGAAGAGAAGAATTATTAAAAAGAATAGATATTTTTGCAAAACAAAGCCACGATACCATAACTTCCCAGCTTCGCACTTTTGGAGCTTCTTGCGACTGGTCTCGCGAAGCTTTCACCTTGGATGAAAAAAGAAACCTAGCCGTTCGTACAGTTTTCAAGAAAATGTATGATGACGGGCTTATTTATAGAGGTTTCAGAATTGTAAACTGGGACCCAAAAGGCCAGACGACTATTTCAGACGATGAAATAGTTTATGAGGAAAGGCCAGCTAAATTTTATACTTTTAAATACTCAAAAGACTTCCCTATTTCAATTTCTACAACAAGGCCAGAAACAAAAGTAGGCGATACTGCCGTTGCAGTTCATCCAGAAGATGGAAGATATCAAAAATATATCGGGAAAGAATATGATGCGATATTTTGCGGTGTTCCAATTCATATAAAAATTATAGCCGACAAATCTGTAGAAAAAGATTTTGGAACAGGCGCACTTGGAGTTACTCCGGCTCACTCTATGATTGACTGGGAAATAGGAAAAAAAAATAATCTGCCTGTAATACAAGTTATAGACGAAAAAGCCAGAATGATGGTTGGAGATGAAAAAATTCTCGGCAAAAAAGTTACTGAAGCGCGAGAAGTAATAGTAGAATGGCTAAAATCAGAAGGACTTTTGGAAAAAGAAGAAGAAATAAAACAAAATATTTCCACTGCAGAAAGAACTGGCGGAATAATTGAACCGATGCCTAAGCTTCAGTGGTTTGTTGCCGTAAATAAACCATTTAAAATTGAACATTCGGAAATAAATGAAATTAAAACTGGTCAAGAAACTACGTTGAAAGAAATAATGAGAAATACCGTTGAAAAAGGTCAGATAAATATTATTCCGGATTATTTTAACAAAACTTATTTTCACTGGATAGACAAGCTTAATGATTGGTGCATTTCAAGACAGATTTGGTATGGTCATCGCATTCCTGTTTGGTACAAAGAAAAAGAAATTTTTTGTGGAATAGAGGCGCCAAAAGAAGATGGCTGGATTCAAGATGAAGATACACTAGATACATGGTTTTCTAGTGCTCTATGGACATTTTCAACCCTAGGTTGGCCAGAAAAAACAAAAGACCTTGCCTTTTATCACCCCACCGACGTTATGGAGACTGGTTACGAAATATTGTTCTTCTGGGTTGCAAGGATGATTATGATGACAGGATATGCACTAGGCACAATTCCTTTTAAAACCGTTTATCTTCATGGAACTGTTCGCGATGCAAAAGGCAGAAAAATGTCTAAGTCATTGAATAATGGAATTGACCCGCTTGATATTGCAGCAAGATTTGGTGCTGATGCTGGAAGGATGGCGCTTACAGTCGGAAACGCTCCTGGAACCGATAGCAAAATTGCAGAAGATAAAATCAAAGGCTATAAAAACTTTGCAAATAAGATTTGGAATATTACCAGATTTGTTTTAGAATCAACCAAAGAAACTAAATATGATGAAAAATTTTCCGATTTTACAGTAAATGATAAAAAATTGATAGAAGAAAGAGATATTTTTGTCAAAGATATAACTTCAGACATGGAGGAATTCAGATTTTATATGGCTGGAGAAAAAATATATCACTATGCTTGGCATACTTTTGCTGATATCATACTTGAAGAGAGTAAAAAAATATTTTCCGCACAAGACGGATTCGCCTCGGGCGGAGATGAAAATTCTAAAAATTCAAGAGGACAATTCTTGCTTCACACACTTCGAAAAATAATTATTATCCTGCATCCCTTCATGCCATTCCTGACGGAAGAAATTTGGCAATCTATAAATGAGGACAAAAGCATACTTATGATAGAAAAGTGGCCAGTGAAATAAAATATAAAGCATTGAATTAAACACGGGAGATGAATTAAAAAGTAAAAAAATTATACATGGGCGTTTATTAAAATCTTAAAACATGAATTTTGATTCTCATTTTTTAGTCACAGTCTCGTTTGCATTTATGGGCGGTATTTTCCCAGCTATCGTATGGCTTTTATTTTGGACACGCGAAGACAAAAAAAATCCCGAGCCGAAAAGTATGCTTGCTTTCGCTTTTATTGGAGGCGTAGTTGCAGTATTTGTGTCATTGTTGCTGGAAAAATATTTTTATGGATTGGGCTTTGAGAATTTATTCGCATCAAGCATATTCAATAACATAACACTTTGGTTTGAAAATTTGGCCAACCAAGCAAACGTAACGATAGATAAGATTTTTCTAGTTATTATATTTGCGCCATTTATAGAAGAAATTTCTAAATTTATAATGGCATATATATTTGTTTTAAGGTCAAAAGACAATGATGAGCCTTTGGACCCAATGATATATATGATAACAACAGCATTAGGTTTTGCAGCCATTGAAAATATGCTATTTTTAATAACCGGATGGAATGAAAATCATAATATTATTTTAAGCGTTTTTACAGGAAATATGAGATTTGTGGGGTCAATGCTGTTGCACACAATTTCATCTGCTACTATAGCAATTTTTATGAGTTTTTGTTTTTTTGATAAAAAAATTAAAAAAATCTTTTTTCTTGTTTTTGGCATAATCTGCTCCGTCACCATACATAGCGCTTTCAATTTCTTCATGATTAGAAATCAGGGAACATCCATTCATTTTGCATTGGTATTTATTTGGATTATTGTTATAATAGTGTTGTTGATATTTGAAAGAATAAAAAAAATCGGGCAAGGAAAAATTTGTGAGCTTATATAAAAAATATTCCCCATGGTAAGCCGTGCAGTCGAGGCTTTATCGTTGAGGGTGTTTATTAAAAACATTTAAAAAATATCCGGTTAATAGAAACTTTTTGGCGGGATAAATAAAGGATGAGAAAAAAAACTTTTTTTGAAAAACTTACAGGCATCGTAAAAGCCGAGGATGAGAATGACGAGCTTGAAACTGAAAATCAAACAGACGGCGATTCAGATGAATTCGAAGAAGAAACCGAAGGACAGCTTGCTATAGATATGTATCAAACCCCTTCTGAAATAATAGTAAAGACCATGATAGCCGGTGTAAAACAAGAAGATTTGGATATATCAATTACCAGAGACATGGTGGTTGTAAAAGGAAAAAGAGAAGAGTCTAACGACATTGCAGGTAATGATTATTTTCATAAAGAACTATACTGGGGGTCATTCTCAAGAACTATCATCCTCCCCCAAGAAATTGACGTTGATGAATCAGAAGCGGTAAACAAAAATGGCCTTCTCATAGTAAGAATGCCGAAAATAGACAAAAATAGGCAAGCTAAGCTGAAAATTAAAAGCGCGTAAAAAGAAATAATAATAAACATTTAAAAAATCGCTGAAAAGCGATTTTTTAAATGTTAGCGGGCACAACGAGCATACATAGGTGGAAAGTTTTTGGCTATACTAACGACAGAACCGTAGTTCATGCTAACACCGTAAACATTGTCGCCATTATTCGGATCTACAGTATTTGACCAATACCAATCTGTACGAAAATCAGAATGGTTTTCGTTGTATTTAGCCAATAATTCATCTTTTGATGGTAATCTCCATGGTATTCCAACTTTTTTTCCTTCCAACGGAGAAAGACTAGCACAAGCTGTATTAGCTGTGTACCAATCTGTAAGAGTTTCTGATACATCAACAGTATACCATTCTATCGTTTGACAAGAGTACGTTCCCCATACACCTGTGGTAGCTATGGCTTTTGACGCACCCATATTATCTACACACCAGTAACTTCCATTTGTTTCAGGTATTTTAAGTTGAGAATAAGCCGCCCATGTATTTAGATCATCTGCACAACCACTAGTTCCCCCTCCTGTGGAACTAGCATTGGCTAATATAGATAAAAATTTTTGGCTAAGGCAAACTCCAGCATAAGATTGATAATTATCATCATAATATATTTCTGATTGAGATCTCATATTTATCATACCCGACTTTACCGCAACATTTGCTCCCTTTCCTCTTGCCGAGTTTAAAGACGACAAAACTACAGACGAAAGCACACCAACAATTGCAATGACAATTAATAGCTCAATTAATGTAAAACCTTTTTTGTCCATAATTTTTAAATTGTGCCAAGGGCCGGACTCGAACCGGCGACCACATCCTCTTCAGGGACATGCTCTACCAACTGAGCTACCTTGGCTCCACAAAGAGATATTACACTATTTGAAAGAAATTTTCTAGAGCCTAAGCTGGCCTGATTAGACGTTCTTATTTTACTATTTTAGTTAAATTTCCTTGTAAGGTTTGGTATGCGTTAAATACGGTATCCACATATGGTTGTAAAAAATAGAATACTCCAATAGATGCTCCTATTATTATAATCCAATAAAATATTCTGAAAAAAGCAGACCATCGGTTTGCTCTTCTGATGCTTTTGAGAATATGGTTATTCTCCTCTACCATTTCGTATGTCTTTTCTAATAATTCTTTTTCTTCAGGATTCATGCCTGATATTATACTATAAAAAACTTTGTATGAATAACTAATTTGTGCCCTCGGCCGGACCGTGAGTACACTTATCTCCCTCGACTAAAGCTTCGCCGTCACTCAGCTTTGTCTGGGCACCAGCTCGCAAAACTTTTTGCTAAAAGTTTTATGCTCCGCTGTTCGATTCCGGCACGCAAGCAAAGCAGTTTGCTTGCTCGAGGACACATTATAAAATTCCGCTTCAAGCAGATTTTATAATGTGCCCTCGGCCGGAATCGAACCGACATCTATCCCTTAGGACGGGACTGTTCTATCCATTGAACTACAAAGGCAATAGCAAAATCAATATAACACAAAACGGTATAATCAAAAAACTCGCGAATAGCGAGTTTTTAACTATTTTATTTCCAGTAATTCTTTTAATCTTTCTTCATCAAAACCTTTGACCATTTCATCATCTACAAAAATTACAGGCACACCCATTTGACCACTCTTTTCCATCATCTCATTTCTTTTTTCCAAGTCAGATTGCACATTAAATACTTCGTAAGAAATATTGTAATGATCAAAAAATTCTTTTGCAAGATTACAATAATGACAGGTTGGAGTTGAATACATTACTATCTTTTTCATCTTTTTTATTTTTAATCCTATAACCTGATCCATTATATATTACGAGTTTTAAAAAGCAATACAGGGTAGTGCATTTTTGCAATTTGTGCGAGTAGCGGTAATCGAAACCGCGTATCAACCTTGGGAAGGTCGCATTCTACCACTAAATTATACTCGCAATTTATTATTTTCCGCCCGAGGTGGATCCGCCTTTGGCGGAAAAAATGTCCCAAAAACTCGACCAAAAACCTTTATCTGTATTATTTGTACTTGTGGAAATACTACCGCTACTGATAACAGTTACTACAGTTTCTCCCGGTTTTGCAACATTAAACTTACTTCTTATTTCTTCTTCTATGCCGATGTCCGTTTTTAATCTTGTAATTTCAGACTCTAACATATCTTTTCTGGCTTTCAAACTGTTATAATCTCTCTTTGCCGAAGCATAATTATCAGAACTTATTTTATACTTTGAATAAATATTATATGTGGATCTTCCAAGAAAAACCAATAAAATCAACAAAACCACAAAAGAGACTTTTGAGTATAAAATATTATTAATTTTTCTCTTTTGTTGAAAATCAATCATTTTAGTGTATAGTTACATTGAAATAGGTTCGTATATCATTTTATAAGAATAAGTGAATAATGACAACAACATGCTTTTCGATAAAAAATCTAAAAAAATAATTAAACGCGCTTGGATTGTAGTGGGACTAATTCTGATCATAAGTATGATTATGCTTTATTCTCCGTTTTGGAGATGAAGGCTCACTCGAGTATTCAATTTTTAGATCCGCATAATTTTCTGCTGAAAATTTGCTCAAGACTCGCACCGTCGTGCTCCGTAGCTCTAAAAATTGAATGCTCTCGCTCGCTAGTGTAAATACAAAAAACGATTTGGCTTTGCCAAATCGTTTTTTGTATTTTTCTGCGTTTATCTGCGTCAAGTCTGCGACGGTCTGCGTTCATTCCGACTTCATCATCTTCAAAAATACATCTTGAGTAATATTTACCTTTCCTCTTTCTTTCATTCTTTTTTTACCTTTTTTCTGCTTTTCTCTAAGTTTCATTTTTCTCGTTATATCGCCTCCGTATAAATAATCAGTAACATCTTTTTTCATACCCGACACAGACC
Source organism: uncultured Candidatus Saccharibacteria bacterium (assembly GCA_964562105.1). GTDB lineage: Bacteria > Patescibacteriota > Minisyncoccia > Phycocordibacterales > GWA1-40-21 > Bog-1340. Next base: position 30,615 of record CAZLRP010000004.1, read on the forward strand.
TTGAAGAAATTATTCTTCCTGTCGCTTTTGCTTGAATTTTAAAATTAAACATTTGCCTTGGAATAACATTGTAAAGTTTATCTACCGTTTGCTCTGCTTCCTCTTGCATTCTTCTTCTGGCAACTATTTTACAAAAAGCAGGAACCGGCTCATCGGCTACCAAAACATCCATTTTCACAACATCTGCCGGTTTCATATCCAAAATTTCATAAGAAATGGACGCGTAGCCGGAAGTCATGCTTTTTAGTTCATTGAAAAAATTTCTCATAAGTTCTCGGAGAGGCATTTCCAAAGTAAGCGAAGTTCTGTTATCTCCAAAGCTTTCGGAATCTCCTATTACAGCTTCGTGTTCATATAATTGTTGCATTATCGCGCCAATGTATTGACCTGGAGTAATAATTCTCACTCTTACCCACGGCTCCATTATTTTTTCTATCATATAATCTTCAGGAAAAAGTGATGGTGAAAAAATCATTTCTTTCTTGCCAGTTTTGAAAGTAATTTCGTAATTTATACTCGGAGTTGTAACAATGAGTTGCAAAGTGAATTCCCTTTTCAATCTTTCTACAATAATTTCCAAATGAAGCATCCCCAAAAATCCGCATCTGAAACCTCTGCCTAAAGTTCCGGAAGTTTCTTCATCAAATGTAAAAGACGAATCTGAAAGTCTTAATTTTCCAAGAGCAAGTTTTAACACAGCAAAATCATCCGCGCCCTCAGGATATATGGACGCCCAAACAACTGGTGATGGCTTGAAATAGCCGTGCAAAGGCGGTTTGTTATCATTTACATAAGAAATGGTGTCTCCAACTGAAGCAATGTTTGATTCTTTTATTCCCGTCACAATGTAGCCGATTTCTCCCGCAGATAAAGTTTCTGTTGGTAATTCAGACGGAGAAAAAATTCCAACTTCTGTTGCGGTAAATGATTTTCCTGAAACTTTAAAAACAAGAGGGGTGTTTCTTTTTGCCTCGCCGTTAAAAACTCTGACGAAAACAGTAACTCCACTGTGATTTGAATATTTGAAATCAAAAACCAAAGCTCTGAAAGATTTTTCGTTTATTTCCAATTTATAATTTTCTTCGCCAGATTCTCCGCGCGGTGCTGGAATTCTTTTTATAACTTCATTCAAAAGCTCTGCGACACCTTCACCAGTTTTTCCGGAAACTTCTAAAATTTCTTTTTCGGGAATATCTAAAAGTTTTGCAATTTCTTCTTTTACTTCGGCAGTTCTTGCAAGTGGAGAATCTATTTTGCTAACAACAGGAATAATCACAAGATTTGATTCTCGCGCCATGTTTAAAGTGGTCAAAGTTTGAGCTTGAACGCCTTGGGTTGCATCCACTAAAAGTATTGAACCTTCAACTGCTTTTAGGGCCCTAGAGACCTCGTAGGAGAAGTCTATATGGCCCGGTGTATCAATAAGGTTCATCACATATTCCTCATTATTTAGGTGCCATTTCATGCGAACGGGCTGCATTTTTATGGTTATTCCACGCTCTCTTTCAAGTTCCATACTATCAAGAACTTGGTCCATCATTTTGCGTTTTTCTATAGTATTTGTAATCTCAAGCATTCGGTCTGCAAGCGTAGACTTACCATGATCAATATGGGCGATAATACTAAAATTTCTTATATTCATTTGTGAGCATATAGTAGCAGAAAAATTGGAAAAATAAAGGAAAAGAGTGTATATAGTTTTAAACCATACACACTCTTAGTTATCAAACAGGAACTATTTTTGTATTTTCCTTTTTTCTTTTACCGATTTCACAGTTGCCAATGCGTGAGGCACGTATTGTACCTTTAGCTAATCGGTCAAGAAGGTCACGAGCAATAGGTCCACTGAATTTTCTACATTCAAAGCCTTCGGGACTTATCGCGGGAAAAATACAGCAGTCTGGTTGGCCAATCTTACAAATTGTTTTCTCAACACCTTCTGGTATCATGTAAGATGAGCTGTTACCGCTAAGACAAAGACTGAGAACTTTTTCGGATTTATCAGCAAAAAATTTAATCCGTTTTTTATCTTCTATCTCAATATTGATCATGCGTCCAGAAAGCCAAACTAGAGCGGTGTCAAGATATGCATGAACATTTGAAAAACCGAATCCCCCATCTCTTTTTAGGATGATAAGTTCATCTCGCAGATACTCCAGCTTAAAATCTGATTTTTTATCAAATCTTAATATGTAACTATCTGCCCCTTGTTTGTGATCAGAAAACTGACCATTTAATGATTCGAGAAATTTGTCAACAATCGGCCAAAGATCAACTTTCGTACCATCTTTCACCAACAAATTCCATGGACGATTGAACCATCCCATGTAAAACAGTCTTCCTTTGATCTTCATAATTCTTCACCTCTTTTCTTTTTTTATTAGGTACAAATCAAAAACTCTCTAATGTGAGTAAAGCACCTTTGATTTTGCAAGTCAAGAAATAAAAAACTAAACGTAAATTCTCTTAATTAAAGGATTAATTCTCGTCAAAAGTTCATATGTTGAACCATTTAAAATTCTAGAAATTTCATCCGCCGTGATTTCAGAATTGTTTGACCTGCCGATAATCACGACTTCATCTCCCACTTTTATATTTTTTATATCCGTAATGTCCACCATAATAATATCCATGCAAACTCTACCGAGAATTTTTGCTTTTTTGCCATTTATCAAAACATATCCGATATTTGAAAGTGCCCTTGGATATCCGTGCCAGTAGCCAATCGGTAAAACTGCTAAAGTAGTATCTCTTTTGGCTGTGTATGTTCCATCATATCCAACTCTTGAACCTTTTGATATTTGTTTTGTTTCTGCAACAATTGTTTTCCATGACAAGACAGGTTTAAGAGAAACTTTGTCCAACAAAAATTTTTGGGCTTCTTCTGATGGCCAAATCCCATATTGACTTATTCCTATTCTCATCATATCAAAATGAGCTTCTTTAAAAAGCAAAGTCCCCGAAGTGGCAGAAGCATGGCAAATCGGCTTGTAACCAGCTTTTTTGAAAGCGTTTTGCCATTTTTTAAATCTTACTATTTGAGAATTTGTATAGGCTCTTGAATTTGGATCTTTTGCCATGGAAAAATGAGTGTAAAGTCCTTCAACGATAATGTTTCCTGCCCCGTCAAATTGGCTTTTTATTTGACTGGGGTTATTATTCCCCAATATTTCTAAAACTTCCGGAATATCATTTTCAAAAAATCCATGTCTGTTCATTCCTGTGTCAACTTTTATATGAATCTTTATTTTTACTTTAGTTTTTATAACTGCAAAAAGTGACTCAAAATTTGAAACGGTAATACTGATATTTTTTTGCGCAGCTTTCTTTATCATTTCAGGAAGCGTATAACCGAGCACGAGAATCGGAATTTTAATTCCTTCTTTTCTCAGCGTTATCGCTTCCACTACAGAATCTACACCCAAAAAATCTGCACCGAGCTTAACTTGTTCTTTTGCAAATTCAACCATATCGTGTCCATAAGCATTTGATTTTACTACTGAAAGTATCTTACATTTTTTGTCTATAAGACCACGAAAAATACGATAATTATTGCGTATCGCTTTTTTATCTATTTCTACCCAAGTTCTTAGGCCTTTATGAAGTTTTTTGTTCATTGATTACATAGTAGCAAAAATTTTAAACAAACAAAAACCCCGTTTAAATAAATACGGGGCTTTGTCTAAAACGAGACAATACCTCTAATAAAGACCTTTGCGCCAATCCATAGACCAAAGGATCAAACTAGCTGGGAAAAAGATTGACCCAATGATTCTTTCTATCAAGATTTCTTCTTTCGTAACCGTAATGCCTCCAGGAGGCATGCCGTCTATTGAAGCATCTTTGATTACACCTGGTTGAATTTTTTTCCAAAAGGGCAGAAAAAATACAATTGTTGCTACAAAAAACCATACGACGACAAGAGTTAGCATTTGAGTTTCCTCCTTTGTTTTCTGATATTTTAGTAACACTTCTGTTTTAGATTGTATATTATAATATAAATTAATTCAATACTTTTTACCCCCAAGGTTCAACCTCGGGATTTATACATGCAATGACTTATTTTTCCATAAGGTTATGAATCTTTTTTGCAAGAGATTTCATAGAAAATTCGGTCCATGGCCAAGGAGATTTTATTAGAGACAAAACAGCAACAACATAATGAGAATTTTTGCCGGTCACCACTCCCACATCGCCACTCCATTTATTTACAGCATAACCTTTTTTAATCACGTTTTTTATTGCGCTAAAAAAATTATATTTATAACCGTTTATTTCAAGCCACCCGCCTTTTCTATAATAATCAATAAATTCAGGAATGTAGAAACCTGTCCTTCCCCCGCGGTTCCAATTATGCATATAAAATTTCATTTTTTCCGATACCCATTCATTTACGAGCTGTTTCATTTCTACTTTATAAAAAAATTCGGCTAAATGTCTGGCGTTTGATACTGTAATTCTAGACACTCTGTATTCTTTTTTTTCTTTCAGTCTATCAAGAAATTTCCTTGTAACTTCGCTTCCATTCCAACCGTTTGGCAAAATGATGTAGTTGTTAATATCTTTCCGCCCAGCAATATCCATTAGCGTATTTGCCGCCGTATTATCGCTTCGGCTGAACATAAGATCGAGTAAATAATCAATAGTCACTTTATCACCTACTTTTAAAAGAGGTCTGTCATCCTTACGAGCTGTTTTTGGAAATAACCGCAAATCTTTATCAACATCATTTGGATATTTAATTTCAATAATATCTGAGAGATTTAATATTTTTTGATCTGCTTTCCTTAAAATTTCCGCTCCAACAAAAACTTTGTATATGCTTGCCGGATAAACGAATTCATCCATGTTGTAGCCCGAAATTTCCGGCTCCGAAGTTTTCAAATTTATAATCGCAAAAGAAATTTTGACCGGCTGAGGTTTCAAACTTTTGATAATTTTTTCTATTTCTTTGCTAAGTTCTAGATTTTCTTTCATTTGCTTAAGTATATCAAAGATTAATTGGAAATTTAACCAAACAAAAACCCCGCTTAGACAATCGCAGGGCTTTGTCCAAAACAGGGATTATTCGTATTTATTTTCAAACCAATGTAAAAACCAAAAACTTAAAGTGACCGGAAAAAGAATTGACCCAATGATTCTTTCTTTCATTATCTCAAATTTAGTAATTTCTAGATCTCCAAGAGGCATGCCGTCTATAGAAGCATCTTTGATTACACCCGGCTGAAATTCTTTCCAAAAGGGCAGAAAAAATACAATTGTTGCTACAAAAAACCATACGACGACAAGAGTTAGCATTTGAGTTTTCTCCTTTGTTTTATGATATTTTAATAACACTTCTGCTTAAGATTATACACTGTAACATTTATTATGTCAATATGGTGCGCCGGGCTGGACCGCTTCGCATCTCCCTCCTTACAGGAGCTGTACACCTTTCGTATTTTTTCAAATGATTACATTCTCAAAAATATACTCAAGGTTTTTCGAGTCCAGCACGCAAGCAAGTAATCTTGCTTGCTCCGGCGCACAAATAAAAAAGAAGCGTAATCGCTCTTTTTTATTTGTGCGCCGGGCTGGACTCGAACCAGCGAAGCCCGAAGGCAGAAGATTTACAGTCTCCCGTAATTGCCGCTATACGACCGGCGCAATAGAGGCATATTATCATTTATTTTCCATTCTTTCAAACAGGGTAGTGAATTTTGGCATTGTTTTTTAAAAATGTGTCTACATCAACACTTTTATAGAATATTAATATTTAACAATAAGTTAACCGTAATAAATTTTCAAATAAAAAAACATTTTTGATGCCAAAATCTACTACCCTGCAAACCATGTAGTGAATTTTATTCACTAATAATTATAAGTCAATTTCAATTTCTTTTTCTACGATAGATCCCTTTTTCCCTTTCTTGACGCCAAACGACACTGTATTGTTTTTGATATCTACAGTTACTGTTCCTCCTTTCAATATACCTTGAGAAATTATAAGAGATGCTATGTGGTTTAAAATTTTATCTTGAATGAGTCTTTTTAGAGGTCTTGCCCCATATTGAGGGTTATATCCTTCTTTTGCGAGATATTCCAAAGCTTTATCGGAAATCTGCAAGGTGATTTCTTTAGCATGTAATCTTTCTTTGACCTGATTTATTTGTATATCAACTATTTTCCTTATAGCTTCCTTTCCTAAAATATCAAAAATGATTACATCATCCAGACGATTCATAAATTCCGGTCTAAAAAAATCTTTTAGACTGGACAAAATTTTTTCTTTAACTAAATTGTACTCATTATTTTTTCCATCGGCTGTGGCAAATCCCATCTGCTCCATCTTGTCTATAAATTGTGCGCCGATATTTGATGTCATTATTATTAGGGTATTTTTAAAATTAACTACTCTGCCTTTTGAATCAGTTAGTCTGCCACTATCAAGAACCTGCAATAGCAGATTGAATACTTCTGGATGTGCTTTTTCAATTTCATCAAACAGAACCACCGAATAAGGTCTGTGTCTTACAGTTTCTGTGAGAGATCCACCCTCTTCATACCCTACATATCCCGGAGGCGAACCAACAAGTTTTGATGTAGAATGTTTCTCCATAAATTCAGACATGTCCACTCTTATAAGAGCTTTTTCATCATCAAACAAAAATTCCGCAAGTGCTTTTGTAAGTTCGGTCTTTCCAACTCCCGTAGGCCCAAGAAAAATAAATGAACCTATTGGTCTATTTGGATCTGCAATTCCTGCACGAGATCTTTTTATTGTATCCGAGATTTTTCTTACAGCTTCATTTTGTCCAACAATTCTTTTTTGAAGTTCTTCTTCCATTCTCATAAGTTTATGGGCTTCGCTTTCAAGCATTCTTGATACGGGAACCCCAGTCCATTTTGAAACCACTGAAGCAATATCTTCTTCCGTTATCTCTTCTTTCAAAACTCTTCTTGAAGATTGAAGTTTTTTTAATTTTCTCAATTTTACATCCAAATCTTTTTCTGCTTCAGGAATTTTTCCATATCTAATCTCAGCAGCTTTAGATAAATCTGCTTTTATCTCTGCATTTTCTGCTTCAATTCTAAAAATCTCCAGTTGTTTTTTTAAAGATTTAATACTCGCCAAAATTTCTTTTTCTGTTGTCCATCTAAGTTCTATATCTGCAGTTTTTTCCTTTAAATCAGCAATTTCTTTTTCTATCGCCTTAATTCTGTTTAATACCGTGGCCTTTTTCCCCGTTCCGAGCGCAGTTCTCGGATTGAGAGCTTCTTTTTCTATCTCAAGTCTCATTACCTTTCTTCTTGTTTCTTCTAGAACAGGAGGCATATTTTCAAGAGAAATTTTTAGCATTGATGAAGCTTCGTCGATTAAGTCAACGGCCTTATCCGGCAAAAATCTGTCAGTGATATATCTCGAGCTTAAATTTACTGCGGATAAAATAGCATCGTCTGTTATTCTCACTCCGTGATAAAGTTCGTATTTTTCTTTAAGACCCCTTAAAATTGCAACGGCGTCTTCTATGGAAGGTTCGGAAACCATAACCGCCTGGAAACGTCTCGTAAGCGCAGGATCTTTTTCAATTTTTTGATATTCTTTCAAAGTTGTTGCGCCAATCGTCCTAAGTTCCCCCCTTGATAAAGCAGGCTTCAACATATTTGAAGCGTCCATTGAACCTTCTGCACTGCCGGCTCCGACGATAGTATGTATTTCATCAATGAAAAGAATTATTTTGCCTTCGGATTTTTCTATTTCTTTTATAATACCTTTTAATCTTTCTTCAAATTCTCCCCTGTATTTTGTGCCGGCAATAAGAAGTCCGAGATCAAGAGAAACAAGCTCTTTCTCCTTTAATGATTCCGGAACATCATTCGTTGCAATTCTTATCGCCAATCCTTCTACAATCGCCGTTTTTCCTACTCCCGCCTCTCCTATCAAAATTGGATTATTTTTTGTTCTTCTTGAAAGTATTTGAATTATTCTTGAAATTTCATTGTCTCTTCCTATAACAGGATCGAGTTTATTATCCTTCGCCAATTTTGTAAGATTTCTGGTATATTTTAAAATTGCTCGATATTTTTTGGGCTGATCTATCTCGCCCCCTTTCAAGGTTTTTAATTCCAAAAGAATTTTTAATATAGTTGTCTTATCAATTTTAAACTTCTGCAAAATATCTCGAGCACTACTTGGCGTATCAAGTACAGCCAAAAAAAGATGCTCGGTAGAAATAAATTCGTCTTTTAAATCTTGGGCTTCTTTACCCGACAAATCCAAAATTTGAGCTAGATCTGGAGTAAGATATATCTGGTTTGAAGGAGAAAGCGTTGTTGATGAGGTTGTAGATTCTATCGCTTCAAGTATTGAGTCTGTAAATAAAATTATATCTATTTCAAGCCTGTCCAAAATTGAAGAAACAACACTTTCCTCCTGAAGAACCAGTGCTGCCAAAAGATGAAGTGGATTAACATGATTTTGTCCACGTTCAACAGCAAGCTCGTGAGCCCTTCGGATAACTTCCTTTGCTTTTGTTGTAAAATTGTTAAATGGAGGCATAATTTAAAATCAAAGTTAAAAAATAAAAACAGACCGATTCTTGCAAGTTAAATCCTATAATTTTTGTATAAATTTAATACTAACTACAAAATATCAAAAAGTCAAAAAAGCTGTTATGCAAAAAAGATACCATTTTGTGTATGGTTTTTATTTCTCTATATTTATTATTCCAACTAAATTAAAACTAAGCTAAAGATAATTTACTGGGTATTGGTCTGTGAACTCGCTAAAGAAGAAAGAGCTTTTTGTATATCATCAACGGGGGCAAAAAAATTCGATCCTGAACGATCCATATATACAGATTTTATTCCGGCAAGTTCGCCATTAAGATTAAGTAATAATCCTCCGGAAATAAAACTAGATGATATTGATGTTTCTATGGAAGATATTTTTGTCAATGTAGCAGAAGTAGAGGTAGCGCTCGAAGTGGAAGTAGCGCTGGAAATATCGGAAGGCTTTATCTCTTTCGTTGACAAACTAGAAATTATTCCTGTGAAAACATTATCTTTTGTCTCACCACCGAGATAAATTACTGTCTGTCCTAATTTCAAATCATTATTTGAAATCGAAATTTTGGAAAAAACTGTGGGATTTTTATCATCATTCTTAATCTTTAACAAAGCTAATTGTTCTCCACTGATAGCTCTTACAACGGAAAGATCAAGCAATTTATTATCCGATGTTGTTGTAAAATACTTTCCACCCTCTGAAACAAGACTGTTATCTGTAACTATGATTCCATCGTCTGTTACAACTGCTCCCAATCCAACAAACACCATGGAAGAATTCACGCTTAAGGATGGATCTGTATTTGTTCTATAAATTCTTATTACGCTTTTGGAAGCTTTTTCTACAGCAGACACTATTTGATCATCCGGATTTACGAGTATTGTTTCTTTTACCACTGTCTGAATTTCTTTCGATGGAGAAGTGACTGTCTGTATTGTTTTTTCTACAACTCTATTTATCGTTTGGACCACTCCTATAGGCGCCTGGTTCATGAGAGAAACTGTAACAATACCTGTGGCTATTGAAGTAACAAAACTTACTAAAAGAGTAAGCAGTATTATTTGTTGTTTAGTTAAATTCTCCATACCCCTTTATTATAGAATATTTTTAAAAAAATAGAAACAACAATTATGTCAAAATATTTTTTAGAATTTTTAACAGCTTTTTCATATCTCCAATTTTTGTATCTCTCCCCATTGAAAATCTAAGCGTTGATTTTGTACGCAGATCAATTTCTTCCTTGCTTGCTTGGGTTTTTTCGGCAAGTCTTCTGACTATTATAGATTCACCTGTTCCGGAAGCACACGCGCTGTTTGATGAGCAAATTATTCCGGCTTCATCTAATCTAAAAACTAACATCTCCCCGTCTTGTCCAAGAATAGAAATATTAATATTGTTTGGAAGCCTGGCTTCCAAGTGACCATTGATGATAACACTCGGGACGAATTTTTTGACTTTGTCAAAAAATTCGTCTCTTATCTTTATCAATCTCGCATTTTCTTTATGTTTGTTTTTCTGTGCAAGCTCAAAAGCTTTTGTAAAGCCAACTATAAGTGGAATATTTTCGGTTCCACTTCTTCTTCCGCTTTCTTGCCCGCCTCCAAATATTATTGGTTCAATTTTTATTCCGTCTCGTACAAAAAGCGTGCCGATGCCTTTTGGACCATACATTTTTTGAGCATCCAAAGTCATGAGATCAACCCCCAATTCTTCTACATTTACATTTAAATATTGTGCTACTTGAGAAGCATCTAGATGCAAATAAGGAAAACTAACCCTCTCTCTTCCAAATTCCTTTCTGCAACGTCTAATTTCTTTTACAATTTCTTTAATCGGTTGGATTACCCCTATTTCACTATTTGCATAACCTATGGATATAAAAACGGTTTCCGTCGTAATCATACTTCTTAAGTCTTTTGGATTTACTAAACCATTTTCATCAACTTTCATATAACTAACTTTATATCCATCCCTTTCTAGCTTTTTAAAACATTCAAGAATCGAGCTATGTTCTATCTCAGTGGTAATAAAATGCATTTGTCCGCGCCTAGTCTGCGTCAAGTCCACATCAAATCCGCGTATTCCAAAAATAGCCAGATTGTTGGCTTCCGTTCCTCCTGAAGTAAAAATTATTTCCCTATCATGTCCGCCAATTAAATCGGATACCTTTTTTCTAGACTGCTGTAACACTAGTTTTGCCGTGACACCCATGGAATGTATAGAGCTTGGATTACCAAAAGCATCTGACCAGTATTTAGCCATGGCCGACAGAACTTTATTATCCACAGGTGTTGTGGCTGCATTGTCCAAATATATCTTTTTCATTTCCTGTAATTTATCATATTTTTATCTAAGTGAATAGTTATAATATTAAAAAGTGGCAAAACATAAAACGGATGAATCAGAAATGTCATCAATAAATGCAAAAAAATTAATTTGGTGATAAAATACTTGAGTACATAAAAATAATTGAAATAAAAGTTATATTAGCGTCGCAATTAACTTCTTTATTAATAAATTTAATAGGCAAATGAATTTTGAAACTTACATGATAGTTAGTGCATCAGCAATAATTTTATTGCTTTTGATTTGGATAATTCGTCTTGAAATTAAATTGAGAAAACTGCTTGGCAACAAAAACGGATCTTTAGATGATACAATAGACACAATCAGAAAAGATACGGAAGATTTAAAAAAATATGCAGAGATAACTTCAGAAAAATTCCAAGTAGTTGATAAGAAGCTTAAAAAAACCATCTCTGGAAATGAGACGGTAAGATTCAATCCTTTCAAGGGTGACGGCTCTGGAAGCAATCAGAGTTTTGCAACCGCCCTCGTAAATGCCGAAGGAGACGGAGTTGTGATATCAAGCATTTATTCTCGCGACCATATAAGCGTTTTTTCAAAGCCCATCAAAGATTTGTCGTCAGAATACGAACTTACTTTAGAAGAAAAAACCGCCTTGCAAAAAGCCAAAGAAAGCATAATATAGTGGGTAACTAATAAATAAACAAAATGGAAAGCCGGAGTGTTTTTTTATTGTCAAAATTTTATGGAAAAAACTGCCAAAAACAGCATAATAAAGCGCTCTCCTATTGTTTGCATAATGGGGCATATTGATCATGGCAAGTCTACTCTTTTAGATTATATAAGAAAGACAAATATAGTTGATACAGAAGCGGGAGGAATTACACAAAGACTTTCGGCGTATGAAGTAGTACATAAAACACCTGAAGGAAAAGAAGAAAAAATTACTTTTCTTGATACTCCCGGACATGAAGCGTTTGGGGCCATGAGATCTTGTGGTACAAGTATTGCTGATATAGCTATACTTATTGTATCTGCAGAAGATGGAGTAAAAAAACAAACAATAGAAGCATTAAAATGTATTACAGATGGCGGAATCCCTTTTATAGTAGCCATAAGCAAAATAGACAAACCAGGAGTAAATATAGAAAAAACAAAAAGTAGTTTGGTAGAAAATGAAATCTATATTGAAGGATACGGAGGATCAATTCCTTGTGTATCAATTTCATCAAAAACAGGTTCTGGCATACCGGAACTTATGGATATGATACTTTTGGTTGCTGAGATGGAAGATTTAAAAGGAGATACAAAAAAATTGGCTGAAGGTATAGTGATAGAAGCAAACATGGACAAACAAAAAGGAATTACAGCAACTCTTGTAATAAAAAACGGATATGTAGAAAATGGAATGTACGTAGTTTCCGGAGACAGAATTGCGCCTACAAGAATGATGGAAAGTTTTTTGGGTAAAAAAATAAAAGAGGCTAGTTTCTCCTCACCTGTGAGAATCATAGGTTTTGATAAGCTTCCAAAAGTGGGCGAACCTTTTGTTACATTTGATAATAAAAAAGAAGCCGAAGAATATATGCTGGACAAAAAAGAAACAAATCAAAAAAATCCGGCTAAAAATTGGAACGCGGAAGATAGTGCCAATGATACAGAAATAAATACGATAAGAATAATGATAAAAACAGAAGTTGCCGGATCAATAAACGCCGTAGAACATGAAATAAATAAAATAGTAAGTGATAAAGTAAAAATAAAAATAATCGGGACTGGAATAGGACATATTTCGGAAAACGACGTAAAGCAAGCCTTTGGCAGAAACCCCGCAATCATACTTGGTTTTGATGTCGGTATTGATTCCTCTGCAAAAGATTTAGCCGAGAGATCAGGAATAGAAATACAAACTTTTGATATTATTTACAAAATTGCAGAATGGCTTGACGAAGAAGTGTTGAAGAGAACACCAAAAGTAATGGTTGAAGAAATAACCGCCGAAATAAAAGTACTGAAAGTCTTCAGTTCAATGAAAGACAAACATGTGATAGGCGCTCGTGCAGAAAAAGGAACTGTCTTTATCGGCGAGGATGCAAAGATAATGCGTAAAGATATAGAAATTGGTAGAGGTAAAATCAGAGACTTGCAAAAAGAAAAAAACAAGGTCAGCGATGTGCGAGAAGGAGTTGAGTTTGGTTGTCAATTCCAATCGGAAATTCCACCAGCTCCCGGAGACAAATTATATGTGTTTAAATTAATGGAAAAATAAGATAAACATACAAATATACGAATGGGACGAATGATACAAATGTCTACAAATAAATTCAAATCGTAATTAATTATTCGTAGCCATTTGTATCATTAGTAAAATTTGTTAATTCGTAATAAATAACATGTCAGACAATAGATCGGACAGAATAGCAAAAATAGTTAAAACCGCCGCTGCGGAATTTATACAAAAAGAATCAAGCGGGCTTTCTCTCATCACGATTACCGATGTGCGACTTTCAAATGACGAAAAATATGCTAATATTCTTTTTACAGTTCTTCCGGAAGATAAAGAGGATATTGCTCTTGATTTCACTAAAAGAATGAGATCGGAGTTCCGTGAATATGTAAGAACTCATACCAAATTGGGCAGGATTCCAACCTTTGATTTCCAGATAGATTTGGGTGAAAAACATAGACAAAAAATTGACACTATTCCTCTAAATTAATTTAGGGCCTGGTTGCTAAGTGGTAAAGCATTCCTCTGCAAAAGGAATATGCGGGAGTTCGATTCTCCCCCAGGCCTCAAAGAGTTTTGCTTTTAACTTCTATTCTATAATGGTATACTCAAAAGTATACTAGTTTAAATATGTATGCCGTATGTCAAGAAATAAAAAATGGACAGAAAAAGATTTGAGAAACTCAGTAATAAATTCTACAAGCGTTAGACAAGTTTTAAATAAACTCGGACTTATTGAGGCTGGCGGTAATTATAATCAAATTAAAAAATACATAAAAAAGTTTAATATAGACACAAAACATTTTAAGGGAAAAGCATGGAACAAAGGGATGAAATTAGTTGGTATCCCAAGAATACGATTGGAAAATATACTTACGACAAACAGCGACTTCCAAAGTTTCAAATTGAAAAAAAGATTATTTTCAATTAAGTTAAAGGAGAGAAAATGTGAAGAATGTGGCTGGGCAAAATTATCAGAAGATGGTAGAATCCCACTTGAACTTGATCATATAAATGGAGATCATCGAGATAACAGATTAGAAAACCTAAGAATACTTTGTCCAAATTGCCATAGTTTAAAACCAACACATAGGGGAAGAAATAAGAAAAAATAATATGCCTGGGTGGCGGAACTGGTATACGCGCAACACTTAAAATGTTGTCTACCTTGTAGATGCGGGTTCGATTCCCGCCCCAGGCACAGATTACGATAATTGATAATAAAATATTGCGCTTATAGCTGTTTTGGTAAATAACAGCGCGAAGCAAATTTTGATAATAAAATAATGCGCCCATAGCTCAGCTGGTAGAGCAGATCCCTCTTAAGGATAAGGTCGTTGGTTCGACTCCAACTGGGCGCACAAACGCAAGTAATTAAAAATCACCGGCTATCCAAAGGTGATTTTTTCTTGCGTTGTGCGGACCGGACGAGCGTAGCGAGGAGGTCGGGCTGTAACTTTGCTTTGAGTTCACGAAAAGCAAAAGTTATAGCCACACAAAAAATGTGCGAGCCGGAGCACGGCGGCGCGAGGCGGGGTCGCGAGATTTTTCAGCAGAAAAATACTTGTGACCACATAGATTGTGCGAGCCGGAGCCATGTTTTGCTAGAAAGCAAAACGGGCGAGTCGGGGTCGAGAAAATTTTGTTTTGACGAAAACAAAATTATTTGTGACCACATAAAATTGATTTTAGCATAATTTCAGTATAGAATGCTTTCATTGCACGGGTGGTGAAATGGCAGACACGCTAGCCTTAGGAGCTAGTGCCGTAAGGCATGGAGGTTCAAGTCCTCTCCCGTGCACAAACAAATCAGCGAAAGCTGATTTTTTGATGCACGGGAAGCAAGCAAAAGTCTTTGCTTGCGTAAGGACTTGAAGACCTTTGATAGTTTTTTACAAGCTTTAGCGAAGTAAAAAACAGAAAAGGTGTACAGAAACTGTAAGTTTCAAGACTCCTCTCCCGTGCACAATTAAAAACCGCCTTTCAGCGGTTTTTTTAATGACTAATTCACCTCGCACATTCCCCC
>CAZLRP010000005.1:0-40080 GCA_964562105.1 uncultured Candidatus Saccharibacteria bacterium
AAATGGTTTATCAATAATTATCAAATATTCTCTAAAAAAAATTGACACTTTTTTTCTTATAATATAATATCAATATAGATTGAAAAAAATTTTGGTGCCGGAAAGGAAAAAGCTATGCAACCATGGTTTGCAGATTTGACGAACGGTCAACAAGTTTATATTTTCCTTTTTTTGATCATCCTGTTTTTATTCACAGTATATATGTGGAGAAAAGATCAGGCAAAAACAGAAAGAGAAATGAAAAAAGATATGTTGCTTGGTAATTTAATTATTCTGCTGATTAAGCTAAAAATAAAAAAGGAGGGGGTGCAAAAAGTCGAATAGTAACACATTCGACTTTTTTAATTATATATTTTATCATTTAGAATTTTCATAACATATTCTGAAGCTTCCTCATATCTTCCCTCTGCAATCAAGGGTTTTATTATTGCATTGTTTTCTCCATTCTTGCCATCAATAATATCGCTTACCAACTTGGCATATTTTTCCGCCCAAGTTTCTTGAGATTCAGTCTCGCCGTGCATGACTCCCATTTTCCCCATTAAATATACTTGAAAAACATTTCTTTCTTTCATTGGAATTCTTTCTATATCAATCTTTTGCTTTTCCTGAATATTATTTTGTTCTATATTTTCTTGCATTTTTGTATCTTGTGTTTATTCGTAGCCATTCGTATCATTCGCATGATTCGTATATTCGTATGTTTATACTAATTTTTTCCATTCTTCTTCTTGTCTTACCAACAACTCACCTGCTTTTTTAGGTTCTAACATGATTCCTTCAACGACTTTCTCCATTCTCATAGACTGCGAACCCTTAACTAATATAACATCATTCTTCCTTATTATATCATATAATATTTTACCAGCTTCTACAGAATTTTCACATTGAAAAATGTTCTTTTCTTCCATTAGAGAATCCAGAGCTCCTTCGGCAATTTTCCTGGATCTCATGCCTACAACAATCAATACATCACAGACTTCCGCAACAATTTTACCAACATCATAATGTTCTTCTGCAGAATATTTTCCCAATTCCATCATATCTCCAAGAACTGCAATTTTTCGAACTCTTTTTTTTACATCTATATGTTTCAAAGAATACAAAGCCGAAGCCAACGCTCTTGGAGAAGAATTATAAGTGTCATCAATTATTGTGGTATTTTTTATACCTTCTATTATTCTCATTCTTCCTTTTGACAATTCAAAATTAAGCAATGCTTCTCCAGCTTTTACTATATTTATTTTTTGGCTTAATCCAGTGGCTACAGCAGCTAAAGAAGAATAAATGCTTTTAGCTCCTAAAGCACCTTTTATCACAATTGGAACAATATTTCCTTCATATTCAACCTTAAAAGTTATTCCTGTCACTTCTCCATTTTCTTCGTAATAATTTTTTGAATCAGTCGCCACTAAATCTGAAAGTTTATCCATACCATAGATTATTGAAATATTTTTTGAACCTTCTTTTATTTTCATTGAATCCATATCGTCACCGTTTACAACAAGGACACCATCATGTTTCAAAGCATCTACTAAATATTTTTTTTCTTTAATTACTTCTTCTCTGTCTTTAAAAAATTCAACATGAACAGGAACTTTAGGAAAAGCTGTCAGGACAACAATATTCGGCTTCAACCATTTAGCAATACTTTTTATATCTCCCGGTCTATCCGCGCCAACCTCCAAAATAAGCCATTCCGGATAATTATGTTTAAAAATAATCAATTCCAAACCAGAAAATATATTTTTAAGCCATTTTATTGGATCAAACCAAGCATTCTGACGCCCCAAAACAGTGAGAGGAATACCTATATCAGTATTAAAACTTTTTTCACTTTTACGAACATAAAAAGTACTGGACATAACAGCAAAGATTGCATCTTTCGTTGAAGTTTTTCCGATACTTCCTGTAACAGCAATTATGTGCGGTTTATACTTTTTGATAATCAAAATTGATTCAAATTTGATTATTGTTGTTATTATTTTTTTAAAAAATGATTTCATGCGTAAAATGATAATTATAATAATTTTAGCGATCCGGCGGAATTTCGTAATAATTAATCAAAAAATTTGTAATGTCAAAGAAAGGATCCGTAAGAGTTTGATATGCGTATTCAAAAGCTTGAGAGTTTGTAGAATTACTTGGTTCAAATGTATATAGAAATATCAAGAAACGAGGATTGTAGGCCGGAAAATAACCAAAAAAAGAATGGAGGTATCTGTCTGTATAATAACCACCTCCTTCACTTGCCGAACGAGCTATTTGTGCAGTTCCCGTTTTTGCTGCAATACTATAATTTGGCATTTTTCTTTCTCCATTTGCCAGTGCCTCATCAACAACCTGTACAAGCATTCTTGTAATTTCCTCGGAAGTTGTGAGCTTTATAACTCGTTTTGCTTCGTCCGTATAATCAATTTTTTTTGACAACCCAACTTTATAATTTATTTTTTCTACCACATGCGGTATGATAAGTTTTCCGCCGTTTGCGAGCACCGACAAAGCAGAGGCGGTCATAATAGGAGTCATTGAAATGCCCTGTCCGAATGATGCCGTATCATATTCAACCATTTTGCTATTATTAAGATTGTTCGTTAGGTTGCTGATATTTCCAGCAGCTTCATTTGGTAAATCTATTCCCGTCTCAGAGCCAATTCCGAAGTTTTTAAAATATTTTAAAAAATCGGATTTTCCGATTTTTGTCGCAACATACGAAGCTCCCACATTAAGGGATTGGTCCAAAATTTGCTGCATATTGATCACTCCTCTCGCTTTATTATCATAATTGTGAATTGTACTTCCATCCACCTTGATAAAACCTGTATCATTGTACGTTGAAGCAGAAGTAATAACCCCTATATCAAGACCGACTGCAAGAGTAAGCGGTTTTATTATAGAACCCATTTCATAGGCATTTGATACAAGCGGATTAGCAAACACGCTCACATCTCTTTCATTTTTAAAATTATTCAAATCAAACGTAGGGTAGCTGGCCATGGCATAAATTTTTCCGGTTTTTGGATCAATAACAATAACCCCCGTTGTTTTTGAATTCCATTTTTCATTCGTTGTAGCTATTTCTTTTTCTACGTAACCCTGGACTTCAGGATCAATGGAAATGATGATATCCGCTTCTCTATCGTTATTTTCAATAAAGTTATTTTTTATATTGGAAAATATTTCAGCAAAAGCATTAGTATAAATACTGCTCTCATCTCTTTTTAAATTATCATCATAGTACTTTTCAAGACCGTATCTGCCTTCTAAGTTTGTGCCTATATCGTTAAATCCAACCAAACCTATAAGATTTGCCGCCAAACTATTTCCCGGATAATATCTCCAATTTTCCTTTGAAATTATCAGACCAGGAAGCTCAAGGGCGCTTAGTATTCGTATTTTATCTTCTGGAATTTGCCTCGCTATTTCCTCGTAAGGGTCATTAGCTTTTGAGACTTTAGAATAAAATGTACCTGCATCTATGGGAATAATCTCAGATATTTTTTTATAATACATTTCTGTATCAGTAGCCATTAATTTCATATTCAACGCCAAAATATAACCGGTTTTTAAACTGGCGGCCGATATTAGATTATCTTTTTTATCTTGAAAGAAAATACTCCCTCTATCATACACATCAACAGATATGTTCGTATATTGTCTATCCGCTTTTTCACTATAACTTTGTCCATCGACTATTTGTAAAAAATATAGTCTGACAACCATAATCAAAGCAAAAAAAACGATAAAACAAAAAATTATTCTTACTTTATTTTGAAAAACATTAGTTTTCATTTATAGACAAAGATAGATTTTTTTGAGTAGAATCTATCACAGCAAATTTATCTCCGGACACGGAAACAAAACCTTTTGATTTCGCAAAGGATAAAGTAATGCCATTTTTAATATTTAAGTACTGAAATTCCAAAGAATTTACCTCCGAACCCAAGGAAATCATTTCTTTTTCCATATTTTGTTTTGATACAGCATTCATCGTCATATTATTCAAAAAGATACCGTAAGAAACAACAAAAAATACAAACACAAAAAAAAGAATCCAAAAAATTTTCTTTTCTCTATGTTCAATTTTTCCTATTTGTTTTTGTATTATTTGAGCTACCATTTTCTATTTAATTTTTTCTATTACTCTTAATTTCGCGCTTCTTGATCTCGGGTTTTCTTTTATTTCTTCATCGCTAGGAATTATCGGTTTTTTATTTATAAGCTTTCCTTCTCCGTTTTTTGCTTTATTCCTGAAAAAATTCTTGACTTCCCTGTCTTCTACACTATGAAATGAAATTATTGCCATTCTTCCGCCATTTTTTAGAAACTCCCAACCTTTTTTCATTCCATCTTTCAATGCTGTAATTTCATCATTTACTGCAATTCTCAAGGCTTGAAATGTTTTTGTGGCAAAATGTGTCTTTCCTCTCTGATAACCTTTTGGTACTGCATTTCTAATAATTTCTACTAATTGGAATGTTGTTTCTATTGGTTTTGTTTTTCTCGCCAGAACAATCGCTTTTGCAATCCTTCTTGAATATCTTTCATCCGAGTACCCGTATAAAATATCTGCTATCGTTTCTTCGTTCCAATTATTTAAAATGATTTGCGCATTTACTTTTTGTTCTTCTCTAGAAAAAGTCATGAGTAATGGTTCGTCATTCCTGAAAGTAAATCCTCTGCCTGAGACATCGAGCTGATCTGAAGAAAGTCCGAGGTCAAGAAGTATCGCATCAACTTTTTCTACTTTTAGGTCGGTAAAAACTTTGTCTAGGTACCTGTAATCTGAAAGAACCAAATCTGCCTTGCAAACGCATCCTAAAAGTTTTTCTTCAGCATTTTTGATTGCAAGATTGTCTTTATCAGTAGCTATTATTCGGACCGTTCCGTCAAAATCAGTGCAAACTTTAGAACTATGACCTGCGCCTCCGAGAGTTCCATCAAAAAATACTGCCCCGGCTTTGAGGTTAAGATTTTCTATAGCTTCATTTAAAAGAACTGTCGTATGTTTCATCATTGGGTTGTGTTCTGATTTATTTTGCGATTTCTACTTTTGTTTGTGTCATTCCCGGACATTTTTTCTACTTTCTATTTGCTCTTTGATTTTATAGTGCTCCCGCCTGTCCCAGCTTTTCAGCTAATTGATCGGCCTTCTTTTCCACCACATTTTTATATTCTCTCCATGTATCTTCATTCCAGATTTCAATCCTTTCTTGAACTCCAACTACCGCGATTTTATTTTTAAGGTTAGCCCTTGAAACTAAAAATTCCGGCAAAAGAATTCTTCCGATTGTGTCCACTTCCACTTCAGTAGCAGAACCAAACATATATCTGTTAAAGCTTCTGTTGTCGGCTTGAAGCATTGAAAAATCTGAAAGTTTATCAGATATTTTTTTCCACTGAGCAAGAGTAAAAATCCAGAGACAATTATCAAGTCCGGCTGTAATAATAATTTTCTTACCAACTTCTTTACGAAATTTAATAGGGAGAGATACTCTCTTTTTTTCATCTAATGTGTGAATGTATTCTCCGATAAGCATAATAGTTTT
Source organism: uncultured Candidatus Saccharibacteria bacterium (assembly GCA_964562105.1). GTDB lineage: Bacteria > Patescibacteriota > Minisyncoccia > Phycocordibacterales > GWA1-40-21 > Bog-1340. The sequence continues at coordinate 5,550 of CAZLRP010000005.1, forward strand.
TGTTGAGAAAAAAGTTTAATCCCACTTCTTCCCACCTACTATATATTTTATAGCACTTTATCCCACAATGCAACAAAAAACCTCACTTCAATTTATTGAAGGGATAAAAAATAACCGTATTTCTACGGCTTAAAATAAAGATACTTTTTGTATATTAAAAGTTTAATGAATTTAAAATCAAGTTATCAACAGATAAGATTAGGTTTTAGGTTCTAGTAAAATTTAAACAAAATAAATACAAAAATAAAAATTAATACCAGAGGGGAATATAATGCGCGACCGCGCATTATATTCCCCTACCATTTCATATTGGTTATGGCTTTTTTTCAAACAATCTAAAAAAGTCGGGCGACAAAGTGACCCATCTTTTTGTATTGTCTACCAAAGTTTATCTAGGTTCGACCTTGATATTTAGACCTTGATATTTACTTGTTCTGATCTACCCTCTGAATAACAATGGTTTTGCCGTCTATATAATAAAATTGTGAGTCCGTTTGAAATTTCAATTTTACCGGAGTCCCATTAGTAGATCTTGCAGTCCAAATAACGTTTCCATCTTCATCAAGGAGATAGATATTATCATTTTCATCTTTTGATAGATTACTAACAGTAATAAACCTTCCAGACGGAGATATAGATATTTCACCTTTCAAGCCTTCTTTTTCCCATTCTTCTTTTCCAGTAAGATTATTTACCAAAGAGATTCCTTTTTCAGTTTTACACAATAAGAATTTTCCATCATCAGACATTGCTTCTATAAAACATTGAGAATCAGCTCTTTTCCACAAAAGATTTCCGTTTGCTAAATTCAGAGTATAAATAGTAGTAGGATATGTATTAGGCGCTATTGTTAAAACATTATTTTTAATTAAAATTGAATAGTCAGCCGATCTTGGTTCAATTCCTGAATACTCCCACTTAGGTTCACCATTCTTATCTAAAAGTACTATTTTTACATTTCCATTCTCCTTCTTTTCAATAGATACAACATCACCATTATTTAATATTCTTGCATCAAAGACATAAATATTATCTGAGTAGCCTCTTCTCCATAATTCATTTCCATCAGCATTATAAACAATAAATGATTCAATTGGAATAGATTCTGAGCCTGTTACAAGTATGTGACTTCCATCATTTGAAATAGTAGGATATCCTCGACTTTCTTTTGAAGATATTAGACTTCCATTATTATTAAATAACTTATATTTATGGCCGCCACTTTCTGTATTAGAAAGAACAAATATCTTACTGCTATCTTCAGATAAAAAGGCATGAGTTTTAGATTCTCCCTTTTCATCTTTAACCGAAATCTGATTTATAACTTTTCCATCTGAATTTAAGAATTCTATTTTATTTTCATTAACTATCGCTTTAGGAGTGACTAAGCCACTATTTACTTGTACTATATCTGAATTAAATCTAACTTCTTTAGGCTCACTTTCTAATGTTTTTAATGATACGTTTTCAACTTTATATTTTTTAGTTTGAGATATTTCTTTAATTAAATTTGCTTTATCAGTCTTTTCTGCTGAATAAATATTAACTACCAATAAACAAATTGACAACATAGCGATTATTATTAATACATATTTCTTCATAATTTTATTATTAATAAATTACTAATTATTCCAAATTACTAGCCTTTTCTACTAAATTTTCCGAGAAAAGACCTTTTTTAAATTCCCAAGGTCTCTCTTCCGAAATTTTTATAGTTTGTATTTTCTAGAACCTAGAAGCTAGAAGCTAACACCTACCCTTTAATCCTCATAAACGGAAAGATTTGGCATTCTCTGACCGGCTTATCTGCAAGAAAACTGAATAATCTTTCTGAAAGTCCAAAACCACAAGTTGGTGGCATGCCATACTCAAGAGCTTCAACAAATTCGCCGTCCATCATTTGAGCTTCTTCATCCCCTTCCTCTCTAAGTTGCATTTGTTCTGTAAATCTATCTAGTTGATCTATCGGATCGTTAAGCTCGCTGAAACCTTTGCCATTTTCTGAACCAGCTAGAATAACCTGGAATCTTTCTACGAGATTATTATTATTTTTCATTCTCTTTGCGAGCGGTTCCATCATCACAGGAACATTTATCAAAAACCCAGGGCCAGCAATTTGCTTTCTGCAATATTTCCACAAAGAATCTATCGCTCTGTTTAAATTGAACCCTTTCTTATCATATTCAATCTTCAAACTCTGTAATTTTTTCTCAATCTCTTTTATATTTGCAGAAGAAATATCAATACCAGTTTTTTCTTTTATTAATTCAGAATAATCATATTTTTCCCATTTACCGCCAAGATCTACATCAAAACCCTTTATTTTGAATTTAAGAGTACCAAAAGTCTGTTCTGCAACATATTTATACATTTCTTCTACAAGCTTCATGCCATCATTGTAGTCAGCATACGCCCAGTAAAACTCCATATGAGTATAATCCTGCAAATGTTCAGAATCTGCTCCTTCATTTCTAAAAACCCTTCCTATCTCATAAACTTTTGGAAAACCAGCAATCATAAGGCGTTTGAGCCAAAGTTCGGGAGAGATTCTTAAATAAACATCAGCATCATAAGCATGATAGTGTGTAACAAACGGTCGCGCTTCCGCCCCGCCAGCTGTATTTTCTAAAACCGGAGTTTCCACTTCCATGAATTTTCTATCAACAAGAAACTGCCTCATTGAACTCCAAAATTTGGCTCTTTTTTCTATCAGCTCTTTGACTTCTGGATTAAAAATGATATCCAAATATCTCTTTCTTAATTTTTCTTCCTCATCTTGAATGCCGTGCCATTTTTCCGGAAGCGGTCTTAAACTTTTTGTTAAAATTTTCCAATCTGCAATTTGGAGAGTTTTTTCTCCTCGTTTCGTTATAAAAAGTTTTCCTTTTATTTCTATAAAATCTCCAATATCAATAGTGTTTTGAAATAGATCAAAGGACTTTTCATCCATTTCATCTTTTTTCAGCAAACCTTGGAAAGTTCCTGTACCATCGGAGATATTTAAAAATACCAGACCTCCTTGGCCTCGTATAGCCATTATTCTACCTACTAAATACACAGATTCTTTCTTTGATATTTCATCAAAACCACTTATGACTTCAAATATTGAATAATCTTTTCTTGATATTGCCGGATACGGATCCATACCCGCTTCCTTAAGCAGTTTAAGTTTTCCTATTCTAGTGTTTCTTAATTCTTCAAAAAACATAATATTGTAAATCTTATAACTGTTGTAATTGCTTTTGGAACATTTAGAACAAATGCATCAATTGCAACAATTTTACTTACTTTACTTCAATAACCTTGTAGTCCATTCTACCACTTGGAGAATTAAAAGAAAAAGTTTCACCTTTCTTTTTTCCTAAAACCGCAGAACCTATTGGAGATCTGTTTGAAATTTTACCTGAAGCTATATCTGATTCTGTAGAGCCGACAATCATGAGAGTCATTTTTTTAGAACCATCTTTTTTTTCTACAACAACAGTACTTCCTATTACAGCATGGTCGCCGTGTCTATCTTCAACTACTGTTGTGTTTTTTAATATACCTTCTAGTTTAGCGATTCTTTCTTCAACATCAGCTTGCCTTGATCTTGCTTCGTGATATTCGGCATTTTCTGATAAATCCCCCAAACTTCTGGTATAATCCAAAGTCTCAGCAACTTCCTTTCTTTTGACATTCTTCAAATTATTGAGTTCTGCTACCAATTCTTCATACTTTTTCTTTGTGAGATATTCTCTTCTTTCTTCCATATATTTTTGATGATTTATCCGCACACTAACTCTATCATCGTTGCATTGTGTTTTTAATACTAAACAATATTAACTTTAATTTACCAAGAAGACTTACTTTTTATTGCAACCTCCTTAGCAACAAAAACACAATGATAGAGTTAGTGTGCGGATTAATTAATAATACTTGAACAGTATCCTATCATTTTTTAACCCAGAAAGCAAAATTACCCTCTAAACAATAATTTATTTAGAGGGTAATTAAAACTTTAAGTATTAATCATTTTTTGCAAGATATCTGCAATATAACTAACAGATTCTTTTTTACCTTCAATAATCCCATAGGCAACTTGGTTAGAATTTAATAAAGATAAAATCTCTCTATCTTTTTTTATCGCTTCAAGGCGCGTCTGCAAGCGACCATTTGGGTTGTATTCTTTAACCCTTTTTAAAAAAATATTTAAATTCTTAAATTTATTGAATTGTTCCAGCACATAGGAAAGAAAAGCGGGTGATTTTTCTTTGTCGTAAATAGGAGATAATAGTATTGGAGAATCCGTAACCACAATCTGCACTTTTCCATTTAAACGGAAACACCGGAACAGCTGTTTGCCAAAAACATACGGTTGGCAATTTAAAACGACATTAAAAGATTCTTCCCATACTTTATCTTTTGCGTATTCAGTCACCATCTCGCAATCTATTCCCCTCCACTTGAGTTCTGCAAATACACCTGCCATAATTGTTGATTTGCCAGCGCCCGGTCCGGCAAATAAATTGCAATAGACTGTGTTATACAGCTTTTTTCTCTTCATTTTTCCCCTCCGCCTATAGATTTGGAATATGTACTTTCTAATTTTATAATACACAAACAAGTGAATTATTCAACCTGGGCGAATTTTCGCTTTGCGAAAATTCGCCTTTTGTATTTGAATTTTTTTAAACTAAAAACTAGAACCTAGAAACTAATTTAAGTATTCCGGCCTATTCTGATGCATCCAATCAATTACCTGCCTCATTACATAAACGCCTCCTGTACTGTTAGTAGCAGGTCCTTTTTCCATTATTATAGCAAAAGCATATTTTGGATTATCGTAAGGGAAAAATCCTGTTATCCAAGAATTTATAAATTGCTTTTTAGACCCGAGCTCAGCTGTTCCGGTTTTTGCGCCCAGTGTTAAATATTCCGTATTTAATCCGGAAGCCACTCCCTCACTCACTGCCAATTTCATACCCTCTCTGACAATTTTAGAATAAGCGGGGTTTAAATCTAATTGAACAAATTTGTCTGGATTTCCACCAAATAATATGGAGGGTTCCAATAATTTTCCGTCATTGGTAATACTCGCTAAAGCCCTGACTGCTTGTATCGGACTTACTTGAAAACCATATTGACCAATTGAGGTATGATATGTGTTTCCAAGATTCCATTTTTCTCCATTAAAATTTATTGCCTTCCATTCTGGATCAGGAATAACTCCTGCATTCCCACTAAAAAAACCGTCCGGTAAATTTTGCCCAAAACCAAACATGCTCATATATTTATCTATCAAGGCAATACCTAAACCTTTCTGATTTTCATATCCTCCTCCTATTTCATAAAAATATACGTCTGAAGAAACAGCTAAAGCGTGCCTCATATCGGTCCAACCGTTAATTCTCCAATCTTTAAATACTGACGGGTGAAGAGGATCGTAAACGTTAGGTATTGAAATAGATCCGGTGCTTAATATTTTTGTATTGGGATCAATTATATTTTCAGACAAAGCAGCTATCGCCATAAAAGGTTTAACTATGGAACCAGGTGTATAAAGACCATCTATTACCCTGTCCAAAAACGGATTGTTTTTATTTGTCAAAAAATTAGTAATGGCAGTTCTATTTTTACCATCAGTTAATATCTGAGAATTATATTCTGGATAACTGGTCATTACAACAATTTCCCCGGTATTGACGTCCATCATTACTCCCGCTCCCCCCGTAAAACCGACTCTCTCTGATAAATCTGCGATAACTTTAAACATATAATTTTGCAACTCTGAATCTATAGATAATTTTATGTCTTTACCTTCTACTGCTGGTCGGACAACGCTTTCGGATTGAATTTTTCCTCTGGCATCAACTTCAACAATTCTTAGGCCATTTTGACCGGCAAGAATATCATTGTAGTATTTTTCTACTCCGTCTTTGCCAATAAAATTTTCACTATAATAAAAACCTGAGCTGTCTTTGGATGGATATTTTATGTACCCCAAAACATGAGACAGTCCTTGAAAAATAGAGTATTTTCTCAGAGAAAATTCTGGATTGCTGTCGCTTACAACATTCCACGCCAATCTATCATCGTTTCTATCAAAAATAACCCCCCTGTTTGAAAAAATCAAAGTATTGTTCAGTCTGTTATTTTCGCTCTTTTCCAGATACGCTTGACCATTAGTTACCTGAAGATTAAAAGCCCTTAAAAAGAATCCGCCAAAAATAATAAAACACGTGACAACAAAAAAAATGAAGGTGTTTGTAGAAATGGGTTTCTCAATTCTCCCTTCAAATTGATCCACATTAAATTTTGGTAAATTTTCTGAATCTAAAAAAATCTCGTCTGGATCTATGTCTTTAATCCTATTTTTATATGGATTATTTTTAAATTTATTAAACATAATAAGTTATTGTGAAGAAAGCCTTATCATATGTTTTAATTTAAAAGAAATCAAATAAAAAATAAGCATCATTATAGTAAAAAAATATGCAAAATGAATACCAAAAATGCTTCCGCCACCGTAGAGCAAATCCACAAGAAAACCTAAAACAACAGCTTCAATAAAATTATTAAAAATAAATATCAACACAAGTATCAAAAAAATTGAAAGATAAACAGGTAATATAAACACCGACAAAACAATCAATAAATTTACAAAAATTCTAAGCATGTTAATTAGATAACAATATTTCTACCCATTTAAGTTCAGCTATATTTATTGGGTTCTTAAATATAACATTTTCAAAAGAGTCTGTTTCTTTAAATTCTATTTTTTCCACCACGCCAAAAATATTTGTTGAAATTGATGGAATAATAATGGAATCGCCTTCTTTTACATCTATTTCTCTTGGCATTTCAATTTTGAAATTACCCCCGCCCAAACCAACAGCTTCTTTTTCTATATTGTTATTACCTATGAGTACATTCACTTTTTCTCCCGGGGACGAATATAAAACAACCTTTGATGTATGATTGTAAACCTCTGAAATATAGCCAATAAAAATATTACCATCAGCCAAAACATGATTGCCGAGACCTACGCCATCAGATGACCCTACATCTATTATAAGAGTATCGTATGCAGACAAGAATGGCTTAACAAGAACAGCCCCAAGTAAAAGATTTTTTTTTGACGTATTTCTTTCTAAAACATTTTTTAAATCTTCATTTTCCTTTTTTAGCAAATCAAACAAAGCTTGTTCTTTTTGTCTTGACCCGATTTGCTCTTTTAATAATCGATTTTCATTTAATAGGCTTACTTTTGAACTCAGAATTCCGATATTATCAGAGAAAAAAGAACTTATGCTATTTTTGACAGTCCATAATGGAGTCCCTATTTTAAATAATATATTTTTAACAAAAGGCAAAGAAAAAATGCCGATTAAAAAAATTACGGCAACTATCGGCAAAAAAATATTTCTATTTGTACTCCCTCTCACTAAAAAATTGTTATTTCTTTGGTGGGAGTTCATCTTCATTTTGAATTAACGATTCCTTATAAAGCTCCATATTTTCTAGAATGATGCCCGTACCTCTAGCAACTGCAGTTAAAGGATCATCAACAAAATGCACTGGGATTTTCAAATACTCGCTTAACAAAATATCCAAACCCTTGATGAGCGCTCCTCCTCCGAATAAATATATTCCCCTTTGCATAATATCTGTAAGAATTTCTGGCGGAGTAGTTTCTAATACTTCTTTGGTTGAATCTACCAAGCTTTCTATGGAAAAAGACATTGCTTCTCTTACATCGGAATCCGTCAAAATAACTTCGCGTGGCAAACCAGTAATAAGATCTCTTCCTTTTATTGGAGCTTCCAAATGTTCCCCGGGTACAACTGCGCCTATTGCAATCTTTATATTTTCAGCAGTTTTTTCTCCTATTAAAATTTTGAATTCGCTTCTCATATAACTGATAATATCATTGTTCAATTTATCTCCGGCGATTCTCAAGTTTTTTGACCTTACGATTCCGCCTAAAGATATAACCGCTATATCCGTAGTTCCGCCTCCAATATCAATAACCATGCTTCCTATAGGCTCGTTTACCGGCAAGCGAATACCGATAGCTCCAGCCATTGGTTCTTCTACAATAAATACCTCTCGGGCTCCTGCATTTCTCGTAGCATCGCGAACAGCGCGAATTTCTACATTCGTAACTCCGGAAGGAACTCCGACAACAACACGAGGACCAAGCATTTTTGGAGAAAATTCTTCCGCCTTTTTCACTAAATATGAAATCATTTCTTCTGTTACTTCAAAATCAGAAATGACTCCGTCCACCAGGGGTTTTACGGCAATAATGTGTGGAGGAGTTCTTCCGAGCATCTCTCTTGCCTGCGTACCCACAGCAACGACTCTTCCTGTTTTTTGATTCAGGGCAACGACAGAAGGTTCATTTATAACAATTCCTTTACCGGAAACATAAACCAAAGTATTTGCCGTACCAAGATCTATCCCTATATCATTTGACAGATATTTATTTAATTTTTTCTTTATATTATCAAACATTTAATTAGGTTTTAGTTTCTAGTTTTTAGGTTTTAGAATTATTCGTAGCCATTCGCCTGCCTGCGCAGGCAGGTATTATTCGTTCATTCGTTAATTCGTATATTTATTAACAAAATCTAAAATCTCTTTTTCTTTGAGATTTAAAATTTTCCCGTCTTTTCGCAATTTGATTTCAAACTCGCCTTTTTCCAGCCCTTTCTCGCTTACAACAATTCTTATTGGAATACCGATTAAATCCGAGTCGTTGAACTTTTCTCCAGCGCGAGCTTCTCTATCATCATATAACACCCCAACTCCCACTTTGGCAAGCGTATCATACAGTTTTTCCGCAACTTCTTTTACTTTTTTATTTTCTGAAGTTAATTCAATAATGTGAACTTTGAATGGCGCAACTGAAATCGGCCACACAAGGCCCTTATCATCTGAAAGAACTTCTGCAATTGTCCCCATCAACCTTCCGAGTCCGATACCGTAACATCCCATGACAACAAGTTTTTCTTCACCGGTTTCATTTTTATATTTTAAATCAAAAGGTTCAGAAAATTTCGTTCCAAGTGAAAATATATTTCCAACTTCAATTGCTTTCTTTTCTATTAACTCATTTCTTTTTAAATCGAGGTCTTTCAGAACTTCATCTGTATAAACTTCTTTATTTACGGCAATTTTCTTTTTTTCGTCAAGATAAATAGTATCTTCACCTGAATCAGTCAATGTTTGAAATTCATGAGAAAATTTGGAAAATGTGCCACCAGAAGAAAAAGATACGTAGGTCACATGACCAATACCAGTTCTTTCAAAAATATTTTTGTAAGATTGCTTGGCTTTTTCATAAAAATTGTGATGTTCCTCGTCATTTTTTGAAAAGGAATACATTGCTTTCCAGTAAAACTCTCTTCCTCGCAATAGACCCGATTTGCTTCTTTCTTCATTCCTGAATATTTCTTTGAAATCATAAGGATATACCGGCAAATCTTTATAAGAGCGGATGTATTGCTTTAATATATTTGCATACGCTTCTTCATTCGTAAAAGACAAGCCGATTTCGGTACCATTTTTCAATTTTGTCTTGAACCAATTACCAAACACTTGGTCGCTCCATCTTCCAGACTTTTCCCACACTTCTTTACTTTGAATAATTGACGTTTTCATTTCCTGTCCACCGATTGTATCCATTTCCTCACGAATGATATTTTCAATATTTTTCATTACTCTCAAACCCAGAGGCAAGTAGGAATAAACTCCCGCCATTTCTTTATTTATAAAACCAGCGCGAATAAGAAGATTTGCATTTTTTGACACTTCATCTTTAGGGCCCTCCTTACGGGTCTTTGTAAGCAACATTGATTGTCTCATACCGATAAATACTACAGTATTTTATGCTAAAACACAAAATCTTGACCTGAGTTAGGTTCTAGGTTTTAGTTTCTAGTTTTTAGTAAATACCTAAGAAGCAATTTTTACTTCGCAAAAATTGCTTCTTAGGTATTTGTCATTTTCACTTTCTAAAACCTAGAAACTAAAACCTAAAACCTGTTCATTTAAACAATCTTAAAATATCTTTATAAGTGATGAAGAGCATTAGTGCAATCAAAAGTCCAAAGCCGATTAAATTTGCCCAATTTGCGATAGCTGGTTTTATTCTTCTTCTAATAATTACTTCTATGAGTACAAACAAAACTCTGCCACCATCAAGCGCAGGAAAAGGAACCAAATTAATCATTGCGAGATTTATAGAAATCATTGCGATAAAACCTAAAAGATATGATATTCCCAAATCACTTGCCTGTCCTACCATACCCGCAATGCCTACAGGTCCAGTCACTTGAGAAAGCAAACTGCCCTCGCCCCTAAAAGCTCCGGCTATAAAGCTGTAAATTCCATTCATTATATTTTTTGTTTCAAGCAAAGTAAGTTTCGCACCTTCATAAAAAGATTGGAAAAATCCAAATTTTACTGTACCTACAAGCGTCATAGAAATACCTATTGCTTTTTTCCCTTCTACCACTCCATTTGTGGCAATTATATTAACAGTACCAGTAGCATTTCCTCTTTTATATTCTATATTTAAACTGCTACTGCTTGAAGCAATAATATTCTGGACTTCTGTAATATTTGGTGAATTTATTTTCGTCTTACCCGAATCTATTTCTAAAATACTATCGCCATCTTTCAGTCCTGCAACATCTGCAGGAGAATCTTTTAAAACTGACAAAATCATCACGGAAACATTTTGCGCCCCGTCTTTATATTGATCTTCCACAGATGTAAGCAAACCCAGATTAAATGAAGCGGAAATTAAAAGCCATGCAAAAATAATGTTCATAAAAATACCCGAAAGAAGTACTACAATTTGTTTCCATTTTGATGCATTAACAAAGCTTCTTTTGCTATCTGGGCCGTTATTGGATTCGTCATCTGGATCTTCACCGAATATTTTCACATATCCTCCCAAAGGTATTACATTTAAACTGTATTGTGTTTCTCCCGTTTTCCAGCCAAAAACTTTCGGCGGGAAACCAATAGCAAACTCATCTACTCTAATACCAAAAAGTTTAGCCGAAACAAAATGTCCGAGCTCGTGAACAAACACAAGTGCGGCAAGTATTATTAAAAATAAAATTATAGTCATGAAATTAGTTTTTAGGTTTTAGTTTCTAGGTTCTAGTTTATCAATAATAGCACGTAACATTTTACTTACCTCTACTAATAAATCGATTTGTTGCTCAATAGAAATATTATACAAATCCCTACAAAGAAATAATTGTGTTTCAAGTTCAGACACTGAACCTTTTGCTACATGCATAAACTGACAATAATCTTTTCTGGTTTTTCTACTGCTTCCTTCTGCAATATTAGATATTATTGAAACAGCCGAACGACGCATCTGCGATTGCAAAGCAAATACTTCGGATTGAGGAAGTTTAGCTGAAATTTTATAAACTTGTTTTACGAGTTCATACCCCTTTTTCCAAACAATAAGATCTTTATATGATTTGACTTCTGGATTAGACATTAAAAATTAAAATTCTTACTAAAACCTAGAACCTAAAAACTCGAACCTAACTATTGATTTCCTTTTCTTTTTTAACAAGCAAAACCTCAAGTCCTGCATTTCCATCGTCAACTATTTTTTGCATTTCATTTTTATATCTGAATTTATCGTCTTCTCCCATTCCGCCTTCCTTTTCTTTTTCTTGAATTTCTTCCCAGGCATCATCTCTAAAACCTCTGATTTTTATTTTGGTCTCTTCAAGTTTTGCTTTTGCTGTTTTTATAAGCAGGATTCTTTTGTCTGTTGTAACTTCCGGAAAAAATACTCTGACACCTTTGTCGTCTATTCCGACAGACACTCCGAGATTTGCCACTGTTATAGCTTTTTCAATCGCTTTGGATTGTGTTTTGTCCCAAGGAGTAATCCTAATAACTCTCGCATCTTCAATACCTATGCTTGCCATTTGGTTTATCGGCAATCTTGAACCGTAAACTTCTACGCAAACTCCATCCAAAATAGCTGGACTTGCAATACCGGTTCTTATGCAAGAATATTCTTTCTTAAGCCATTCTTCAGCTCCTTTTATATTTTCTTTTAATTTTTTGAAATCGTAAACCATATTTTTTATATTAATTATATATTGCCATTGTAACAAAAAATATCATTTAAATAAAGTATGTCATTCCCGCGGAGGCGGGAATCTAGTGTGATGTGAATTGAATTTATACTGGATTTCCTTCTTACAGAAGCTGTACACCTTTCACATTTTGATTACAAAATGTTCAAGGTCTTGCGGAAGCAAAAACTTTTGCTTCCTCACCTCCGCGGGAATGACACAAAAAAATGCAAAACAAAAACTCGTTTATTCTCTTATCACTTTTGTGATTTGAGAATAAACGAGCTTTAAAAAATACAAAAAAACTTACTTGCGAACACTAGCGAACCGAGCGCAGTGCCAATCACTGTCAAACTCAAACAGACGCAACTCACGATTGATGATACCATCCTCGTAAAGGGAAGCCACATATCGCTCGCCGTGAAGCTCGCAGACAGAACCGAGAGCGATGATTGAGAATTTCCTCCGAAGTTCGTCTGTTTTGACAGTCAAACCGAGAAGATCCCAGATCGTGGCAGGCTTATAACCTACCTTATCCATCTTGGCGATAACCGCTTCACTGGACATGTCCTTGTTGAAGTTGAAAATCGTGACTTCTCTGTCTCCCTTTTTGCCATCTTTCAGTTTAGGGAAGTTTTTGGAAGTGATGTTGTCTACATTGCACAATTTGTAGCGTTTATTCGCTTCTTCCACAGATAAGGTTTCATCAACCAAGACCGTGAAAGTATGAGTGATGAAATTTGTCACTTTCGTTACAATATCAATCGGCTTGATTTCAGCACGACCGAGTAAAACTTCATGGACTTGTGTTAAAAAACCTTTCCGCTCACAAAGCATTTTGATTTCCTTGTTCGTCCACTTTCCTTCGCGTCGCATTGCCAATTTGATTTCATTGGCTTGTCCAACATCGAGCATAAGCTCATCGTTGTTCATATAATCCTCCTTATTGGACTTGTTCTTTCAAACAATGTCCTTTTACTTGACCACCGTGTATATTTAGTAGTCATAGCCAGAAAACCTCAATATTTAAGGGCTTTTGGCTATGACTATTTTGTAAGTATTTATTAAGGAACTATTTGACGAAATAATACATTAATTAGACCTATCTGTCAATGGGTAAAACCAAAGACAGATGCTCTAAAAGCATTTTTAGTGATGGTGATTGCTCGCTCGCATATTGTCTCACTTTTTCAATCTCCTCCAAAGACGCGGAAAGACGCGGACTTAACGCAGACTTACGCGGAAAAAGCTCGGCTTCAATAGTGTTAATAAATTTGATTATTTCTATCTTGCTTCCTTCTCCTTCTCCAATACTTGCGCAGATTTTTTTGATAACTTCCATTCTTTCTCCAATAGTCATTTTCAAAAATTCTTTAGGATTTATGAGAGAACCGTCTGTTTCACCTGCCTGCGCAGGCAGGTTCGTATCTATGATAAAAAGCCTTGATCTAAATGTCGGAATAATATTATCTAGCGATGGAATAATCAGAAAGAAATGCGTATCGCCTCTTGGTTCTTCAAAAAGCTTTAGCATAGCATTTTGAGCTTTTTCTGTAATAAAATTTGCACTGACAATAAATATTTTTTTATCCCCGACAACCGGCCTGTTTTGGTGCATGATTTTTATACTTCTTCCGTCTTCTATATCCATAACATCAAACTCGCCGTACCAAAAATCCGGATTATTTTCAACAGAAAAATTTAGTTCCCTTTTTAGGATTTTTTCTAACTCATTTATTACATCTGTAGAATTACCCAAGATGCAGTAGGCATGGTGCAAAAGATTATTTTTTATAGATAAATTTAAAAGCATTATTAGCTATAATAACCGAAAAAAGACAAATTAAAAAGGAGGGTTCGCAAGCGAACCCTCCTTTAATCATTGAATACTAAACATCAGTTGGAAATAGATACATCGAAATTTTTTTCCTTGATTACCTGTTGAACTCTCTCTTTTGTAGTAAGAGCTTTAACATTTAAAGATTCGAACGAGTTATCATTTAAATCCAAGAGATATGCTTTGGGTGATCCCTCTTTTGTAATTATGAATGAAAATTCTTTTCCACCTTTATCCACATAAATCTCTTTTTCTTTCTGAAGAATCGCAATATGTTTTGTTGAACTTTGACTTCCGATTCTTTCTAAACTCATGATTTGGTATAGACTGTTTTTATCGGGCTTGCTGGTACGAAGCTGGCCAACACCTAAATTATATGACCATCGAGCCCCAAAAAAGATACAAATTGAAGCAAAAAGCAATACTACAATAAAACTAACGGGCTTGGCCATACGAATTGTCAAACCGACACCAAGAAAGAAAAATAAGAAAGCACCTAAAGAAAAAATAACAATAATCGGGCCCATATTTATTAACCTCTTTCTGCGCTTAGCGCAAAATTTAATTGAGTTACCAAAGAACTAACTACCAATATAGTGTAACAATAGTTTGTATGTTTGTCAATAGAAATAAAGACGTATTTAAAAAGAGGGTTTTGCGAAGCAAAACCCGCCTTTTGTATCTTGCTTATGTTTTTTTCTAAAACCTAGAACCTAAAAGCTAAAACCTACCTTTTCGTAATAATAGATTTCTTATAAGTATCCAAATGTTCAATCGCTATTCCTGTTCCTTTTGCAACACAGTAAAGCGGATCTTTCGCAACGACTGCTTTTACCCCTATCCTTCTAAATACCAGGTCAGAAAGATTTCTAAGTTGGGAAGAACCTCCTGTCATAATTATTCCATTATCAATAATGTCCGCCGCAAGCTCTGGCGGAGTGTCCTGCAAAACATCTTTTATGGCTTTTATCATGTCTTTGAGTTCTTTTGAAATAGCTTTTACAATTTCGTTTGTTTTGATTTCTGTTGAACGTGGAAGTCCCGTCAAAAAGTCTCTTCCTTTTATAATTACATTCAGCTCTTCTTCCAACGGCACTGCACTACCGATAGTTATTTTAATTTGTTCGGCTGTTTTATCTCCAATAGCAAGATTGAAAGTTTTTTTAATGTAATCTGCAATCGCCGCATCTATTTTATTGCCAGCGCATTTTACGGATGTGGAAGCAACAATCCCCCCAAGCGATATGACCGCGACATCCGTGGTACCTCCACCAATATCAACAATCATGTGTCCCATTGGCTCATAAATAGGAATACCGGCTCCGATAGCAGCAAGAATCGGCTCTTTAACAACATAAGCGTTTTTTGCGCCAGCTCTGATCGCCGCTTCAACAACCGCTCTTCTTTCTGTGGAAGTTACTCCAGCGGGAACAGAAACCATTACTTCTGGTTTAAAAATATTCCATTTACCCAAAGCTTTATCTATAAAATATCGAAGCATAGCTTCCGTAACACGATAATCTGCAATGACACCGTCTTTCATCGGCCTATAAGCAATAATGCTGTCTGGAGTTTTTCCAATCATATTTTTTGCTTCTACTCCAACAGCAAGAATTTTATTATCTTGTTCCGAAATAGCAACAACAGAGGGTTCAAAAAGTACAACTCCTTTGCCAGGAACAAACACTAAAGTGTTTGCCGTTCCCAAATCTATTCCCAATTTTCTGACAAAAAATGACATGATTTTAGTTATAAAGTTGAAGGTTATAATGTTATAAAGTTAATTAAAAGCAATGAAAACTGCATATTGATATACTAGCTTTTTTTAAGTTAATTGCAAACGAACGATAAGGACGGCACTGTGTACGCATTATTACTCGTGGCGCATATACACTATAGCGTATATGCGCCACGAATTGATTTATTATTTTTTACTATTATATTTTATCGCGTATATGCTATAATTCACCCGTTAAAGTTTTTGCTGACGTGTTGAAAATGATGAGCTTACAGATGAATCTTTATAAAAAAAGTAAATCTGGACAAAAATACCAAATCATATAACATCAACACATTTTCATCAGCAAAAATTTTCTCGGGTAAATGACGAATAGTAAATTATCACAAATAGGAAATTTAATAGCCGAACTCAGAGAAAGAAAAGGAATGACGCAGGCGATTTTTGCGGAAAAATTAGAAACTACTCAAAGCGTTATCGCTCGCATCGAAAATGGCGAGCAAAACCTTACTACAGAAATGATTTCAAAAATAAGCGAGAGCTTGGGCAGTGAAATAATAAATATTTCAAAAGGCACGATAAATTTTGAAATAGAAGGAGGGAAAAAACTCACAGGAACAGTCACAACAAAAACATCTAAAAATGGCGCCATGGGAATTATTCCTGCTTCTTTAATGAATAAGGGAACGACCATTTTAAAAAATGTTCCAAAAATAGAAGAGGTCTACAGAATGATTGAGGTTCTCTTAAGTATCGGAGTATCAGTAAAATGGAACGGTAATGATTTGGAAATTGAGGTCAAAAAAGTTGATCTTAAAAACATAAACAAAGAATCAGCGGAAAAAACACGCAGTATAATAATGTTCATAGGACCATTAGCTCATTTATTGAAAAACTTTTCTCTTCCCCATTCCGGAGGATGTAGGCTTGGCAAACGCACTGTAACTCCGCATTTTTTTGCGCTCGAAAATTTTGGCATAAACATTCAAACGAAAGCCTCCAGTTATGAAATTAAAAGCGACGGATTGAGATCGGCTGAATTTGCTTTGTATGAATCCGGAGATACCGTCACAGAAAATGCTATTATGGCGGCATCGCTCATTCCAGGAAAAACAACTATTAAATTCGCTTCGTCCAACTATCAAGTTCAGGATTTATGCTTCTTTTTGCAAAAACTCGGCATACGGATAGACGGCGTAGGCACAACCACCGTTGTTGTCCATGGAGTAAAAGAAATCAATAAAAATGTCACATATTATTTAGCTGAAGACCCGATAGATTCTATGTTTTTTATTACGACATCTGCTGTTACTAAATCCAGTATTATAGTAAAAAGATGTCCGATAGATTTCTTGGAAATAGAATTACTCAAACTTAAAAAAATGGGTTTTAAATATAAAATTTTAAAAAAATACAAAGCATTCAATGAACATACTGATTTGGTAGATATAAAAACTTTTCCATCAAGATTAAAAGCACTTAACGATAAAATAGAATCAAGACCGTATCCGGGACTTAATATTGATAATCTTCCATACTTCGCGATAATAGCCACTCAAGCAAAAGGGCAAACTTTGATTCACGATTGGGTTTATGAAAATAGAGCAATTCATTATAAAGAATTGGACAAGCTTGGAAGCGATACGATCCTTGCCGATCCGCATAGATTTTATGTAAACGGAATAACTAAATTGAAACCAGCAGAAATTATCTGCCCTCCTGCTTTGCGTCCAGCCGCGATTATTTTGATAGGAATGCTTGTGGCTCAAGGAAAATCAATTTTGAGAAATGTTTACAATATAAGTCGCGGATATGAAGATATAGTAAAAAGACTTGATTCTTTAGGAGCTAAAATAAAAATTGTCAGAGACTAAATTAGGTTCTAGTTTTTAGGTTTTAAAAAAATATAAACTCAAAAGAGCGGCGCCGTAGGCGCCGCTCTTTTATATTTAATTTTCTTTTATTCAAAATTTGACAAAATTCAGATATGACATAATATTCAAAATAGAGTTGTTTAAAAAAAAGGAGGAGACAAAGATGACAGAAAAACTTGAGCTAGTGGAAACAATTTTTCCAGGAGTGTCTGCCTGTGTAGATTTCAGCAAAGGACAAATTTTTTATTTCAATGTACCATTTAATTTGCAATATCAAGCTGTCCTGGAAATGAAAAAACAGTTCGGCAAATTCTTTTATGCAGTGTTGCCAAACCAATATAACAGCGATGTGCATCCACTCGTACTCTGCAAAGCCAAAAATACTGGTTTGGATAATAAATTTCAAAATATGGTGCGGTGGGAACGGTATTATCTAAGCTACGCCAACTGCATAATATTTTGGCTACAAAATGGAGTTGGTGAAGATTGTGCCACAAAAATCCACCAACAGCTCGGGGAATACCGTGGGCGAATGATTTATAAGAGAAATATAAAAATTGTTGTAGGTGCAGAAAAAAACTTTCATGAATTAAACTGGATTCAGGAAAGTTTTAATGAGGCATTAGGTTTTGAGCCTCCTTATAAATTCCACATACACAATACGCTTGTGGATACAATAAAAGCAGCAATCAAAAAAGTAACATAGAAAAAATGATCCGGTAGTTTAAAAAATCCAGATTTTTTAAACTGCTGGATTTTTTAATTGTAATCTAAAGATAGTTGAAAAACCTCATATTTTCTGTCATGATTAACCCGTTAAAGTTTTTGCTGACGTGTTGAAAATGGAAATTAGCAGATTAGTCTTTATTCAAAAGATAAATCGCAATATAACCGCTAGTTCATGTAATATCAACACATTTTCATCAGCAAAAATTTTCTCGGGTAAATGCAAATCTTGGAAGTAATACCCATAGCAAAAGGAATAAACAAAGAAACTCTTTCTTATTTTTCTGGAAGTGATGTTCCTGTTGGCTCAATTATAAAAGTACCTTTAAGAAAAAGGGTTGTACCAGCCCTTGTAATAAATTCCAAAAATGTTGAAGATTTAAAAACAGAAATAAAAAATTCTTCATATCCACTCAAAAAAATAACAAAGACAAAACACACCAATTTGCTAAGTAAGGATTTCATAAAAGCAGTTGAAATGACGGCTAGTTATTATATTGGGTCTTCCGGCGCTGTATTAAATTCTATTATTCCTAAAGTACTTCTGGAAAATATTGACAAGATTAATATTACAAAAGTAGACAATGATGAAAAAAAAATAGTGCGGGCAGAAAAGTTCGTTATTCAATCCAACAACGAAGACAGGTATGCTCAGTATAAAAGCATAATAAGAGAAGAATTTGCAAAAGGTTTTTCTGTATTTTTTTGTTTACCTACCATACAAGATATAAAGAAAGCAAAAGATTCTCTTCAAAAAGGAATAGAACCTTTTACTTTTGTATTACATAGTTCAATGGATAAAAAAGAAATTGTAGGAACAATAAACAAAATCATGGATGAAAAGCATCCCCTACTTATTATAGGAACCGGAGGTTTTTTTTCTATACCAAAAAACAACATAGGAACAATCATTTTGGATAAAGAAAATTCCAGATCATACAAAATTCAGACAAGACCTTATATAGATATGAGAAAGTTCGCTGAGATATTTGCAACAAAAATAAACTCAAAAATAATTTTTGGAGACCTTCTGTTGCGTACGGACACCATTTGGAGGCAAAAAAAAGGAGAACTTGTGGAAATGGCATCTTTAAAATTTCGTTCTCTTACAACTTCTACGCAAGAAATCATAGACATGAGATCCATTCAAAAAGATATTGATACAAACGAAAAAACAAATAACCTGACTGCGCAGGCAGGAAAAAAAGCTTTTAGGGTTTTAAGCGAAGAATTGGAGCAAAAAATCAAAGACAATATAGAAAATAACGAACATATGTTTATTTTTACGGGAAGGAGAGGTCTTTCTCCTTCCACCGTATGCGCCGACTGCGGAAATGTGGTCAAATGCAACTCTTGCGGAGCACATACCGTACTTCATAAATCAGTCGTAGAAAATTTCTTCCTTTGCCACAAATGTGGAGAAAGAAGATCTGCACTGGAAAAATGTTCTTACTGCGACGGATGGAGGCTTACAACTTTGGGTATAGGATCTGAACTGGTGGAAGAAAAAATAAAGGAACTTTATCCTAAAGGAAATATTTACAGAATAGACGCCGATATCACGCCCTCTCACAAAAAGGCTCAAGATATGGCAGATAAATTTTATAATTCTCCGGAAGGAATCCTGATAGGAACTGAAATGGCTCTTTTATATCTTACAGAAAAAGTTGAAAATACTGCGGTTGTATCCATTGATTCTTTTTTTTCCATACCAGATTTCAGAATTAATGAAAGAATATTAAATATACTCCTCAAGATAAGATCCGTTACGGACAAAAATTTTATCATACAAACAAGAGACATCACGCAAAAAGTTTTTGATTATGCAATAAAAGGAAATCTGATTGATTTTTATAAGGACGAAATAAATGACAGAGAAAAACTTAATTTTCCTCCCTTCACCACACTAATAAAGATATCTATTTCAGGAACAAAAAATGAAGTATTAGAAATGGTTGGAAACATACAAAAAATTATTGAACCCCATGAAATAGATGTGTTCCCCGCTTTTATACCACAGTCTAAAGGAAAATACGGGGTAAATGGAATTATTAAAATTACAGGAGCAAAGTGGCCCGATAAAGATTTGTACGAAAAATTAAAAATATTTCCTGTGAATGTACTCGTAAATGTGGATCCAGATTCATTAATCTAGCTTGTAGGAAGTAGCTTATTAGCTTTTTAGGAAAACAAATACAGGGTTTTTGCTTCTGTATTTACCTAACAAGCTAAAAAGCTACAAGCTACTTAACTAGTTCGAAGTTCACCTTTTTCCCAAATCTTAAATCAATATATTTTATTTTTTTAAGAGATTCTGCGTCATTCTTTATATATCCATTACTTATTAAAGCCTGTAAATTTATCAGAGCAGATTCAAAGTCTTTTGTGTTATTCATCAATATTTTCCCTCCGCCCAAAATATATATTTCATATTCTTTATCAGTTAGAGCGTTAAAATATTGCGGTTCAAATGACATTTTTTTTAAAACGCTAAATAAGCTAGAAACATTCTTGAAATTGTCTTTGAGATAATATTGGCCAATCGGACTGCCAGTAGCGACTAAACCAAAATATTTAGGAAAAAAGTCAGAAGAAAATTTCGGCGCCCCATCAAAAATCAATCCTTCCGGATCCATAAAATAACATCCTTTTTTATCAGATGGAGAGCCTGTACACCATAAATTACTAGTTTCTCTTTCTACAATGGCTATAGTTATTTTATTAATCCCATCAGTATATATATTTGCCGAACCTATTTTTTTATTAACATCCAAGATAGAATTTTTAATTTCTTTTCTGCGCAACAAAAGGATATTATCGGTAGGAATAATCCAAAGATAATATTTGTTCATTTCGTTGTTTACAGATCTCATAATATCCGAAGTGGATATGGAATAATTTCCGGAAATAACAACTTCTTTTATGCGAACTTTATCCGTTGTCAAACCCAAAACAGCAAGTGAAATAAAAAATAACAGAAATACAAAATAAGCAAAAATCTTCCTCATAAGACTTGCCTGCCTTTTTTTATGCAAAGATGCGCTTATGTTTGATCTTGGATTTACCATAAAATATTCCTTTATATTCTAACTCATCTGTATGAAAAACTAAACAGCAAATACAAAAAGAGAATTTTACTTCGTAAAATTCCCTTTTTGTATTTGATTGTATTTTTCCTATCTTCTGTTTTCTATATTCTACCTTCTTATATACTCCTTCCCTCCCATATATTTTCTCAATGCCTCGGGAATTTTTATGCTTCCATCCGCTTGCTGATAGTTTTCAAGTATTTGGATTATGATTCTGGGAGTTGCAATAGCCGTGTTGTTCAGAGAATGCGCAAATTTCATCTTTCCATCCGCATCTTTATATCTGATGTTTAATCTTCGTGTTTGAAAATCGTGGAAATACGAGCAAGAATGCGTTTCGCCATATTTATTTTTTGATGGCATCCAAGTTTCTATATCATATTTTTTGACTTGCCCAAGTCCCAAATCACATCCGCAATTTACAACTACACGATATGGAAGCCCAAGAGTTTGAAGTATTTCTTCGGCATTTAACAAGAGTTCTTCATGATATTTAACGCTTGTCTCATGCGACGCCTCGCAAAGTATTACCTGTTCAAATTTATAAAATTCATGAACCCGATAAAGACCCTTCACATCTTTTCCATAACTTCCGGCCTCTCTTCTAAAACACGGAGAAAATGAAAGCATCTTTTTTGGTAAATCATTTTTCTTTAAGATTTTATCGGAATAATAACTCATTGTGGCAACTTCAGCCGTTCCTGCCAAATAATCATTGTCTTGCGTGTGATAAATTTCATCTTCACCTTGAGGCAAATATCCGGTCCCTAAAAGGGTTTCCTTTTTTACGAGAGACGGGACAATCATTAGAGAATAATCAGGATGTTTTGTTCGGAATAAATCCATAGTCAATTGCCAAATTGCAAATTCCATTTCTGCCGCTTCATTTTTCAAAAAGTATCCGCGGAATCCTGAAACTTTCGTGCCGGTTTCAAAATCAGCAAGATCAAGTTTTTCCATAAGCTCAATATGGTCTTTCGGCCTGAAATCCATTTTTGCCGGCTCTTCCCAAATTTTTATTTCTTTATTATCTTCTTCACTATTACCATTCGGAACTGAAACATCCGGAACATTCGGAACTTGGAGCATAAGCGTCTGCCATTCTTTCATTACTTCTTTCAATTTTTCCTCTTCTTTTTGCAAATTTTCCTTCAAAATTTTCATTTGAGAAATAAGCTCGTTCCTTTGACCTACGTCAGTAAGTTGCGGCAATCTTAAAGATACAGCATTTTGGTCTGCTCTTTTGCTTTCTATTTCGGTCAGAAGTTCTTTTCTCTTGTCATCTGCTTTTATTAAGTCAGCAGGATCAAACTTTATATGTTTTTTCTTAGCGCCGTCTATAATAAGTTCCCTATTTTCTCTGATGAATTTTATATCTAACATAAAATTAGTTTATAGTTTTTAGGTTCTAGGTTATAGAAAAATCCTAAAACACTACAATATACTAACAATATTTGTTAGAATAAACAACAACTTAGTATGTCATTCCCGCGTAGGCGGGAATCTAGTGTAAATTGAATTAATACTGGATTCCCGTCTGCACGGGAATGACAACACAAAAAATACATATGTTAAAAGATTTTGAAATTAAAATATTGGAAAATGAAAAAACCACGAAAAATGGAGTACCATCTCGTGGCAAGTTCCCAGAAATGCTCCGAGAAATTCCCGACGCACCGGAAAAACTTTATTTTCAAGGTGAACTTCCATCACCTGAAACCAAACTTCTTTGTGTTGTCGGCTCCAGAAAATACACTCAATACGGCAAAGATGTCTGCGAAAAGCTTATTTCGGGCCTGCGAGGATACAATATATGTATAGTTTCCGGCCTTGCTCTTGGAATAGATAGTATTGCACACAAATCAGCGTTGGAAGCCGGCTTAATGACAATCGCTGTGCCAGGCTCAGGACTTCATGAATCAGTCCTTTACCCGAGCACACACAAACAGCTCGCCGAAAAAATCCTCGAAGCTCGCGGCGCCCTTATTTCCGAATTTGAACCAAAATTTCGAGCAACTCCATACAGTTTTCCGCAAAGAAATAGAATTATGGCTGGACTGTCCCATGCAGTGCTTGTAATAGAAGCGGAAATAAAATCCGGCACGCTTATCACTTCCAAATTTGCAACGGAATACAATCGCGATGTTTTCACAGTCCCCGGGTCAATCTTTTCCAAAAATTCTGAAGGACCAAATATGCTTATCCGTCTCGGTGCTACACCAGTGCGTTCGAGCGAAGATATTTTAGAAGCTCTCGGATTTAAAATAAACGAAAAACCTCAAAATCTTGAACTAAAATATTCCGACTGCTCGGAAGAAGAATTGCTTGTAATAAAAATCCTCGTAGAGCCAATGGAAAAAGATGAGTTCATCCGAGCATTAAAGATGCCGGTATCAAAAGCTTCCACAATAATTTCAATAATGGAAATTAAAGGATTGATTAAGGAGAGTATGGGAGAAATATTTTTAACTTAATTAACGTAAAATTTGCACAAAATAACATTTGTGTGTAATAATGCACTTCAATGAATCCCGTACGAAATCGCGGACGCGAATTTGTAAAGGGAGATTGAAATAAATTTATTAAAAATTAATTTAATAGGGTTGTTGATGAAAATTATTTCGTCCGCGTCCTATTTCGTACGGGATGAAACTTTTAATCGTTGAGTCTCCGTCAAAAGCGAAGACAATAGAAAAATATTTAGATGGAGCATACACAGTCCGAGCAAGCGTCGGGCATATTCGTGATTTGCCGAAAAGCAATAAAAACGCCATTGATATACCAGGCGGTTTTATTCCCCACTACGAAATCAGTCCCGGAAAAGAAAAAGTTGTTTCTGAAATAAAAAGTTTAGCTAATCGCGCCGATGAGATTTTGCTTGCGACAGACCCTGACCGAGAAGGAGAAGCTATTGCATGGCATATTAAAGAAGCCGTCGGTTTGAAAAATCCAAAAAGAGTTCGTTTCCACGAAATTACAAAAGAGGCAATCAAAGAAGCTATCGCAAACCCGACAGAAATTGACGACAACTTGAGAAAAGCTCAGGAAGCTAGAAGAGTTCTTGACCGGCTTGTCGGTTATGATCTTTCGGGACTCATCTGGAAAAAAGTTCGCTATGGACTTTCTGCCGGGCGTGTTCAATCCCCCGCACTTCGTATCATAATGGAAAGAGAAAGAGAAATCCGCGCATTCAAGCCGGAACAATTCTGGGTTATTGAAGCAGACGTAAAAACTGCCGGCGGAATTAAAATTACGCTCGGATGCGACAAAGAACCTCGCGATATAAAAGAAGTTGAAAAAATTGTTCAATCGGGCAATAGTGAAGAATGGTCCGTGAAAAACGTTACAGAAACAGAAACAAAAAGAAGTCCTAGAGCTCCTTTCACAACTTCCACACTTCAACAGACAGCAAGCACACGTTTAGGATTGTCTCCTTCACGAACTATGGGTATTGCCCAGAAACTTTACGAAGCTGGACTTATTACCTACATGAGAACTGACAGCACAAACTTGAGCGTAACAGCGCAAGACCAGATTGGTGCAATGGTCTCAAAAAGATATGGAGCAAATTATGCTTCAAGAAATGTTTATGCAACAAAAAGCAAAAATGCACAGGAAGCGCACGAAGCTATCAGACCAACACATGCAGATCAAGAATCCGCCGGACATACAGACGAGCAAAAAGAACTTTACAGACTTATTTGGCAAAGAGCGGTTGCTTCACAGATGACTGATGCAAAAGTTTTGAGAACTAAAATTACTGCGCAAGTTGGGGATGACAAAAATGTTCCTACATTTTCAATCAACGGTTCAAGAATGCTTTTTGATGGCTGGCTCAAAGCTGATCCAGAAGCAAGAGGCGAAGATGTTGAGCTTCCAAAAGTTGCTGAGGGTGAAAAATTAAAACTCTTGGAGATCAGGAGCAATGAAAAGTTTACAGAACCACCAGGAAGATATTCTGAAGCCGGACTCATCAAGGAGCTTGAGAAAAGAGGTATCGGAAGACCTTCTACATACGCTTCCATTATGAAAACTCTTGAAGAAAGAAAATATGTTGAAAAAATTAATAAGGCACTTTTCCCTACCGATACCGGCGAAGTTGTGAGCGATTTCCTTGAAAAATATTTTGCAGAATATATCAGCGACACTTTCACGGCAGAAATGGAAGACGAGCTTGATGACATTGCAAACGGGAAAAGAGAATATGTAAAAACTTTGAAAGATTTTTACGGACCATTTTCTAAAGATATTAAATCAAAAGCAAAAATTGAAAAAGTTACAAATCTTGGAGAAGCCGACCCAAGCATGGTGTGTCCTAAGTGTAATGGACCAATGATTATCAAGCTTTCTAAAAATGGAAAATTCTTAAGTTGTAAAAATTACCCAGACTGTACTGGTGCAAGAAAAATCACAGGAGAAGAACTGGAGGGGCCAAAAGAAACCGGTGAATTTTGTCCAGAATGTAAAGACGGTAAACTCGTAGAAAGAGACGGAAGATTTGGAAAATTTGTCTCTTGTTCAAATTATCCAAAATGCAAATATATTAAAAAAGATGCTATTCCTGCAAACAGCACAGGAATCAAATGCCCTGTCTGTAAAACCGGCGAAATGTCTGAAAGAAAAGGAAGGTTTGGAATATTTTATAGCTGTTCAAATTATCCTAAATGTAAATATGCGATCAAAGCAAAACCAACTGGCAGGCTCTGCCCTACTTGCGGAGCTCTGATGATGATTGGCACTAAAACAATACCTGAGAGATGTAGTGATAAGACCTGTCTAATGCACCGACCAGATAAAATTGAAAAGTAATGTCTAGAGAGAAGTGTGCAACCTACGTTGCACACGCAATTTGTTTTAGTGAGACGGAGCGATGTTTGCGTAGCAACGCAAACCGCGAGTCGGGTGAGCTTGGGTTGGGACCCAAGCGCAAGACCTGTGATAGTTTTATATGAGCAATTGCGAAATATAAAACAGAACAGGTGTACAGATTCTGTAAGAATCGCGAAAATTTGTGAGCGACGGCGAGCAAATTATTCGTGACCTAAGACAATTCCAGAACGCTGTAGCGATAACAAATGCCCGAATAACAGACCGGACAAATTGACAAGATAATTTATTAGGTGTAGATTACTCTACGGTTTGAATCTGACAAATTGTCAGATATCTTGTTCTTAGGGGGTATGGAATGGGAATACTGTCTGAAAAGATAGCAGGAAAAAGCAAGCATTGGTTCCTACGCATAGAAAGAATGAGAGAGAGTGCAGGAAAATATGTGGTAAGAATTTTTTTGGTTAATCCGGTTTTGAATGTCAGCATGTTGTTGAACACCCATGTTGGCAATCATTCCGGATACAAATGTATTGAAGCAGCGCGCGTACCCGCTATTGCCGAAAGCAAAAATCTCCGGAGAAAATTCCGTAGAAATGAAATTCCTCCGGAAAGATTGTTTAAAGGAATCCAAGGTAAGCGAACGTTATCATTTTCCATCGTCTAAAAACAGCAAACCATCGCCTCGTGTCTTTTATGCACGAGGCGTTTTTTATGTTAAAAAAATAGCCTATTGGGTGTAGAGTATTTTCAGATGAAATATTAATCCCGATAAATATCGGGTATTTTGTTTTAGGGGGGGGTAAAAAGTGGAAAGGTCAGTTGGATTAGTTATTATTACAAAATTAGTTGATTGTTATGCTGTTCTTTTAAAAAAGCGTGGTCAGTACACGAAAAAAGGTAAGCCAGAAAGTTATCCCGGATGTTTACAAATTTCCTGTCATAGGAAATTTGCGGAAAACAAAGACTCATATGATGTCCTTATTCGTGAGACATCAAAAAAACTTGGGGAAGACTTCGCAACGATGCTACAGGGAGTTTCTCTTTGCGAAATCATGCATAATACAGGTCATAAGAATCAGATGATCACATATGCCGCTTTCTTTCCTAAAGAGCAATTGATAACGATTAAATTCAATAGTGGCCTGGTTTACACACCGGAAAATGAAATAGAGCAGATAGTCCCGATTACTTCCGATATGAAATTGTTTGGTAATCCTACCGAGGAACCGGCAATGTTCATGGATCAAATCGAAATTGTAAAAAAAGCTTTACATATTATCAAACAAAGCAGTAATTAGATAAGTTGTCGCCTCAAATTAAAAACTTGAGGCGATTTTTTTATTAAAATTTTAATAAGACCATGCCTAGTTGACAAAAGAGTTCATTGGATGTATAGTATCAATAGAAGAAACAAAATAATAAAAAGGAGGAAAAAAATGAGGAAAAAAGTACTCGACGTCCCACCTAAAGGTTATCTGTTGAAAATGCCAGAATTTGAAAATGCCACAGTAGAAAAAAGAGATTCCGATATTGTAATGTCCATTGGGAATAGTAAAATTATTATTCCTAGAGAATTCCCTGAAGGAAAAACGTATGATTCAAGATTTGATTTGTATGGCAAAAAAGTCTGCGCTTTTTTTTACGATTCAGATTGGCGAGAATTTCGCTCAAAGTGCTATGGCCTGAGCGTTATTTTGTTAAACAAAGGCAAATTACAACTTCTACCCAATGTGGCTCCAGAAACTGTAATCTATTTGTTGAACAGACGACAAATGATCATTAGTCGAGTCGAGAAAAGTCCCTTTGGGTGTCCCTCTGCAGCGATTTTAACACTCGATGAAATTGGTTCTACCGATGATATTAGTTCACTTTATGTTTTCCCGAGTAAACCAATTATTATTGAAGGACACGCTTCAACAGCATGGGCGGGGCGAGTACACGAAGCGTCAAATGTCGCCGGTACCGGATTAAATAATGGTAATGTTCCTCATATTTATGCATGGGTAAGTCCAGATGAAAAAGAACACGGTTGGGCATTTGCCATGTACAAAAAATGGGAACTTGATAGTACACCACGCCCCAAAATTGATTGGATAAAAGATCGTTGTATATACTACGATCCAATCTGGTATGATAATGGGAACGAACCGTATAACTTATACTTGGGTAAACGCGTGGCAAACTTCCCCAGTCTTCCGGTAAACTTCAATAAAGAAATTACAAGATTTCAAATTGAAAAAGTGTTCAGAAAATCAGTTAACCCAAAAGGTTAAGTTATTCGATAACTCCCACTACTGTAATAGTAGTGGGGGTTTTTATTTTTGAAGAAAATTTGATAATTTTTATTAAATTTTAATTTTTTATATATTTCTGATCATATTAAACTACAAATATAAGCAGTATTGCAAAATAAACTATTAGGTGTAAAGTCCGATTAGATTGACCCGATGAAAATCGGATATTTTTGTTCTCAAACAACCAAAAGAGGAGGTGAGGAAAAATGAAGAAATCTGTTGGGCTCGTAGTTCTAACGGAAATTCCAAACGAAAATGGAGAAAAAGCTCTCGCAGTGGTGCTACAGCGTCGCGGAATGTGGAATATGGAAAAAATGAGATCGGAAAGCTTTCCTTGTTGTTGTCAGGTAACCGTGCATGGAGGACTCGAGAATAAAGAAACCTTTCATGAAGCGCTCATCCGCGAATCTTATGAAGAACTCGGTGATAAATTCGGCAGTCTTTTGCAAAACACTGCAATAAAACTCATCGAGGTCGCTCACAAAAGTACGACCGAGAAAGAGGTGGTCACTTTTGGAACATTCATAGATATTGAGACTATCAAAATGATTCGGCTTTTACCAGATAGTGGAGGACTCGATATCATTGAGCAATCAAAAATTGAGAAAGATGATGGATTAATAGAAATCACTGAGGAAATGAGAGAGTCAGGTTGTCCTCCTAAAATGAGAGCAATGCGCGATGATGAAATCCTAGCAGTGAGAAAAGTTTTTGAAATCATCAAGAAACAGTAACTGTAAACATATTCGCCTCAAACTATTAATATAGTTTGAGGCGACTTTTTTATTATCAAATGTTATTATTAACCCGTTAAAGTTTTTGCTGACGTGTTGAAAATGAACATTTACGAGAAGTGTTTCTTTATACAGATATTTCTTGATAATTGATTATTTATCGTTTAACATCAACACATTTTCATCAGCAAAAATTTTCTCGGGTAAATTATGAAAAATGAAGTGTCAAAAAAATTTGTCGGAATACTAATAATGACAAAAATTAAGCTGTCTGAAGAATCTCCAGAAGAACTCGTTGCAATACTTCAAAGAAGAGGAAAAATAGACACTGAAAATGATTATGGTTTTAAATGGCAATCATTCCCAGGGCTATGTGAAATAACTTCTTACGGAAAAGCCAAATTAAATGAATCTCCTGAAGAAGCATTAAAAAGAGAAATGAATGAGGAGCTTGGAGAAAAAGCGACAAAAATAATTTTTGAATCAAAACCTGAAAAAATATATGAGAAGACGGAAGAAGATGGAGACGGTGTGTTCGTATGGACAGTTTTGTGTGATAAAAATATTTTAAAAGAAATTAAACTTGACGTTTCAACGGAAGGAATTGAAATGATTAGAAAAGAAGATTTGGAAAAAATTAATTTCGCGAATATTGAGCAAAAAGGAATGCAAATAAAAAATCTGGATGATATAACTATTTTTGAAATACCGGTAACAGTCTTAAGAAAAGCTTTTGAGATTTTTAAATAAATAATAAATTAAAAGAGAGGTTTTGCTTCGCAAAACCTCTCTTTTAATTTATTATTTGCATTTATTTTTTATCGCTATAATATATAAATTGCTATGGCAGTAGAAGAAATAATAACATTATTGGATTCACCCACCCCGAAAGACAAGGAGTTTATAAAAAAAGCTTATGCTTTCGCAATGAAAGCTCATGAGGG
This sequence comes from uncultured Candidatus Saccharibacteria bacterium, assembly GCA_964562105.1. Taxonomy (GTDB): domain Bacteria; phylum Patescibacteriota; class Minisyncoccia; order Phycocordibacterales; family GWA1-40-21; genus Bog-1340. Next base: position 35,723 of record CAZLRP010000005.1, read on the forward strand.
ACAATTAAGAAAATCCGGCGAACCGTATTTTAATCATGTATTTGAAACTGCAAAAATCTTAGCTAGTTTGAAAATGGGGGCAACTACTGTAGTTGCTGGTTTGCTTCATGACTCCATTGAAGACGGTGTGGCTACAGAAGAATGTATCAAGAAAGAATTCGGTGACGAAGTACTATTTTTGGTAAATGGCGTTACAAAACTTGGAAAAGTAAAATATAGAGGAGCAGAAAGACATGTTGAAAGCTTGAGAAAATTTCTTGTAGCTGCAGCTCAGGATATTCGCGTGCTTATCATCAAGCTTGCCGACAGGTTGCATAATATGCGTACATTACAATATGTTCGTCTCGACAAACAAAAGCGAATTGCTCTTGAGACTTTGGAAATATACGCACCACTTGCCTACAGACTTTCCATAAGAATTATTTCTCGTGAACTTGATGACCTGTCTTTTCAATATGTAGATTCAATAGCCTTCAAAAAAACTAAAGAACTTTTGAAAAGCAGGAGAGAGAAATACTTACCAGAACTTGAAAAATTTATAAAAGTAATTAAAAAAGCATTGGCAGCAGAAAATTTGCTTCACTTCAAAACGGATTATCGACAAAAGGGTATTTATAGTTTGTATAGGAAACTTAAAACCCGCGACAATGACATTAATAAAATATATGACATACTGGCCATTCGCATAATCGTAGATACTGTGACAGATTGTTATAAAGTCTTGGGTATTATTCATAGCATTGCTAGACCGATTCCGGGAAGAATAAAAGATTATATCGCTTTTCCTAAACCCAACGGATATCAAAGCTTGCACACCAACATTATTACAAGAGATGGAGTTGATATAGAAATACAAATTCGTACTGTTGAAATGCATCATGATTCCGAGTTCGGTGTCGCTTCGCATATTCTATACAAACAGAAAGGTTCGATAAAAGTAAAAGAAAATTCAGAATCTCGATGGTTCAAACAGCTTCTTCCAAACATAATAAATTATTCTAAGGCATATAAAAATAACAGCGAAATATCTCCTAAATGGATCAATGAGCTTGCAGAATCGCAAAAATATATTAAAACCGATAAAGATAAATTTGGTTTCATTGAAGATCTTAAGGCAGATTTTTTTAATGAAAGGATTTTTGTACTGACGCCCAAAGGAGATGTTGTGGACCTTCCTATCGACTCTTGCGTTGTGGATTTTGCATTTGCAATTCACTCTGATATCGGCCTACATATGGGAGGAGCAAAAATAAACGGAAAAATGGTATCTCTTGATACAAAACTAAAAAATAGCGATATTGTGGAAATCGTAACAAAAGAATCAGCCAAACCTAGTACAAAATGGCTTGAAATGGCAAAAACAAATTTGGCAAAAAGACATATAAACAATTATTTGGAAAAAAATAAGGGCAGAAATCAAATTCCGAGACAGAAGTAATTAGGTGCTAGGTTTTAGTTTTTAGGTTTTAGAAAAAACAAATTCAAAAGGGTTTTCGCAAAGCGAAAACCCTTTTGAATTTACTATAAACTAGAAACTAAAACCTAGAAACTACAATGAGAAATTCTTCACAGAATACAAATCCTCGCTTTCCTCATCTTCTTTTTTCTCTAGTTCGTTTCTGTCATCTATAAACGGAGCTTCCTCTTCTGTAATTTTTGTGGCTTCTTCCGCAGGCGCAACAGAAGCAATATGCTTATTCAAGAGCTCATCAACTTTCCGCTTCTTTTGATTTTCCAGCATATCCAAAATCGCTCTCACATCATCATTTGAAAAGAAATCGATCATAATTTTTCCTCCCTTTTCTCCTTTCTCAATGTGAACTCTAGTGCCCAATGATTCTGTAAATTTTTCTTCAAGCGCCGTTATTTCAGGATCAAAAACTACCTCCTTTTTTCTGGATCTTTCTGTTGCAATTTTTCTGGCAATCAATTCAGCATCGCGAACTGTAATTTTTTTATAAATAATTTCCTTAAAAAGAGTTTCTTGTTCATCTTTTCTATCTACGAGCATAAGAAGTGGTCTTGTATGACCTTCGGAAATTTTCCCTTCGGAAAGTGCCAAAAGCATGTGTTCAGGCAAAGCAAGTATTCTCAAGCTATTTGATACATACTCCCTGCTCTTGCCTATTTTCAAAGCAATTTGAGTATGTTTAAAACCAAACTCAGTTACAAGTTGTTGAAAAGCCTTCGCTCTATCTACACAGTTTAAATCTTCTCTTTGTAGATTTTCAATAATAGCAAGCTCAAGCTTCACCAAATTAGATTCATCATTAGAACGAATTACCGCAGGAATTTGAGGTATGCCAGCTATTTTTGATGCACGAAGCCTTCTTTCCCCAGAAATTAATTCGTATTCAACGGCAATCCCCCCATCTTCTTTTTGAATTTCATTTCTTGTAACTACTATAGGCTGAAGAACTCCATATTGTCTTATGGATTCTGCAAGATCTTTTAGCCTGGCTTCATCAAATTCTTTTCTTGGTTGAAAAGGATTTGGGCTTATTTTATCTGTTTCTATCCAAAATATTGAGTCACTAAAAAATTGTGTCATGCGACAATTCTATCACATAAAAATATGTGATTCAATTTTGATTTTTAACAAATTGACCCCCAACACTATTTTTATCAATTAAATTTTACTTTGAATTGATATTTGCTTTCTTTCACTAATTTCAATGATTATTTTGTGCTCTCTGAAATAGTGACGGGGTCAATAAAATATAGTCGCTTTGCTCCTTATTTTATTGATTTTTGTTGATAAATTGTATATAGTTATCCGCGTAATCTGAGATGCCAGAGTGTTGAAATTGGTAAACAAACTCGACTCAAAATCGAGCGCTCGCAAGGGCTTGTGGGTTCAAGTCCCACCTCTGGCACAAGTAATAAATTCCCTGACGGGGAATTTTCTTGTGCCAGAGGTGGGACTTGAAAGCCGGACTGAGCGAAGGCGAAGGAGGCGGGGTCGCAGGATTTTTCAGCAGGAAAATACCTGTGACCAAGTCTCTCTCCCCTAATTTATATTTTATGCTACTATCTCATCCATGAAACCTAAAATTATTGTTATTCTTGGTCCTACCGCTACAGGCAAAAGCGATATCGCCGTCAAAATTGCCAAAAAATTTAATGGCGAAGTTGTAAGCGCTGATTCACGCCAAGTTTACAAAGATATGAACCTTGGCAGTGGCAAAATCACGAGATATGAAATGGATGGAATCCCCCATCATCTTTTAGATGTAGTAAGTCCAAAAACTTTTTTTTCCGTAGTTAAATACAAAAAATTAGCCGAAACGGAAATAGAAAAAATAATTGCAAAAAATAAAATTCCGATTATTTGCGGAGGAACAGGTTTTTATATTGATAGTATTGTAAAAAATATAACATTGCCCGAAGTAAAACTAAATCAGAAATTGAGGCAAAAGCTTGAAAAATATTCAGTAGAAAAACTTTTTAAAATACTTAAAGAACTCTCTCCTTCCCGTGCTCAAAATATTGATAAACACAATAGAGTCCGTCTTATAAGAGCGATTGAAATAGCAAAGACGCTCGGTGATGTTCCTAAAATAATTGAGAAACCAAATAAATATGATTTTATCCTCATAGGTCTTGATACGGATGATACTATTCTTAAAGAAAAGATAGAAGAAAGACTGTTAAAACGCATAAAACTTGGAATGATTGATGAGGTAAAAAGATTACACAAGCAAGGTATAAGTTGGAAAAGATTTGAATCTTTTGGACTTGAATACAAGCAAGTTGCCCTATATCTTCAAAACAAAATTGCAAAAGAAGAAATGATAGAAAAATTAAAAACAGAAATTTGGCATTTTGTGAAGCGACAGAGAACATGGTTCAAGCGTAATAAGCAGATAAACTGGCTAAACCCACAAAACAAAAATATCTTAAAAGAATCTGTAGATATAATTCGGAAAGCGCAGTCCCGTAGCTAGCTTTTTCCTTCAAAAAAGTTATGGTACTGGGACAAGAGAAACAAAAAGATTAAGTAGTTTGAGCCAAAAAAACGGAAAAAATATTAAATAATTTGCGGGTGATGAGGATCGGTCACAGATAATTTCCTCGCCGTCGCTCGGAAATTTCCGCGACCCCGGCTCGGTATTGCTCGTTGCTACTCGCAATATACCTGCGCCTTTCGATTCCCTCATTTAAAAATCTCATAAGTGAGATTTTTGCGGGTGATGAGGGAATCGAACCCCCGACAGCGGTTTTGGAGACCGCAGTTATACCACTTAACTAATCACCCGTGGTCAGATAAATATAGCATAAAATATGTAAATGAAAAACAAAAAAAGGGCCCATGTTGGCGCCCTTTATAAAACTAGTCTTTCTCAAAAATAAAAACG
>CAZLRP010000006.1:0-39516 GCA_964562105.1 uncultured Candidatus Saccharibacteria bacterium
GGAATCAATTATCAAACGCCACAGGAAGTGTTGCAAAGGTCTTGATTATTAAGCGGAGATATTTTTAACCAGCAAAAAACAGCCATTTCTGGCTGTTTTTTGTTCACCCCGAGATAAAATTATTATTTTATTTTTCGGGGCTTAATATTTGTTCTTTCTTTTGTTCCGTCTCCTAGCCTCATTAAAAAATGAGGACTTGGTGTGGTCTTTCCCACTGTCTGGTGTATTTAAGGTTTACACAAACCTTCGAATGCTCAATTGAGGCACTCGAAACCGACCGATCAGCATCATTTTCCGCCTCAGGCGGACGATTACATGTTCGATTTGAAAAATTCCACGAGCAGCTTCCGCTACCCGTGCCTTGTTACGACTTACTCCCTGTCACCAAACTTACCGTAGACAACGACTAGCGCTGGTTTCGGGTATTCCTGGCTCCCTTGAGTTGACGGGCGGTGAGTACAAGACTCGAGAACGTATTCACCACAGTATGGCTGACCTGTGATTACTAGCAAATCCAGCTTCATGAAGTCGAGTTGCAGACTTCAATCCGAACTTAGGATATCTTTAAAGGATTAGCTCAGAATTTCTTCGTCGCATCCCGTTGTAACATCCATTGTATCACGTGTGTAGCCCAGGGTATCAAAGGGACATGCTGACCTGGCGTCATCCTCGCCTTCCTCCCCCGCAAAAGTTCACAAAAAAATATTTCTGAACTTTTGCGGGGGCAGTCTCGTCTGACATATATAACAGACAACGAGGGTTGCGTTCGTTACCCCACTTAAGGGAACAATTCAAACCACGAACTGACGACGGCCATGCATCACCTGCCTAGCTGTCCTTGTGAGACGTTATAAGTTTCCAAATAACTTCAACTAGGTTTCAAACCCTGGTAAGGTTCTTCGTTTACCATCGAATTAAACCACATGATCCTCTGCTTGTGCGAGTCCCCGTCTATTCCTTTGAGTTTTAACCTTGCGGTCGTACTACCCAGGCGGTTTTCTTAACGCGTTAGCTGTGGCTCTCAGAGGGTCGATACTCCGAAAACCTAGAAAACATTGTTTAGGGCATGGACTACTGGGGTATCTAATCCCATTCGCTACCCACGCTTTCGTGTTTCAGTGTCAGTAATGCTCCAGTCCGCTGCCTTCGCTTTTGGTGTTCCCCATAATATCAACGCATTTCACCGCTACACTATGAGTTCCACGGACCCCTCGCACACTCTAAGTCTTGCCGTTTCCCCTGCGAGCTCTCGGTTAAGCCGAGAGATTTAACAGAAGACTAACAAAACCACCTACACACCCTTTACGCCCAATAATTCCGGATAACGCTTGAGGCACTCGTATTACCGCTGCTGCTGGCACGAGTTTAGCAACCTCTTATTCTTAGACTGTTCAAAAATTACTAGTCTACAAAAGCAGTTTACATACCGAAGCACTTCTTCCTGCACGCGGCGTCGCTCGATCAGGCTTTCGCCCATTGTCGAATATTCTCGACTGCAGCCACCCGTAGGTGTATGGACCGTGTCTCAGTTCCATCGATGGGGATCAGGCTCTCACCTCCCCTAGGCGTCATTGCCTTGGTAGGCCATTACCCTACCAACTAGCTGATACCGAACAGGCCAATCCAAAAGCGATAAATCTTTACCCAGCACCTTTTTTATCTTACAATAAACTTTCCTTTATTCTATTTTTAATAAAAGTTCTTGCATTCCCATAATGTTTAAGAGATTTCTCTCTCGCTCTAGCATCACTTTCTGATCTATAAGATTCGCAATAGACTATTGTCCACGGAACCCCAAATTTAGTTGAAGTGTTGCCACCTTTATTATGTTTTTCAAGTCGTTTTTCTAAGTCGCTTGTAAATCCAAAATAAAGATCTTTAGTTTTCAAACTTTGTATTACATATACTGTAAACATGTTTGACATTATAAGATAAAAAAGATGCTGGGGCCATCAAGTATTACCCTGTCTTTCGACAGGCTATTCCTGACTTTTGGGTTTGTTACCTATTTTATACTATCTCGTCTGCCGGTTGTCTTGCGACCCCCTTGACTTGCATGCCCTATCCACGCCGCCAGCGTTCATCCTGAGCTAGGATCAAACTCTAAAATAAAATAATTTTAAAAAAATTATTCTTCGGAGACGGAACAAAAGAAAAAACAATATTATTTACCCGAGGAAAATTTTTAATAAAATTTTGACGGGTTTATTTTTCTTTATATATCTCTCACTTTTTTAGAGGCCTGTTATTTATTGATGCATTATTAAACATAATAGACGTAACAGACTCGAAGTCCCTCCCCAGTTTTTTATCGAAAAAACTGGGGAGGGATTTGATCTAGACTCGCACATTCTCTTATATATTGCCCTCATGTTGTGAGGCAATATATTTCTTAAACCCAGTAGTGAATTTTGGCATTGCACTTTCGTGCTGTCTGCTTTTAAAAAAGCAGACGATGCCAAAATCTACTACTGGGTAAATCTTGTACTATATTTTGTTGTAAAAGAACGCTGTCTTCTATTAAAAGACAGCTTTGGTATTATACCGATATCAATTACAAAGTCAAGGAAAATATGGGTTAAAATCGAAAAGTTCTCTACAGGTTATACCCAAGTTTATTTTGACCTTATTTTTCGTGATTTTTTAGTAAAAAGGGCGGCTCGCTTTGCGAGCCGCCCTTTTTTATTTATTATTACCTAGTCACTCCCTTATAAATTTTGAATTGCACATTACATCATATTTTCCAAAATAATAACTTTTTTCTTTAGAAAAAATATACTTTGGAAAATCATTAATTAAAGAAACGCCATCGGCTTTCATAAGGTATTCGTAAGAAAATTTCAAACCTCCATCATCATGCATAACGACTTTTAAACCAGAGCTATCTGCCTTGTCTAAAACGCTTTGTTCCAGTTCAATAAAGAAATTAATGTTATTAATAGAAGACACGACTAATTCAGGTTGAATATTATTTTTATCGCTGTTAATATATTCATTAAATGCTTTTAATGTCTCAGGGTCAATCCCTTGTTTTTTAATGAAATCCTGGATTATTTCATCTTTAGTTTTTATAACCACATCTTTTACCCCATTTAATGTCTTTATTTCATCTTTAAATTTATCAATATCTAAATGAGACACTTTTTGATCAAAAACTAAAAAAAACTTATACTCCCTCGTTTCATTTATATTTCTAATACACTCGCTTTTTAAATTTGCAAAATTATAAAATTTTGCTGCCACAAAAAACGCAAAGCCTAATATAATAACAAGTAATACTTTTATTAATAGTGTTTTTTTCACAATTTTATAATTAAAGTTACATCCCTATACTAATCCACTTTCGGAAAATATCCCTATTAATACCAAATTACTTTTTTGCCTTCAACTGAATTTTCTTCTGCCAAGTCTCTACCGTAACCAACAAATTTGAAGCAACAAAAATAGAAGAATATGTTCCGAAGAAAATACCTAGAAGTAATACGAGTGAAAAATTCTTTGTGGCAAGAGGCCCAACAAGATACACAACTAAAATTGCAAGTAATGTAGTAAGGGATGTATTTATGGACCTCACAAAAGTTTGCGAAATACTTGCCCCAACTATTTCTTCAAAAGTTTTAGGATTTCTTATCCCGCTATTGTTTCTCAAATTTTCCCTAATCCTATCAAATACAACTATTGTGTCGTGAACTGAAAAACCAAGAATAACAAGAATTGCCGTGACAAATAAAGTATCTATTTCAAATCCATGAGAAAAATGATTCAGGGTAGCAAACACTCCGGTAGGAATAATAATATCGTGGCACAACGCTATGATAGATATAATTCCATATTTCCATGAAGCAATCGGTTCTGAAACCTTTCTGAATGCAAAAGTAAGAAAAATAACAATACAAAGAACAACCAAAATAATTGAAATTAACGATTTAATAGAAGCTTCTTTGCCCAAAGTAGGCCCTACAGAATTGAATTTTTTGATTTCAATATTATTTGCAGAATTACTTGATATCGCAGAAGTAAGACTTGATCTTTCAGGTTCAGTTAAAGTCCTAAGATTTAAAATATATCCTTTATCTCCCGTTGGCACTAAGTTGTAACTTCCTTTTATTGTTGGTTCAAAGTTCAAACTATCAATCTCAGCTTTTACCACATCAATACCTGGTCTTGACACTGAATACTGGAATTCTACTGATGAACCGCCTTTGAAATCTATACCAAATGTAAGACCCCAAACGGACAATGCAATTATTGAAACCGCAACAAGAACGATTGAAAATGTATAAAATATTTTTCTGTTTTTTACGATAAACATATTATTTTTTGTTATTTATCTCGATATTTTCGAGAGAGGAATTTTTAAAATTGCCACCAAAAAGAAATGTGAGAACGCGACCTGCCTTGTCATGCTTTATGGCTAAAAGTAAAGTTCTTGAAGCTGTAATTGCCGTGAACATTGAAACCGCAACACCAATAAAGAATACTAAAGCAAAACCTTTTACAACCGCCGTGCTTGAAAACATATAAAGGATAACGGCTGTAATCATGCTTGAAGTATTGCTGTCCCTTATGGAAGTCCATGCTCTATGAAAACCTTCTTTAATTGCATCGCTTAATTCTCTTCCTCTCTTAAGTTCTTCTTTCATTCTTTCAAAGATAAGAACATTTGCATCAACAGCCATACCTAGAGAAAGCACAAAAGCCGCTATGCCTGCCGCTGTCAATGTAACCGGAATAATTTTAAACAGAGCCAAGTTTATTACCGTATATATAACAAGAGCTATGACAGCTAGAAAACCCGGCAATCTGTAAATCAATATCAAGAAAATCGCTATCACAATAAAAGCAATAATTCCGGCTTTCATGGAAGCATCAACTGCATCCTGTCCCAAAGATGCTCCTATTGTTTGAGTTGAAATAAGTTGAATAGGAACAGGCAAAGCTCCAAGATTTAGATTGTCAACAAGTTTTTTTGCTTCCTTTACTCCTGCACTGCCAGTAAAACCGCCTGAAATAACAGCATTGCCTCCCGTAATTTCTTCCCTGATATTTGGCATGGATACTAAATTTCCATCCAAAAATATTGCTAGTTGTTTTCCGACATTTTCTTTTGTTATTTTTGCAAACAAATCGCTTCCTTCAGAATTAAACTGCAAAGAGACCATGGCTTCTCCCGTTGTTTGATTAAACTCTAGCGCCGATTTTTTTAATAATCTTCCTGTAAGACCTGTGTAAGTGAACATTTGATCTGCAATTTTCAATTTTTCTTCTGTTGTAGAAGCTTTTTCCAAAGCCTTAGAAAGCGCTTCGGTACCTGAAGCGACAAGTCTAAACTCCAAAGTTGGAGTTGCCCCAATCATAGCAACAGCTTTATCTATATCTGTAACCCCTGGAAGTTCTACTATAAGTTGCTGTTCGCTTTCTGCTCCGGTAAAACCGACTCTCTCAACACGTACAACAGCTTCAGAAACTCCAAAAATATTGACTCTTCTTTCTATAACATCACGAAGAACACTCATAGAACTTGAGATTTCTGCAGAAGTTGAAGATGCCTTGCTTAAGTCCGCCTTATAAACCAATTCGGTTCCACCATTAAGATCAAGACCAAGTTTAAATTTAAATTTTGATGATGAATTTTCACTCGTATAAACAAAATAACCTATCAAAAATGAAACAAGGATAAGAATTACTGCCCAAAATCTTCTTTTAATCATAATAGGGGCATTATAGCGATTTTTAATCATTTTGCAACCGTAAAATAGCTTGTAGAAAGTAGCTTCTTAGCTTTTTAAGAAATTCAAAGACGGGTTTCGCGGAACGAAACCCGTCTTTGAATTATGTATTTCCTAACAAGCTACTCTCCTAAAAAGCTATAGGCTGATTTCTTACTTCCCTTTTCTTGATAAAAGAATTTTTATGGTTTTCAATCCTATATTCAGATCGAGCATTATAGATTTATTTTTCAAATAATATAAATCATAAGAAAGTTTTGTTTTTGTATCGTCAAAATTTACGCTACCCTTTGGAGGATTACTTTGACAGATTTGCGCCCAGCCAGAAAGACCAGGTTTTATAATATGTCTAATACTGTAATAAGGTATTTCTTTTTCGTAAAGTCCAACAAATAATGGCATTTCCGGTCTTGGACCTATGAGAGATAAATCTCCCTTTATTACATCCCAAGCTTGTGGAAGCTCATCTATCCTAGTTTTTCTTAAAAACTTACCGACAGTTGTAAGGCGATTTTTTTTGCTTAATCTTTCGTCTCCTCCATCATCAAACAACATAGTCAAAAATTTATGTATTTTTATTATCTTTCCATCTTCCCCAATTCTTTTTTGTGAAATTATTATCTGGGTATTTTTCGTATTCAGTATAATTGCTATGGCCACAAACGGAAAAAGTATGATCAGAATAATCAAAATAATAAAAGAGATGAGAATATCAAACAATCTCTTTGTAAATAAATATGCTAAATTGTGCTTTAAAGAAACATTTTCCAAAAACCAATCATATTGCAAAAAAGATAGAGGTACTCTGTCAAAAACATTTTCATAAACTTTATCCATATCTATAAACTTAACGCCCTGAAAAATCTGATTATAAAGTACTGGAAGTATTGATTCTATTCTTTTATCCTTTAAATCGATAACAACCACAGAAATTCCCTCTGATTTTATTTTTTGTATTATGTTTTGTGCGTATAATGTATTAGTTTCCTTATCTAAATCCACAGACAAAATAAATTTTAACTCTGATCTGGGATTTTCATTTATTTCTTTTAATATGCTTTGCATCTCTTTTCCACTACCGATCAAAATAGCCGGCTCTTTTCTTTTAAGTCCCAAAATTGATTGGCTATAAATTCTCCAGATATAAACCAAAATAAACGACACTATCAAATCCAAAAACAAGATTGTTTTAGGAGCAATCCCAAAGTAAGGAATGAGATAAAAAAACGCGATAGCAATTCCGCTATTTACGAGTTGTGCATTAAAAATAATTCCCGGCATACTATCTTTTAGGATAGTAGTATATTTGTCATAGAGGCCCGAAATAAAGAATACGATGGCCCATGCGATAAAAATGAAAGTGAAAGGAACTAGGTGTTCTTTAAAGGAATCCCAGATAGAAATATCCCCACCCCTCAAAGCCAAAGAAAGCCATAACGAAAAGGCGAATACAAACAAATCCCCTGTAATCAGAAAAAGTTTTTCTTTTTTATTGGAAATTATCATGTTAGTAGGTATATTAGCACTTTCTATAAAAATTAAAACCTATATAAACCGGCCAAAAAAGTTCGAGGTATCAGCTTTCATTTAGGTTATTTTTATATATAATATGATTAACAATGAATTTCGAAAGAAACCCCGTAAAGAATTTTGTAAGAACAATATATATTGTAAAAATGACAGATATTTAATAAACCAACCTTATGTTAAATTCAAAACAAAGTGAAAATTCACACGGGGCAAGAAAACTTTTTATCTGCATAACTAAATCAAACTGGGGTGGAGCCCAAAAATATGTATTTGATATTGCAACTAACACTCCCCGTGATCTGTTTGACACTACCGTTCTTTTAGGAGAAGACGGGGATTTAAAAAAGAAACTTGAAGAAGCTGGGGTAAAAACTATTGCGTTAAAAAATTCGCAAAGAGATATAAATATTAAAAAAGAATTTGGATTATTTTTTGAGCTTTATAAAATATTTAGGAAAGAAAAACCAGACATAATACATCTGAATAGTTCAAAAATGGCAGGAACCGGCGCCCTAGCCGGAAGGATAGCGGGGATAAAAAAAATAATTTTTACAGTTCATGGCTGGGCATTTAATGAGCAAAGAAATTTTCTTTCTAAAATTGTCATAAAAATGATTCATATTTTCACAATTGTTCTTTGTCATAAAACCATTTCGGTGTCAGAAGCTACCAAGAAACAAATAGGGAAAGTTTTCGGTAAAAAAATAATCGTGATAAGAAACGGCTTAGGAGAAATAAATTTTAAAGATAGAGATTCTGCAAGAGAGGGTCTTTCTATTAAAATTTTACAAAAAAACCAGAAAGCAGAAAACGCTCTTTCTGGAAATCCTATATGGATCGGAACCCTCTCGGAGCTTCATACTACTAAAGGCCTAACCTATGCAATAGAAGCAATTTCTAAAGTAAAAAATAATGTAATTTTTGTATGTTTGGGTGAGGGAGAAAAAAGGAAAAAATTGGAAGAATTGGCAATAAAACTTGGGGCATCAAACAAAATTTATTTCATAGGCTACGTAGATTCTGCATCTTCATATTTGAAAGCATTTGATATTTTTACTTTGTCTTCCATTACGGAAGGACTGCCATATGTACTACTCGAAGCGGGGCATGCTTCACTGCCTGTAATAGCAAGTAATGTGGGCGGAATTCCCGAGATTATTGAAAACAACAAAACTGGAATTCTTGTATCTCCAAAAAATTCGGAACAAATAAAAAATTCGATTGAATTTTTGATAAAAAATCCCGAAAAATCAAGGATTTTTGGAGATTCTTTAAAAAATAAGATACTAAACAATTTTAGCAAAAAAATGATGTTAGAAAAAACTTTTGCTCTGTATAGAGATATCTGATACGTGAGTAAAAAGATAAAACAAGGATTTACTTTAGTATTTTTATTTTCGCAAATAGCTCGCGAGTTTATTATAAACCAAGAAATTCATTCTTGATGCTGTCTTTATGAACATCTCTTCTATATCTTCTCATGCCCATAAGAATTCCCAAGCCGACAAACGAGGAAAGCAAATTTGTTCCGCCATAACTCATAAAAGGAAAAGTGATTCCTGTTACGGGCATTAACCCTAGGGTCATTCCGACATTTACTAAAAAATGGCTCATAAATAATATAGCCAATCCTAGCCCAAATAATATCTCAAAATTTGATGCTCCATAATATGCATTTGAAACAATCCTCCAAATAAAAATTCCAAAAAATAAAAAAAGTATACCCACGCCAACAAGCCCCCATTCTTCAGCAAAAGCAGAAAATATAAAATCTGATTTGTATTCCGGCAAAAATTTTAATTTTGATTGGGTTCCATAACCTATTCCCTTTCCTAAAATTTGTCCTGAACCAATAGCTATAGTTGATTGATACGCATTATATCCAGACCCTCTAATATCAGAAAGAGGATGCAAGAAATTTATAACTCTGCTCTTTTGATAATCTTTTAATCCATAAACCCACAAAAAAGAAAAAGCTGTAGCTCCTAAAAGAAAAACTACAAATAAATGTTTTTTTGAAATTCCAGAAACTAAAATCATTCCGAGCCAGATAAGAAATATTATTATAGCTGATCCAAAATCTGGTTGGAAAAAAACAAGTGCAAAAATAAATAAAGCATAAAAACCAGAAACTAAAATATGTCGGACATTTGCGATTTCAACATGCCTTCTGGAAAAATATTTTGCCAGTAAAACAATAAGAACTAATTTGATCGGCTCGGAAGGCTGAAAAGATAGCCCTCCTATTTGGAACCAACTTTCTGCCCCCTTTGCAACATGACCTATAACAAATAAGGCAAATAAAAGTGTCAATGAAATTAAAAACAGTGTCGCCACTACATTAGTTTTATTTAAAAATCTATAATCAATAAAACTTAAAATAAAAAAAACTACAATGGATATTACAAGCCAAATAATTTGTTTTTCCAAAAAAGGATCTTCATTCACAAAAGAAGACATCGTTAGAAGTCCTAGAAATGAAATGACTATTGCGGAAAAAAACATTATCCAATCTATTTTAAGATTGGAAAAAAAAGAAAGTCTTCCTGAATTAATTTGAGATTGAAGTAGCATATAAATTACGAATTAACGAGTAATTATAAATAAATCCAAAAAGCAAACAATATGCATTTGCATTATTCGCATCCATTCGTATATTAGTATATTTATTTAACAATTAAAAGCTATACCTAACAGCCAATCTAAGGCAAAACCTTTGAAACAACATCTATCCTTACAACTTTTTCTCCAAACGGCTCTGGCCAAGTGAATACTATGTCAGAAACACTGTTTGCACCTATAGAATCTATTTTTGTTCTGGAAAAGGCTATAGCGTTGTTGTTCTCATCATAAAGAATTGCTATAGCTTCTACATTTTCTATCGATTTGATAGTTGAATTTTTTATACTAACTGAAAGTTTCGGCTTTTTGTCTTCATTTATTAAATTTTTTGAAACGGCAGTGATATCAGATTCTTTGCTATCCATTTTTTGCCATATAGGATTTCTGGTAAATTCAAACTCGGTTCTCGCCGGAATTTTATCGTTCAAATTTATATTATCTTCAAAAATAACAAAATTATTATTTGGAGGAATGTATGTTGTTCCTGTTTTTTGATAGAGCAATATATTATTTTTATCGTAAACCTTAAAAAGATACGGTACGTTATAAGCTCCAGCCCCGATATTCGGATTTTGAGCGTAAGTCAAAAAATTATACATTCCACTCGATAGGACTTTTGCTCCTCTTGGACCCCATATAATTATAGGGTCACCATAATCTGCTCTGCATAAAATATTGCACGATCCTCCACAATCCACTCCCGCTTCATTTTGATTTTTTTTGCCATCAAAACATGTTGGTTTTTTATTCAGAAAAACAAACAAAACTATCGATAAAACGACTAATATAATAAACAATATTGCAACTATATATGAGGTTTTTCTTCTTTGTGCCCAAGACATGATTGATTTTCTTAGCGAATGATAATGAGCTTTAGAAAATCATCACCCTGTGAAATATCCGCGTTTAGCGGATAAAATCCTTAAAGATTTTATTTTACTGGGGTGGCTCTCGTTACTCAACTATTCACTTATGATTATAATAACATTTTCTACTAAATTTAAATAACACAAATTGGCAACGGTGCTTATTTGACTGGGGTTTGTTATAAATTTAAGATAAAGTTATTTGAACAATATTATAACAAAAAACTGCCTAATATGGCAGTGTTTGTAAATTAAAAACTTAGTTCCGGCGCCTAGCTACTTTCCCCTTCAGAGAGAGTATCATCGCCTCAACGGGGCTTAACTTCTGAGTTCGGAATGAGATCAGGTGAGGAAGCGAAAGTCTTCGCTTCCGCAAGACCTTTGATAATTTTTTATGAGCTTATGCGAAATAAAAAATAGAAAAGGTGTACAGCGCCTGTAAGGCGGGACAATCCTGCGACAAACAAAAATAGCATCATTGCTGATACTATTTTAATTGGATTTATTGAGCACTTAGTTCCGGCGCCTAGCTACTTTCCCCTTCAGAGAGAGTATCATCGCCTCAACGGGGCTTAACTTCTGAGTTCGGAATGAGATCAGGTGTAACACCCGCGACAAAGCACCAGAACTAAAAGCTCAACTTAATCTTCCTAAAATAAAACTGATTAAAAAAAGTGGGAGCGTGATGGATTTACTGATACCATCTTCAGACCAGAACCAGCTGGCCTGCCCAGTGGGGGGCTTTTAACCCTACGCTCCATAAATTTTCAATTAAAATATGTGAAAAAATTTCAAAATATTTTTTGAATTAATTTCACATAACAGGTTAAAACAAAATGATTTGTGTATTTTTAAATTTCCTAATAAGAATCGAATAATTAGTATTGCTCGCCTGAATGGATTACTCCACTTACAGCTGCAACCTATCACCTCTTCATCTCAGAGGGTTCTCAATTGAATTCTAATCTTGGGGACGGCTTCACTCTTAGATGCTTTCAGAGTTTATCCGTTCCGTACATAGCTACTCTGCGTTGCCCTTGGCAGGAACAGCAGATAGACCAGAGGTACGTTCAACTCGGTCCTCTCGTACTAAAGTCAAATCCCCTCAAAATTCTACGCCTGCAGTAGATAGGAGACCAACCTGTCTCACGCATGTTATCACTCATTACTAAGTGCATTGGACTATAGCTTATTTCGATAAAATCGAAATGTTGGTGTTTAGTCTCTACGGGCAATTAAATAAATTTAACTTTCCCTCGGTATAATCCAGCTCCACTTTTGAACTTACTACATTTATTTTACTAAATATAATTATTTCAAAAACTTTGCTTGCCTCACTAATGTCTATATGACAAAAGTGGGGCTGGAGTCCACCGATACTAACCAACTTGATACTGCTCCACATAAAGCTTCGCAGTACCGCCGTGATTTGATTGTCTTCCTCGGCCAAAATAATTTTTTAAAATTAGATGACTCTCTATTTATATCCCTCCCCAGTTTTTAATAAAACTGGGGAGGGATTTGTTTAAACGAAAATTCCTCATGGGATTCAAACTGTACTGAAGCGAAATTACTATTTCGCTGAAGTACGGTTTGAACCCAGCTCGCGTATCTTTTTAAATGGCGAACAGCCATACCCTTGGGAGCTTCTCCACCCCCAGGATAAGATGAGCCGACATCGAGGTGCCGAACTCCGCCGTCGATATGAACTCTTAGGCGGAACTAGCCTGTTATCCCTAGAGTAGCTTTTGTCCGATAATCTCCGGCCGCGTCTAACACGGACCGTCGGTTCACTTTGCTCTGCTTTCGCATCTGCTCGACAAGTACGTCTCGCAGTTAAGCCGGCATTTGCCAATATGCTATCGGCACGGTTTCCATTCGCGCCTAGCCGACCTTAATAGACTCCTCCGTTACTTTTTAGGAGGATAGCGCCCCACTAAAACTACCCACCAGGTACTGTTTCTATGAGTTTTTTCCTCAAAGATTAGAATATATATTCAAAAAGAACGGTATTTCACTTGCGGATCCATCTTTCCCGAAAGAAAAACTTCAAATCCTCCCGTCTACGCTACGCATCCAAAACATATACTCAATACCAAGTTGCAGTAAAGCTTCTAGGGTCTTTTCGTCTAACTGCAGGTAACCGGCATCTTCACCGGTATTGCATTTTCACCGAGCTGATCTTCGAGACAGTTCCCCACTCATTACACTATTCAAACGCGTCTGAACTTACCAGACAAGGAATTTCGCTACCTTAGGACCGTTATAGTTACGGCCGACATTCACCAGGGCTTACAACAATCACCATTACCCTTGCGGATAACAACGTCGTTGGTTGACCTTCTGGCATTGGTCAAGTGTCACCTCCTATACATCGTCTTACGACTTCGCAGGAAGCTGTGTTTTTGATAAACAGTTGGCAGGGATGCTTTTGATGCTTCCTAAATAAATTTAGGAAAGCCTTATCGCTAACTTACGGCTGCTTTTTTGCCGAGTTCCTTGAAGATCTATCACTCGTTCACCTTACTCTACTCGAGCTAACCACCTGTGTCGGATTACGGTACGGTCTTTACATATTTAAGCTTAGAGATTTTTCTCGGAAGTTTGCTTTGATAAATCCACCACGGCGAACCGTAATGTTTATGCTGCACTTTCGAATATCATTTAAGAAAGAATTTCGGATTTACCAAAAATTCTCGATTATGCCACAAACGCAAATCCAATGATGCGCTTATCATACTAATCTTCGTCCTCCCATCGCAATATATAAAGGTCATGGAATATTAACCATGTGTCCATCGTGTTCGGCTATCGCCATCCACTTAGGGCCGACTAACCCTTCGCTGATTGTCATCGCGAAGGAAACCTTGGTTTTTCGGTGTGTAGGGTTCTCACCTACATTGTGGTTACTTGTGCCAACATTCTTACTTCAACACGCTCCAGCATGGGTCACCCCTTTGCCTTCATCGCAGAGTTGAATACTCTCCTACCAATATAAAAGTCCGAAGACATTTATAGTCCTAAGTTTCGGTACTATGTTTAACCCCGATTATCTGCGGCGCAAAATCTCTTAGTAAGTGAGCTGTTACGCTATCTTTAAAGGATGGCTGCCTCTAAGCCAACCTCCTTACTGTCTGAGAAAAATTACCACCTTAAGTGTACTTAACATAGATTTAGGGACCTTAAATTTAGATGCGGGCTGTTTCCCTTTTGACCATGGGGCTTAGCCTCCACAGTCTAACTGCCTAATAATTTACTTCTCGGTATTCGGAGTTTGATAGGTCTTGCGATATTTCTATCTGTCAAGACCTTCCAGTGCTCTACCCCCGGAAGGTACATTAGACGCTAGCCCAAAAGCTATTTCGGAGAGAACCAGCTATTACGAGGCTCGATTAGCTTTTCACTTCTTATCTCAAGTCATCCGATAGTATTGTACGGCTAAACGGTTCGGACCTCCCCTCTGATTTCTCAAAGGTTCATCCTGCTCAAGATAGGCTCGCTCTCGTTTCGGGTCTGATGTGTAAAACAAACGCACTATTCATACTCGGTTTCCCTGTGGCTCCACCCGGCAAAGGGCTTAGCCTGCTTCACACATCAACTCGTTGGCTCATTCTTCAATAGGCACGCCGTGACGGACATCACACTGCTCACGATATTTGCAAAATAAAAATTAAACAACAAAAAAACCGCATCAAAAATGACACAAGTTTTTTGGTTTTAGAGTTTTAACTTTCAGTTGCAAACATCACATTCAATGTGATGCCCGCTCCGACTCCTTGTAGGCATACGGTTTCAGGTCTATTTCACTGCCCTCACCGGGCTGCTTTTCACCTTTCCCTCACGGTACTAGTTCACTATCGATCTCTAACAATATTTAGCCTTACCGGTTAGTTCCGGCAGATTCCCTCAAGCTTTTCGTGTCCTGAGGTACTCAAGAATAATAACGGAAAAGATATTTTATTTTCACTTACGGGACTATTACCCACTAGGGTTCTGCTTCCCAGCAGATTCTGCTAACAAAATATTTTGTAACTTTTCTCATCTATAAATAAATGACGTCATTATCTTACTACACCGATCACAAACTTTGTGCACAAATTTCGTACTAAAAAATGGAGGTGAAGCGTGCCAATAAATCAGCCACGCTTCACCATCCCTGTCGTTTTCAAGCCACTCCGCGAACTCAATGTTTCGGCTTGGATGGGAGGCCGCTGTTCTCTCCGAGGGACGCCCCTTTTCAGGAACACTCCCTTATTGACGGCAGAACGAGGTCCATCTTTTAATAAAAAATTATATGCACAAAGTTTGTGATCGGTTTGGGCTGTTTCCTTTTCGCTCGCCGCTACTAGGGAAATGTTGTCACTTGCGTGACATTGTTTTCTATTCCTCCAGGTACTGAAATGTTTTACTTCCCTGGGTATGCATCTTACATCAAGTGCAAGATAACCAACAAAGTTGGTTGAGTTTCCTCATTCGGAAATCTCCGGATCAAAGGTTGCTAAGCACCTCCCCGAAGCTTATCGCAGCTTAACTACGTCCTTCATCGCTTATTAGAGTCAAGGCATCCACCGTACGCCCTTAAATTTCCCATTAGGAAATTTAAAAACCACAATCTTTAATTAGTTTACGTTATAAACTAATAAATTTGTTTTAACCTGTTATATGGAATCAATTCCACATAACAGTCTTCCCATCCCCATTTTTGGTCTCAAGCAAACTATTTTTTAATCGCTTAAGTAATTCTACTTTACCGCTTCCGTGAGCTTTCAAACGACGCTCTCGAACATAAGCATCATGTTTTGACCTATAAGCCTCAGCGTAAATTAATATCCAGATACCTTCTGAACGTCCTGTATAATGTTTACCATCTACATGATGATTATGTTCATTGATACGTCGTTTCAGATCATTAGTAATACCTATATATTTTTTGTAAGTAATATTATTTTGTATTACGTAAATACTATACATGTTTTTATTATACCAAAAATGGGGAGGGAAAATTTTTTTAAATCATTTCAAACTCTCCAAGAATTTGAATGATTCACCTGCCTGTCTACAATATCTATAAAAGACCCAATCCACTTTCGTGGAAAATTGGTGATACTGCGACAGAATGAAGATTTAAATTTCAATTATTCTTTTAAAAAGAATTCCTAAAATCTTAATCTTATTTTTCAAGTTTCAATCTTTCCGTGATCCTAAACCTCACTTTTGCTCGGTCGGATTTTAAAAAAACCGCTTAAACGCGGTTCATAGAGACAACACCAAAAAATGCTGACTATATTCTCCGCTTTAAAAATTGGTTTTTTGTAAACATATCTGTGTAAGAAAGAGTATATAGGAAACAAATATAAAGTCAAGTAAAATAACAAGTGGAGCGACTATATTTTGCTAATCCCGCATCATTTTCATTTGAGCCCTATTTTAAGGACTATTTTATTAATTAACAATGAGGAAAAACTGAATAATTGTCTATTCTTTAAAAATGGTGCGGAGTCAAGGAAAATTGGGAGTATTTTTTAATATAAAATCACTCCAAAATCCCATCTAAATTTACATCATAAATAATGGCTTCTTGAATGTGTTTGTATTGTAAAATTTCATTTTTATCAAACCACAGATCAATCTCACTTTCCGCTTCACTTATATTACCTGAGGCGTGAATAAGATTTCTAATTGACCGATTATCCCTATCTGACATTCTATATGAATCCAAAACGAAATCTCCTCTTATAGTACCAACATCCGAAGAAAGAGGCTCAGTGCCACCAACTATTTTTCTAACAATACCTACTGCATGCGCGCCCTGCCAAACCATAATGACAACCGGGCCGCTTGAAAGGTATTTTTCCAATCCGCACAAAACTTTATTCCCAACCTCTATAGGATTTTCCGTGGGAGGAACAAGACCTTTTGATTTGTAATTATCAATAGATTTTTGTCCGGCTTTTCTAACCCACTCAGGATCAATCGTATAATGCTTTCTCGCCATTTCAGGAGTTGGAATACACAATTTCATCGCAACAAGCTTTAAGCCAATTCTTTCAAATCTGCCGAGGATTTCACCGACAAGAGATCGCTGAATTCCATCAGGTTTTATTATGACAAATGTTTTTTCTGTTCTCATCTTT
Organism: uncultured Candidatus Saccharibacteria bacterium; assembly: GCA_964562105.1. GTDB lineage: Bacteria > Patescibacteriota > Minisyncoccia > Phycocordibacterales > GWA1-40-21 > Bog-1340. Next base: position 16,882 of record CAZLRP010000006.1, read on the forward strand.
TTGTTTTTATTATTAGATTACTGGTACCGGCTTCTTATACTTTTCTAAAATATTCTTTTCTATCTCTTTCCTATCTTTACCGTACTTAAGATAAGACAATTCCTTAATTTTATCAAGTAAAATTTTATTTCCCCTAGGTGGCAGATTCGTTTCCATACTAAACGGTTTTACAGGTTTTCCATTTGAGAGCATTTTCACATAAGAATTATGATTGTCTATATTCATCAAATCCTTAGCAGAAAATACCGGGGTGAATTGTTTTTCCAAATATTCGGCATCTTCAGAACTCACACGAAATACGGCCATTGAACCAACATTTCCAAAAACGGAATTTTTTATTTTCTCGTCAAGCTGTGCAATAAATTGATGAGCCACAGTAAGCGCGAGCTTATATTTTCTTGCCTCCGAAAGGATTGTGGAGATGGAATCAGTCGTTACATTTTGAAATTCATCTATATAAAGATAAAAAGGTTTCAGTTCTTCTCCGAAAGAATCGGTTCTTGAAAGGGCTGACATCAAAATCTTACCTACAACGATAAGACCTATGAGATTTGAGTTTATATCTCCGAGCCTTCCTTTTGCTAAATTCACAAGAAGAATTTTTTTACTATCCATGATATCGCGGAAATCAAAAGATGATTTTTCTTGCGAAACGATAGGACGCATAATTTCATTTGAAAGAAAAACATCAAATTTGGAAGTTATATAAGGCACGACGTTCGCAAGAGATGCGTCTCCCCCCGCTTTACTTGCTATATCTTTCCAAAACTGTGTTATCAAAGGATTCTTACATTTTGAAAGTTTTAATTCTCTATATGTTTTATCCGCCAAAACTCTAGAAACATCAAGAAGAGTGCAACCAGATTCTGGGTCTTCCAAAACAAGGCCGACAGCATTTCTGAAATACATTTCAAACATAGGACCTCCGGCCGTTTTCATATCAAAAAGCTTATTAAAAATAGAGAGCATTTCGTTCACAACAAAAGTTTTTTGTTCAGGAAATCTTATATCATATTCAAGCATGTTTAGGCCCATCGGTCTTTCAGTATAACTTGGATCAAAATAAACTATATCTTCATGTCGCTCAGGTGGAATAAATGAAAGGACTTCCTGAATATCCGAACCGTGAGGATCTATCATGCAAACACCCTCGCCATTTAAAATATCCTGACGAATCATCGTCTTCAAAAGCGTTGTTTTACCGGTTCCTGTTTGTCCGATAATATAGAAATGTCTCAATCTGTCTTCTGGGGTAATTTTTATTGGGGTTTCAATATTTCTGTAAATATTTTTACCGAGCAAAATTCCACTCGTTGGCAAATCAAGAGGCGCCGACGCCGTAATAGCATCTTCCCGCTTCAATTGGGACATTCCGCTGAAATTATTTTCCGGTAAATGCATGATCGTCGTCAACTCTTTCAGATTCATAATCAAATCGTTCTTGTCATTGAAAAGCCTGAAAGAAAAATCGCGTGACATTTTCAAAAGATCTTTGCCTTCGATTCTCTTGAATTTCAATTTATTTCCTTTAGTATTTTCAAACTGATTGAAAGACGATTCTATGTCGGAAATAATCGCCCCGGCCTCTTCTCTTCTATTTGACGACGCCAAAATCCTGATGTTCACGCTAGCAAGAGGCGAATTCATTTTTTCTTTGATATTTTCTATCAAAACTTGGTTGGAACCTTCTGGTTTTTTCTCGTCTTTTTTATTGTTTGAACTTATTATATCTTTTCCGACTCTTTTAAAAAGATTAAAAAAAGAATTGTCGGCTTTTTCGTACGCTTCTTTCAATGTTGCGCCTTTTTCAACTTCTTTAAGAACTTTCTTGTAGAATTTCATTTCTGAAGATGCCGGCTTAACGATTATTTGTATCGCAGCTCCTTCACCCTCACTGTCGATTTTTGAAAAACTATTCAGCAAAACATTTAGAGGATCGTAATCATAATTTTCATAAGTTTTTATCGGGAAAATTTCAATATTGGAAAGTTCGGCATAAGATCCGACATAATCTCCCCCTTCATTAAAAATGTTGTAGTCATCTTTCTTTTCCATTATTTTTACCTCGGAAAAAATAGAATGAATTTGGTTTTCAAAAAGAGTTCTTTTGACATCGGGAATTGCAATGTAAAAAACTATCTCATTATTATGATTGGGATTCGCAAGCTCAACTACAAAATATCCTGCCCCCTCTTCGTCGTTATCTTCCACCGAAAGCATCCCCGCATAAAACTGTTCCATTTTGGAAATAAGTTCTTTTAGATTTTTATTTTTCTGAGTTTCATCTTTGTTTGCGCCCGGAAGAGAAACTTCAAAGAGAGTCATCTTGAGCGCTTTAAAAACAGGATTTCTTTCACTATTACCCGCTACTCTAAAACCCGCCTTAATATACTGAACTAAAAATCTGTGAAAATCATCTTCCAAGTGAGGATTTTTTAATCTATCTACAACAGATAAAGTATTTAAAACTCCTTTTTCCTGCAAAACATTAACAAGTTCGCCCATCTGGGCATCATGGACTTCTGGAGACAGATCTAAGACTATAGACTCAACTTCATGTTCCTTTAAAGCGTATTGCTCATCCAGAATATCTTTAGGTTTTTTGCTACCATGTTCAATTATCTCACTTTTTATGATTTCATCCTTCGAAATTGATTCGCCCTTATCGGCAAGCATTTTTTCGTGATCAGAAACCTTGGCACGCAAATAATCCAGCTCTTCTTCTGGAGTTTTAAATTTTTGTTCTACTTTTCCTGCCCCGTCAAATTGGCTTTTTATTTGACTGGGGTCGCTCACTAATTGTTCTGTCATAAATAATATGCAAATTATATCATTCCGTTAGAAATTACGGAAATGTATTTCCTATTTCTAACATGACAGATAAATTAGGTTTTAGGTGCTAGAAACTTATAAATATAAACCTTAAATCTTTGTGAGTATTTCCGCCCCACCACTCGTTATAACAATAGTGTGCTCAAAATGCGCACTTCTTGTACCATCAGCTGTCCTAAAAGTATATCCATCTTTGTCTATCAATATTTCTTTTCCACCCTCATTAAGCATTGGCTCAATTGCTATCGTCATTCCCGGTTTTAATCTGTCGCCTTTTCCTTTTTCCCCATAATTTGGAATAAATGGATCTTCATGAACGCTATACCCCACTCCATGACCGCACAAATCTTCCACAACAGAAAAACCGTTTGCTTTAGCAACTCTCTCCACTGCATATCCAATATCTCCAGTATACTTATTTGCCTTTGCAGATTTTATGCCAGCATATAAAGCTTCTTTTGTAACATCAATAAGTTTTTGGGCTGTATGGTCTATTTTCCCTACAGGCACAGTAATGGCAGAATCCGTAACGAGACCTTTGTGAGTAAGACACATATCAAGAGAAACTATGTCTCCCTCTTCTAAAATTCTAGGGTTTTCATTTGGAATGCCGTGAACTATTTCATCATTTATGGAAACACAAATAGAAGCGGGATACGCTCTTTTTGCCCCTTTTGGCTTATAATTCAAGGTTGATGGGATATCACCTTTTTCTTTTGCAAGCCTGTTTACAAGATCATTAAGCTCCGATGTTGAAACTCCTGGTTTTACAGCTTCAGCAACTTTCTGTAATATAAAAGCTAAGTTCTTTCCACATTCCCGTAAAATAGCTATTTCTTCCTTTGTTTTTATTGTTATCATGCTTTTAATTTAAAAATTTTTTGAATTGTCATTCCCGCTATAAGTTTCTTTAATATACGCTTTAGACCACAAAAATCAAATCCCCGCTTAAAAGCGAGGATTTTAAATTTTTATTTTCCAAAAACTTTTGAAATAAGCTCTGTATGAACTTGTTCTATTGTCTGTTCTCCGTTGACTTCAATAAATTCGCAGTTTTTGTTATTTTTAAAGAAATTGATAGATTGCATTACTTCTTCGTCATACCATACCATTCTTTTTGCTATCCCCTCTTTCGTATCGTCTTTTCTGGCGCGAGCTAAAAGTCTTTCCGTGCACCATTTACTGCTTGTATTTATGTGGATGACTTTATATTTTGTTATATTATAAAATTTTAAAGTGCCATCCAATAATACAGCTTCAGGAAGTTTTCTTGGCGCTCCATCAAAAATTAAATTCTCCTTGCCTGTATAATTATTCATAAGATAATTGACCCAAAGACCTACCACGATGGATTCCGGCATAAGCCCTCCCGTTTCAATAATTTCTTTTGTTTTTTGAGCAGTGTATGAAAGATCTTTTACAAGCCCTCTTAAAAGAGAACCCGTTTCTATATGAAGAGTTTTTAAATTATTAATTTCTTGAAGTTTTTTATCATAAAGCTCCACTTGAGTTCCCTTTCCACAACCAGATCTACCCATAAAAATACAAACTGTTTGAGTCCCCGCCTCTCCTTCTTTGTTTAATATATTTGTCATAAAAAAGATTATAGCATAAACAGGTTGTAGGTTGTAGGTTATTAGCTTTTTAGGAAACACAAAAGAGGTTTTTGCAAAGCAAAAACCTCTTTTGTGTTTCATAATAAGCTACTACTCTAAAAAGCTACAAGCTAGTCTAGTATTCCCTCATAGTTATCTGTGCTTGAATTTTCTTTATTAAGTCTATGACAACTGAGACCACAATGAGAAGCGCCGTACCTCCAACAGCAATTGAAGATATTCCTGAAACAGACTGTACAATTAAAGGCAAAACAGCTATTACACCCAAAAATAATGCTCCCACTAAGGTAATCCTTGTTAATACTCTGGCCAAATATTCGGAAGTTGAATTGCCAGGTCTTACTCCGGGAATAAAAGCTCCTCCTTGCTGAAGATTTTTTGATATTTGATCCGGATCAAAAGTAACGGCCGTATAAAAATATGTGAATAGAAAAACCAAAAGAAAATATAATATGCCATGAGCCCAAGGATTTGTAAGAAAACTATTAAGAGCTCCCGATACATTTTTTATAATATCATTCGTTGCCACATTTGATAAAAATTTTAAAATCATTTGAGGAAAAAGCAGAATGGACATACCGAAAATTATCGGGATAACTCCGGCCTGATTTAATCGGAGTGGCAAGTAAGTTGAAACTCCGCCAGACACTTTTGAGCCAGTGATTCTTTTTGCATAAGTAACAGGTACGGGTCTTTCCGCTTCTGAAATAAATACGACTCCATATATAACCGCCAAAAATAGAACGATAAGAATTATATATGTTGGTATTTGACTTGCACTAAAAGTAAGGCTCATTTGAGAAATAGTTGTCGGCAAACCAGCGACTATACCAGCAAAGATAAGTAAAGATGTTCCATTGCCTATTCCAAATTCTGTCATAAGCTCGCCTATCCACATCATGAGCATTGAACCGGCCATAATAATCAGGAGGTTTAAAGAAAAATTAAAAACACTCATGTCAGTTATCACCGCAGAATTCTGAAGAAGTTTAAGAAAAGCAAATCCCTGTATCAAAGCTAAAGGAATAGTAAGAATTCTTGATATCTGCGTAAACTTTTTTCTGCCTATCTCTCCTTCCTCCTGGTACATATTCTTAATTTTAGAAGACATCATGGTAAGGAGTTGCATAATGATAGAAGCTGAAATATAAGGTCCTACCCCAAGCATTACTATAGAAAGTTTGCTCATTCCTCCTCCAGAAAATACATTTAGAAAACTAAGAAAATCGTTTCCGGCAAAAAAAGTTAGAAGTTTGCCTGAATCTATCCCGGGTATTGGAATAGCTGCCAATAATCTAGAAACAAGCAGAGCTCCCAGCACAAAAAGCAATCTATTTCTTAGACCCTTATCCTGAAAAACCATTTTTAATTTGTCAAAAAAATTCATAGTATTTAATTGTTAATTATAAATTTAAATTTATAATTTACAATTCATAATTCTGTATTTTTATTTAACTGAACCTCCGACTTTTTCAATTTTCGCGCGGGCAGAAGCTGATACCGAGCATTCTGAAACATTCAATTTTTTCTTAAGTTCTCCCAAGGCAAGTATTTTTACTTTAGGATTTTTGCCCAATCTCGCTTCCAATATGCCTTTACTGACTAAACTTGACGGATTGACCGAATCGCCACTTGAACAGACCCCTTCTAATTGACCAACGTTAATAATAACAAATTTATCTTGAATACTCTTAAAAGCATATCCCCTTAATTTGGGCATTTTTTTTATAATATCTCTCCACTCTGGCCTTATTTTATGGCCTGCGCGCGCTGTTTGACCCTTTCCTCCTCTGCCTGAAGTTTTGCCTCTTTTTCCTCCTCTTCCAACGATAGCAGTCTTTCTATTTTTTGTTACTCTTTTAAGATTGTGTATTTTCATTGTATTGTATTTAATTATTCGTAGCCATTCGTATTATTTGTATGATTCGTATATTCGTATGTTTATATTATTTTTTAATTTCTGTTTTTGTCTCTTGCTTTTCTACGGTTTCTGCTACTATTGGATTTCTTTTTTTATCAAAAGCAGAAAGAGCTATCATTGCAGCTCTTGCAATATTTAATTTATTCTTTGATGAAGAAATTATTTTTGCCGTAACGTCTGTAATTCCGGCTAGTTCTATGACGCTTTTTAGAGCGCTTCCAGCGCTTACACCTCTTCCTTTTGCGGGAATAAGCAAAACTCTCCCGCTACAATATTTTGCATTTATATTATGAGGAATAGAAAAGGTTTTTGTCAGATTCAAACGCATTATATTTTTTTTCGCATTTCTATATGCCTTGTCTATTGCAATAGATGTATCATTTGCTTTTCCTGTACCTACTCCGACAGAGCCTTTCTTATCTCCAATTACCATATGGACGCTGAAATTTAATCTTTTGCCTCCTTTTGTAACTCTGGTAACCCTTCTTATATTTAAAATATGCTGATCAAATTCAGGTTTGACTCTTTCCGGTCTTGCATGAGAACTTCTTCTTGGATTTTTTGCTCTATCTCCGCCAAAACTTGGCCTTGTCTTGCCAAAAGGCGCCGTTCTTGGTGGAAACGCTTTTGTTGGTGCTACAGCCACAGGAGCTGGAGAAGTATTATTTGTTGTTGTATTGGTTTCTGGATTCATTTTTTTATAATTTTGTATTTATTCGTATGTTTATCTTAAAATTTAAGACCGCCTTCTCTTGTTCCATCGGCAAAAGCTTTTATCTTACCAGTGTAAATGAATCCTCCTCTATCAAAAACAACTTTTGATACGCCCTTCTCTATCGCTAATTTGGCAAGTTCTTTACCGGCATTTGCAGATTTTTCTATAAAATTTTTACCTTTAGCCTTATCAGCAGAAAAAGAAGCTAAAGTTATTCCTTTTGAATCATCTATAATTTGGCCGTAAACTGAAGTGTTGGATTTGTAAACACTAAGTCTTGGCATGCTTGAAGTACCAGAGATTTTTGCTCTGATTCTAGCATGTCTTACCTGTATTTTAGTTGCTTTGTTTGTTAATCTTTTCATTGTATTTGTATTGATTCGTAACCATTCACATCATTTGCATGATTTGTATATTCGTACGTTTATCTTTTTACGCCGTTTTCTTTCCCTCTTTTCTCCTAATTATTTCGTTTTCAAATCTAATTCCTTTCCCTTTATAAGGTTCTGGTTTTTTAATGGATCTTAAACTTGAAGAAAAGCTTGTTACTAATTCTTTATCAATTCCTGTTACGACAATTACTCCCTTGTCTGAAATTACTTTGAGATTTTTAGGAATTGAAACTTTGACTGGGTGAGAAAATCCTACTTTAAAGACAATTTCTGTAGGTGTGATATCGGCCTTATAACCTATACCTTCCACCAAAAGTCGGTTTGAATATCCTTTGTTTACACCTTCTATCATATTTACAATGTGAGAAGCGTATGTTCCCCAAAGGGCTTTATTTTCCAAAGTTTCCTTTACAGGATTAAGTTCAATTTTATTTCCTTCAACTTTGATTACTATGTTCTTTTTAAAAGTTCTTGATAGTTCTCCTAAAGGCCCCTTCACAATAACAACATCACCGTTAATCATAACTGTTGTTTTTGCCGGTATTTCTATTCCTTTTTTTCCTAGTCGTGACATGATTGATTTTTAATGAGCGGAGCGATTATAAAAATCATCACCCAGCACCATTTTTTAATTATTTTTTATCTTTTATACTGTTCTTTTGTTTATATTACTTATTTCTATTTAATAATCAATGTCTCATGAAAATGGTGCTGGGTAATAAAAATATAGTCGCTTCGCTCGTTATTTTTATTACCAAATCTTGAACAAAACTTCTCCACCAACTTTTTGTTTAACCGCTTCTTTGTTTGATAGAACCCCTGATGGAGTAGAAATAACAGTTGCTCCAAACCCATTTTTAAAAGGCTTAATATCCCCTGACTTCTGATAAACTCTCCTTGAAGGTTTTGAAACTCTTTCTACACCTCTAATTTTTGGAGTTTTGTCTGATTTATAATTAAGAACAATATCTAACATTTTACCTGCACTGTTTTTTGAAAAAGATTTAATATATCCTGTTCTCGCAAGCACATCTGCTACTGCAACTTTGTTTTTTGAAGCATATACGGAAACAACCTCTTTGCCCGCAAAGTTTGCATTTTTAATTCTTATTATAAAATCTCCAATAATATCGGTTACCATGATGATTTCTTTACTCCAGGAATTTTACCCTGATTAGCGAACTCTCTAAAACATATTCTGCATAGATCAAAATCCCTCATATAGCCATGTTTTCTTCCGCAACGGAAACATCTCCTCACTACTCTTGAGGCGAATTTTATTGGTTTTTTTGATCTAGCTATAACTGATTTTTTAGCCATTTTTATAAAAAATAAAATAAAAAGCTTGAAAAAGCTTGTTGCAGTATAGTAGCAAGAAGCAAATGGAAAGTCAATGAAATAAGGAGCTTTGGCGACTATATTTCATTGACCCCGTCACTATTTCAACAATCTCATAATAATCATCGTAATTGGCGAAAGAAAACCTGTATCCACAATTTAAATAAAAAAATAATTGATAAAAATAGTGTTGAGGGTCAATAATTATATAGTTAAAAATAAACAAATACAAAAAATATTAGCGGACGCAACGAACATAGTAGTTCGCCATAGTTTTATCATTATAATTCACGTCACCATTACTCATATCAATATAATAAGCAATTTGAGGATGACCTGAATCCGTAGTACCAGACCAATAGACATTACTCTGAAAACCAGAATGATCTCCATTATACTTAGCTATCAACTCAGTTTGTGATGGTAATCTCCAAGGCATTCCGTCTTTTGTTCCTCCGACGGAGGAAAGGCTAGCGCAGGCTGTGCCTGCTGCAATCCAATTTACTTGTCCTACTGGTGTATCACTCGCATACCATTCCGTTGGTGATTCCCCATTAAAAGTTCCGGTGGAACTTGTTCCATAAGTGGTATTTAATGAGACTTTAATCTGGAGTAAGATTCGTTGTGTTATAAGCTCCAGCTATTCCCATGATAGTAGTACCTGTTGTAATAGTACCAGATGATAACGTTGGTATGGCGTTGTATATGTCAGACAGAGTATACATTGATGCTACAGGAGCTGATGTGGTGGATATGGAGTGAGTGGAAGTAGAGTATGTATTCAGTATGATTTTGTTGTATATATCAGATAAAGTTACAAAGTTTGCTGTATCTGTGCTTACTGAAGGAGTAAGTGTACCGGCAAAGACTACTCCCCCAATTACGAGAGTGGCTCCGAGGATGTAGGAGAGGATGTGTTTAAGATTAATTCGCATTATATTAATAATATTTTGTATTTAAATTAATTGTTAAAAAATATTTAAAAAAATAAAAATACTAACGAGCACAACGAACATAGTAATGGTTAGTTTTAACATCATTGAGCACATCTCCAATTAGCATAATAACTATATAGGCATAGTCATCACTGCTCGGATATGAAGTACTAGACCAATAAAAATCACCCTGAAAACCATCGGGGGTTGAGTTGGTCTCCTCAAATTTAATCCTTAATTCACCCAAAGTCGGCAATCTCCACGCTACTCCGGGCTTATTTCCTCCTTCTCTACTAAGATTGTTGCAAGTTGTAGTTCCCATGCCCCAATCTGTCATTACTCCTCCTCCCGGCGTATCACTCGCATACCACTCCGTTGCTTGAGCTCCCACAAGAGTTCCAACAGAACTTGTTCCGTAAGCAGTACCAGTAGCTACATTGCCTAAAGTAAGATTCGTTGTGTTATAAGCTCCAGCTATTCCCATAATAGTGGAGCCTGTTGTAATAGTACCAGATGATAAAGTTGGTATGGCGTTGTATATGTCAGATAAAGTATACATTGATGCTACAGGAGCTGATGTGGTGGATATGGAGTGAGTGGAAGTAGAGTATGTATTCAGTATGATTTTGTTGTATATATCAGATAAAGTTACAAAGTTTGCTGTATCTGTGCTTACTGAAGGAGTAAGTGTACCGGCAAAGACTACTCCCCCAATTACGAGAGTGGCTCCGAGGATGTAGGAGAGAATGTGTGTGAGTTTAGGTTGCATAGCTATTTGCAATTGATTTTAACATATTTTTTAAAAAATTACAGAATAAACTTTTTTAGAAACATCAAAAAACCGCTTTTTGGCGGTTTTTATAATTATTTTTTATCTTTTTTACCCTTTTTCCTTTTCATATCTTCCCCTTTTTTAAATGGGAAACCCAAATATTCCAAGTATGTTTTTGCAGAATTTTTATCTTTTATATTGGTTACTATGGTAACTGCCAAGCCAAAAACATCTTTTAATTCTTCATCTGATGACTCTGGAAAAACAGAATTTTCTTTCATACCAATAGTGAAATTACCCATATTATCAATGGCATGTACTGAAAGCCCTCTAAAGTCTTTCGTCCTAGGTAAAGCAACATATACAAGCTTGTCAAGAAAGTCAAACATTCTCTTTCCTCTCAAAGTGACTTGATATCCAACAGGATCTCCTTCTCTTACCTTAAAAGTAGCGACTGATTTCTTAGCTACTTTAAGCATAACTTTCTGACCAGAAATTTTTGTCAGTCTATCTTCAACAACTTTGTTTTTATTCTTATCTTTAAATGATCCTGTGCCAGAACTCAAAACAACCTTCAAAACTTTTGGAGTTTGCATCTTGTTCTTGAGTCCTAAAGTTCCTTTTAGAGCTTCAAATGCTTTATTCTGTTTTTCTTTAAGTGATATCATGTGTTTTTTGAATTTAATTATTCGTAGCCATTCGTATCATTTGTATAATTCGTATATTCGTATGTTTATCTTAAATTTCCTTCCCCGTTTTTTTATTTATTCTGACAAATTTATCTCCAATAAGCTTCTTTCCGACTCTAGCTCTTTTTCCACCATCATTTATCATAACGTTTGAAGCATTGATAGGCATAGTTTTATCAACAACTTGACCTTTGCTACCTGATTTTTTAGCCCTTTGATGTTTTTTGTTTATATTTACTCCTTCAACCACTACGCAGTTTTCTTTAGGAAATACGGAAAGAACTTTTCCAGTTTTACCCTTATCTTTTCCAGCAATAATTATTACATTGTCTCCTTTTTTAATTTTCATGATGTTTATTTAAACTATTTCAGCTGCAAGAGATGCGATTTTCTTGAATCCCAATTCGGCTATTTCTCTTGGAATAGGACCGAATATTCTACCGGCAATTGGATCTTGCTTTCCTTTTTCAATAATTACAACCGCATTTTCATCAAATCTTATATATGAGCCATCTGCTCTTCTGAAAGGATGTCTTTGTCTTACGATAACTCCGTAAAGAATATCTTTTTTCTTCGCAAGTTTTCTTGGCTCGGCTTTTTGTACAGATAATACTACGACTTCGCCTATGCTAGCCCATCTCTTTTTTGAACTTCCAAGTATTTTGAAAACTCTGCCTATTTTGGCACCTGAGTTGTCAGTTATTTTTATTATTGATCTGTCTTGTATCATTGTATTTTTGAATTTAATTATTCGTAGCCATTCGTATCATTCGAATGATTCGTATATTCGTATGTTTATCTTAAAACTTTGAATCTTTTGTTTTTTGAAATCGGTTTTGTTTCTATTATTTCTATAATTTCACCCTCCTTACATACGTTACCTTCATCATGCGCCATTATTTTACTCTGTTTCTTGATATATTTTCCATATTTAGGATGCTTCTTAAAAGAATCAATGGAAATAACCACTGTGTCTTTCATTTTTGCAGAAACTATAACCCCTTTTAAAATTTTTCCGTTATTCTTTTTTACTGCTGTTTTTTCCATATGTATTTTTTGTATTTAATTATTTGTAGCCATTCGTATCATTCGCATAATTCGTATATTCGTATCTTTATTTTAAAAGTGTAGTTCCGTTTTTTACTTCGCGTAAAATTGTAAGAATCTGCGCAATTTCTTTTTTCAGATTTTTTCCAGCCTTGACATTCTTAGTCTTGCTCCCCGATGTACCAAATCTGAAATTGCTTAAAGCTAGAGCTTTTTCTGAAAGTTCTTTGTCCAATTCTCCTTCTGTTTTTCTTCTTAAATCTTTAATATTCATTGTATTTTTGTATTGAATTTATTCGTAGCCATTTGTATCATTTGTATAATTTGTATATTCGTATGTTTATCTTTTATCTGGCTAGAAATTTGGTTTCCACCGGCAGTTTTGTTCCGCCTTTTCTAAGCATTTCTTTTGCGGCGTCTTCGCCAACTCCATCCACTTCAAAAAGGACTCTTCCGGGTTTTACAATGGCAACATAACCCTGCAATTCTCCCTTACCCTTTCCCATTTTAACTTCAGCTGGCTTTTGAGTATAAGGATGGTCTGGAAAAATTCTTGTCCAAATCTTTCCGCTCTTACTCATTGAGTGCGCTATCGCTTTTCTCGCAGCCTCTATCTGTGTCGATTTTATTCTTCCTGCTGATGTGGCTTTCAACCCAAAAGAACCGAAAGAAATTTTTGTTCCTCTGGTTTCTACTCCAACTTTTTCAGGATTTTCTCTGAAAGTATGAGCTTTTCTGAATTTTACTTTTTTGGGCATTAACATTGTATTTTTATATTGAATTTATTCGTAGCCATTCGTATCATTCGAATGATTTGTATATTCGTATGTTTATTTAAATTATTTCTTCTCCTTAAAAATATCCCCCTTGTATATCCAAACTTTTATACCAATATCTCCGTATGTCATGTGAGCTTTTTCTTGAGCATAATCTATATCGGCTCTTAGTGTTTGCAAAGGAACTCTGCCTTTTTTCATTTCCTCTGATCTTGCAATTTCGGCACCGCCAAGTCTTCCCCCACAATACAGTCTGATGCCTTTAACATCTCTGTTCGCCATTACTTTTTCTACGGTCTGCTTCATTACCCTTCTGAAAGGCATTCTTTTTTCCAATCCTTCAGCTATCATTTGAGAAACTATAGTTGCATTGGATTCCGGAGATTTGATTTCTTCTACATCCAGCTTGAAATCCACTGGAATAGAAAGCTGGTTTTTTGTGGCAAATTTTATTATTTCTTTTCTAAGCTTAACGGAACCTTCGCCACTCCTTCCGATGACTACTCCTGGTCTTGATGTTTTTATTATAAGTTTGAATGTCTTATCGTTTCTCTCCATTTCTATAGAACCGATGTATTGGCCTCTCATCTTTTTTTCAAGAAATTCTCGGAGCATCGTATCCGCCTTCAAAAAATCTTTATATTTCTGCCCAGATGAAAACCATCTAGATTTCCAATCCCTGATAATACCTAATCTATGTGAATATGGATGTACTGAGTGTGACATGATAATTAGTTTTTAGGTTCTAGGTTTAAGCTTTTAGTCTTAGTTACTTTTTTAAACTTCGTTTCATTTATTTTTGTATCCGCTTTTGACTTTAAACTTTTAACTTTGGACTTCTTTTGGGGCATATTATCTATAGTATCTAATTGTACAAAAATATGGCTTGTTCTTTTATTTATTTGATAGGCCATTCCTCTTGCTCTTGGCATTCTTCTTTTTAAAATAGCTCCTTCGTCTACTCTAAATTCCTTTACGTAAAGCTGTTCGGCTTTTATATTAAAATTATGTGATGCGTTCGCAACAGCCGAATCTATCAAATCTGCGAGTGGTTTTGATGCTCTTTTTATCAAAAAAGTCAGAGTATTTTTTGCATCCTCTATTTTTTTTCCTTTCACAAGATTGGCAACTAATCTTACCTTTCTTGGTGATTGTCTATAATCATTTAATTTGGCGGTAATTTGCATTTTTGTTTTTTAAATTTGAATTTTATTTTCGTATTCTTGTATTTATTCGTAGCCATTCGTAACATTCGAATGATTCGTATATTCGTATGTTTATCTTATTTTTTGGCTTCAGTTGATGCTTTTGCGGCCTTAGATGCTGCTATTTCTGATTCTTTGGCTGCGATATCGAGATCTTTCTGCATTTTACCTCCGTGTCTTGTAAACTTTCTTGTTGGAGAAAATTCACCCAATCTATGCCCTACCATATCTTCAGTTACTAATACTTCTAAATGTTGTTTGCCATTATGTACGCCAAAAACAAAACCTACCATCTCTGGAGATATTTGACTTCTTCTTGACCATGTTTTTATAACCCCCGTTTCTACCGGTTTTTTACCTTCAATTTTTTTCAGAAGATTTTCATCTATAAATGGGCCTTTTTTTAGCGATCTTGACATGATTGATTTTTAATGAGCAAAGCGAATATAAAAATCTTCATCCAGCCCCAATTTTGGTAAATAGAAAACTCTATTAATCAAAATTGGGGCTGGATTAAGAAAAATATAGTCGTTTTAACTCCTTATTTTTTCTTAAAATAAAACAATAAGCTCTTAAGAGCTTGAGTTAGCATATTAGCAAAATTGATGAGAATGTCAAGGAAAATAACGAGCCTGACTCCAAACAGGGTGTTTATTTTTTCTGACTCCTGTCGCCATTTCTAAAAACACGCGATAATCATCAGAATTAACGAAAAAATCCCATTCGAAACAAAAAAAACGATGTTGAGAGACAACAAAAAATAACATACTGGGAGCTTTAGAGTTATAGTTTTAAAAGTTGAAAATTATTATAATACGGTTTCCGTAGTGTTATTATCTGCGTTTACTTCCAAATCAAAACAACCCGTAATACCCATTATCAAGAAGCTTATGCCAATTATCAACGCAAAGGTAATCAAAAATTTAAAAAAAGTGGAATTAAACATCCCCATTATTGTAACATTTTTTTAAAAATCATAAAATATCCGTAAAAAGGATTTGACGCCGTTCACAGGTACATTTATTAATTTTGACCAAAAACCCTTATTAGATGAGAAACTTGTAGAATCCAGAGCCGAAGCAACTTGGGTAAGATTTTGGCTATTAGAATTATTCGGTGAATTTTTACCAAGATCATTCGTCGGTATAGAGTCTTTTTCTTTTTTATCAATTTGTGATTTGTTTTGAACAGGCAAAACGGATGCTATTTTATTTTCTTCGGGTAATATTTTTGCAACAGTTACCGATATATTGGGGTTGTTTTTTATCGTTGTTGTTGATGACAAATCTTCACGGATTGCGATCTGTGAAGATGTTGCCGTATTTTGAAATGATTGCAAATCAACAAGGGCCACTGTCTTGCCTGAAGGATTATTTAATGATAATTTTTCTGAAAAGGAACCGCCATTTAAATCTTCTTTTGATAAAATAATCCCCTTGCCCGCGCTTATTATAGTATCTTCTGGAAAAATAAAATCCTTTTGTTTCTCCGACGCTCCGGTCGGAGCCCCGACTTTAGACGTCGGGGTTATTTTCCAATCTCCTATGTTTATTTCTGTTTTTCCATTATTAAATATTTCGATATCGCCATTTGAAAGATTTGATATTGAAACATTCGGAGAAATAACTTTTACTGTAGTTCGAGAAATAGAATTGTAATCTCCGCATGTTCCATTCAAAATGATCTGGTAATCTCCGGGATATTTGTAAACATGCGTAATATTTTTACCAACAGCGAGAAATCCATCACCAAAAGACCATTTGAAATTCGGCAGGCATTGATTATTTTGCATGAGAGTATATTTAGCGTTAAATTCTATTGGAGAGCCTACCGAAGCCATTCTTTCTCTCCCGGCTGAGATTTCAAAAGCTGTTTTTTGGTTATAATCGCTTAGATTTTCTGTGCCTGAATGAGCAGAGATGTAAACAGTTCTTGTGATTACTTTAGTGATTTGATTATTTTGATTTGATGTATCTGAGGTGTTTGTAGTTGTTGATGTATCTAAATTTAAATCACCACTTTCCGAGCCTGATGTAGTTGTTGAATTATTTTGACTAGAAGAATCAACAAAAATTGAGTGTGTCATAGTTAATGACAAAGAAGTGTCTGTTCCTTGTGTAAAAGATATCACTACTTTATATTCTCCATTTGAAACAATGTCTTTGTCTCCAACACCTTTTCCATCCCAAGTTTCTATTACAGAATCAGATGTAATATTTGGAGAAAAATAACGGGTATAATTTCCACTACTTCCATTGCAAATTTGGCTCATCAAACAAATATAAACACGTGTAAATTTTACGGGTTCACTCATTTTTATTCCAATATCAACTTTTTCCCCATTTTCTGGATTAAAAGTAACATCTTGTGCACTGTCATTTAATAAAAAAGAGGAAAGGACTGGAGTTGCAAAAACACTGTTCGCAAATATAAAATTTGAAAAGAAAATTAATAAAAAAATATAAAAAAATAAAAACAAATTTTTGTTTTTTGACATAATTACAGAATATTCTAACATCCACTACATCATCAACCTAAATTTTTTTGTGGATAACTTATAAATAATAAAATTTGCAAACAAACAAAAATTCCACCTTTGGTGGAATTTTTGTTTGTTTATTTATTTTTTCTTATTGTCCGTATATTTCAATAAGTTTTGCTTTTGTTCTTGGGCCAACTTCCCCGTAACCAGGTGTTCCAACCGATGCTATATTATATTTTTCTTGAAATCTCTGAACAGCGCTTCTTGTAAGCGAACCAAAATATCCTGTTTTTAGACCTTCAGGGTAAATCGTCGGGTCACTAGAAAGAATAGTTTGTACTAATTTTACATCCACGCCAGATCTACCATACAAAAGCTGTCTTTTCACCGTATTTTTAATTCCAGAAACTTTTATAACTGTAATGGGTACCTCGTTACTGGTAGAAACTTGAGTGGTTACCGGATTAGTTGTGACCGTTGTTGTATTACCTGATGATGAATTATCT
This sequence comes from uncultured Candidatus Saccharibacteria bacterium, assembly GCA_964562105.1. Taxonomy (GTDB): domain Bacteria; phylum Patescibacteriota; class Minisyncoccia; order Phycocordibacterales; family GWA1-40-21; genus Bog-1340. The sequence goes on from CAZLRP010000006.1 coordinate 34,108, forward strand.
GTTGTTGTGGTGGTAGTAGTAGTAACAACTGTATCTACAGTATCAGTAGTATTATCTACACCTGAATTTACTCTACCAGGAGTAACAATGTAAACATTTCTCGTAGATGTAGCGGCATTACCAGCCAAGTCAACTCCTCCATATCTTACTGTATAATTTCCAGCTGTGCTGGTACTAACATTACTCAAAGTTGAAAGAGTAACACTTACTCCTCTGCTGTCCACTGCTGTTGCACTTTGATCAGCGCATGTCCAATGAATATTACATTTTAATGGATTATAACCGATAATACTAATTGTTGGCGCGGTGTAATAATATGACAATATTCCATTATTAAGAGTTGTAGTTGAAATTCCAGCATTGCCAGCAAGATCATTAAAACTCACATTTAAAGTGGCTATTCCAGATGCGTCGCTTGAAATCATTGTTGTTGATGCCATCCAACCATTATCAGCTATGTTAGATACAGTAACGGCAGAGCCACTATGACCAAGAAGTGTTACAGTCGGGGAACCAATAACTTCACTCGATGTTGCTGTTAAATAAACTATATCCCCTACCTTAGCAATAGTTGTGCTTGAATTGCTCGTGTACATTGTAATCTTGCTTAAAGTTGGTACCACTGTATCTAATTTTATACTTGTCTTTGTTGCTGCGGTACTTGTTGCATCCTCGCCTGTTTGAGCATAAACCCACAAACTAATCCCGGTTCCATCTGCAAGAGATGAACCATTTGTTGTAGTGACTGTAAATGTACCATCGCTAGCTAAACCAGTAGTAGTAGCGTAGTTAGTAGTACCGTCCTTAAAGACTGTCCAAATTGTAGTTGAAGCACTTGTACTTGCTGTAATTGTACCGACAACAATTATGCCGGCTTTTTCTGCTGTATTAATATAAACAGTTCCGCTAGAAGCGTCTCCGGCAATAGTAGTAATAGCTGGAGTGGCTGTCGTAGCAAAAGTTTTAGTAGCAAATCCAAAGAGAGCTACTAAAATTAACGAACTTAAAATTAGATGTTTTTTCATAATAAAAAATTATTATCAGTCCTTAATAAATAAAATGGCTGATATTTGTACCAATTTTACAACAAACTATTATATTACACAAACTAGACTATCTGTGGATAATTATTTAGTGTATGAAAAATTATAAAAATATCCTAAAATAGTTACAAGTAAAAAACAAAGACGAGCTCGCGAAACGAGCTCGTCTTTGTTTTATATTAATCAAGACTTTTTTCAAAAATTTTGCATAGAAAAACCCCATCTTTCGATGGGGTTTTTCTTAACCTCCACCCCACTTTAAAAAAGTGGGGTTGGACACAAGTGGTTAGTTAATGATTTGTTGAGTATCCGTTGGAAGATTCTTAATCAAAGTATCATTGTTCCAATCAGGCGTTAATACGCTATGTGGAGCAAATGATCTGTCTGACCAAGCAAACGTCGCACCGGCACCTATACTTCCTCGAGCAAGAGCTGCAGTTGTTGACTGTATATGACCAGTTGTTCCGGCCAATATTTGCGTAGTTACTGCATCATTTGCTGCGATAGTTCCACTAACTGTAGTCTTCAATCTGTAAACCTTGTTGCTACCTGCTCCTATTGTTTCAGGAGATGTGGCGATGAATCTAATATCACCCGCTGTAGCTGTTAAGTCCAAAGCTCCTGTTGTTGAAGAGAATGCACCTGGAATAGTGTTTCCACTATCATCTGTCAATGACCAGGCACCTAAGTTAGCTGTCGTAGTTCCTAGAGAAACTGCGGCTGGCTTTGTAATACGGAACTGAATCATATTCCAATCAATTGCACCTGCTGCATCTGCAGAAATCTTAATTCTTGCAAGTGTTTTTGTTCCGGCTATCAATGATGCTGTTCCTGTTTCAGGAAGAGTCATATTGGTAATTGTAGGAACTGAAGCATATGCATATTGAGTATTTCCGGCAAGAGCTGCGGCATCAACTTCTGTTGGAACACCAGTTGATGTCATTTTCTCATAACCTTCAAGAGTAAATAGAACTTCTTTGCTTGAAGATGCAGCACCCGGCGTACCGATTGAAGCAAGTTGCAAGTAAGCATCTACTATCACTCCGTTTGAGTTATTTGCAGGAACAATAATGCTTAGACCTGTTGTCGTTGCGATACCAGTTACACCATCAAATGTAGTACCTGATCCGTTTATAGAAGCACCATTAACCTGATAGACAACACTTGATACATTTCCAACTGAAGTTGAAGGAACAAATCCTGTCAACTGATCTACTGTAAATGTATCTCCTGTAGCGATAAACTGGAATGAACCAGCTTTCACTAGATTTCCACCAATAACTGTTGAGCTTGCTGCTGTAGCATAAACTGCAGGAGTCAAGACACCAGTAGTTATACTAATTGTCTGACCTGTTGTGTATGTTGAAGATGTAGGTACGGCAACAGTTTGTACAGAATTAGCTGTCTGACCAGAAACTTGTAATTTTGTTACGATAATATCAGTTGCTCCAATAGCTGAAGCGATTGTACCGTAAACATTTATTTCCCGTGTTTGACCAGCAGGTAATGTGTAATTTACTGAGTATGAGTTGTCTGCTGATACTATTGTTGATTTATTATTTGATGTTTGGTTACCAAAGGTAAAGTACACATCAGTAATATTTGTAGTTGTAGCTGATGTTGAAGCTGTTGCACCAAGGAAGTTAACTATAACTGTGTTAATTAACAAATCCTCTGTCGTACCAGCTGTTATTGAGTACGAACCAAGCTTCATAGCTGTTTGAGGAGCTATAATTGATTGATTTGCATAACTGGTTTTTGTCAATGTCAATGTACCTTGAGCTACTGTAAGCGTATTAGCAGCAACTGTAGCTGTTGGTACGTTTATATAACCCAATGATTTCTGAAGGTTAGCATTTGATGCACCGAGAACTAAAGAAATTTTAATAGTGTCTCCATTTGCAATAGCTGCTCCAGAAGCGGCAGTAATATCTGATCTTACTTCAAGAGTGACTGGTGAACCAGGATATACTACAAGATTAACTGAGGTAAACTCTGTCGCAGTTGTAGAGCCAATACTTGCGCTACTACCAACCTGAACACCGTTTGCAAACAAAGCACCATTTCGAAGTGGTCCTATATTTGAACCGGCAAAGCTAACTGTCAAATCTTCAATCTTAACTGGCTCGCCAGATGCTTTCAATGTGTATTTAGCCAAAGTAACACCAGATGAAGACAATGTGACATTGCCTGCAGGTGAATCAGTTGCTTTTACAACTGTCATTGAACCGGCAAGTACTGTTTGCGTTCCAGCCGTTAATGGGAAAGTTTGAGCTGCTGTAGATAATACGTTTACATTCAACTGTGAATCTACAACATTAATATCTGAAGCTTGTCTGATTGAGAAGCTAAAGGTTTTTGTTGAACCTCCAATCACATCACCAATAAGTTTAATGATGTGCGTACCTGTTGTAAGTTTGAATGGGTTTGCTGAAAGATCAAAAGTCAAGTAACCATTTGCATCATAAGCTAGCAATGTGGCTCCCTTTTGGACTCCATCAACATAGAATCTAAAGTTACTCAATTCTCCTGCTGAAACTGAACCTATTTGTCTCAAAGCAATAGACTTCAAATAGACGTCGTTAGTTCCGACGGCTGCTGTACCTGACCACATAACATAGTCATTTTGTGGATCTATGTCTGTTGCTGAAGGTGAAGATGAAGCTACGGCTACTGTAGCAAGTGTCGCTGAAGAAATTGTCTGTTGAGAACCTGATATTGGATAGACGGCAGCAATAGGAAGATTTGATGTTACTCCTGTAAGAGAGATGACAAGAATCTGTCCATTATATGTCGTACCCGTCAATACATCAGCTCTTACGGCAATAGTCATTGATGAACCTGCAGGAACAGTGAAAAGTCCTGATGGAGCATTGAATGATATTTTACCGCTAGAGATAGATGCTGCATCTGTTAATCTGGTGACACCATTGTATAGGTAGACACCTGTTAAAGCTGCATCGTTTGAAACACCACCTCTTTGCAATGTTACATTTGTAACAACTGCTGGAGTAGCTGATTTATTTGTGAATGTATATTCTACAAGATCTGCAATTGCTTGACCTGCAACTACTGCTCCACTTACGGGAGAAGTTGGGGCCAAAGAAACTGACAAATCTGTTCCTGATGTTGTTCCTGTTGTGGTTGTGGTTGTGGTTGAACCTGAAGAAGCGTTCAATCTAGCCCTTGTTACAGGACCAACATAACCTGCTGCTGGTGAAATACCATTTCTTAATTGGTATTTAATAACGGCCTGTTTTGTTAGATTTCCGAAGTAACCATATGCTACGCCTGATGGCATAACAAGGTCTCCTGTACCAACAAGAACTTGTTGCAAAGTCGTAACATCCGTACCATTACTTCCAATCGTAAGATTGGTTGCAAAATTGTATCCAGATGTCGTTGTTGTTACTGTTCCCGATGTTGGTTGTCCATTCAAGGATGCAGTGACATTTGCAACTGTTGTTGCATCGGCTCCAAATGATTGGAGTAATGAAACAATTGCGCTTATCTGCGCTTGCGTAAGTGCAGCAGCTTGTGTAGCGCTAACACCTACCATCGAAAGTACCAATGCAATTGATGCAATGACACCGATTAATTTTTTACTCATATCTAATTTATAATTTTAAATTTAAAAGAAAAAACTTTCCCAAACATTAACTAATAAAAACTAATAACGCCGGAAAGAATTATCTTTGTTTTCTCATCAGCAAACTTCAATAGCTAAAATTTTTTTATTTTCTTTCAGCTAAGCGAGCAAAATAAAATGTTTCGACTAAAAACTTTTTTATTTAAAACTGATGAATGTCTCTGTTCTCATTGAAATTTATGAAATGACCTTCCAATAAATTTTGAGATAAAGGTTGTTAAACCTTTTCCACAACTTTGCTCGGATGTCATGAATAAAAATTATTCACACCACTCCTCACTTGTTGCGGTAACGCACGGCCGACACATTGCACGTGCAACTTTCTTTCTACTATTCCTTTTAATCTTATACTCCCATACATGCGATCATCTTGAGCAGATGAAAGTTTTTTTATGGATGGGTTCGACACAAGAAAAAAGGATTAGTTGACATAAACAAAAACTGAATTTCTGTAATTCTGAAGTATTCAATTGTCAAAGTTCTCGACCACTGACAAATGGGCTTGAGCTAGCCCGTATCAGTATATCTGTGTTGAGGTTAACTTTTTATATTAACCTAATTTAGACAGCCTTTTAGCCATCTAAAAACCTGAGAAATGCAAAGCGTTTTTAGGCACTACACACATCTCAGCGTACATTATATATCTTGTTAGAATATCTAGCAAAATAAATAACTGTGGATAACTAAATAAAAGGTTATAGTTAAAGTAGTTTTTTA
>CAZLRP010000007.1:0-38755 GCA_964562105.1 uncultured Candidatus Saccharibacteria bacterium
AGCCACTTCTTTTCTTACGGAATTGCCAAAATATCTAGAATCAACAACTCTTTGGAATCCTTTAAATATTAACAGCGATAGTGTTCTGACTTCTCAAAAAGTAGCCCAAACTTTATCCGAGGGGTTAAACAATCCAAATCAGTTGATTGCTGATGCTCAGAGTCAAATCGGGGCGAGTATTTCTAGCACTAATTTTGGATTAGGCGATCTTGTAAATAGTATTCAGGGAATTTCCTCAAATGTTTCCAGTGGTTTTGTAAGAATAGTAAGTATTATTTTCGGAGGTTTTCTGTCTTTTATTTTAATAATTGTTTTATCTTTCTATCTTATTGTACAAGAAGACGGAGTCGCTAATTTTTTGCGATTAATCACACCGATAAGACATGAAAAATATATTGTAGGTTTATGGAAAAGATCACAAAGAAAGATAGGACAGTGGATGCAAGGCCAATTTTTACTTGGAATTATTGTTGGCGTTTTGGTGTATTTAGGCCTTACGATACTTGGTATAAAAAACGCTTTACTTCTGGCAGTACTTGCCGGGTCTCTTGAAATTATCCCTGTTTTTGGTCCTATTTTGTCGGCTATTCCAGCTATACTTATGGCCTTTGTTGGAGGGGGTTTTACTGCAAGTCTTTTTGTTCTAGGTCTTTATGTAATTATTCAACAATTTGAAAATCATCTTATATATCCTTTAGTTGTAAAAAAAGTTGTTGGAGTGTCTCCGGTTTTGGTAATACTTGCTCTTATTATCGGGGCAAAATTGGCAGGTTTTCTTGGTATAGTATTGTCGGTTCCAATGATTTCTGCTTTGATGGAATTTGTTGACGATGTAGATAAAAGAAAAACACTTTTTTGGCAGAAAGCGGAAGAATTAGAAAAAATTTAATAAATTCACGAGCGAAGCGACTATAATTTATTAACCCAGCACCACTTTTGTTTAATAGAAAATTCTAATAATCAAAAGAGGTGCTGGGTGGCGATTTTAAAATTCGCTTTGTTCATAATAAAATCAGCCATGTCAGAAGAGAACTCAAAAAAATTTTATATTACGACAACGTTGCCGTATGTTAATGCTAAAGCTCATATTGGACATGCACTTGAATTTACGCGTGCAGATATTATTGCTAGATACAAAAAAATTCAGGGATATGAAGTATTTTTTAATACTGGAGCGGATGAACATGGAATAAAAGTTTATAAAAAAGCGCAAGAAGAAGGAAGAGAACCCCAAGCATATGTGGATGAATATGCTGAAAAATTAAAAGATGTTTTGAAAAAACTCGGCGTTTCAGAGGACATTAATTTTATCAGAACAACCGACGCTAATCATATAAAATCTGCTCAAGAGTTTTGGAAAACGTGTGATAAAAATGGTTTTATATACAAGAAAAATTATAAAATAAAATATTGTGTTGGTTGTGAGTTGGAAAAGTCAGATTCTGAGCTTGTAAATGGATGCTGTTCAGAGCATCCAAACCTAGAACTTGAAATTATCGATGAAGAAAATTATTTCTTTAAATTCTCAGCTTTTCAAGACGAACTTTTAAAATTTTATGGAGATAATCCAAATTTTGTAATTCCTGATTTCAGATTCAACGAAATAAAAGCTTTTGTAAAAAGGGGTCTGGCTGATTTTAGTATTTCAAGATTGAAGTCAAAGATGCCATGGGGAATAGAAGTTCCAGGAGACAAGGATCAGGTCATGTATGTCTGGTTTGATGCATTGGTAAATTATATTTCTGCTATCGGCTGGCCAAATGACATGGAAAAATTTAAAAAATGGCACATAGAAACTGGCGGAATGGTTCAGTTTTGTGGAAAAGATAATCTTCGCCAGCAGTCTGCTATGTGGCAGGCAATGTTAATGGCAGCCGGACTTCCAAATTCAAAAACTATAGTAATAGACGGTTTTATTACCGGTGCTGGAGGAATAAAAATGAGCAAAAGTTTGGGAAATATCATTGATCCGATTGAGCTTATTGAAAAATATGGAACAGACGCTTTGAGATATTATCTGGCTCGCGAAGTCTCATCTTTTGAAGATTCTCCTTTTACAAAAGAAATGTTTAAAGAGGCTTATAATGCAAATCTTGCAAATGGGCTCGGAAATCTTGTGAGCAGAGTAATGACTATGTCTCAAAACAATATAGAAAAACCAGTTGAAGTCGAAGAAATAAAATTATCGGAAGATTTTAAAAAACCAGTTGAAAAATATAATATTCAGGAAGCATCGAATATTATTTGGAAAAAAATTGGAGAACTAGACTCAAAAATACAAACAACTCAGCCGTTCAAGCTTGTAAAAACAGATAAAGAAAAAGCGATTGAAATTATTAAAGAATTAGTTAGGGGAGTTTACGAAATTGCCGTTCATCTTGAAGCAATACTTCCGGAAACTTCGGAAAAAATTAAAAAACTTGTAAAAGAAAACAAAAAACCAGAAACTCCTTTGTTTGTAAGAAAAGACTAATATGGATGTTAAGTATTTAGATATACATTCTCATTTAGGTTTTGATGACTATGGTCAGGATTTAAAAGAGGTTATAAAAAGAATGGAAGAATCTGGCGTGGCTACTATTACCGTTGGAACGGATTTGGAAAGTTCAAAGGAAGCTGTAAAAATTGCAAATGAATTTGAAAATGTTTTTGCGTGTATCGGCGCGCATCCAGCCGACAAAAGAGATTTTGTTTTTTGGGAAAAGGATTTTGTAGAATTAGTAAAAAATTCGAAAGTTGTGGCAATAGGCGAGTGCGGTCTGGATTATTTTAGAATCATTGGGGACATAGAAGTGGAAAAAAACTGCCAAAAAAAGGAGTTTATAAAACAAATTGAATTTTCTATTAAGTATGATAAACCCTTAATGTTACATATACGCGATAGCGTATATGTGTCAGGCGGTGCTTATGAAGACGCTTATGAAATTCTCAAAAAATATGAAGGCCAAGCAAGAGGGAATTTGCATTTTTTTGCCGGAAGTTTGGAATGGGCAAAAAAGTTTATTGAACTTGGCTTTGCAATTTCTTTTACCGGTGTGATTACTTTTGCTCGGCAGTATGATGAAATTATAAAAAATATTCCACTTGATAAAATCCACACTGAAACGGATTCGCCTTTTGTTGCGCCAATGCCTTATCGTGGAAAGAGAAACGAACCTGCTTATGTAATAGAAGTTGTCAAAAAAATCGCTGAAATTCGCGGAGAGGATGTTGAAGTTGTTAAGAAACAGTTGTTAGAAAATGCAAAAAGGATTTTCGGAGTATAGTTTACCCCTACACCTATTTTAAAAATTTTCTTAAAGTCATATATAATATTTTTTATATTAAATATAGTCTATGAATGATAATATACTTTGAATTACGAAACTCATATTTAGATTGTCATTGCGAGCGTAGCGAAGCAATCCAGACCAGAATTTAATTAACCTGGATTGCTTCGCTACGCTCGCAATGACAAAATTTAGGCAGTTTCGTAATTCAAAGTAATATAGCGAGAGTTGAAATAGGTGTGAGGGTTTAACGGTAGTATACACGACCCGCCCGAACAAACTTTAGAACGGGATGTAGTATAGTGGTAGTATACGCGCTTCGGGAGTGTGAGGCGGGAGTTCGATTCTCCCCATCCCGACAAGAAAAAAGTTTGAACGGGTGAAGGTTCGTGTGATCTCGGTTCGATTCCGAGTACTCCGACAAAAATAAGAATATTTTTATTTTTGAATTTTAATGATATAGTCAACGTACAATGGAACCTAAAATTTTAATTACAAAGCCAAGCGCGGATTATGAGCTTATAGACAGTGGTGACGGAGAAAAACTTGAGCGCTATGGAAAATATGTTTTGAGAAGACCGGATCCACAAGCTCTGTGGAAAAAAACCTTGCCCGAAACTGAATGGAAAAATGCTGACGCTACTTTTGAAGGTAATAAAAAAGTTTGGAAAAAAAATCCTCATGCGAAAAATGACCTGCCTGCGCAGGCAGGATGGCAAATTTCTTTTGACGATTTAAAATTCAATATTAAACCAACCGCTTTTAAACACACAGGAGTTTTTCCGGAACAAGAACAAAATTGGCAGTTCATAAAATCAAAAATAAAAAATGCCAGAAGGACGGTAAAAGTTTTGAATCTTTTTGGATATACTGGTGGAGCTACGCTTGCTGCACTTTCTGTCGGTGCGGAGGTTACGCATGTTGATGGATCAAAATCCGCAATCACTTGGGCAAAAGAAAATGCCGAGCTTTCCGGGCTTGAGAAAAAACCTGTCAGGTGGATTATTGATGACGCAAGAAAATTTGTGATGAGAGAAATAAAAAGAGGAGGAAAATATGACGCAATAATAATGGATCCGCCATCTTTTGGCAGAGGTGGAAAAGGTGAGATTTGGAAAATTGAGACCGATTTTATAAAACTTTTGGATGAAAGCCAGAAAATCCTTTCCGATAATCCAATTTTCTTTTTGATAAATGGTTATGCCGCCGGATATTCTTCGAATGCCTATTTTAATTCTTTAAAACCTATAGTTGAGAAATATGGAGGAAAATTTGAAATTGGAGAACTAACCATACAAGAATCAAAAAGCGAAAGACTTTTGCCTTGTGGTATTTTTTCTCGATGGTATAAGAACTAATTTACAATGTCAAAAATTTTAGATGGGAAAAAGGTCCGCGATTTTATTGCGGAAAAGATCAAATTAGAATTAAAGAAACTAGGTAAAAAACCCAAACTGGTTATTATTCAGGTTGGAAATGATGAACGATCATCTGTTTATGTAAAACAAAAAAAGATTTTTGGAGAGAAACTTGGTTTTGAAGTTGCACTCATCCAATTCGAAAAAATAATATCTGAAAATGAACTCATATCAAGAATAGAATCATTAAATTCTGACGTTTCTGTTAATGGAATCATTGTTCAGTTGCCTCTGACAAAAAATATTAGCCAGATAAAAATTACTGAAGCGATTGTCCCTGAAAAAGATGTAGACGGCATGAATTCAAAAAATTTGCGGTCTCTTTTTGGCGGTACTATTTCGAATGACAGCGGATTTGTTCCAGCAACAACAAAAGGAATACTTTTACTTTTAGATTTTTACAAAATTTCGGTTGAAGGCAAAAAGGTTGTAATTATCGGGAGATCGCTTCTCGTTGGCAGACCAACAGCTCTTGCTTTTTTAAACAGAAACGCAACAGTTACAGTATGTCATAGCAAAACAAAAAAAATAAAAGAAGAAATAAAAAATGCTGATATCGTTATTGTGGCTGTTGGAAAACCTCATTATATAAAAAAGAATTTTGTGAAAGCAGGGCAGGTAATCATAGATGTCGGAATAACAAGAATCGGAGACAATCTTTTTGGAGATGTGGATTTCAAATATGTTTCCAAAATTGTTGGCGCAATTACACCAGTTCCTGGCGGTATCGGTCCAATGACGGTGGTGTCACTTTTTGAGAATCTTCTCATTGCGTATAATAGGCAAAGAAAATACGCTAAAATAGAGAGATAGGACAAGGCGATTTTACTAATTATATTATTAATTTTATTTTTAACTGTTTTTTGCTATCATTAGTACTAGGAAGTTTTATAAAATTTATCAGTTAATTAATAATTTGTAGAGAAAAATATTCTCTACATGCAAAAATATGATTGAAGAACAAAAAACTCAAACAGATTGCGATTGTAAAATGTGTAAGATGTGGGGTTGGTGTCCAGCCGGTAAGTGGCACAAAATAGCATGGATAATAATTGTGGCTTTTATTGTTTCGGCCCTTGTTGGCGGAATGTGTGGCAATGACAGAGGAAATAATAATATACAAAAAGATACTATCGTTGTAAGCGGTAAAGGTGAGCTTACGGTAAAACCGGATATCGCCACAGTTTCTTTTTCTGTGTTGGAAGAAAATATGGATGTAGCAAAAGCAAGCGAAGTTGTGAATACAAAAATCGCCAAAATAGTTGATACTTTAAAAGCTGATGGTATTGCTGAGGCAGACATAAAAACCACAGGATATAATATTTATCCAAGATATATTTATGTAAATTCGCAGATATTTCCCTATAATGGCAAGCAAGTGTTGGCGGGATATGATGTTACGCAGAGTATAAGCATAAAAATTAAAGACCTTTCTAAAGCGGGTAAAATAGTAACTGATCTTGGAACGCTTGGAGTTACAGATATGAGTGGTTTGAGCTTCACAAATGATAAATATGATGATTTGATAAAACAAGCAAGAGATCAGGCTATAGTTCAAGCAAGAGATCAAGCCAAAAAACTTGCAAAGGCTTTAGGCGTAAGACTTGTTAAAATAGTTGGATATTCCGAAGGTAGTACTCCAATATATTATGATAGGGTAGTAAGCGCCACTTCCCAAGAGATGGGTAAGGGTGTAGAAGCTGTGTTGCCAACAGGAGAAAACAAAATCACTTCAAACGTAAGTATTACTTATGAGATAAGATAAACAGGCTTCTGGTTTTAGATAATATAAAAAGCAAGGGCGGGGTGCGAAGCACCCCGCCCTTGCTTTTTATTCCCATCTTATGTATTATATGCGTGTTGCCCCTTCGGGGGTTTTTAAATACAAATTAATAAAAATCAATCATGTCTAAACTATCAAATTATATTACAGAGACAAAAGAAGAAATGAAACATGTTAGTTGGCCGACAAAAAGACAGACTACTATATTTACTGTGCTTGTAATTTTAATTTCACTAGCAGTAGCGGGATATTTAGGATTTTTTGATTATTTATTCTCACTAGGTCTTAAAAGTATTATTTAATAATATATGAAATTAAGAATTAAAATTTTTTAATTTTAAACTTTAATTTTACATTTGAAACATGGCTAAACAAACAATAGAAGGCGGAAGGCACTGGTACGCTATACATACATATGCCGGTTATGAAAATGCAGTTGCGAGAAATCTAAAACAAAGAATAGATTCTTTGAATATGAACGATAAAATTTTTAATGTGGTAGTTCCGGTAGAAAAGAAAATCAAAATCAAGGGAAATAAGAGAGTTGAAGAAGACGAAAAAGTATATCCCGGTTATATCATGGTGGATATGATTGTTACGGATGAATCTTGGTTTGTAGTTAGAAATACCCCTCGCGTTACAGGATTTGTGGGAACCGGAGTTCACCCTGTGCCTCTGACACAAAAAGAAGTAGATTTCTTTTTAGGAAGAATTGATATGAACAAAGTTTCTCATGCTGTAGATTTTGTTATGGGAGATGCGGTTAAGATAATAGACGGTCCGTTCAAAGACCTTGAAGGAAAGATAAATGAAATAGACAGTGAAAAAGGAAAGGCGCGCGTAATGGTGCTTATGTTCGGGAGAGAAACTTCCGTAGAACTTGATCTTCTTCAAATTAGAAAGGCATAGGATTTAGCTTTACTTTTACTATATTTTCTGTTAATTTACTTAAGCCTCTAAATAAGAATTATTAATAAAATGGATTAGTTTCAGCTTTCTAAAAAGCTACAAGCTACTTCCTACAAGTTAAACAATGGCAAAAAAAATAATAAAAAAATTAAAACTTCAAATCCCAGCAGGTAAAGCAACTCCTGCTCCTCCTATTGGTCCAGCGCTTGGTCAGGCGGGCATAAATATTGGAGACTTTGTTAACAAATTTAATACTGCCACAAAAGCCAGTATCGGAGATACTCTTCCTGTGGTTATTACGGTTTATGAGGACAGATCTTATGATTTTATCTTAAAGACTCCGCCTACAGCCGGAATGATATTAAAAGCAATAGGTAAGGAAAAAGGTTCTGGTAAGCCAAATTTGGAAAAAATAGGAACTATCACAAAAGCTCAAATAAAAGAGATTGCCGAAAAGAAAATGATTGATATGAATGCGAATGACATAAATGCAGCAATGAAAATGGTGGAAGGAGCGGCAAGATCTATGGGGGTTGATGTTAAATAGAAAGTATTAAAATATAAAAATAAAAGGAGCAGGTTCGCGAAGCGAACCTGCTCCTTTTATTTGTTTTATTCTCAAAAAGTTATAAAATTATATCTATGGATCCCGTACGAAATAGCGGACACGGGAGAATGTACATAGTTAAAAGTTGATTTTATTAGATTAATTTATATAGGATAGTTGGCAAGAGATATATTTTGTCCGCGTCCTATTTCGTACGGGATGGAAAATACTAAACACATAAGACCAAACTGGGACGAATATTTTATGCATATTGCCCATACTGTTGGAGAAAGAGCTACTTGCGATCGCGGTAGAACCGGGTGTGTAATTGTAAAAGACAAACATATTATTTCTACAGGCTATGTTGGAGCACCATGTGGCTGTGCTAGTTGTGATGATGCAGGACATGAAATGGATACTGTTATCCATGAAGATGACACTCAATCAAAGCATTGTGTAAGAACTACTCATAATGAACAAAATGCGATTGCCCAAGCAGCTAGATTTGGCGTTAGTACCGATGGAGCAACTTTATATTGCATGATGACGCCTTGTTATACATGCGCAAAATTAATCATCAACGCTGGAATAAAAAGGGTAGTCGCAGAAAAAGATTATCATGCAGGAGGACGCAGTAAAGAAATTTTTAAAGAAGCTGGGGTCGCTTATGAATTATTGAATCAAGAAACAGTTACTTATTCAGATATGAAATAATTACTTGTCCCGTTGTAAATTACGTGATGAATAAAATAGTAAGGTTGGGGTTAAGTATAAACAAGACGTGATTAATTTACCAAACATTAGAAGCTTTAAAATTTTACAACTGGGATGAAAATAATTATCGGTCTTGTTGGTCAAATAGCTTGCGGAAAAGAAGTTATAAAAAAATATCTGGTTGAAAAGTATGATGCAAAAGATTGCAAATTTTCTACTTCGCTTCGAGATGTTTTAAGTCGGCTTGATTTGCCTGTAAGCAGAGAAAATTTACAAAAACTTTCTACAATATTGAGAGCTGGCTTTGGCGCGGATATTCTTGCAAAAGTTATCGCATATGATGCTTCAAAACTAGATTCTGAAATAGTTGTGATAGACGGAGTGAGAAGAATGGCGGATATAAAATTTTTGAAAGATTTGTTGAATTTTTATCTAATAAAAATTGAAGCTGATCCTAAAATCAGATTTGAAAGAATAAGAACCAGGAATGAAAATGCTGGAGATAAAGATAAAACTTTTGACCAATTTATAGCAGATCAAAATAATGAAGCAGATAGGGAAATTCCCGAAGTTATGAATTTTTCAAAAATAAGTATAAATAATAACGGCACCCTAGAGGATCTGTATGATGAGACGGATAATGTTATAAAAAATATCTTAAAAATCTAACACTGGCTTTTCTTTAAGAAAATGTTAATTTGATATAAGAAGATAAGTACACTACAAAACAGGAGGATAAAATGCCAACTAAAAAGGGTAAATTTATTGTGATTGACAGTGGAGAGGGTGCCGGAAAAACTACACAGCTCAAACGCATAAAGGATTACTACGAAGATATGATAGTCCTCACTAGAGAGCCAGGAGGTTCTCCTTACGCTGAGGAGATTCGCAATTTGATTTTAAAATCACCAAATGCTGGACAAGCAAATGCAAAAACGATGTTTGCGCTTTTTTGGGCGGCAAGAGCGGACCATTTGGAAAATACCATCATGCCGGCACTGAAAGAAGGGAAAATTGTCATTTGTGACAGGTTTGATTCTTCCACTTTCGCATACCAGATAGTTGCACAAGGAGCTCGCGAATTGGAAATCTTTTTCTGGCAGATGAGATATTTCTATCTGAAAGACTGGGAACCCGATTTATATATTTATTTTGATATTGAACCAAAAATCGGGCTCGCGAGGAAGAACAAACAAGTTGCAGAAGAAAGAAATCATTTTGAAGATAGGCACATTGAATTCCATAACGCCTTGCGCGATGGTTTCAAGGAGTTTATCAAACTTGTTCCTCACAAGATTATAGACGCTAACCAGTCGCTTGAAGAAGTTTGGCATGATTTCAAGGATGTTATTGATTCTTTAATAATATCCGCGTGAATCAATAGGCTCAGGGATAAAACTCTGGGCCTATTTATTTTGTATTATCATTTTACGCTTTGTTGAAATCGTTCTTGTATTATTTTTTGGGTGATATATAGTGACTTTAGAAGTACTACATAATCTAATTGAAAGGGAGGCAAACAAGATGCTTTCTAAAAGGACGAAAGGCGGATCAATCAAAATTGATCTTCTAGGCTTTACAAATGCAGAGCCGGAGAAATTGATTTCCCACGCGGCATTTACTTGTTATCAGGACAAGCTACCAAATTTGGACGGGCCATTAATCAATGTCAAAGATCGTCTTTTCACCACAGGTCACCATACTACGCTTCAGCATTGGTACATGACTTTTGCAATCGAAGGGATATCGGTCGGAGATGTGACGTTTGGTTTACATCTTGCAAGTCCGTTTTACAATTCGGACCAGCGCAGCGGAAGATTTTGTTCGGCAATGTTTGCGAATCCGGATTATTCTGTTCTCGAAAATTACATTCGCGAATTTTGGCCGGAAACCAGCGGTGAAAAAATCAGTGAAGTTATGAAATATTTGAACTTCACAATCGGTTGTTACCAGGAAAATTTGGATGAAGCTACCGTTTTGTCCAAAAAATATCTTGCCGAAGAAAGGCCGAGATTGCAGGAAAAAGCATTGAGTTCAAACAGCGGGAAAATAGCTCAGGAACAGATGAGGATGTTTATTCCCATCATTTTTCCGACGGCTCTTGACTACACGATAAATCTTTCGAGTCTTGTAGCTTTATGGACGACGGCTTGGAATCCGCCTTTGCGCGCTATTACGGACATCATGAGAGATTTGGTTTTGGAAAATAATCCACAAATCTCTTTCATGTTTGATTCTGAAAAACGGCGCCAATCCAGTGAAGACTGGTGGCTGCAAAACAAAAGAGGAACTCGCTATCATCCTGGCGGAGAACGTTGCAAAAGAAAACCGGAATATCTTCTCAAGGAAATTATTTTTGGAAGCGGGCCCCTCATTCCAAATTCCAAAGATATGCATCCGATTGATCTTTTGCACTTCAAACCAGAGATGATGAACAATTCTGATTCGTTTATAAGTGCAAGAATCGGTATTTCTTGTGCAACAATGGGTCAGGATCAGCGTCACCGGACGATTAAGAGAACAACCCCGGATTTCACAGGCTTTGCTTATTTGCCACCACTTCTTGCAGAAATTAATCTAGATCCTGAACTTGAAGAAGCGATGGATCGCTGGGAAGAAATATCTTACGGTTTGTTCTGTACACTCGGAACGGTTCTTGCGCCTTACGGAGCGATGGTATCTTACACAAAGTCCGGGGACCTCAATGCTATCTCGCACGAAACAGCGAAAAGACTTTGTTGGAACACTCAAGAGGAGATTTATCACCTGAATGTGCAGATGAGAAACGAGGTGGTAAAAAAGAATCCAAAATTGGAATATCTTTTCTTGCCCCCGTGTATGAAAAGCGGAGTTTGCGGAGAGGGTTCCAGATATTGCGGACGTGATCTTTCAAAACTAGGGTTTACCCAAAGGAGGGTATAAATAAGTATTAAAATAAATCGGCTTCTCTTTATAGAGAAGCCGATTTTAGATTTTTAAATTAATACCGCATTGATTAACTTGTTCTTATGTTTCTGATATCATAATATTGATATTCAAGACAATATAAAAAACAAAATGATTCTTAAAATTAAAAAAGTTCATCCTGAAGCAAAAATTCCTCACTATGCTAACCATGGGGATGCTGGCATGGATGTGTATGCGGTTACAAAAGAGATAAAAGAGAAATATATTGAATATGGAACAGGGCTCGCCTTTGAAGTGCCGAGCGATTATGTCATGCTGGTTTTTCCAAGAAGCAGTTTGTCAAACAAAGATTTGATTATGGCAAATCATGTCGGAGTGTTGGATTCAGGTTATAGGGGAGAATTGAAATTCAGATTTAGAAAAATCGGAGATGACATATATGAAATCGGAGAAAAAATAGGGCAAATAATTACAGTTCCATTTCCGAGGATAGAATTTGAAGAAGTAAAAGAATTATCCGATACTGTAAGAGGAAGTGGGGGATTTGGAAGCACGGGGAAATAATAATCAGCTTGTAGCTTATTAGGAAATTCAAAATACAAATGGTAGCGCGAAGCGCCACCATTTTATATTTTTTAAGAAGCCAAAAAGCTAATTCCTACAAACTAGTTTCTCAATTTCTTTCCAAGAATGAATGCGTATTACGTTTTTTGGCAGTTTGTCATCTTGATTCCATGGATAATCAAAAAGATAAATTTTTCTGCTGTTTTGTCGAGCACATTCCAAAACATTTTCAATATCATCTTCAATAAAAATATCTATGCCAAGTTTATCACACACTTTTTCCTTTGTTGTTCCTTTTCCATCGTCTGAAAATTTGTTTGTAAGATAAATTCCCGAAAAGATGCGGGGAAAATACTTTTCTACCCATTCCTCGGTTTCCTTTTTCATGTTATCTCCTCTTGCCGTAATAACATAAAGCTCATTATTTTTTTTAAGCTTCTTCAAAACATCTTTTGCACCCTCTTTGGGCTCGATGTCGCTAAAATAAGATGTTTTGAAAAAATCTTCAATTTTTTGTATGGCTTCTGCTCGCGTTCCACCCCAAACTTCCCAAAAATTATAGCTTTTAATATCTTTCATTTCCAAACTTGTCCCATAAGTATCATTATGGAATTTAAGTATTAACTGCCTTGTTTCACTCAATGTGTCATCTAAATCTACTCCAATTTTCATCCCGTAAAGAAATTTTAATTATTGATAATAATCGACTTTTTAATCTAATTTGCTTCTATTTTTTTGTTTTTAAATTTTATCTTCTGCTGAATTTCACACGGGACAAGTATCTCTGAGTTTATCAGAATACTAATTGGTTGTCATTCCCGCGCAGGCGGGAATCCAGTATTAATTCAATTCACACTGGATTCCCGCCTGCGCGGGAATGACACACAAATTCGCTTTTTATCAAATTTTGCCTTATGATATCGGCAATGTTAAAAAAGAATATAAAATCAGAC
The DNA here is from genome assembly GCA_964562105.1 of uncultured Candidatus Saccharibacteria bacterium. Classification (GTDB taxonomy): domain Bacteria; phylum Patescibacteriota; class Minisyncoccia; order Phycocordibacterales; family GWA1-40-21; genus Bog-1340. The sequence continues at coordinate 13,065 of CAZLRP010000007.1, forward strand.
CCCGTAAAGAATTTTGTCAGAAGAACCCATATTTTAAACTTATGTATAGACAATGAATATCAATATTATGAATAAAATAAAAAAAAGTGAAAATTCACACGGGGCACGTATTTGGGACGTTGTAGTTATCGGTGGTGGACCTGCTGGGCTTATGTCTGCCGGTATTTCCGCTAAATTTGGCTCTAAAACACTGCTTATTGAGAAGAATGATGTTATGGGCAAGAAACTGCTTTTAACAGGTGGAGGCAGGTGCAATCTCACAAATGCTGATCCGAACGTGAGAAATTTTGTTTCAAAATTTGGCAAAAAAGGCGATTTTCTTTTCACACCTCTTTCAGTTTTTGGTACAGATGACACAATAAGATTTTTTGGGGGCTTGGGATTGAAAACAAAAATTGAAGAAGGTTTTCGTGTTTTTCCTGAGACCGATAACGCTTTAGATGTTTTGGGAATTCTTACAAAATTTGCAAAAAATAACGGAGTTGAATTCAAACTTGGTGTTTCTGTTGCTCATATTAAAAAAATAAAAGGTAAGATTGTTTCTATAATTCTTGAAAACGGGGAAGAGATTGAAGGCAAGAATTTTATTCTAGCGACTGGAGGAAAATCCCATCCGGAAACCGGTTCAACCGGCGATGGTTTTAAATGGCTAAAAGAAATTGGACATAAAGTTACTGAATCAAATCCTTCACTTGTTCCCATAAAAATAAAAGAGTCATGGATTTCCGAACTTGCGGGAATTACCTTGGAAAATGTAGGTATATCAATTTGGCAAGAAGGCAACCCCAGTCAAATAAAAAGCCAATTTGACGGGGCAAGAAAAGTTTTTGGTAAAAAGGGAAGATTGCTTTTTACACACAACGGACTTTCCGGCCCGACAATTTTAAATATGAGTAAAAATATCGGAAATTTATTGAAAAATAAAAGCGAAATAAAAGTCTCAATCGATTTTTTTTCGGGGGTCGGTCTTGATGTTATGCATAAAAAAATCTTGAAAATGTTTGAAGCGAATCCAAAAAAGAAAATTAAAAACCTTTTGCTTCCTGAAGTTCCGGAAAAAATTTATTTGAAAATCTTGGACCGTATGGGAATGGATGGGGAATGGTTTGCTAATGAGATTAAAAGAGCGGAAAGGATGGCAATTGTGGAAGAATTTAAAAAATTCCAGCTTACAGTGGATAGTTTGCTTGGATATGACAAAGCAATTGTTTCTTCGGGCGGTGTAGATTTGAACGAAGTGGATTTTAAAGAAATGAAATCTAAACTTTATAATAATTTGTTTTTAGTTGGAGATATTTTGGATTTTGACAGAGCTTCTGGAGGCTACTCGCTTCAGCTTTGCTGGACGACGGGGTATGTAGCTGGAAAATCAGCGACAAAGAATATTAAAGAAAATTTGTAAGAGTACCACCATGAAAATAAAAAGAGTAAATATTTTAACACCTACTCAATTAAACTCTCTACTAAAAGAAAACAATTTTTGGACTAATGGCAAAAATTTTAGGGCGACCTGCCTTCATACGACCTGTGCCGAATCTACACGCGAATATGAAAATTTGTGGGGTATTTATGTCACAAAACCAGATTACGCGTGGATGGCAGTGTGGATGGCTATTACCTCAAGGAAGAATCTAAAGAAAAGACATCTTAGATATATTAGACCGAATACAAATAAGGGTGATTACATTGGCAATCTTGAGATTTATTCTAAAAAAGAATCCATAAGCAATTACCTTTGTGAAGAAGCCTTTATTTATTTATTCAACCCAATAAAATATCAAGGTATAAAAAAGATAGATTGCTCGAAAATTTCTTCAAAAAAATTCATTTCCTATATTAAAAATGTTGGTTTTGAAAATGGTTTTTTTGATAAAGAAGGTAAAATATACAATACCTATAAATTTTCTTCCCCACAAAAAATCATTATGATTTTAGATGAGTGGCAAATAGCCCTCATTAATTTTAAAAGAATTACTCCAGACATAGAAGTTCATCTAGGAAAAAATGTTATTATTGAATTGAGTAAAAGAATAAAAAGGATAAAAGATAAGGTTGGTGATAATTATATAATAAATAAGTAATATCTATGGTTTCAGCAGTAATATTTGATATGGATGGTTTAATGTTTGACACAGAATCTGCATATTCTGTTGTTCATAATCGTATTTTTAAAAAACGCAATAAGATTTTTACAAAAGAAATAAAGATGGAAATTATGGGGAAGAGATCACAGGAGATTATGAAATCTTTAAGTAAATATCTAGGTCAAAATGAAAACGTTGAGGATCTTTTGAGAGAGCAAGACGGAGAATTGGTCAAGATTTATCTTAAGTCAGTCAATAAACTTAAGGGTTTGGACGAATTGATTGAATTTTTAAATATGAATAACATTAAAAAATGCATTGGGACTTCATCTAGAAAATTTCTTGTTGATATTTTGCTAAATAAATATAATTTAAAATCCGAGTTTAAATTTATAATATCCGGAGATAATGTAAAAAAAGGTAAACCAAATCCGGAAATATATCTTGAATGTTTGAAAAAGCTTAAAGTTCCAGCTAAAAATTGCTTGATACTTGAAGATTCTTTAAATGGCGTAATCGCTGGAAATTCTGCCGGATGTCAAACTTGCGCAATTCCTTCAAAATACACAAGACATGAAGATTTTTCAATTGCGAATCTTGTTGTGAAATCGCTGAACGATAAAGTTTTGAAAGAATATATATTTAAAAAATAAAAACAAAAAAAGACGGGCGACCTTTGGTCGCCCGTCTTTTTTTGTTTTTATTTTTTAATCACCGGATACAAACTTGCATCTATCGTTCTTGTAAAACAAGTTCTTCCTATGCCATGTTGCCAGTTTTCATTTGCCATGTCAGTTCCGTAAAAATATGGAGAAGAAACTTGCTTTCCGGTTATTGAATTTAATGTTGTTGATGCATTTGTTTTAAAGGTTGCACAAAGTTCAAAACTATTTTTTGAAAACATTTTATATTCGTAGTTTTGTTTCGTTTCAGGATCTGTTGGTAATGTGTATCCGCTTATCGGGTCTTTTAAAGCATCTAAGCTTGTTGGTACGGTACCTTTATTTTGCCATTGCGTGTAAACTATCTGATTTTGAATGCTACTCAAATCACTTACTCTCTGCCCGTCTAACATTTTTGCTCTTTGAGCACTTGGCGAGCCGATAAGTATTATCCCATATATTATTATCGCAAGAACTATTGTTGATATTATTATTACCGAGGTTTTCATTTTCTTTGTCATTTCAAAAGAAGTTCTTTTTAAATCATTTAAAACAGATTTAAATATTGTTATAGCTACGGCAAGTACGAAAAATACTTTGAGGAAAAATCTTAAAGTCAAATCTTCTGCACCCAAGAATCTGTATACCAAAGTTACAAGATCTATTGCTATAGTAAGTCCTGCAACAAAAAGTGTAAGAAATATCATCCATCTTCTTATCCACATGTCTTTTTTCTCAGGATTTAACTTCAAATCCTTGTTGGTTATAAAAGAAACATAAATGAAAGTTGGGAAAAATATAATAAGCGCCGCCAAACTGCTTCTGATTGCTCCGTCAAAATTTACGGTGTATTCTCCGACCAGTGGGAATGATTTATTTATTATTTGAAATACCAAAACTAAAAAACTGACCGAGCTTACATAAAGCCCGATGATTATTCCTAAATATAGGAAAAAATCTTTTGCTGTTGTTTTTGAATTCATTTTTGATTTTATCCGCACACTAACTTTGTCATCGTTGTCTTGTGTTTTTAGTACCTAACAATATTTAATTTTACCTGCCGAGAAGATTGATATTATTTTTCAAATCCCTTTCAGCAACGAAAACACAATGACAAAGTTAGTGTGCGGATGAATTAAATTAATAACTATTTGATTATAACACGTAAAGATGAATTTTTGATTAATAGAAGTTTACACAGAAAATGGCTTTAATTTAGGCTAAAATTATAGTATTATGAAGCGGTATGATTCGAGACATATTGCAAAACTCAATAAAAACAGCACTTTGGAGCCTTAAGATAGATGAATCAAAAATACCTGTAATAAATTTGGAACATCCGGAAGATTTAAATCACGGAGATTATTCTTGTAATATTGCAATGATACTTGCTAAGCAAGTATCGCAAAACCCTAGAGAATTGGCAGAAAAAATTGTTGCAGAAATCTTAGAAAGAAAACCGGATGAAATTTCAAAAGTAGAAGTCGCTGGTCCTGGATTTATAAATTTTTATTTGTCTACAGAGTTTTTTGTAATGCAGAACAAAGAAATTTTGAAAGAGGGAGAAAAATTCGGTTTAAATAAAAATTTAAAAGGAGAAAAAACTGTTGTTGAATATACTGACCCGAATCCGTTCAAAGAATTCCATATCGGACATTTGGTACCAAATTCAATAGGTGAGTCAGTTTCGCTAATTCTGGAAGCAAGCGGGGCAGAAATTTTGCGCGTTTGCTATCAAGGTGACTTGGGTCTTCATATTGCCAAAAATATCTGGGCCATATTAAAAAACAATTCCATAAAGGAAGTTGAGAAAAAAAGTCTAAATGAAAAAGTGAATTATTTGGGACAAATGTATGCTAAAGGTGCTGTCGCGTATGACAATCCTACTGGAAATGAAAAAAAAGAAATAGAAGAATTGAATAAAAAAATTTACGAAAAATCTGACAAGGAAATAAATAAAATATACGAATGGGGAAGAAAAGTCAGTTTGGAATATTTTGATTCAATATATAAAATTTTGGGAACAAAATTTGACCATTTGTTTTTTGAAAGCGAAACACAGGAACTTGGAAAGGAAATAGTTGAGAAAAATATAGGGAAAGTTTTTGAAAAAGGCGAAAATGGCGCCATAATTTTCAAAGGGGAAAATTATGGCTTACATACGCGTGTTTTTATTACTAAAGAAGGAATTCCAACCTACGAAGCGAAAGATTTGGGTTTAGCAAAAAAGAAATGTGATTATTATCGTTACGACAAATCAATAATTGTCACTGGAAACGAACAGAAAGAATATGCAAAAGTAATGTTAAAAGCTTTAAGTTTGATTTATCCGGAACTTGCTGAAAAAACAAAAATAATCACAAATGGATTTTTGAGTCTTTCAACGGGTAAAATGTCTTCAAGAACCGGAAAAGTAATACCGGCAACTTCACTTATAACTGATACGGAAAATAGAGTTCTTGAAAAAATGGGCGAAAGGGAAATGGATCAAAAAGAAAAAGAGGAAGTTGCAGAAAAAGTTGCGGTTGGCGCATTAAAGTATTCAATTCTTAAACAAGTAAACGGAAAAGATATTATTTTTGATTTTGATAAATCAATTTCTTTTGAGGGAGATTCCGGACCATATCTGCAATATTCATATGCAAGGGCGAAATCAATTTTGAGAAAAGCGAAAGATGAAAGCATAAAACCTAAAGTTGACCCCGGTCAAATAAAAAGCCAATTTGACGGGGCAAGCATTACTATGCTTGAAAAATTACTTTACAGATTTCCTGAAGTTGTGGAAAGAGCAGGGAATGAATATTCACCACATTATATTGCGACTTATCTTATTGAGCTCGCTTCAGCCTTCAATAATTTTTATGGAAAAGGCAAAATCGTAGATAAAGCCGACACAGAATCATCATACAAAGTTGCGCTGACGGAAGCTTTCTCCATTGTTTTGAAAAATGGACTTAATCTTTTAGGGATACAAGCGCCGGAGAGGATGTAAAATTTTATTAAATAACTAATATAAAATATGAATATGGAAATTCCGCCGAATAATATAGAAAAAATTGAAAAGGAAAAAGTCCTTGAAATGTTAAGATTGAATGGTTTTGAAGATCCAAAAACTAAGGAAATGGTTATTGGGTGGACAAAGCAGAGAGAAGCTGAGGTTGAAAAAAGCGAAAATCCGAATCATGAAAGCATAGTTTTTAATATTGAAAGGACAGATTTGTATCTTGCCGCTCGAGATAAAGATGGTGCGATTGAAAATTTGAACGATGCTTTACAGCAAGCAGAACAAGAAAATGAAGTTGAACTCCAAAATCAAATTTTAGAAAAGCTGAAGGATCTGAAATAATAGAAAAAAGAAAGAGCGGGCGCGAAGCGCCCGCTCTTTCTTTTTTCTATTTAATTGATAACATATTAAGATATGGAAAATACTAAAAATGAAGGGGAAATGGAGATAGAGAGTCAGGAACAAAAATGGACCGCTGAAATAGAACTGTTTAAAGAAGCTCACAATACTTTTGAGGGACGCTACAAACAACAGAAAAAATCTACCCAAGAATCTATTTTTGATTCTCGCGACATTGGCAAGAGGGGAGAACTTATTGCTGTTAAAATTGCTCATGAAATCAATAAATCTTCGGAAGGATTTGAATTAGAATCTTTTAATAAAAAAAATATTTTTGGTGGCAGTAATAAAAAATTTATAAAAAAAATAGACGAAAAATATCAAATAGGACTTACTATTGCTAAGGGTTCCTCAGAATTTGAGGATGAAGGCAATAATGAGGAATTCTTTTTTTCAATAGAACCTCAAGAAAGTGAAAAAACCATCAGTCTCTGGTATGCTGGCATGATGATACACTTTGTTTTAAGAGAAAGTGGCAAAATTGATTTTGATGCTATCACCCAATCATATTATTCTGAAGAAGAGCTTAAAAAGATAAGTGGTGATATATTGGAGTTGGCAAAAAAACTCGAAGAGGGAAAATAATGACAATATAATTTACTTTCTTTCTATTTAATTGATAACATATTAAGATATGGCTGAAAACAACAAAGAAAAACCTATAATAAAGAGTAAAATTGCCCTAAATTCGCCTAAAGGTGAATCGGGCGAGCACTCACTAAAGAAGAGTGCTATAGCCGAAAGGGAAGAGGAAATCCTGCGGTTTTGGCAGGAAAAAGAAATTTTTAAGAAAACTTTGGAAAAAGATTCTCCAAAAGGCGAATTTGTGTTTTACGATGGCCCTCCATTTGCTACTGGACTTCCGCATTATGGGCACATTCTTGCCGGAACAATGAAAGATTATGTTGGTAGATACCAGACGATGAGGGGCAAACATGTTGCCCGAAAATGGGGTTGGGATACTCATGGTCTTCCTGTTGAAAACATTGTTCAAGAAGAGCTTGGACTTAAATCAAAAAAAGATATAGAAGATTTTGGTTTAGAAAAATTCAATGATGTGGCAAGAACGAAAGTTTTTACTTATGCTGATGAATGGAAAAAAATAATTCCAAGAATGGGACGTTTTGTTGATATGGAAAATGATTACAGAACGATGAACCCAACTTATATCGAAACAGTCTGGTGGATTTTTAAAAAATTGCAGGAGAAAGGGCTGGTTTATGAAGGGTTTAAATCTATGCATCTTTGTCCTCACTGCGGGACAACACTTTCAAATTTTGAGGTTGCTCAAGGGTATAAGGATATTACGGATATTTCTGTCACGGTTAAATTTGAACTTGTTGATGAACCCGGAACATATTTTCTTGCTTGGACGACGACGCCGTGGACTCTTCCCGGAAATGTTGCTTTAGCTGTGAATCCGGAAATTGATTATATTAAAATTCAAAATGTAAAAAGCAAAAATAAAAATGATAATGCAAAGATTTTAAATGAAAAATTCATCGTTGCTGAATCACGAGTTGCAACAGTTTTTAAAGATTATGACTATGAAATAGTGGAAAAAACGGAAGGAAATGCCTTAGTCGGAATGTCTTACAAACCTCTTTTTGATTATTATTCCAATGCGGAACAAACGCTGAAAAATATAGAAAATGGTTGGAAGGTGTATGGTGCAGATTTTGTGACAACAGAAGATGGAACAGGGATTGTTCACATTGCGCCTGCTTTTGGAGAAGACGATTTGAAACTTGGAATTGATATGAAATTGCCATTTATTCAGCATGTCGCAATGGACGGAACATTTAGAAAAGAAATAAAAGATTTTGCTGGAGCAAAAGTAAAACCGATAGAAAATCCGCAAGCAGCCGATATTGAAATAATAAAATTTTTAGCAGGAAAAGGAACCCTTTATGCAAAAGAAAAATTTACTCATTCGTATCCGCATTGTTGGAGGTGCTACACTCCGCTCTTGAATTACGCGACGAGTTCATGGTTTGTTGAAGTTACAAAGTTCAAAGACAAACTCGTTCTAGAAAATAAAAAAATAAAATGGGTTCCGTCTGAAGTCGGAGATGGTAGATTTGGAAAGTGGCTCGAAGGAGCTCGCGACTGGGCAATTTCAAGATCCAGATTTTGGGGTGCACCGCTTCCGGTTTGGAAATGCAATTGTTGCCCAGAAAAAGAGTTTATCGGTTCAGTGGAAGATTTAAAAAAGAAAACAAAAAGCAAAAATAAAATCCTGATAGTAAGACATGGAGAATCAGAGAGCAATCTTTCTGGAATTTTGAGTTCAAATCCAAAAACAATAAATCATCTTACGGAAAAAGGCAGGGAACAGGCGGTTCTTGCGGCAAAAAATCTTAAAGATAAAGTGGATATTATTTATTGTTCTCCATTTATGAGAACAAAAGAAACTGCTGAAATTATCGCGGACAATATTGGTTATCCAAAAGAAAAAATTATTTATGATGAAAGATTGCACGAAATTTACGGAGGAGAATTTGATGGCAAAAAAGATGCGGATTATCAAGCTTTTTTTGGCAATAGAGAAGAAAAATTTACAAAAAGACCAAAAGGCGGAGAAACATATGAAGATTCAAAAAAGAGGATGTGTGATTTTTTGTATGAAGTGGATTTAAAAAATGATGGCCTGCCTGCGCAGTCAGGAAAGAATATTTTAATTGTTTCGCACAATACTCCTATTTGGCTTATGTTTTGTGGAGCGCAAGGATTGGATAAAAAACAAGCACTGAAGACAAGAAAACAAGGCGAGGCTTTTATTGAAAATTCTGAAATAAAAGAAATGTCTTTTGCGCCTATTCCACACAATAGAAATTATGAGCTTGATATGCATCGACCTTTCATAGATGAAATTACTCCGAAGTGTTCTTGCGGGGGAGAGATGAAAAGAGTCCCAGAAGTTTTTGATTGTTGGTTTGAGTCCGGTTCTATGCCTTACGCAGAATTTCATTATCCATTTGAAAACTTAGATAAATTTAATCCGGAAAATAAAATTGGTTTCCCCGCAGATTTCATTGCTGAGGGAGTTGATCAGACAAGGGGCTGGTTTTATTCAATGCTTGTCCTTTCTGTGGCTTTGTTTGGCGAATCTTCATACAAAAGCGTTATCGTAAACGGAACCGTACTTACGGAAGACGGGCAAAAGATGTCTAAACATTTGAAAAATTATCCGGACCCGATGGAAGTGGTCAATACATATAGCGCTGATGCTATGAGATATTATCTTCTTTCTTCTCCAGCGATGAAAGCCGAGGACTTAAAGTTTTCTAATAAAGGAGTTGATGAGATTTTGAAGAAAATAATCATGAGGCTTCAAAATGTTTATACTTTTTTTGAGATGTATGGCGGTTTTGATCTGGACATTAAAAAATCTGAAAGATACAAAATCCCAAAAAATATTTTGGACAAATGGATTCTTGCACGACTTAAAGAAACTGCAACTCAAATAACAAATGCTACAGACAGCAATGAATTGGATAGGGCAACAAGACCCGTTGGCGATTTTGTGGACGATCTTTCAACATGGTTTTTAAGAAGATCGCGAGATAGATTCAAATCTGAAGATGTTGAAGATAAATATTCAGCGATGTTTACAACGAGAACTGTTATTTTGGAATTTTCTAAACTCCTAGCTCCATCGATGCCTTTTCTCGCTGAAGATTTGTATTTAAAAATCACCGGAGGAATGGAAAAAGAAAGCGTGCATTTGGAAAATTGGACGGAAGAATTTGTTGGTGAACTTTCAAGTGAAGAAGTGGAAATAATAGAGAAAATGAAAGAAACCAGATTGGCAGTTTCAATCGGACTTGAAGCTCGAGCCAAACTTGGAATAAAAGTTAGACAACCTCTCGCGAGTTTAAAGGTTAAAAGTCAAAAATTAAAAGAAAATCCAGAATTTTTGGAGCTGATAAAAGAAGAGGTGAACGTGAAAGAAGTTATTTTTGAAGAAAATATCTCTGAGAATGTTGAGCTTAATGCAATTCTGACTGAAGAATTGAAAGAAGAGGGGATGATGAGGGATATTGTAAGAGCGATACAAGAAATGAGAAAAAATAAAAAACTAAATCCCGGGGATCTGGTTGGTTTAGTTGTTAATACTGATAACGCTGGTAAAAGAATCTTTGAAAAGTTTAATGATGAGATATCAAAAGCTACAAGTTTAAAAGAAATTAGTTTTGAAAAAATGGAAGAAGGAGAGCTTATTGAGCTCGATGGAATAAAAGCCAGACTGCTAATTGAAGAATAGATATAAAATGCGGGCGGCCAAAGGCCGCCCGCGTTCGTATTTTACATTTTTAACTTTTAATTTTACACTTAATTGACCCCAGTCAAATAAAAAATGCATTTGACGGGGTGGCGATTTTTATAGTCGCTTCACTTCTTAAAAATCAGCCATGCACCACATTTATACTACTAAAGCTATAATTATAAAAAGCGTTCCTATTGGAGAAGCAAATAAATATTATTTTTTACTTACAGAGAGTTTAGGTTTTATTAGAGCTTCTGCTCAAAGCGTTCGTTTGGACAAATCAAAACTAAAAGGACATTTGCAGGATTTTTGTTTTGTTGAAATTTCTTTGGTAAAAGGTAAAGATGTTTGGCGTATAACAAGCGTTGAAACATTGGAATCTGGAAAATTTATAAAAGATATAAATAAACTAGTAGCAATTAAAAATATTTTTTCTTTGCTTTTGAGATTGCTTCATGGTGAAGAAAAAAACGAACCGCTTTTTTATAGCATAGAATCTTTTTATAATTTTTTATTAAAAAATGAATTGTCGCAAGATAATATAAAAAATTTAGAAACAATCACGGTGCTCAGAATTCTGTACCATCTTGGTTATTTCAAAACTACTTCTCCAGTCGAAAGTATAGGGGTTGATTTATCCAGTTTTGTAAAAGACCATAAATTATCAATAGATATAATAAACTCATTTGATAGTAAGAAAAAAATCGCTATTTTAGATATAAATAATGCGCTAAAAGAAACACATTTGTAGAAAAGTGTATTTTTGCTATAAAATAATGTGGTATAATGTTGTTTGTGTTATGATTTACAACCCAAACGAAAAAAAAGACAGCATAGATAAGGTAAAAGATTCTTTATATTCTAAAAATACCGATGGAATTTTTGCAACAAGAAGGCATTCTTTGCATGATGAAATTGATTCAAAAGCTCCTGTTGCCTGGGATATAAAAGAAGAGAGGACGGAGAGTAATTTTGAGTTTCCTTACACCAAAATTCTTTTGGGAGCTTTTATATTTTTTGTTTTGGCTCTGGGTTTTACTTTTTTTAAATTTTTTCTTGGGAATAATGTTGTCTCAGGAAATAATATTGATGTATTGGTAAGCGGTCCTGTTTCTATAGCTGGCGGAGAAGTGTTGCCATTGACCGTAGAAGTAAAAAATAATAACAACACGGATCTAAAAGTAGTGGATTTACGCATAGAATATCCTGATGGCACTAAAGATCCGATAGACCAATCCGTGGATTTAAAAAGATTCAGTCAAGTTCTTGGTGATATAAACATAGGTCAAAATAAACAACTTTTGGTAAAATCCATTCTTTACGGCGAGGAAAATTCGCAAAAAATTATAAAGATAACCGTTGAATATAGGGTTTCAGGTTCTAACGCTGTTTTTAGCAAGGAAAAAGATTTTAACGTATTAATAAGTTCTTCTCCGGTAAATATAATCGTTACAGGACCAACGGAAATAAGTGCAAATCAATCAACTGATTTTTTTGTAGATATAAATTCAAATTCGGTCAATATTGTTAAAAATTTGATTCTAAAAGTTGATTATCCTTTTGGTTATAACTTATCTTCTTCCAATCCAAAATCAATCAGTTCCGACGGAAGCGTTTTTGCTATAGGAGATCTGGCTCCAGGTGCTAAGCGGACTATAAGAATTTCCGGCACAGTAGCTGGGCAAGACGGCGAACAAAGAGTATTTAAGTTTACCGTGGGTACCTCAGTCAAAGGCGACAATACTCTCGTAGAAACACCTCTTGCCGTGTATATGTCTATAGTTTCTTTGAAAAAATCTTCTATAGGCCTTGATATGACAGTAAACGGAGAATCAGGAGGAGAAATTCCTATTTATACCGGAAGCAAAAATAGAGTAAGTATCGTTTGGAGAAACAATTTATCTGAGCCAGTTTATGATATGGTTGTAAAAGTAAAATTTAATGGCCAGACCTTAGATAAAATGTCTGTAAATGCAGGAAGAGGTTTTTATAACTCTTCCGATAATTCAATTATTTTTGATAAAAGCAACGATTCATCGCTTTCTTTGGTAAATACAGCGGACGAAGGAGACATGCAATTTGATTTTAGTACGCTATTACCTTCTTCAAATCAATCTATTTCATTTGGAAATTCGGCAATAAAACTTGATATTAGCGTACTTGGTAGCAGGGCCGGATCAAATAATACATCCCAAGAAGTTTTTTATTCTGATACGAAAACATTAAAAATATCTTCTAATTTAAAACTATTATCCAGGGGTTTCAGAAGTGTTGGACCGTTTGAAAATAGCGGACCATTCCCGCCACAAGTAGATAACGAGACAACATATACTATTACATGGACTGCTTCCAATTCATTTAATAATATCACAGGGGCAAAAGTCTCAGCTTTTTTGCCGCCAAATGTAAAGTGGACAGGTTTTACAAATCCTGATTCAGAGAATGTTACTTATGATAAAGGAACGGGAGAGGTGGTATGGAATATCGGCGACATGAAATCCGGAATCGGGGTAAATTCTTCCGCAAGAAACGCATCTTTTCAAGTAGCCATTACTCCTTCCATTACTCAATTGGGTTCAGAAATTAATTTACTGAATGAAGCAACAATAAGCGGAACAGATGCATATTCTGGAGCTAGAATCGGAGAAGTAAAAAGCCCCGTTACAACAAATATTACTTCAGACCCAGCGTATGTTGATGATATAGGGAAGGTGATACAATAAGTTTAAAAGTTTCAAGTTGAAAGTTATAAAGTAAAAGGCAGGTTTTGGCTCTGCCAAAACCTGCCGAAACTCTGAGAGACCTTGCCTTTTAGTTGAGACTAGCAAAAAAATCACTTTTAAAGTAAATTAGATAAATAATAAAAAAAGAATCAAAATCAAGTCAAAAAACCTGTCCTGTTAGAAATTCAATATAGAGTGCAATATAAATAAAATATAATATGACAAATATGAATAAAAAGGAAAACAATAGTGTGGAAAATAAAATTTCTAATAGGATGGAAGATATAATCTCTCTTTGCAAAAGAAGAGGTTTTATATTTCAAGGCTCTGAAATATATGGAGGTCTTGCCGGCACTTGGGATTATGGCCATCTCGGAGTTGCTCTAAAAAATAATATTAAAAATATCTGGTGGAAAAAGTTTGTTATGGATCGCGATGATATGTACGGAGTAGATGCGGCAATTCTTATGAACCAAAAAGTTTGGCAGGCAACAGGTCATGCTGATAATTTTTCTGATCCGCTTGCTGAGTGTAAAAAATGCAAGAAAAGATTTAGAACAGATCTTCTTAAGGATCCTAAAAAATGCGAATGCGGAGGAGAAATGGGCGAGCCAAGACAATTCAATATGATGCTTAAAACTCATGTTGGGGCGATAGAAGACGATACTTCCGTTTCGTATTTAAGACCCGAAACGGCTCAAGGTATGTTTGTAAATTATAAAAACATAATTGATTCGTATCATCCAAAGCTTCCTTTCGGTATGGCGCAAATCGGAAAAGCATTTAGAAATGAAATCGCACCGCGAGATTTTACATTTCGTTCGAGAGAGTTTGAGCAAATGGAAATCGAATATCTCATTAAGCCGGATTCTTGGAAAGAGATATTTGAACATTTTAGATGTGAGATGCTTGATTACACCAAAGAAATCGGTTTAAAGCCCGAACATGTTTATGAACATGAAATAGAAGAGCCAGCTTTTTATTCAAAACGTACGATAGATTTTGAATTTGAGTTTCCTTTTGGAAGAAATGAACTTTACGGTTTGGCTTACAGAACAGATTATGATTTGAAGAGGCACTCAGATTTTAGTGGAGTAGAACTTTCGTATCTAGATGAAGAAAATAAAGAAAAAATTATTCCTCATTGTATAGAGCCATCACTTGGGGTGGATAGATCTGTACTTGCGGTTATTTGTGATGCTTATACTGAAGATAATCTTGGTGGAGAGAAGAGAATATATATGAAATTTAATCCGTCTGTTGCGCCTGTAAAAATTGCAGTATTTCCTCTTTTAAAAAACAAACCTCTGTTGGTGGAAAAAGCTAAAGAAGTATATAAAAATTTAAAACAAGAATTTGGCGCGGTAACTTTTGATGATAACGGAAATATCGGAAAAAGATACAGAAGACAAGATGAAATCGGAACTCCTTATTGTGTTACAGTGGATTTTGATACTATTGAAAAGGACGGAATGGTTACAGTTAGAGATAGGGATACGGGGAATCAGGAGAGAATAAAAATTGAAGATTTGGTAGTGTATTTTAAAACTAAATTCTAACCTTTTTGACAAATATTTCACTAAATGTTAGTTTTTCAGTAGATTTTTAAAAAATTTAAAGGAGGAATATTATGCCTCAAAAAGAGCCTAATTTCAAAGGATTTTTGAACAGACAAATTTTTACAAGATCTAATGAAGTTACAACTCTGCCTGCAGAAACCAGCACCCTAGATGAGTTCAAGGAAGGCAATTTAGCTGATTACCAATAGTATGATGCAAAAGTTTGACTTTCATAAATCAAAATGATAAGATTTAAAACGCAAGTCGTTTTGGTTTTACGGAATTGGATCTGATGAGAACGCCAGTAAGTGTTCCCTAGATCGAGTTAATTGGTAAGTCCAAGGCGTTCTGTATCCGAGCTTAAAAGCAAGGTTCAACGAACATGTGTCATCACACATGTTCTTTTTTTGGAAATTTTTTAAACAAAAAGGGCGGCTCGCGAAGCGAGCCGCCCTTTTTGTTTTTTCTTTGAGAATTTTTATGGTATATTTTAAATATGAATTACACTAAGAAAAAATTAAAAAACGGAATGAGAATCATTACTATTCCAATGAAAGAGAACCCAACAACGACGGTGTTGGTTTTGGTAGAAACCGGTTCAAAATACGAAAACAAAGAAAATAATGGAATATCGCATTTTCTTGAACATATGTGTTTTAAAGGGACCGTAAAAAGACCTACATCGGCAGATATATCAAAAGAATTGGATAATATAGGTTCACAATACAATGCGTTTACTGGCCAAGAATTTACGGGATACTATGCAAAATCTGATTACAAAAATTTAGATACGATACTCAATATTGTTTCTGACTTGTATTTAAACCCGATTTTTCCTGAAAAAGAAATAGAAAAGGAAAAGGGAGTAATCATAGAAGAAATAAATATGTACCAGGATTTACCGAGAAGAATAGTTGAAGAAGAATTCTATAAAATATTATATGGAAATCACCCAGCTGGATGGAATATAGCCGGCACAAAAGAAAATATTCAAAAGATAAAAAGGACTGATTTTATAGATTATAGAAGTAAACATTATGTAGCTTCTGCAACAACAGTCGTAGTTTCAGGAAAAATAAATGAAAAAGATGTTTTTAAAAAAGTGACAAAAGTTTTTAAAGAGATAGGGATGTGGAAAAAAGATAATAAGGAAAAAGTACTGGAAAATCAAAAATCACCCCAGGTGTCAATTCATTACAAAGATACGGATCAAACACACATTATGCTCGGAGTGAGGTCCTACAATACTTACAGTAAATATAATCCCATAATTATGGTAATGAATTCCATCATGTCTGGTGGAATGAGTTCACGACTCTTTCAAAAACTAAGGGATGAGATGGGAATTTGTTACTATGTTGGAGCCGATAACAATGAGTTTACGGATCATGGTTTTTTTTCAGTTTTTGCCGGAGTAGATAGCAAAAGAGTCAAAGAAGCTATTGTTATCCTATTGTCGGAAATGAACAAAATCAAAAATAATTTTGTAAAAGCGGAAGAATTAAATAAAGCAAAACAACATTTGATAGGCGGTTTGAATTTAGGGTTGGAATCATCAGATTCTTTGGCGATGTTTTATGGTGAGCAAGAGGTTTTAAGAAAAGAATTAAAAAAACCGGAGGATATTATAAAAGAAATAAAAGCAGTTACTGCGGAAGAAATCAAGTTTGTTGCGGAAAGAATCTTTAAAGATGAAGGATTAAATTTGACAATAGTGGGGAAATTTAAAGATGATAAGGAGTTCAAAGAGATATTGAAATTTTAAATGAAAATACCAAAGACGGGTCCGGCTCTGCCCGACCCGTCTTTGGTATTTTTCTGGTACCTATAAACTAGAACCTAAAACCCGATTATTTTATTGCAATAGAGCCAGTATTATGTTAGGATTTCGTCCATGAGTAAAAAGGCAACAGTTGCAAAAAATAGCGAAGAAAAGATATACGAAGTCGGATATCACATAGTTTCTTCTGTTTCGGAAGAGAATATTCCGCTTGAAGTAGACAAAATTAAGGAATATTTAGCTAAAGAAAAAGCCGTTATTCTTTCGGAAGAAATTCCTAAACTTAGGCCGTTAGCTTATTCTATTAAAAAAACATTTGGAGGATCTTACAAAACATTTGATAAAGCATACTTTGGGTTTATTAAGTTTGAACTAAACGCAGATGGTGACGTT
This sequence comes from uncultured Candidatus Saccharibacteria bacterium, assembly GCA_964562105.1. Classification (GTDB taxonomy): domain Bacteria; phylum Patescibacteriota; class Minisyncoccia; order Phycocordibacterales; family GWA1-40-21; genus Bog-1340. Next base: position 29,939 of record CAZLRP010000007.1, read on the forward strand.
AGAAACATAGATTTATCCATGAAAAATAACGAGTCTGTTTTAAGGTATATCGTTATAAAAACAGTTAGAGAAAATACCATGTATTCGCCGAAAATTACTATTTTTTCAGACAAGGATGCAAAAATAAAAACAACATTTAAAGAAAATAAAATTATTAAAGATGAAAAACCGGCAACCATGGAGGAAATTGATAAATCAATAGATGCGCTCGTGTCAGAAGAAGTTTTAGAAAAATAACGAGCGAAACGAATACTATTTTCTTAAACCCAGCATCATTTTTATCAGATATTATTTACAAATAAGATTAAGTAGGCGAAATAAACAATAATTAAAAAAATAATTTAATTTAAAAAATGATGCTGGGTGATGTTTTTTATAATCGCTTCGCTCATTAAAAATCAATCATGTATTTAAACAAAGCATTTCTTTTTGGAAATTTAACTAGAGATCCAGAATTAAAATCTCTTCCTTCTGGAACCAAGGTGGTTTCGTTTGGCCTTGCTACAAATAGGACATGGAAGGATAAGAACGGAGTTAAACAAGAAAGCACGAGTTTCCATAATATAGTGTCTTTTGGCAAGCAGGCAGAGGTAATGGCGCAATATCTTAAAAAAGGCAGAAGTGTTTTTGTAGAAGGAAGAATAGAAACAAGAAGTTGGGATGATAAAAATGATGGAACCAAAAAATACAGGACGGAAATAATAGTAGATAATTTCCAGTTTGGACCAAGTTCAGGTGGCGGAAGTGGGGACAGTTATCAAAAAAATCAAAGCGAAGCTCCAGTCAAAGAAAAAGCTACGCAGATGGACACAATTGAATATCCGACAGAAGAAATCAATCCAGAGGACATCCCATTTTAAGGAATTGACCGATACAATTTGAACATAGTGAAAATTTTATCGTAGTCAAACCTTAACCCAGCACCACTTTTGAAAAAAGGTTGAAGGGTAAAAAATAGGTAAGGTTTGCAATAAATTATTAGTTATAGTAGAGTATCGAAGTCAAAAGTGGTGCTGGGTCATTATTTTGTAAGACTCGCTCCGCTCGCCAACAAAATATATGAAACAATGTTTTTTCTCACAAAATAATATAAAGTATGTTGATTATAAGGATGTAGAACTTTTAAAGAAGTTCTTAAATCCTCATGCAAGAGTACAGGGTAAGAAAAAAACCAATGTCAGAGCAAGAAGTCAAAGACAACTTTCAGAAGCGATAAAAAGGGCGAGATTTATGGCTCTTTTGCCGTTTGTCGCTCGTTAAACAGCTTGTAGGCAAGTGGCTTCTTAGCTTTTTAGAAATACAATAAATGTATTTCCTAAAAAGCTAAGAAGCTGTAAGCTAATTCCTAATTAAAATGGCTATACTAGATTACAGCGAAGCAGTTGAAAGAAAAATTATTCTCTACGAAGGACAGCCTTATGAGGTTTTGCATTCTCATGTTTTTAGAAAACAAATGCGAAAACCAGTTAATGCTACAAAATTAAAAAATTTAATCACAGGAAAAATTACCGAAGTATCTTTTCATCAGTCAGAAAAAATTGAAGAAGCCGATATAGAATACAAAGACGCAAAGTTTTTATACAAAAGTAGGGGAGAGTTTTGGTTTTGTGATCCAAAAGATCCTTCAAATAGATTTAAACTTGAGGAAGAAATGATCGGCAATCCAGCTAAATTTATGAAAACCAATTCTTTGGTTGAGACAATGATTTTTGATGAAAAAGTTATTGGGGTTCATCTTCCAATCAAAGTAGACCTCAAAGTAACAGAAGCTCCGCCTGCGGTAAAAGGGGATACGTCAAGTGGGGGTCAAAAACAAATTACTCTTGAAACAGGAGCTATTATAAATGGACCTCTTTTTATTACAGACAGCGAAATAATTACAGTAAATACGGAAACAGGAGAATATGTTGGAAGAGCGAATAAATAGGAATATTTTACTTTTACTTTACTTTTTTTTACTTTTTGCTAGTATGTTTGCATTAAGGCCAGAGACAATCGGTATCCCAAAAGGGAAGAAATCCGATCGAGGTCAAACTCTATTGTTTAGAGGCCTTATTATAAAGGTCGTTATAACAGTTTCTAGTTTTTAGGTTCTAGGTTTTAGAAAATTCATTTGAATGAAATTTCTTAACTAAAAACTATAAACTAGAACCTAAAAACTAATTTATGATTACAAAAGCAAAAAAGAAAGAATTGGTTGAAAAAGTTGCTAAAGCGCTCAAAGGTTCAAAGTCAGTTGTGTTTGCAAACTTTCATCATTTGGTAGTTGCAGACGATATGGCTATGAGAAGGGCTTTGAGAAAAGAGGGAGTAGGGTATATGGTAGTCAGAAAAACTTTAGCCAAGATTGCTTTAAAAGATGCTGGAGTTGTTGGTGAGATGCCAGAATTTGTCGGGGAACTCGCTATGGTTTATGGTGATGATCTAACAGCCCCCGCAAGAGAGTTTTTTACTTTCCAGAAAAAATATAAGGATAATGTAAAAATTGTCGGAGGTATTTTTGAAGGGAAATATGTATCTGTGGAAGAAATGACTGCAATTGCAATGATTCCTTCGCAAAAAACTCTTTATGCTCAGCTTGTCAATCTTATCAATTCTCCCATACAGAGATTTGCGGTTGTTTTGGATCAAATCGCCAACACAAAGACAGCATAATTAAATTTATTAATATTAACTTACAAAAACAATGGAAGAAAAAGCAAAAATAGACCTGCCTGCGCAGGCAGGAATTCCTGCTAAATTTAAAGACTTAGTCGGAACCGTTGAAAAAATGTCAGTTATGGATCTTCACGAGCTTGTAAAAGTTCTCGAAGCTCATTTTGGAGTTTCAGCAGCAGCGGTCGCAGTTGCGGGCCCTGCAGTGGCAGCAGTCACTGAAGAAGAGAAGTCAACTTTTAAGGTTGAGCTTACAAATGCAGGTGCACAAAAGATAGCAGTTATCAAAGCAGTAAAAGAAGCTTTGGGACTCGGTCTTAAAGAAGCAAAGGATTTAGTAGATGCAGCTCCTTCAGTTTTGAAAGAAGAAATGAAGAAGGAAGAGGCAGAAACTCTCAAGAAAGCTGTAGAAGCAGCAGGAGGAAAGATAACTTTGAAATAATAAATATTTTAGTGTTATTTAATTAACATGCAAAGGGCGACGCCTCCGGCGTCGCCCTTTGCATTGTATTTGTCAGCACAATCTAAGGAAAAAACTTTTTTCCCTTATAATATTCACTTGAATGATACAAAAGAAGAGGGGGAATATAATGCGCGGTCGCGCATTATATTCCCCCTCAGAAAGAAGCAAATAAATACAAAAGGCGGTTCGCGAAACGAACCGCCTTTTGTATTTTCTAAAATTTGTTTTTTTATATTTCTTTCAACTTAGCTCTTATTTCTTTCAATATTGTCGCAGTAATCTTCGGATTTTCTTTCAAGAAAGTTCGTGCAGAATCATATCCACGGCCGATTTTTTCACCATTATATTCATAAGACGAGCCAGATTTCTTGATAAGTTCCATTTTTTCTCCCAGTGCCAAAATTTCACCTTCTTTTGAAATGCCCTCGTTGTACATGAGGTCAAACTCGGTTTGTTTGAATGGAGCAGCGACCTTATTTTTTACGACTTTAACTCTAACACGTCCGCCCATTATTTCATCTCCTTTTTTAATTTGTGCAATTCTTCTTATATCAAGTCTCACAGATGTATAAAACTTCAAAGCTTTTCCTCCGGGAGTTGTTTCTGGATTGCCAAACATTACGCCAATCTGCATTCTAATTTGGTTTATGAAGATCACAACGGTTTTCGACTTCGCAACTATAGCGGTAAGTTTTCTTAAAGCCTGTGACATAAGTCTCGCTTGTTTGCCTACATGATATGCGCCCATATCGCCCTCAATTTCATCTTTTGGGGTAAGTGCTGCTACGGAGTCTATCACTATAATATCTATTTTGCCCGAACGGACCAAACTATCTACAATATCAAGGGCTTGTTCCCCATTGTCTGGTTGGGATATTAAAAGTTGTTCTATTTTTACGCCAAGTTTTTTCGCATATTCTGGATCCATGGCATGTTCTGCATCTATGTATGCGCAAACACCTCCCATTTTTTGAGCTTCGGCGACTGCATGAAGGGCTAGGGTAGTTTTGCCGGAAGATTCAGGTCCGAATATTTCAATGATTCTTCCACGAGGAAGACCACCGACCCCAAGTGCTGCGTCAAGGCCAATAGAACCTGTGGGAATAACATTTATATTAAGTCTCGGCTTATCTCCGAGCATCATGATGGAATCATCTCCAAATTTGGTTTTTATCGCGTCAATCGCATCTTCTATTTTGCTCGCGCTTTCTTTATCAGATTTTGCTTTAGCTGATTCAGACTCTTCCGTGTTTTCCTCACCATGAATTTTTGGAGATTCTTCTGTTGCTGATTTCTTTTCCTTTATCTTTTTTACCATAGTTTAGTTTGTGGGGATTAGTTTGTAGTTTTTTATGAAATCAAACCTAATCCAATTAATTAATAATGTATTTTGATTATATCATGGAATTCAGCTTGTAAAAATTACCCCTTATTTTTTAATTAGCTACAAGGTAAAAAGATACATCCTGTCTACTTATAAATTACCTCAATTGTTTTTTCCGTATTTCTGCCGAATTTATCGCTAGCTTTTATCGTGATTGCATTGTAGCCATAAGAAAGAAGTGTTTTTTCTTTAAAATTGCCCTGTTCGTCTATAAAAATTTTATTATCGTTTAAACTGATGTTTTTGATGTTTTTAGCAACTCCTAATATTTCTGTTAGAGAATTTGATACAAGAGATCCATTTTTAGGATAAGAAACTTTAATTCTTGGCCCAAAAACAACTCTTTGTATTTCGTAAGCGGTATAACCAAAAAGGAATAATAATATTATAGAAATAATAGTTATCTTTAGAAATTTTCTTGTGGCATGTCTGTCAGTCATGGTTGATTTTTAAGGAGTGATAACGACTATAAAAATCGCCACCCCGTCAAATGAGATTTGAGGTAACCTCTGATAACGACCCGATATTAATAATTTTTTATTTTTTATAATAAACATTTTTTATCATAATCCTCAAATCTTAATTTTTAATAATCGCATTTTTGAAAAATTATTTGACAGGGTCTTTAAAAATATAGACGTTTCACTTCTTATTTTTAAAGATAATCTCCATCTTTGTGCTCTACTCCTTCAAGAGGAACTTCCTCGGGCACTATATTGTTGCTAGAGCTAATAACTTCTCTTGCTTTTGCACCATCTCCCGGACCTATAACACCTTTTTGTTCCAATAGATCTATAAGTCTGGCTGCTCTTGAATATCCAACTCTAAGTTTTCTTTGTATGTATGAAGTAGATGCTTTTCCCGCTCTTAAAACCTCTTCTTTCGCTTGTTCATACAATTCATCCCCCCCATCGTCTTCCAAACTATTAAATACACCTACACCATCGCTTTCACTTCCTGAAGTCACCTCCGCAAGGTCAATTTCTCCTCCAATAAGTTCATCTCTATATGAATCTACTAAATATTTAACCACGTCTTTAACTTCTTTTTCTGAAACAAATGCAGACTGAATTCTTACAGGCTTAGACATCTCACCTCCCATATAGAGCATATCTCCAGCCCCAAGAAGTTTTTCAGCTCCCGGAGTATCCAAAATAGTTCTTGAATCTATCTGAGATACGACTTGAAGGGCAATTCTTGACGGTATATTTGCTTTGATTATACCTGTAATGACATTTACGGACGGTCTTTGGGTTGAAATTATCAGGTGAATACCGACAGCACGACTCATTTGAGCTAAACGTACTATTCCTGCCTCAAGCTCTCTTGGGTATGCCATCATAATATCGGCAAGTTCATCTATTATTATAACAATAAAAGGCATCGGTTCTGGCGCAACACTCTTATCAGGATTATAAACGCCTTTTTTCTTCAATTCTTCGATTTTTCTGAGTTCAGGAGCCAATATATTTTTATGATACGAATCTATATCTTTTACAGCATTAAACTCCAAAATATCGTATCTGCGATCCATTTCTTTTGTGGCCCATTTTAAAGCCAAAATTGTTTTTTTCGCATCTGTAATGACTGGAGTTAAAAGATGGGGTATTTTATTATATAAAGTAAGTTCAACCCTCTTCGGATCAATCATTATGAGTCTCAAATTTTCAGGCGAGTTTCTGTAAAGTAGGGAAGTAATAATTGCATGTATAGTAACAGATTTACCGGATCCTGTTGCACCAGCTACAAGTACATGGGGCATTTTTGCCACATTAACAAAGTGAGATTTTCCCGAAATACCCTTTCCAAGCGTTACAAGGAGAGGTTTTTCTGATTTTTGAAATTCTTCTGAGCCAATAAGCGCCGCGAGTCCGACTGTAGATTTTATCGAATTTGGAATTTCTATTCCCACAAGAGATTTGCCGGGGATAGGAGCTTCAATTCTTAATGGGTGCGCGGCAAGAGCAAGAGAAAGATCGTTTTGTAGTCCAATTATTCTTGAAATTTTTATTCCCTCGGCAGGTTTTAGGGCATACCTGGTAACTGACGGTCCGATGGATACTTCATCCATTTCTACATCTATGCCAAAATTTTGAAGAGTCCTTTTTATTATATTTGCATTTGCTTTTATATCACCGGAAACAACTCTTCCTTTGTCGTCCTCAAGTAAAGACAGTGGGGGAGGAACATATTTTGTGCTTCCTATTGCACGAAGAGTGAACTTTATATCTTCATTCTCATTCTTTTTTATAAACACACTGTCAATTTGTCTTTGATTTTTCTTTTCATCTTTCTCTCTTACAAGTTTTTCTTCTTCCCGCTTGTCTTCTTCTAGTTTATCAGCGATAACTTTTATATCTTCTTCATCTTCCTCCTCTTCATCGCCTTCATTTTCCTCATCTTCCTTTTTTAATTTTTTCCAAAACATAATAGACTCAATTGTAATTCTTGTTTCAAACAGGATAAGACAAGAAATTATAAGAAGAGCCAGAAGAATTATTGCGCTTGAATAAAAACCAAACATATTAAAAATCGGGGTAGAGATAAGCCACCCGAGCTTGCCTCCTTGAGCAGTCCAGTATTGTTTTGATACAAGATCAATCGTTCCAAGTCCTGAAACAAAAAATAAAACTCCGCCAAATAATTTTAAATTGTTAAAATTTCTTTCTTCTTTTTTAAAAAAAGAAATACTAAGCATAAGAAAAAATAACGGAAGAAGAAAATATCCTATACCTAGAAGAATATAAAGCAAATGATAAATTTCTTTTCCTACTGGACCGGCGTAGTAAATCTCATTTCCCGCACCTCCCGTTTTTATGGAGGCAAGAATAAAGATTATTGCTAGGACAAAAAAAGCTACAGCAAAGATGCCTTGTTTAGTCTCATTTTTTATACTACTTAAAACCCTGTCTTTTGATATTGATTTTATATTTTTTCTCCCCCTGTTTTTTAATGCCATATATGTGTAATTATAACAAATAAAAATTATAATTTCCTGCGATCTTTAACATTGATTTCAAAACATTTTTTCACTAATTTTTTTTGAATATAAATCAAGTAATCTAAATTAAAAATTTACGTTATAGAGAATACCCCCCCCCAATCATTTTTTAGAAAATAAAAACATATTTTTACTTGAGATTTTTTAATCTAAAATATACATCTCTTGCTATATTTAAAATAGTGTTTTCATTGATATAAAAGGTCTTTACTTTTTTTAATGGACATATTATTATTGAAGAAATTCCTTTTTCGTCCTTAAGATTCTTAAAAGACAATATAAAAGGACACCTATAAACAAAAGGACTTTTTAAAAGACAAGGAATAGACATATTATTATGGAAAATCAAAATAATTTAGTCGGTTCTCAAAATCAGGATAACTCTCTTGTTAAGGCTGATATAAACGCTCTTTTTTTGGGCGATTCTTACGGTCTTTTTATTTTTCAAAAGACAGATAAAATAATTAAGGCACTTTATTTACTAACTAGTCTTATGTCCGATAGAGAACCTATGAAAGAAAGAGTGAGAGCTCTTGCCAACAAGATGTTGGAAAATACTCTGGGAATGTCCGAGAGAATTTGGGGGGAAGAAATTTATCAAAAAAATCTTCTGTCCGCCATCAGCGAAATATTAGTTCTTTTTAATATCGCAGAAAGCATAAAAATGATGTCAAAAATGAATCATCAAATTATTGCTTCAGAACTTCAAAAATTGGCTGATTTTTTAGTTACTTCTTCGGTAAATTATTCATCAGCTAAAATAGCTTTTGAACCGAATCTTTTTGATGGTAATTATAACTATATTCCAGATCAATCTTTTCAAACAATATCTTCCATGATGCAAAATCAAAATATAGCCAAGGACAATACTATTAAGGACATAAATTATCCGAATAAAGGACATGATGAAAAAATGTCCTTTAATACAAAAACAGTTACTCAAGAAAAAGCAGTAAAAGACAAAAATAATAGACAAGATATTATTTTATCCATGTTGAAAAGCGGTGTTAAACTTACAATCAAGGATTTCGCTAGGAATATAAAGGATTGTAGTGAAAAAACAATACAAAGAGAACTTTTATCTTTAGTATCAAAAGGGATCTTAAAAAAAGAAGGAGAGAGAAGGTGGTCCAAATATTATCTAGTTAAATAAAGGACAAAAATAGATTTTAGGTGTTAAGCGTTAGGAAAATACAATTTAAAAGGACGGTTCGCTTCGCAAACCGTCCTTTTAAATTGTATTTTGAGGCACGCTCTCTCCATGTAGTTGAAATATTACCTCCTCAGTTATTTGATATGTAATAGTTTGTGTTT
>CAZLRP010000008.1:0-38576 GCA_964562105.1 uncultured Candidatus Saccharibacteria bacterium
TTCTCAAACTTTCAACAATTTTTTCTGAAGGATCACCATCAAGGACCAAACATTCTCTGTGTTCAAGCTCTGAATCCTTACTTTTTAATATATGCAAAGAATACTGGAAAACTATATGCTGATATGGATGATAGCCGTTAAATGGCGGGATAGCAGTCGGATATGTTTCGTAATCAAGAAAATATAGCGGATATTGAAGAGTTTCAAGCTCGCTCTTGATGGAAGCCATATCAATAATCGGCTTTTTGGTTTTATAAACACGAACTTGATTCAGTTTGGTGGGCTTACTTGGCTCTTCGCCTCTTTTTTTTGGTTTTGGTTTTAATCTGTCATCTTCCGGGACATCATCAATTTTCAATATTTCTTCATTTAGTAATTCTCCAAGATATTTTTTGCTATTCCCTATTCTGTTCAAATCATGAACGCTATACGCAGGAACATCGGGATTGCTTATGCTGAAAGTTGTGCAGTGTGATGAACGCCCTTTGTAGTAGCAAGAGCAGTGTCCGGTAGGCATTTCAGAATTAGAAAGATATTCATAAGCGCCTTTCATTTCTGTTTGTGCAACTGACAAAAAAACATCATTCAATATTTCTGTTTTGTCGGTAATTTCAAATAGTTTGGTAAAGTCCAAATTCCCGTGTCTTACATATTTTTTATTAAGACGGACAAGATATTTTTTATTGAAATTTACACCGCATAATTTTGCAACATTGCTCTGGAATGCGAGGTCGTATTCATACTGGAGTTCCCTTTTCTTATTTACTTTTTTTGGCTTTCCGTCCCCAGTTTCTTCTTCGTCTTCACCTTCAGTAGAAGACATTTTTATTTCATACAAATCATACGCATTTGCTTTTTCGTTCCAATGAATGACGTCTGTTGCAGCCAAATATTTGTCAGTGCTAAACACTGCCTGATAAATGATGGGCGTATGCACGAGCATCAACTTCTTCGTAAGTTCTTGTGCTCCAGCTGTTCTTTGCCCAATCAAATAGCCGTTCGGAAACATTCCACGAGCTAATTCTTCAACCTCATTTCCCATTTGCCCCAAAGATTGTTCAAATTCAGAAACTGGAAATTTCTTATATTCTTCAGGTTTATGCCATTTTATCCAAACATTATTTGGACATTCTTTGTATGATATAAAATCTGTTTTAGTGAGGAGTTTCATATAACAATTTTATCATAAAAATCATTATTTAAGAATTTATCATTTTTTTTCTTTGCATGATTTAATCTCTATGTGGTGTTTAGTAATTTTTTTTACATTGATAAAGTATGAATGTGAACGATGCAGTTTTTTTTCAAGTTCAGTATTTACATACAATCTTACTTTCATTCCCAAAAATTCACCCTTTTCAATTTCAGTACTAATTTCGAAATTATTATCAATCTGTTGTGATCCATAAACATTAATTATTAATTTTCTTTTTGGATTTAATTTAGAATAATCTACTTCTGGACCATTAAATTTTCTTTTTGAAATTTTCTTATAATTTTTATAATATGTTCGTTTGCTCCTTATATCTTTTTCCTTGCCAATTTCTGCTAAATTATCTGCTTCTTTGTTATATTTTTCTCGAATATATTTAATACCTACTCTTCCTCCGACCAGAGAACTAAGTTTTTTTCTTGTTTTATATATATCATTAATAAGATCTTTGTTTTTTACTTCTTTCCCGTCTTTTGTCATCCATTTAGATTTTATATATTGCGCAACATGATATGGGTTTATTTCTCCATCATCAGTAACACTATATCTATCTGAATTGATTATTACTGAAGCGGCTTTGTTTAAATTTATATTATTTTTTGCAGAATAACTTATTAACTCTTTCATTGATTCCAATATACTTATCATTTCTAATCTATGGATGCCTTGTCCGTCGTTTCTGATCGATTTTCTTATCGGTTCTAAATTAAAACATTCCGGAAACTCGATTACATAACCATTACCGCCGGTTTGTTTGTTATCATAATTCATTGCTCCATCGCACTTTATGTAAATTGCATATGGATTTTCCATAATTTTTTATTAAATATCGAATTATTTTATTAGCATTTTATCAATTATAGAATTTACATAATCTGTAAATTTGGATAATACAAATGTAATTATCAATGCAATAATTAGTCCAAAAATAACAAGGATGAACTTATTGTTATATCTTTTTTTTATCCATTCAACTAGTTTGAATAGGATGGTTTTTTCCAGAAATCTTAAAAGTGGTAATCCAATCATAAAAAAAATAATGACTGGCATAAAAATACTAGATAAATTTCTATAAACTAGACATGTAATTATCGTAGTTAATATGTAAAGTAGGATTAAAACATATTTAAATAATTTAAGCCTAATCTCTGGATGTGAAGGAAAAGTATATATTATTTCAGACCATATAATTACTACACCTAATACTAATAAAAAAATGAAAACATAAATCATAATTATTAGCCACTCAGAGAGATTTTTTGCAGAAATTAAGCCAATAATTCCAAGAAAACCTCCTAAACCAAGCATTGCACCAATCGAAGAAATAAGTACACCTTTTTCTTTTAAATAGTGGTACAAAGATGTTTTTGTTTCATTTTCTGTATTTTTGTTTAAAATTTCCATAGAATTTAATAACTTCGTAATCTATTTATCTTCTCATTCTTTTTATCTTTTCATGAGTTTTGGCTTCAATATATTATTTGCAATATTTTTATTTTCTAGATTTATCTAGATTGTCTTGTCTGCATAACATTTGACAATTTTTAGCATTTGTTTTTTTGTCGAACTTCTGACAACTACCCATGCATTTAGATAACGGGTGTTTCATTATCGATTTCCTTTTGCTCTATTATGTGTCTTACACAACATCTCGCAATTCTTTATTGATGTCGCGCCAGCTTTACTCCATGCTTTTACGTGGTCGGCATCCATTTCACCAAAACTCCAAACCTTATTCTTGTTAGCATCGTGTCCAATAGCACAATGCGGGCAGTTTGATTCGCCTTTTTTCTCTGCTTTAGTAGTTTGTGTTGTATAAACCGCTTTCTTGGTTACTTCATCAAAAACTCGAACCTCAAGTAATTTTGTATCAGCAGAACCACCTAAAATAAACTCAAAAATACCTTTGCGGGTTTTGATATACGGATCACCATACAGTTTTCGCACTTCTTCCGAAACTTTTTTTGGACTGTACGATTTTTTATGATATACCTCATACAGTCGTCCCCATTCTAATCCTTGCATTTCACTCTCTACATCGGTAAATACACTAGATATCCAATCAATTACACTGTTGAAATATTTCTTTAACTCATTGATGTTTTTGTCGTTGCGATGAATACTCATGTAATCATCGATATTTCCTTTACTCGCCCAGTCTAGCGCCCTCTCAAAAAATGCCTGTCGGTTTGCACTGCCTTTTATATATGCGCTCCATTTTTGAATATTGGCATTTTGGCTGTTACTGAACTCTTCTTTGCCTAGCGTAACGAATGGTCCGGAATAAATTGCATTTAACAATTCTTGAGGGACGAGTGGAACTCCAGCAATATTAATTGTCTTAAACCACTCTTTTATTTGACTTTCTGTTCCTTCGCATTCATAAATGAGTAATTTTGTTTCCAAAATCTTGACCTGCTTATCTTTTGCCATACCGCCAAAATATTGTTCCATACCATTTTCATCTTTGATGGCGAATTTGTCAGTCACAAAACGTCCAACACTCGTGATGCGCTGTTGTCCGTCCAAAACTTCCAAATTGTTTTCAGAAACTTTATTAAAGTAAATCAGGCCTATCGGGTAACCTTTGAGTATTGATTCAATAACGGCAACTTCTCTTTTTCCACCATCGGACGCATAGATGTAGTTACGCTGATATTCTGGTTGAACAGTGAGCTTACCAGACAGACCGAAAAGTCCTTTACCTTCTAGTTCGTTATAGACAAACCCCTCGCAAATATCTTTGACAGTGATGTTGGTTTTTAAAATTGTTTTCATATTATTTTTTTTTAGATAATTCATTCAAACTTGCTAACGCTGTAGTACCTGATATCTGAGGGATTGATCGTATATATTGAGCAAAATATTGTTCCGGCTTTCTAAAATTAAACAGAAAATTTTCGTTATGTGTCTGCTTCTCAATTTTATCCTTCTTCTTACTGTAATCTTCGTCGTTAGTAAATTCGGATGCCATTTTAACAAGTTCCACTTGAATTGCTTTTCCCTTTTCTTCTCGTGCAATGACAAAATACTTACGCCACTGTTCCAATTCGGCCTGAGCTGCCTTACAACCATTAAAGAAGTCGCTAAGTAATTTAAAATCATCTCTACTCAAATAACGCGTGAAGATCTGATAATTTATATCCCAACTACAAGTCGGCAAAATTGAAACCGTTTCATTCTGCACGTCGAAACCACTATTTGTGATTGTCTTAAGAGAATTTTCAGCATGCCTAATCTCATTCAATAGAACGATTATTGCTTCTCTTTCCCTAGATTTTACTTGTGATAAATATACTTTCCATGCGATAAACCCTGTTGAAATTGTTAAGATTCCAGCAGAATCTGCACTTACTAACCATTTTATAAATGATTTAAAAATTTCCATATTATTTTTTCTTATGCCTTATAAAAATTCTTGAATAAGCGGATTGAATTATTCGGCCTTCTTTATTTATAAAGTAATTCTTTTTTCCATCATTCCCAACCAAATTTGCATTTTCATTTGTTTTTCCACCAGATGATCCTGTTTTTTTACCATTCTGTCTTACTTCCCAGTAATCATCATATTTTTTTGTGTCAGAAACTTCATCATGACAACCTCTTTGAGTTGCTCCTAAAATATCAAACTGTTCAGGATTATATTTATCAAGAAAACTAACCGGTACGCCCATTACGCCGTCATAATCACTAGGGATATTTTTAACAAAAGAAACTTCTATTGCATTATAATTGTCGTATTTTTCAAACGGCTTTTTTGCACTGAACTTTATAATATCTGCCTCCGTCATTAGTGGTAATGGTTTATGACGTCTACCATGATCAAGATTTGTAAACCAACAAGAGTTCCCGAGTCTTGTATAATCACCAACGTAGCCGAGCCGAGCTGCCTTCTGCCTATCACTCTCTGCAATCTCAGCTCCGTTTGGTACGGCGAAAACCATATCACTTCCGTTTCCAGTCGCTCCGAGCCACAATCTATTTGTTTTTAACAGCGGAAAAATCTCTTTATTAGTAAGCGCATTCATATTGCCGATAATGACCAACTTTTTGTTGTAATCAAAAAGTTGTTTAACATATTCGCGAAACAGGCTAAATGGCGGATTCGTTACTACAATGTCGGATTGTTTAAGTAAATTTACGCATTCATCGCTACGAAAGTCGCCGTCGCCTTCTAGTGGCGTCCATTCGTTGTGTTTGTTTGCTTTTAACTGCTTGGCAACATCTTTCAAGTTGAACTCTCCATTGTCATCTATGTCGCGCACATCGCTCACAATAAATTTGTTGGCAGTTACCTTCGGACGGCCTTTTGATATAGTAAGAGTTTTATCATCGCCAAACAACCCCAATTGTGTGTTGGCTACAGGCGAAGGTTTGTAACTCGTTGTGATGAGCTGTTTCAGTCCGAGCTTGTTGAAATTGAGCACAAAATATCGAAAAAAGTTGCTCTCGAATGGATCGTCGCAGTTGCAATACACCACCTTGTCTCGGAATACATCGGGGTTGTATTCCAAATACGCTTCAATCTCTTTTTGAATATCGCCGTATTGAGTATAGAACTCGTCGTTCTTTACCTTTTTTGCATTAGAAAGATGACTGGTTGCCATAATTATTTCAAAAGATTTAGCAAGGAACAGTTCCTTGTTAAAACGAATAATATCACAAATTAACACCAAAAAACAGCTTTTTTAAGCTGTTTTTTGGTGTATATTTCATAAAATTGAGTTATCCACAAACGCTTGACTTTACATGTAAAAAGTCTATACTATCAGTGTAGTTCGAAAGCCGTCACGCTTGTGGGCGGTTTTCATTTTGTCAACTTTATTTGTTTAATTTTTCAATTTTAACTTTCCAATCATTTATATCAATAAAAGAAACTCTTTTTTGTCCAGATTCCTCTCTTTTGATTATATCAGCTAGTCTTGAACTAAATGTTTTCTTTCCTTTTTTATCAATACCTGTATTTGATACAATTCTCACTTTTACTCCTTTTTGTATTAATTTTTCAATCAAATATGCAAAATCTCCATCACCAGTAAAAATCAAATATTCACTGCCAGGTTCTATCATTTCCATAGCGTCTACAGTTAAATCAACATCACAGTTTGATTTTCTTTGTCCTGGAAGAAATACATCAAACGAGCCGTCTTTGCCACAGTGTTCACATTTATATAAATATGTTTTTGTTCTATCTTTATATTTATATGTGACTTTAGTATTAACAATGTATCCTATATTCTCTAATTTTAGTTTATCTTTTTCATCCTTTTTTCTTCCTTTATTTCCTCTATAATATAATACTTTATTACATAACCATTTTTCACCTTTAAGATGAAGAATTAATTTTTCCCAATCAATTTTAAAATTTAGCAACTCGATAGTTGTTCCTATAGTATTCGATACATCAATAAAAGCATATCTTTTCATAGGAAATAGTCTACCATTTTTTAATCAAAAAATCTTCAAAAAATTATTTTAATAACTCTGCAATCTACCCCAGTCAAATAAAAGCCAATTTGACCCCAATGAAATAAAAAAATGCATTTCATAGGGCAGGCGGGGTCGGCTCTTTAATAGCTTTGTAGCCGATTTATCTTTTCATGCTGTCTTATTTTTTCGTGCGCCTTAGCCTCAATTTGTCTGATACGCTCTCTTGTGACGCCGAATTCTAAGCCCACTTCTTCAAGGGTGTGAGTAATGCCGTCATTTAAGCCGTGTCGCATTTCAAGGATTTTCTTTTCCTTGAGTGATAGGTCATTCAAAATTTCTTTAACTTGGTCTGAAAGAATTCTTCTTGATGATTCCTGGTCCGGAGAAAGTATTTTATCATCGGCGACAAAATCTCCAAGGGTTGATTTTCCATCGTCATCATCTCCAACCGGAGCTTCCAAGGACACTGTATCTTGGTCAATTTTTTCTATCATATAAACTTTTTCTATCTCAAGCCCCATTTCGGTTGCTATTTCTTCGGAAAGAGGTTCTCTTCCCAAATCTTGAGAGAGTCTTCTGTAAACTTGTTTATATTTTGCAATTGTTTCTACCATGTGTACGGGTACGCGGATTGTTCTAGACTGGTCTGCGAGAGCTCTTGTGATAGCTTGTCGTATCCACCAAGTCGCATAAGTTGAAAATTTAAAACCTTTTGTCCAGTCAAATTTGTCTACAGCTTTGAATAAACCGAGGTTTCCTTCTTGTATCAAGTCCAAAAGCGTGAGATCTGCGCTTCTTCCGACATATTTTTTGGCGATAGAAACGACAAGCCTCAAGTTTGCTTTGGCGAGAAGATTTTTTGCTTCGTTATCTCCTGCCTGAATTTTTCTTGCAAGATCTTTTTCCATGGAAGCGCTGATGAGAGGATATTGCCCAATTTCTTTCAGATATATTTGTATGGAATCGTATCCAGCATCGGGACTGCGAGTGCCATAAGTAGCATATTTTTTTATCTGTTCTTCATCAACTTCAAGCATCCCGCCTCCTTCAAGCACATCTATGCCGGCAACAACAAGCTTGTTGTAAAGTTCATCAAGGAAAAAAACATCGTCTTCCACTTTTGGAAATTCTTTCAAAATTTCATCGTATGTGATGAATCCCCTTTCTCTTCCCTTTGTAATAAGTCTTCCCGCTTTCATGTCCATCTCTTTTTGTTTGGAAGAAATTTTCGGAACTCGTTTTTTTGAATTTGAACGAGATTTAGCCTTATTTTTAGCCATTTTTCTGGTCTTTTTGACCTTAGCTTTTTTAGAGACTTTTTTTCTTGTTTTTTTCTTTGTCATAGATGATTTAAATAATTAATAAATTGACCTTTTTAAGTTACGAATTAACGAATTATGCGAATGATACGAATGGCTTACGAATAATTAATTTCATAAAATGTTTCCGTTTTTATACGCTAACTTTATTATTTTTGTAAAAGCTGTTCTTTTCTTTCCTAATTTCGCTCATTTTATGCATTATTTCTTTTAATCTTATTGATATTGCATTTATTTTTTCTTCCGTTTTTTCTTTTTCCGCAGTTTTCAAATTTAATAATAATTGTTCCAATTCATTTTTAAAATGTTCTTCACGAAGATTTAAAATGAGATAATCAATTTCTTTATTAAGCGTTTCTTCGTCTGTTTCCCCATAATACGCTTCGGCTTCAAAAGCTAGTTCATTTATTTTCTCATCATATTCTTTTTTAAAGTCAGTATATCGTTTATCTCCTATTATCTCTTCAATCTTATCTTTTATATTTGAAACAGTTTTCTTATTGCCTACCTGCGCAGGCAGGCTTTCATGTTTGGCCAAAATTCTTGCCAAATTTCGTTCAACTGAACCTTTTTTCAATACTTCATCGCTTATTTCTTTTTCTATCGCCTCATTTTTAATTTCATTTTGTGGTAGGAATTCTTCATTTAGTTTCACTTTTTTCAAGTCATCCCATATAAAATCCTCCTTTATATTTATCAGGTCGGATATTTTTTTAACATATCGGCTTCTTTCTGTATTTCCGTCCAAGAGATAGACATAAGGAAGAATTTTGCTTTTTATTGTCTCCCACAGTTTTTTAGTATCCTTAATTTCCGATTGTGCTCTATTAAGCAAGAAATCAATGAGGAAAATTGAGTTTTTCAGGACATCTTTGAATTCGTCTTTGCTCTTAAGTATGAGGTCGGCCGGATCATATCCTTTTGGTATCTCTGCAATTTTGACATCCATACCATTTGAAAGTGCGAGCGCCCATCCCCTTTCCGCTGCTTTTGCTCCGGCATTGTCTGAATCAAAAGACATTATTATTTTATTGGAAATTCTTTTTAATAATGATAAATGTTCAGATGTTAATGCAGTGCCTGAAGATGCAACTGTGTTTGCAAAGCCAGATTGGTGAGCCATAAGCAAATCCATTTGTCCTTCAACAAGAATAGAAAAATCAAATTTTCTTATTGATTGTTTGGCCCTGTCATATCCGTAAAGCACTTTTGATTTGTCAAAAAGCTCAGTCTGAGGCGAGTTTAAGTATTTTGGTGGATTGCCACCTGCCTGCCATGCCTGCGCATGCAGGGCAGGCAGGTCATCGTGAAGTATCCTTCCTGAAAATGCGATAACTCTGCTGGCGCTGTCAAAGATTGGGAACATGACTCTGCCTCTGAATCTATCATAAGTGTTTTTGCCCTCGGTCTTTGATATTCCAGCTCTTTCTATCTCATCATCTGTGTATCCTTTTGACTTTAAATGGTCTGAAATTGACCTCCACTCATCGCGAACATAACCTATTCTCCAAGATTTTATCGTTTCGTCCTTAAGTCCTCTCTTTTTCAAATAGCTAAGCGGTATCTCTTCCGATTCAAGATTTTTTGAAAGATAGAGAGTCGCAGTTTCCAAAAGCTGATGCAACCTTTCTTTTTTGTCACTTTTTTGAGAAGTGAATTTTTCCAAGACAATTCCGGCTTTATCAGCAAGAATTTTAAGTGCGCCAAGAAAATCTATTCCTTCAAATTCTTGAACAAAAGTAAAAATATCACCTTTTGCTCCGCAACCGAAACAATAATAACTTCCTCTGTCCGGAGACACAAAGAAAGATGGTGTCTTCTCATTATGAAAAGGACACTTTGCTTTTAAGTTGTTACCGGCTCTTTCTAGCTTGATATAAGAGCCGACAACTTCTTCTATGCTCAATCTTTCTTTTATTTGTTCTACGGACGATGACATATTTTAAAAATTAATAATATAATTTTTTGAATTGTCATCCTCGCACATGCGGGGATCCAGTATTATCAAATTAATTTAACCTGGATTCCCGCCTTCGCGGGAATGACACCCGTATTTTCTAACACCTAAAAACTAGAACCCAAAACCTAATCTTAGTATTCATTTTCGTTTTCAAACTGCTTTTGCACTTCCTCTATCATTTCAAACTTCTTACTGCCTGGAAATCCTGTACCGGCTGGAATTATTCTGCCGATAATGACATTTTCTTTAAGACCGACAAGATTATCTTTAACACCTTTTATTGCGGCGTTTATAAGAATTCTCACAGTGTGCTGGAATGATGCGGCTGAAAGGAAACTTCTTCTTGAGAGTGATGATTCGGTAATTCCCATAACTAGGAGCTTTGCTTCAAGCTGTTCTCCTTTCTTTTCTTTTATTTCTTCATTTTCTAATTTTAAGTCTAATTCGTCTATGACATCTCCAGTGCAGAAATTTGAAGACCCTGGATTTGTAACGACTTTTTTAGAGAACATCTGCTTAACTATGATTTCAATATGTTTTCTGGCAACAGCAGCTCCTTGAAGTTCGTAAGGCTTGCTAACCTCTGTAATAATATATTCTATCGCTTTATCTTTTCCTGCAAATTCAAAGATTTCATCTATGTCTGCTGAACCGTCTGTAAGTAGTTGGCCTTTTGTAACTTTATCTCCTTGTTTTACATACGCAATTCTTTTAGGATTGAATACATATTCAACTTCTCCAGATTTCTTTGATTTGCCCTTATCTTCCAAATCTGGAATTACTGTAATGATTTTTTCCTTGCCAAAATCTTTTACTGAAGTGACGATTCCGTTTACTGTAGCAATAATTGCCGGATTTTTTGGTCTTCTCTTTTCAAAAATTTCCTCAACTCTAGGCAAACCTTGAGTAATATCTCCGCCAGCGGAGGCTGTTCCTCCTGCGTGGAAAGTTCTCATTGTAAGCTGAGTTCCTGGTTCTCCGATGGCTTGAGCCGCAATGGTTCCCACTGCTTCTCCTACATCTATCAGCTCGCTTTTACCAAGATCCATTCCATAACATTTAGAACAAATTCCGTGTAAAGTCTTACATGTTAATGGAGATCTGACCGATACATTTTCTATTTCTTCCTGATCTATCTTTTGGGCATCATTTTTTGTAAGCAAGGTTCCCTTTTTATACATAACTTTTCCGTCTTTGCCGATAACATCTTCAGCCAATATTCTACCTCTGATATTTTTTGCTATGGAAGAGCCCGTATCTTTTCCGAAATTTTTGCTTACGGTAATGCTTTCTTTTGTTCCGCAATCATCTTCTTTTATGATGATGTCTTGAGCGACATCAAAAAGTCTTCTCGTAAGATATCCTGCTTTTGCTGTGTTTAACGCCGTATCTGTAAGACCTTTTCTTGAACCGTGAGTGGTAATGAAATATTCAATAGGCGTGAGACCTTCTTTTGAAGAATTGATAACTGGGAATTCAATCGTATCTCCCATCGTATTTTGAATCATACCTTTCATACCTGCCATCTGAACGAGAGATCCAAGAGAACCTCTTGCTCCAGATTTCCACATATCGTAAACCGAACCGTTATTATCTAGTGAAGCTGGAATGAGTTTTTCCAATTCTCCTTTTGCTCCTTGCCATATTTCAACATTTTTTGTTATTCTTTCTTCTTCAATAAGCAATCCTTCATTGAATTGTTCAGCCACTTCTAAAGACTTGTGTTTGGCTTTCTTTATAATTTCTTCTTTTTCTTTTGGAACTTGAACATCGTCTATTCCCCAAGTAACTCCGGAAATTGTAGCGTATTTGAATCCGAAATTTTTAATTTTATCTATTATAGGAGCAATCTTATTTGGACCGTGCTCAATAATAAGGTCATCTATAATTTTTCTTAGCTGTCTAAGCTCAATTTCTTTGTTTATAAATGGATAATTTTCCGGAAGTATATTATTGAATAACAATCTTCCGACTGTTGTTTCAAAAAGTTTTCCTTCGAATTGGGCGTATTTGATTTTTTCAGACGGCAAAACTTTTACTTTTGTTCTGAATCCGATTATGCCGAAATCTCTTGCTGTAATGGCGGCATTTGTTGATTGGAAATATTTTTCTTCACCTTTGTCTCCCTCTACTATTTTTGTCATCCAGTAACATCCAAGCGCAATATCCAAAAGTTTAAATGAAACTGTTGGATCTCCGTCCCCTGGTTTCAAAATATTTTTGTCGGAAGCCATTATCTCTCGTGCTTCCATCTGAGCTTCTTCTCCCAAGGGCACGTGAACAGCCATCTGGTCTCCATCAAAGTCTGCATTGAAGGCAGAACATACGAGTGGGTGAACCTGAATAGCGTTTCCTTCTATAAGAATAGGCCTGAAAGCTTGAATACCAAGTCTGTGAAGCGTAGGCGCTCTGTTTAAGAGAACATATTTTTCTTTAATTACTTCTTCAAGTATAGCCCATACTTCTGGAGCGCCGTCGTCTATAAGACGTCCAGCTCCTCTTATATTGTATGCAAGCTCTTTCTTTAAAAGTTCTGAAATAATAAAAGGTCTGAAAAGTTCAAGTGCCATGTGTTTTGGAAGCCCGCATTGATCCAAATGAAGGTCGGGACCGACAACAATGACGGATCTGCCGGAATAGTCTACGCGCTTACCCAAAAGATTTTGTCTGAACAATCCTCTTTTTCCTTTAAGATTATCTGCCAGAGATTTTAAAGGTCTCTTGCTTGAAGCGGATCCCATAGCAGAAAATAGAGCATTTCCGTGCCTGATGGAATTGTCAATCAAAGCATCTACCGCTTCCTGAAGAATTCTTTTTTCATTTCGAAGTATGACATCGGGAGCGTTGATTTCTTTTAATTTTAAAAGTCTATTGTTTCTGTTTATTACTCTTCTATAAAGATCATTCACATCAGAAGTCGCAAATCTTCCTCCATCAAGTGGCACCATAGGACGAAGGGCCGGTGGAATAACCGGAATTTTTGTAAGAAACATCCATTCAGGTCTTGATTTGGAAGCTATCATTGATCTTATCAAACTCAATCTTTTGTTTAGTTTTTCTACATCAGCGGAATTTGCCTTTTCCAAACCTGCTAATATTTTCTTTTCTAAATCTTCTAGATTTATTTTCTTTAAAATTTCATAAATTACTTCGCCCCCAATTCCCGCTTCAAATACGGCCCCATATTTTATGGAGTATTTGTGGTACATGGTCTCATCAAGAACTTTTCCTTCCACTATGCTCTCAACTTCTTTTTTGGCATTGGTAGCCATTTCTTTCAGAGCATCTTTTGTTTTTTCGTCTGTAACTGTTTTTACTTTATTTTTGAATTCATTTTCTATTTCTTTCAGTACTCTTTCCTTTTCGGCCGGAAAAGTTTTAGTAACAATATATCCGGCAAAATAAATGACTTTTTCAAGATCTGATACTGACATTCCCATGACAGCGCCGAGTCTTGTCGGTATTCCTCTCAAAAACCAAATATGAGATACAGGTGAGGACAGTTCTATATGTCCCATTCTTTCTCTTCTTACAATAGATCTTGTTATCTCAACTCCACATTTTTCACAGACGATTCCTTTATATCTTATGCCTTTGTATTTTCCACAATAACACTCATAATCTTTGTCCGGTCCGAAGATTTTTTCATCAAAAAGTCCTCCTCTTTCCGATCTTTGGGTTCTGTAATTTATAGTTTCGGGCTTTGTTATTTCTCCAAACGACCATTTCGCAATTACTTCGGGAGAAGCAACGTTAATGGATATTATGTTGAAATTTTGATCTGATGATTGTTTTATTTTCATAATTTTGTGTTTACAAATTAACAAATTATACTAATGATACAAATGGTTACGAATAAATACATTTGAATTTTGAGTTATTTGTAGTCATTCGTATCATTCGTTTATTTGTATATTCGTATGCTTAATTTTCGTTGTCTATTTTTTCATTCTTGAGTTCGACGTTAAGTCCAAGACCTCTCAAGCTGTTAAGTAATACGTTAAACGAAGCAGGCAGATTTGGTTGTTTAATCCTTTCTCCTTTGACGATAGAATCAAAGGCAGATGCTCTACCTATAATATCGTCGGATTTAATCGTAAGCATTTCTCTTAAAGTATATGCAGCACCATATCCGAGCAAGGCCCAGACTTCCATTTCTCCAAATCTCTGTCCTCCTCCTTGAGCTCTTCCTCCCAAAGGCTGTTGAGTAATCATTGAGTAAGGTCCGATGGATCTCATGTGTATTTTGTCTTCAACTTCATGATGTAGTTTCAAGATATACATGTAGCCGACAGAAATTTCCTGTTCATAAGATAATCCAGTTCTTCCGTCAAACAGTTTCATTTTTCCGTTTGATTTATATCCGGCTTTTACCAACTCTTCTTTAATTTCGGTATCGGTTGCTCCCATAAATGGCGGAACAACAGCTTGGTAATCCAGCGTATTTGCAGCAAGACCCAAGTGAACTTCAAGAATCTGTCCCAAGTTCATACGGCTAGGAACTCCGAGCGGTGTAAGAATAATATCTATAGGCGTTCCGTCCTCCATATAAGGCATGTCTTCAACCGGCAAAATTCTTGAAATAACCCCTTTGTTTCCATGTCTTCCCGCGAGCTTGTCTCCAACGGAAATATTTCTAAGCTGGGCGATTTCTATGTGTATTGTTTTTATAATTCCTGATTCCAATTTGTCTCCGTTTTCTCTTGAAAAGATTTTAACGGAAATAACTC
Organism: uncultured Candidatus Saccharibacteria bacterium; assembly: GCA_964562105.1. Lineage (GTDB taxonomy): Bacteria > Patescibacteriota > Minisyncoccia > Phycocordibacterales > GWA1-40-21 > Bog-1340. The sequence goes on from CAZLRP010000008.1 coordinate 14,653, forward strand.
TTCCTCTTTTTCCGCTCTCAAGTCTTTTTGAAGTATCTTTTACATCGCGAGCTTTTTCTCCAAAAATAGATCGGAGGAGTCTTTCTTCCGGAGTAAGCTGTGTCTCTCCTTTTGGTGTAATCTTACCTACAAGAATATCTCCTGCAGAAACTTCAGCTCCAATTCTAATGATTCCGTCTTCATCGAGATTTTTTAATTTTGCTTCTCCTACATTTGGAATATCATGAGTGGTAACTTCCGGACCGAGTTTTGTGTCTCGTACATTTACAACGAATGGTTCAATATGTACCGATGAGAATTTACTGTTTTTGACCAATCTTTCCGAAAGAATAATTGCGTCCTCATAGTTTGATCCGCTCCATGTCATAAAGGCGACAAGAGCATTTTGACCAAGAGCCATTTCACCGTTTACAGAAGATGAAGTGTCCGCAAGCAATCCTCCTTTTTTCACTTTCTGTCCAAGACTTACCGACGGTCTCTGGTGGAAAGGTGTAAATCCATTTGTTCTTGAAAAACTTACTAATTTATATTCTTTATCTTTTCCGGTTTTAGCTGATTTTACCTCTATTTTTGAAGCATCTACTGCGCTGACAATTCCGTCTTCTTCCGAATAAATGACTCTTCCTGTAAATCTTGCGGCTGATTCTTCTATACCCGTTGCGACTAAAGGAGCTTCAGGAATGACACAAGGAACAGCCTGTTTTTGCATGTTTGTTCCCATGAGAGCTCTTGTTGCATCGTCGTGATTTAAGAAAGGCATCATGGAAGTTGCAACTGAAAAAGCTTGATTTGCAGCTACGTCTATAAGGTCAACTTCTTCTCTTGTGATGAGTTTTGGTTCGCCGTTAACACGAACTTCCACTTCTTCATCTGTGATTTTTCCATTTTCATCGTAAGGTGTTGCCCCGTGAGCAATCTTATGGTTTTCTTCTTCTACCGCATTAAAATATTTTATTTCGTCTGTTATGACTCCGTTTTTTACTTTTGCATATGGAGTTTCAATCATTCCAAAATCATTGATTCTTGCATAAGTGGCAAGTCTTAAAATAAGACCGATGTTTTGGCCTTCAGGTGTGTGAATAGGACAAACTCTTCCGTAGTGTGATGGATGAACGTCGCGTACTTCAAAACCCGCTCTTTCTCTAGTAAGTCCTCCGGGTCCTAAAGCTGACAAAGTTCTCAAATGTTCAATTTCTTCAAGAATATTCGTCTGTTGCATGAACTGTGAAAGCTGGTTTGTCGTAAAGAATTCTTTTATTCTTGCTTGAAGAGGTCTCGGAGAAATAAATTGCACCGGCATTTTTATGTCAGGATCAACAGTAGACATTCTGTCTTGAATATTTCTCTTCATTTGAGCCATACCCACGCGAATTTTTGCTTGAAGAAGTTCTCCCACAAAACGAACTCGGCGAGAACCTAAATGATCAATATCATCTTCTTTGGATTCCGGATCATTATTAAGATCAATTATTTTCTTAATAGACACGGTCAAATCTTCCAGAGTTATATATTTTTTCTCTAGTGTTTTTTCGTCCTGTGGCAAGCCAAATCTTTTATTGAATTTGGATCTTCCGACTTTTGAAATATCATATCTTTCAGGGCTGAAAATTGACTGGACATATTCTCGCGCATTTTCTAAAGTTGCTAGATCACCGTCTCTCAATCTCTTATATATTTCTATAAACGAATCGTCTTGATTCTTTGCATGATCTTTAATAATAGTTGTTTCTATTACTTTCAAGTGTTCATCGTTGTCTTTAAATAGATCAAGTATTTCCTTGTCTGTTTTAGCTCCGAAAATTCTAAGAAGCGAAGAAATCGCAAATTTTCTCTTTTTGTCTATTTTTACATATATGGCTCCGTCAGATTCAGATTCAATTTCTATCCAAGCGCCTCTTGCCGGAATTATTTTTGCTCCGAAGAAATTTTTACCTTTTGCATCGTTTAAAGTGAAAAATATTCCATACGATCTTGCAAGTTGCGGAACAATAACTCTTTCTATACCGTTGATTATAAAAGTACCGTGATCTGTCATCAAAGGAATATCCGAAAAGAATATTTCCTGTTCATTTTCCGAGCCGAAAGATTTGTTTTTTAGCTTTACTTTTGCCTTGAGTTGCCCTTCATAAGAAATTTTCTTTTCTTTGGATTGAAATTCATCATATTTTGCTTCGCTTACCTCAAAACCCGTGAAAGATAATTCGAATTTTTTATCAGCGTAATCTTTTATGGGAGAAAATTCTTTAAAAACATCGGCAATACCCTCTTTCAAAAGCCACTGATAAGACTTCATTTGATGGTCAACCAAATTTGGCGTATTTATAAGAGGTTTTTTATATTTGCTAAAATATTTCTTTTTTAGCTCTCCTCCTAATACTCCTGCTGTCAATATATTTGCGGGTTTTTTCATGAATAATTTAAAATACGAATTAAATTAGTAAAATGAACGTCTACAAGCAATCAATGTAAATATACGAATCAACAAATTACACGAATGATACAAATGGCTGCAAATAAATCAATTAATTTTTTGTATTTAATTATTCGTAGCTATTTGTATCATTCGTTCCATTCGTATATTGGTATTTTTATTTAAAAATTTTACAAACAAAAAAAGACACCTCTCACACAAAAGGTTTCTTTATTCCTTCTCAAATTTTAACTTATTTTTCTAAGCAAGATATTTAGCAACTTAATCTAGCCCAATATTGTCACTTTACTTCCGCAACACATTCGTTTTAAAGTTGAAAACAGTATAGACCAATAGGTTTTAAATGTCAAGGAATTTTATCTAAAAGTACAAGTCAAAACGCACTGCATTGTACACATCTGTGCTGTTGGATCATGTCTACAAGCTGATGCGCAACCATTAAATTCCCCTCCTGAAGCCTTACATTGGCTCTCTGAGAGTTGATTTACCTCACAAATACTCTCTTTTGGATACCAAACGCCTTCTTTTTGGGCGCAAGAATCATTTTTGTTGACCACATTGTCAGTACTTGTGGCAATTTCACACTTTTCCTCCCAAACTCTTAAGCACTTATTTTTAATTTCACACCAAGAATATCCTGCACTTCCTATGCATCCATGAATATCTTTATCTCCGCCCACAATATCAGGGGTTTTACTTTTCGGACAAACAACATTGCATTTATTGTTTATACATAGAGAGGTATAAGGGCAATTTGATTGCATCATATACTTGCCCGGAGTAATGCATTCAATGCTTTTTTTACAGGAAACATCGGAAACTTCAGCAATTTCATAACTATCCAAAGTATAATTTACAGGTAATATAATATTATCTTTATCTACGATATCTTTTTTAAATATGTAAAAAATTATTAAAGATACTAAAACTAAAAACAAAATTATAAACAATATTTTTCTTTTCATTCCATCATTATATCAAAATAAATTATAACTAACCAGAAGTTATCGGTAAATACAAAATAAAAAGACCCGCGATAAGCGGGTCTTTTTTAAAAGCTTTTTTGAGATTAGTATCTGCTTGGTCTTTCCTCTCTTGGTCTTGCTTCGTTGACGGTCAATTTTCTACCATCAAGTTCTTTACCATTCCACATTTCTATAGCTGCTTTTGCACCTTCCTCGTTTGCCATTTCGACAAATCCGAAACCTTTTGATCTACCAGTCATTTTGTCCATGATGATAGCAACTGATGCGACTTCTCCTGCTTTAGAAAAAGCGTCTGATAAAGCTTGCTCTGTAGTGTTATAAGAAACACCACCTACATATAATTTCTTCATTCTTAATTAAATTACACTCACTTAATAAACCTTAAGACTTCATTTGAAACGAAAGACGACTAATCCTCAAAAATCAACTTACTTCTTAATTACTTACAATTATAGGGTATATACCGAATTGTGTCAAGGAAAAAATAATTAACCTTTACCCAAAGGTATTATCGTAAAATCCTTTATTGTTACTGAATAGGTATCATTCAAAGTATCTATCAGTATTTCATAATCAAAAGATGCTATGAGAGCGATATGTCCGTCTTCATATGCAACTATTCCGGAATCATTATCTACCCAACTTACACTAGTAACATAAAACTTCCCTCCCAAAACTTCTTTTTCAGGCGAAAGATCTGAAATATTTTCTTTTAAATATTTTTCTACAACTTGCTCTCTCTCTGTCTGAGTACAAGGAGTTGTTGGTTTAACGGAACTTGGTTTGCCGTGCTCAGTCCAGCCCGTTTCTACTACGCATATCCAAGAATCTTCTTTACCTCTTCCCATAAACAAAAATAACAGAACTATGATAAATAAAAATAACATTATCAAGGCGGTTTTTTTTCTCATGCCTGTTGGGGCGTTCTTATTATTTATATTTTCATTTATATTATTATCCATATTTTTTATTAATTTTCCTGTTATCTTTTAATTTTTAAATAAAAACCTTTAACAGGACAAATATAGTATAATGATATTACTATCTATGATAATAAGCAACTGTTTTAAAAAGAGCGGGAAGATACGGATTAAAAATTTACTCATAATTTTATGTGTCTTTCTCTTTTTTGGAATACAAAAATCTGATGCATCTGTTGTTTCGATTTCTATTACTCCAAAAGAAGTAATACAAGGTGAACCTGTACTAATACAAATTTCTGGGGCAAAAATATCCGATATCAAAAAACTCACTTTTAAAAAAACGAGTTTGAATATTTTTAATTACCAAAATAAGCCTTCAGCCTTGTTAGGAATTGATTTGAATGAAAAGGCTGGCGACTACCCTATCACATTAATTTTGAAAAATGGCCTGCCTGCGCAGGCAGGAATTTCTACCAGCACTATTTTAACTGTGAAAAGCAGAGAAAAAGAAATAACTTTTTTAGCCGTTCCAAATCAGCTTGGTGGCAATTCCTCTTCCAACCAGACAAAAGTGGTAAATACTTTGGCGCAAGAAAATGCCATACTAGCCGTTATAAAAACAGGAGCAAAAGCTTTTTGGACAAAAAAATTCATTTATCCAATTTTAGGACCTGTAGTCGTTACAGATGAATATGGTTTTGGCAGAACATCCGGCGATTATACAATAGCTCATAAAGGAACGGACTTTAAAGCCAGTTCTGGTACAAAAATTGTGGCGATAAATAGAGGCGTTGTACGCATAGCCAGAACTTTTCAAGTATATGGAAAAGTTGTCGTAGTAGACCATGGTTTTGGCGTAATGAGTTTTTATCTGCATCTTTCAAAAATAAAAGTTAATGTTGGCGAACTTGTAGAGCAGGGGCAACTCATAGGACTTTCCGGAAGCACAGGATTTTCTACTGGTCCGCATTTGCATCTTTCCATAAGAATAAATAATATTTCAATAGATCCTATTAAATTTTTGAACTTATTTAAATAGAATTTGTCATTCCCGTGTAGGCAGGAATCTAGTGTGAATCGAATTAATATTGAGGGGGAATATAATGCGCGACCGCGCATTATATTCCCCCTCATTTTTTATTCATATCTCAATGCGTCTATCGGATTCAAATCCGAAGCACGCGCCGCAGGATAATATCCAAAAACAATCCCGATAACAGCTGAGACACTAAAGGATAAAATGACGGACATCAAAGATATTTTTGCAGTCAGAAGTCCCGTTAGGGTTATTGCCCAAGCAATAGCAATACCTGTAATTATTCCAATGATTCCACCTATAGCCGTAAGCATCACAGATTCAACCAAAAATTGTAAACGAATATCTTTCTTTTTTGCCCCTACGGCTTTTCTCAAGCCTATCTCTCGCGTTCTCTCTGTGACAGTCGTAAGCATCATGTTCATAATTCCAATTCCTCCAACAAGCAATGATATTCCGGCGATTGCTGCAAGTAAGTAAGTCATAGTGGAAGTTATTGAAGATGCCGTTTCTAACATATCAGACTGATTCATTGTACTAAAGTCCGCTTTTGTCGGATCTACAATATTGTGTCTTGTAAGCAGTATGTCAGTAGCTTGATTTTGAACGTCAGTAACCAAATCTGCAGTCTGCGCAGAAATATTTATTGAAGAAACATATTTATTTCCCATAAGTAATTGTTGTGCAGCTGTAATTGGAATATAGACGATATCATCAGTACTTCCAAGACCTGTTCCCCCTTTAGCTGCGGTAACACCTATTACAGTAAATTCATTTCCACTTATTCTTATTGTTTTATCTATTGCGTCAGAACCTTCTCCAAAAAGATCATCTCTTGTAGTAGGACCGATGACTGCGACTCTTGCCATTTGAGCTACTTGTTCATCAGAAAAAAAAGTGCCAGTGTCTATTTTTATATTTTTTATATCAACATAAGCAGGCGTTGTTCCAATAATAGATGTGTTTGTATTTGTTCCAGCAGCTATGATTTGTTTTTGTGTAGAAACTGCTGGTGCTACATATTTTGCGCTAGTTACACCTTCTTTTATAGCTTCAACGTCTGACATAGTTAAAGTATTTGCCGATCCACGACTTGCATTTACATTACTTCCTACCGATCTTGTTGCTCCTGGAGATATTACAACCAAATTTGAGCCTATAGATTCAATGCTGGATTGAATGGAACTAGTCGCTCCATTGCCCACAGCAAGCATAGCAATAACAGAAGCAATACCTATAACAATACCAAGCATAGTAAGTCCTGTACGGACTTTGTTTGATAATAATCCAGATGAAGTTTCAGTTAATAAATCTTTTATTGTCATTTTTTAATTAATTTCCTCGTTAAGGACCCCTCTTGATAACTAAGCAACAATTCTTTTATTTTTATTTTTTTCATCACTCACAATAATTCCATCTCTTATATGAATAATTCTATCGGCATGTTCTGCGACATCAAGTTCGTGAGTTATAAGGATAATTGTATGGCCTTCTTTTTTGTTTAAATCTTGAAAAGTTTTTAATACAATCTCTCCTGTTCTAGTGTCTAGGTTTCCAGTGGGTTCATCTGCCATAATAAGTGAAGGATTATTTACCAAAGCTCTTGCTATAGCGACACGTTGTATTTGTCCTCCTGAAAGTTGATTTGAAAGATGATTCCATCTATTTTCTTCAAGACCAGCCGATTTCAATGCTTCTTTTGCTCTTGTTTCTCTATCTTTTTTTTCAATATTTAAATAAACTAAAGGTAAAATAACATTTCGTATTACTTCGGCTCGTGGAAGAAGGTTGAAAGATTGAAAAACAAATCCTATTTTGTTTCCTCTAATATCTGCGAGTTCGTCATCGGTGAGTTTGGAAACATCTTCTCCATCAAGAAAATATTGTCCAGAAGTAGAAGTATCGAGCGCCCCGAGAATGTGCATCAAAGTAGATTTACCAGATCCAGATGGACCCATAATAGCGACAAATTCACCGTCTTTTATTGTGAATGATACGCCTTTAAGAGCTTTTGTTTCTGCTTCTCCATTAATATAAGTTTTTATAATATTTTTGCATTCAATCATATAATTAGTTTTCAGGTTTTAGTTTATAGTTTCTAGTCAAAAAATACTTTCTTAATCAAGAACCTAAAAAGTAATTAGTTTTATCTTCCACCTCCTGTAAAAGACCCGACCGCACCACCGCCAAATCCTCCACCAATTCCGCCTCTTGTGTTTGTGGTTGCCGAAGCAGCTGAAGTTTTTGCTGAGGTTGTATTTGCACCTATAGTTGTTTTTTTAGTAACTATGAGTTGTCCCTCGGAAAGACCTGACAGAATTTCTGTGGTTGTATTGTTTGAGATGCCTGTAGTGATTTCTACCATAGTGACAGGATATTGTGTGCTTGTATTTGAAGATACTTGGGTGTTATTTGCTGGAAAATTTCCTACTGGTCTTGAAGAAGTTGATCTGGTTGTAGAAGATAAAGCAAAAGTTGAAGAAGCAAAATCTTTTCTAGAAGAAGTTCCAAAATTTCTTGTGGAAGTTGCGCCATTTAAATTTCCACCAAAATCTTGAACGTTTGTTGAGGAAGTATCGGCGACCAAAACATATTTTCTTCCGGCGGTTGTTGTTATAGCTGAAGTTGGAATTATGAGAGTATCTGAATGTTGAGTTGTGACAATAGCTACTGAAGCCGTCATTGCTGTTTTTATTTGATTATTTTGCTCATCCATTTTTATCTGTACGGAATAACTTACAACACCTGAACTGACAGTACCTAGTGGATCTATGTAACTTACATGACCGGTAAGAGAAACACCAGTCAAAGAATCGAAAGTGATTGTTACTGGATTTCCCGCTGAAATTTTTGCGGCATCAACTTCATTTAGCGAAACATTTATTACTTTTTCAGATGTAATAAGAGTCCCTAGAGAGTCTGAAGAGGAAATTTGCTGGCCAACTTCTGCCGAAAGCCCTCCTATCTGCCCATTAAATGGAGCCGTAATAATTCTTGCTGCATAAGCTGTTTCTGCATTAGCTAGGGTTGCTTTTGCATTATCCAAGCTTGCCTTAGATACTGCTAAGTCGTCCTCTGATGGTGGGGCTTGTTTCAAAGCCAAATTGTCTTTAGCTTGTTGGAGCGAAAGAATTGTACTCTTATAAGATTGCACGGTAGAAGTAAGGTCGCTTATTAAAGTGTCTATACTACTTCTTGCACTTGCTGCTGTGCTTTTGTCCGTATTTATTGCAGTTTGTCCTGTAGAGTTTGAAGCAATACTATAGACACTAAACAACATTGTCATATCGTCAAAATAATTCCTCATTACAGTCAAATCAGATATTGCACTATTAATAGAAGCGACTAAATCGTCTGAAGTTGTTTGGATTTGTATTTTTTCTCTCCAATTACTCAAAATCGGTCCTATACTGGATCTGCTTTGGTTGACATTGTTTTGAAGTTCCTGACTATTAAAACTAACTCCGTCAATATTAAGTGAAGGATTTGATATAGGATTATTAAAAAAAGAATCGGTATTCAAGAAAACTGTATTTGAGGCTGTTGTATAAGTGCTTTTAAGTTTTATTAAAATATTTTGTTTAGCATTATCTAAAGAAATTTGAGCTGAAGTTAAAGTATTGTTTAAAGATAAAGATTCAGAATCTGTAAGTCCTTTTACTACTTTATTGTAACTAGCCTGGGCACTGACAACGCTTGCTTCGGCCTGATTTAGTGTTTGTAAAGCGTTTTTACCATCAAGGATAGCAACAACTTGACCAGCTTTTACATAATCTCCATTTTGAACTTTTACGGAAATAATTTGCCCCAAAGTTTGAGTTGTACCCGTGGTATTTGGCTTGATGGAAACTTTACTTAAAGTAGAAACTTGTCCGGAACCAGAAACGCTTACTACAAGATTCCCTTTCGTTACTCTTCCGAATGTATATTGTGTTGTTGATCCGCTCGCAAAAATTTTAGAATAAGCGAAATAGCCAGTAGCTATAACTACTAACAAAATTATAATAGACCAGATTTTATGATTTTTCACAAAAGGAAAAATTTTCGTAAAAAATCTGTAAATTCTATTTTTACTATTGTTGTAAACAGCTTTTATTTCCATCTTAGTTGTAAAATTTTAATTTTATAATTTATTATTTAATCGACTTTATATTTATGTCAGTATTTTTCCTTTTCTTGTTTATTAAATTTACAACGGGACAAGTTTCTTTATTTGACGTTGTTTGTTTCGAAAGATTCAAAAGGTATATTTGCTGGGTCAGGCATTACTCTAACGAGCTTGGCTTCCACTTCGGATCGATTGTTTGGCGATCCTATAACTGTAATAAAATCATTTACTTTTAAATCCTCGGATTTGATAGAATCTTTGAATTTTTTAATGTCTGTGCTCGTACTTATTATTATTGTTTTTTCCCCACCATCTTTATCTGAAACTATCAATGAAGGAAGTTTTATGCTTATTATTTTTCCTATAGCTCCGTGTGAATTTTCAAAATCGCCTCTATTCATTCCCATAAATTGGTCATTTGGTCTTCCGTTCATTTGACGAAAATATTGCTCGCCTATTCTAAAAGAAAAACTTGCTTTTTTAAAACCCAAAAACATTCCGGCCTGAAATATTAAAAGTACAACAACAAAGCCACCTATAGCACACATTACCCATTTTATTTTTGATTTCTTCAAAACTTCTTTTATTTGTTCCATATATTTATACTATTGTAATTACACCATTAATAAACCGCCTTTATGATAAAAAATTCTTCTCGTATCTTTCAGTGCAGGCAAGACTATGTTTAAAGACCAAATGAAAGACAATATTGAAGCTAAGACCACTGTAATCTGAATTATAGGCAAAGATTCTGCGACAGATATCAGGTAAGTTTGCCAATAAGAAATCAATGAGGTTCCATCCGAGAACATTAAAGATATATACTCATAAAGTCCTGACTGGTAAAAATCTTTTACTACATTTACAACAAAAATAATTGCTACGGATACAGAGGTCAAAGATACGGCAGAACTGAAGGCTATTTTGTATACAGCCCTTATGATTTCTCTTTTTTTTATCTCTTTTATGATAGAAACCTTTAGATTTTCACTTGGTTCCACTGTGCTGAATAATTGATTTTTATTCTCCATTTGTTTGTTTATACGTTTATATTGATAATTTGGGTGCATTTTAAAGAAATTAAGTATTTGGACTGAATACTCGATTTTTAATGCGTTCCATCGACTTTTTCATTTTTATTAATGCCCTTCTGTTGTGACTTTTTGCAGTATCTACGGGGATATCCATAATTTCAGCTATTTCCATAAAAGACATTTCATTTACGTATCTCAAAATAATTACCTCTTTTTGCGCAATCGTTAACTCCGTCATTGCTTTTTCAACTTGTTTTTTATCCTGTGAAAGAGCGAATATTTCATCCGCTTTTAGCTCACCATCTTTCAAATTATCTTCTATAATATTGCCGCCTTCTTCGTTATCAAATACGGACATCGGTATGTCTTTTCTTTTTCTTAAATAATCAATAGATGTATTTTTTGCAATAGAAAAAATCCAAGTTTTAAAACTTTTTTCAACATCAAATTTTTTAATGTTTTTCCAAGCTTTTAAAAAAACTTCTTGCGTTATATCTTCCGCAATCTTATCATTTCCGATAAATCTGTAAGTAAAATTATAAATCAATTTCAAATAGCGATTTACAATTTCTGTAAAAGCATTTTTATCTCCGTTTAGATAGTTTATTATTATTTCTTTGTCATCTTGCATAAGGAGGATGCATTTTATCACAAAAAAAATATAGAGAAAGCGCCACGGATTACCGTGGCGCTTTCAATTATTTTTTCTATATCTGAATTTTTGAGAAAAAATAACTTCCTAAAGATAAGAAAAACAGAGTTGTTAAAGACAAAACAACAATATCCGTATTGATACCAAAAGTAGAAGTATTTATAAGTACCGCTCTGAAAGCGTCTATACCATAAGCAAGCGGATTAAATGCCGCTATTACGCTCATAACTTTTGGCAAACCTTGGAGCGGAAAGATTGCTCCGGAAAGGAAAAATAAAGGCATTACCAAAAAATTTATTATAAGTTGAAAGCCTTGCATATCTTCAAGTAAGGAAGCTATCATTGTTCCAAGTGCCGTAAACAATAATGCAACTAGAAGCATTAGTACAAGAAAAGCAGGAAGCATAAACCAATTTACTGGATGAAACCCCATAAATAATGAAATAATAAGCACTATTAAGCCTTGCATTACGGACATTATCGCTCCCCCCAAAGTTCTTCCGAGCATAATATTGAAACGTGATACAGGTGCAACAAGAGTTTCTTTTAAAAAGCCAAATTGCCTATCCCAGATAATTTCCATTCCGGAGAAAATTGCTGAAAAAATTATGCTCATGCCAATAATTCCAGGAACTAAAAAATCCAGATAACTTCCATCTCCTGCTTTTTGAAAAATCGGTCCAAAACCAAAACTTAAAGAAACTAAAAATAATAACGGTTGCGCAAGTGAACCTATCATTCTAGATTTTGATCTGACGTATCTTTTTAATTGTCTTAAGCAAAGTATATATACTGTTTTCATTGTGTTATACGAATTAACGAATTATGCGAATAAAACGAATGGTTACGAATAATTAATTTATAAAAAATATGGTTTTGTATTTATTTGTAGCCATTCGTATCATTTGTTTCATTCGTATATTCGTATGTTTACCTTTGATTTTTTGACCAAGCTCTATGATGCATTCTCATATTGTCTCTTGCCCCAACTTCTTCTTGGCGGATAGAATTTCCTGTAAGATTCAAAAATGCATCTTCTAAAGTATCGGCTTGCGCTTTTTCCTTCAAATCCATAGCTGTTCCCGAAGCGATTATTTTTCCATGATCAATAATGCATATTCTCTGTGCTATCTTTTCCGCTTCCTCCATATAGTGCGTTGTAAAAAAGATAGTCGTCCCTTCATTTTTGTTTAATTCTTTTAAATAATTCCACATGTGGTTTCTGGTTTGGGGATCAAGTCCAAGCGTCGGCTCATCTAAAAAAATTATTTTTGGATGATGAAGAAGACCTCGAGCTATTTCCAATCTTCTTTTCATTCCTCCAGAAAACTCTTTTACCAAATCACTTTTTCTATCCCATAACTCTACAAATTTTAAAAGATATTCTATTCTCTCCCTTCTTAATTTTTTAGGCACATCATAAAGTACGCCGTGAAATTCCATGTTTTCCCAAGCAGTAAGTTCATCATCAAGGCTAGGATCTTGAAAAACAATGCCAAAAGAACGCCTTACTTCATCTGATTCAGAAGAAGGATTATGTCCGTCCAAAACGATAGTTCCAGAATCCGGATGTAGAAGAGTCGTAAGTATTTTGATTGTCGTGGACTTTCCAGCGCCATTTGGTCCGAGAAAAGCAAAAATTTCTCCTTTTTTTACATCAAATGAAATATTATCAACGGCTGTAATATCATCAAATTTTTTGACCAGATTTCTTACCTCAATTATATTCATAAATTAATATTATACAGAAAAAAAAATATATAACAATTATTAGTAATTCTTTAAAAATAAGATAATAAGTTTATTAATTTAAAAAAAAACCGCTGGGCGTACCATACGGTTTTTTATGTTTGTTACTTATCTAGTCTAATTTTCTTGATGTTTTTTTATAACAAAAAAATTTCTTTATGTTTTGCCGTAACTCTGGTGCGTTTTTCCTGTATTGCTTTAACAGAACGTCCAAGTTGTTGGGCAAGAACACGATCACAAGGGCGTTTCGGATCTAATATCTGAACTTTTTCGCTACTCAGCCAGCGTGTTCCGGTATTCCAGTTGTATATTGCGTTTCTTGCATAATACAGCGCTTTTTGCTGTTTCCAAGCTTCTGGATGTTTCTTTCTCCATCTCTTATTTTCCTCATAATGTTTAGATGTCACAACCCCTCCCTTTAAGTAATTTTTTGTACTTCCCTACCTTCCAGTATAATATATTATATACCGTTTGTCAACTTCATTATTTTCGCATTGTTTTATATTTAATTATTTATATTTACTTTTACACAAACTTGAAATTATTTGATTTTTCTTGTATTCTTGCATCTGTTAAATCATTGGGGGATCGTCTAATGGTAGGACGCGTGCCTTTGGCGCATGCAATCGGGGTTCGAGTCCCTGTCCCCCAGCCACATTGTCTTAATAATTGATAAGGAGTATAATTGCTACATTAGTAATTTTAATAAATTAAGCCCAATCCGTCACAAACGGACGGCAAACAAAAAATATGGCAAAAGAAAATTCTGCATTTATGAAGCCTCTTAATGTGAGCGCTGATCTTGCAAAGGTAGTTGGTAATGGTCCAATGCCTAGATCTGAAGTTGTGAAGAAACTCTGGGTATATATCAAAGGAAAAAATCTTCAGGACCCAAAAAAGAAGAGAAATATAATTGCGGATGAAAATTTAAAGAAAGTTTTTGGTGGTAAAGCAGTAGTAGATATGTTTGAGATGACAAAGCTTGTCTCTAAACATCTTTCATAAAACTTAAAAAAATAAAACAAAAGAGCGGTTTTGCTTCGCAAAACCGCTCTTTTGTTTTATTTCCTTTTGAAGAATTTAAAATATTTTTTTCCGTAAATTCTTACCAGTAAAGATAGGACAAATATAATAAAAATAGCTATGCCGATGTATTGAACGTTTATTAAGAATTCTTCCCAATAATTTCCTAGAAAATATCCGGCAAAAACACAAAATACTATATCTATAAAATTCCCTGCTAAATCCGCGAGTATGAATTTTTTAAAAGGAACTCCTATGAACCCCGATATAAAATTTACAATTGATGCGAAAGGACTTGTGATTCTTGTAAAAAAGATTGTTTCTCCGGCATATTCCCTTAGCCACTTTTCAATTTTTAAGAATTTTGCGCTTTGAGCATTTATGTGCAGTTTCCTAAAAATACTTTCTCCGTATTTATTAGTGATGTAATACCCGATAATATCAGCCGAAACATTGGTTGAAAATGCTGCAATCCATACGACAAAAACATTAAAATATCCTTGACTGGCAAATGCCCCTAGCGCAACAAATGCCGCGTTGAGTGGTAAAGGCAGGATAAAAGCAGCCAAGAACACATAAACAATCAGCGCTAGATATTTATAAATTAAAAGATATGAAAGAAATACAGTTAGAAAGTATGATGTCATTTTTTTATTAATTACAAAACCTCAGTACTTAAAGCTAATGCGCTGATGAAAGATAATCGGCAACTGCCTCCCTTACGCTTTCCAAAAAAGTCGTCTTGTCTATTTTTTGTTTTCCTATGTGTCTATTCAAAGATATATTCGGATAACGCTCGTCAGAAATATTTAAACTATTTTTTAAATAATCAGTCGGCAAATTAAAAATTGTATTCAAGTAGCTGAATGTCATCCATCCATCAATAATATTTATATTTTCTATAGAAAGAGGTTTGCGATTCCTACCTATAACATCATCAATTTTATTTTTATAAAAAATCATCAAATCAAATCTTTTACTTATCCTCAAAGAAAAAGTTATAAAAAGAATAATGACCATTATCAGTCCGGCGATGATAATTTTTTTTCTTGAACTATAATTAGCCATATTGATGATACTAAATATTATTAATAAGCTTAGTCAAAACAATCTCAAGTGGTAACTCGGGAATATAAGCCTTTGCTACCATATCATAATACGACAAAAGCGTGAGTAAGGTGTCCGAATTGATAGTTGAAGGTTTTTTATCGGCAAGTCCTTTCAAAAATCTGAAATCGGTATCGGTCATTTCGTCCTGCAACTTCCCTTCTGAGCTTTTTAAATTTCTCAAAAGTAAAATCGAACGCATCTTATGAAGAATAAGTTTGAAATACAAAAGCATATCAATATTAGCGTCCGTCGCTTTTGTAACCGCTCCGAGGCCGAGTTCAAGATTGTTTTCGTCTATTGCTCTTATGAAGCCATTTACAACTTCGGATTTAGGCGCACCTGTTACAAGCTCCACTTCTTCAAGCGTGATTTTATTGTCTTTTGAAGCACTCATTAATTTTTGTAAAATACTCTGTGCATCACGAAAAGAACCGTCTCCAAGCAAGGCAACAAGCTCACAAGAAGCACCATCTATATTGAACTTTTCTTTTTTTGCGATAGACACAATCACCTCTTTCAATACTTTTTGAGTCGGCTTTTTAAAAGAGAAAGTCTGGCATCTTGAAATGATAGTCTCGGGAATTTTACTTGCCTCTGTAGTAGCAAAAATAAATATTACATGCTTTGGGGGCTCCTCAATTGTTTTTAAAAGCGCATTCCAAGCAGATTTTGAAAGCATATGAGCTTCATCTAAAATATAAACTTTGTATTTGGACTCAAAAGGCAAAGTGCTCACAGATTCATTTAAAGCACGAACATCATCTACTCCTGTATTTGATGCGGCATCTATTTCTGAAATATCATTTTGAGTTGTGCCTATTTCTTTTGCAAAAATTCTTGCAACAGAGGTTTTTCCCGTTCCGCGCGAACCGGCAAAAATATAAGCATGAGCGATATTCCCATTTTCTATGGAAGATTCCAGGACTTTTACAATATGATCTTGTCCAAGAACTTCCTTGAACTTTTGTGGACGATATTTTCTATATAAAGCAGTTTCTGTCATAAAAATGATTATATCATAATCTTTTTTCATCGCGAATATGATGTGTCATTCCCGCTTTCGCGGGAATGACAATATAAAAAATAAAAAAACCGTCCCAATTTTTTTATTGGGACGGTTACCTTGTTCTGAAAAAGAGCTGTTGTCAAAAACTATAAGGGTGTTCTGGCCCAAGAGGTTTCCCTTTCTTGGGTGCTGTCAGGCTGGCACCTCCTTACACTTTTTATAACAGGCCTCATAAACCTGTCACGCAAAAATACTAGCACAGGTAATTTTTATGTCAACCCCAACATCTTGATTTTTCAAATTATAAAATAAAAACCCGTTCCACCAAAAAGAGATGGAACGGGCATTGCCTTGTCGACACTCTTGAAAGAGAGCCGACGGATGGAACAAACCTCAAGAAATTTAATTATTTTATTAGTATTTGCCGATTTTTCAAAACCGGTATTGCACTTTCGTAATGAAAGCTCCGTAATGAATAATCGACTGCTCTTGAAGAACTTTTTTGTTTAGTAAGGGGTCCTAGCCCGACAGCATACGTATTACGTAGTGTGCCCTACTCGCACCTCCACCAGATTATACCAGTGGCGCTTTTTCGGGTTAGTGAGTTTTTACACCTCCTTTTTTGGTAGTGGGCCGGCAAGAATTGTCAGAATTCTTTACCAGCCGGATCCGGGGGTATCTTTAAAATAAAATCATCGTGATTAAGTATTTGCTCATACCATCGCACCACCTCCTTTTTATACTAAACTATTCCAGCGGAGAGCTTAACACAGACCTATTTTTGTGTCAAGTTAAATTTATGGATTATAGTTACAACCTTTTTTGAGTCATTTGTCTTCATAAGCTCTGCCCTCAATTCTTTTGCGCCATCAAAACCGCTTACGTAAGCTTTAAAATGTTTTTTCATGTTTGCAAAATTTCTATGAGGTAAAAGTTTTTCGTAAAGTTTTGTATGTTCAACAAGGATTTTGAGCTTTTGTTCGGTGGTAATACCATCCCGTACAATTTTTAAAGAATTACCCTCATTTATTTTTTTGTCACTAGTTTGACAAATTATATTAACATTTTTATTTGTTTTTTTATGTGAAAATTTAACGGGACGCTCAATTTGACTACCACTCGTCGGCTCGTGGGTCAAATTGGCGAATAACCACGGATTTCCAAAAATAGCTCTACCTATCATTATTCCATCAAACCCCGCTTCTTTAGCAAATTTTCTTCCTTGTTCTAGATTTTTAATATCTCCATTTACTATAAGAACAACTTTTTTATCATGTACCCGAACAATTTTTACAATATCTTTTGCAAGCTCAAAATGCGCTGGAACATTGGACATCTCTTTTTTTGTACGAAGATGAATTGTAAGAGCTGAAATGTTTTCAGCCAGAATTTTTGGAAGCCATTTTTTATATTCTATATGATTGAAACCGATACGGGTTTTTACAGAAATTGGAAGTTTGGGTGCTCCAAGCTTGGCAGCGCGGATTATTTCCAAAGCGAGCTTTGGAGTGTTTATAAGAGCTGCACCAGCCCCCTGCTTCAAAATGGCCCTGTCAGGACATCCCATATTGATATCTATGCCGTCAAAACCGAGTTTGGAGATAATTTGGCAGGCTATTTTTATATTTTTTGGATTAGCTCCAAATATTTGGGCGATTATCGGCTTTTCTTTGTTTGAAAATTTTAAAATTGGTAAAAGCTTTTTTCTACCTTCTTTTGAAGCCAAGCCATCCGCTGAAACAAATTCAGTCCAAAAAACATCTGGCCCACCGCCAGTCTTACCGTGTTTGCTATATTTTGCGATTATTTGCCTAAAAGCTATATCCGTAACATCCGACATCGGTGCTAGGCAAAAAAATACATCTTTTTTCGAAACTTTTTTCCAAATGTTACTCATGGATATTTTTGATAATAGCACACATTTTAAAATCTTTAAGAGTTAAGTTTCACCAAAGGGAGTCCTTGGTGAGTTTATCAAGGACTCCCCTTGACGGATGCTATAAATTATATTTACTAAATAACACAAAAATGTTATTGTAACAAATATGGAAAAAACAAAAAAACCTAAAATTGAAATACTACAAACAGGAAACCCTATTTTAAGAGAAGTTTCTTCCGCAATTCCTTTGAATAAGATAAATGGTCCTGAAATAAAAAAAATGATACCGAAGCTAATAAACGCTATAAAATCTCAAAGTGATGCGGCTGCAATATCGGCAGTTCAGATAGGCAAACCTTTAAGGTTATTTGTTGTATCAAAAAAAGTTTTTAATAAAGGTTTAGAAAATCCTGAAAAAATAAAAGAGAGAAAAGACTTAATTTTTATAAATCCCCAGATTATCAAAACATCAAAAACAAAACAATTACTTGAGGAAGGATGTCTTTCGGTGAGATATGTTTATGGAAAAGTTCTTCGTCCAGAAAAAGTTACTGTGGAAGCATGCGACGAAAATGGCAAAAAATTTTCAAGAGGTTTTTCCGGTCTTTTGGCACAAATAGTCCAACACGAAATAGATCATTTAAATGGAATTTTATTTACAGATAAAGCCATAGATATACAAAAAATCAGTCCTGAAGAATATGAGGAAATGTTAAAAACTTTCTAATTAATATAGAAAAATGTTCAATAAACAAGAAATAAAAATCGCATTCTTTGGAAATTCAGAATTTTCCTTGATTGTTTTGAAAGAATTAAAAAAGAATGGAACTATTCCAGAACTTATTGTTACCACCCCCGACAAACCACAAGGTAGAAAAATGACACTTACTCCGACTCCGACAAAGATTTGGGCGGAGGAAAACAATATTGAATGTGTGGAACCCGTAAAACTAAAAGATGAAACATTTTTAGAAAAAATTAAAAACTATAATCTCTTTATTGTTGCATCATACGGGAAAATTATTCCGAAAGTTGTCATTGATATTCCAAAATATCAAGTTTTAAATATTCATCCTTCTTTATTGCCAAAATATCGTGGACCTTCCCCACTACAAGAACAAATTTTAAATGACGAAAAAGAAGTTGGCGTTTCAATAATGCTCGTAGATGAGCAAGTTGACCATGGAGCTATTATAGCCCAGAAAAAAGTTGTCATAACAGAGTGGCCAGTAGGATTTCTTTCACTTCAAGAAATTTTAGCCAAAGAAGGAGCGCACTTACTTGCAGAGATATTACCAGACTGGATAAAGGAGAAAATTAAACCTAAAACACAAAATGATACTGAAGCCACTTTCACCAAGAAAGTTGAAAAACAAGATGGATTTCTAGATTTATTAAAAGATGCGCATAAAAACTATTTGAAGATATTAGCATTTGAAGAATGGCCTAAAACTTATTTTGAAATTGAAAAGGACGGAAAAAAAGTCAGAGTCATTATACAAAAAGCCATCTGGAAAAATAATGAGCTTGAAATACTCCGCGTAATCCCAGAAGGTAAAAAAGAGATGGATTACAAATCATTTTTACTTGGATTAAGTAAATAAAAAAACATTCCAACATTCTTGAGAATGTTGGAATGTTTTTTTATTTATATTATTCTTTTCCGTAAAAACGCCTTAGCAGAGATTTCAATTTTGCACCACCTCTTTTTATAAGGCTGATTTTTTTATCTTTAAACGATTTGAGTTCTTCGGTCATTCCCTCCGTAACCTTATCAAGCGCCGCGTATAAATCTTCTTGTTCAGATTCAGCCCTAAAAGAATCACCGCCAATATGTATAGTAAACTCCGCTTTAAAAAGATCCCCGTTCTTGTGGTGATTGGTTGTTTTACCTATTTCAATATAACACATCGGCAACTCTTTATTTTCGGGACTGACAAATTTGTCTAAATAATTAACTCTTTCCTCCACATAATTTTTTATCGCTGGAGTCATTGAAAAATCCGTTGCCTTTATATTGTGTCGCATTTATTTAAATATCTAAACTTATAATTTTACTAGGAGAGTGATGACCGCTCACTATCCTAACATTCCCATTATACACCTGCCCGACTTTCTTTTTGTTCGGTTGGGCCTTGAAATAATTTTTCACTAATTCCAATACTCTTTTGTTTGCTAAATTTCTTTCCGCAGGCTCTTTTACTGAAATTTCAAAATGATCTTCGGATTTTTTAATGATTTTTTCTTTTTTTGCCTCCGTAATAACTTTTATTTTTATATACATTTTTTTGTCTGCATAACTAAATATATTTAAATCCATCTGATTATACATTAATATTTATTAAAATAATATTAATACTAGCAAAAATATTACTTCACTTTTTACAAGAAATTTGATATGATTCCAGACGTTCATTAATAAATGAATATATTCCGGAGTAGCTCAGCGGTAGAGCAATCGCCTGTGTCAAAAGGTTCTGTGGTATACTTGTTGTATGTCTACCATAAAAGAAACTAGAACCTATGCCGACCGTGCCGAGTATATGCGAGAAGCCGTAAAACGAAGACGTAAAAAACTTCGTGAAATGGCCAGAGCATCAAAAGGCAGCAAGTGTATACTATGTGGTTATAACAAATGTCAACGAGCACTTAGTTTTCATCACATTGATCCAAGGAAAAAAGAGTTTGATCTCTCATCAAGAGGTGTTACTCGATCTTGGAAAAAAGTAGAAGATGAAATTAAAAAATGTGTGCTTGTATGTGCAAATTGTCACATGGAAATACACGATGGCATTACGCAGCTTTCATAAGAAATTATGATCGAATAACGAGGTGAATTCGGGGAAACCCTTTTTAGGGCAATCCCGAGCCGAGCTTTCAGCACAAGGCTGATTGAAGGTGTAGAGACTATCCTTTATGGAGTAGTTTATCTTAAAAAGATTTACGAAGCCCCTCGATCCTAAATCTCGTAAGAGAAAGGATATGATATAGTCCATGCCACTAGTAATAGTGGAATCAATGTAAGCGATTGGTCACAGGTTCGATCCCTGTCTCCGGAGCTGGCAAGTTATCAACTTTTTGCCCTAAAAGTTGACTAAAACGACAAGTTTGCCCGTCTTGATAAAAACCACCTAATTGGTGGTTTTTTAAGTGAAACAAGAATGTTGTCAACACTTACTTGCATAAAAAGTATGACTAGTATATGATTTGGGTGTGCCTGTGGGCGTAAGCCCCTTTTCGGCTAAGGATTACCTAAGCTGAAGGCAGGCGCAACAAAGCAGCTCTCTAAACAGAGGGCTTTTTTGTTGCTTAAAAATCTTCAATTCCTTCATCGTATAGTTTTTGATTATTGAACTTCCTGTGTGGCATAACGCTCCAAAAGATGATTTTGCCATCTCCCACTCTTTTTAGAATAACAACTATTTTCCTCAAATAATCTTTTCCGATGATTGCATGGAAACCCCAATATTCAACATTCTTGGTTTTATAAAAACCATCGCTACCTATCTTGCCAACTTTTTCAATTCCTTTTCTGTATTCCTGAAGAGTACCGGTATTTTTAATTATCTCTAGAGCTTTCGGCAATAGTCTGAGCTTAAGTATCTGCTCATCAATATTTCTTGGCATTCTATTTCCTTTATTTTGCAAATGATTGAAACCGTCAGAGGTTAAAATAACATTGTTTTGAAAATATGGGCACCAAATTACTCCTTGTAAAGGATATATCTTTTTTGCTTTTTCAATCGCTTCTTTTAGTTTACCTTGCTCCATGGAAAAAAGAATAACATATTTCTGATAAAAGAAAATCCTATTTTATTAATAATTTTAATAAGTTAGTTTAGGATAGTAATTCTTATACGTGTCGAATGTTTATTAACATCAATATTTATACTTACAATGGAAATAACCCCGGAGGCATTAAAAGAATTTAAAATAATATATGAGGAGTATTATAAAATATCAATTACTGATACAGAGGCTTTAGAAATGGCCAAAAGAGTTCTTGATTTTTTCTCAATAGTGGCTAGACCACTTCCAAAAGAATGGATTGAATCAAGTGAAATATGTTCAAGAGTTGCAAGGAATATATTAGAACATTCTAATTTATTTAAATAATCTATGTAATTTAGTACCCAAAAACCCTAATCTAATTCCAATAATGGTATATACCAATTTAATTTTAAGTTAAATACGAAAGAAACCATATCACCAATTATAGATCATTTATAAACACAACTTGCCTTAAAAGGTGTTTTTACTAGTCTTATTTGTTTGGATCATTTGGATATAATGATTTAGGAAAATATAATAAATCAGAGTCATTTGAACTGCTATCTTTTTCATCGATATCAGGAAGTTTGAAATTGAAATCGTCACCGGCTTGTGCTATAAAAGTTCTAACATCTTCTACGAGCTGGAGCAGTATTTTAATACAAGTATTATAATATAAAAAAGCCCAATTTTGGGCTTTTTTATTTATCCACTCAACTAGCACAAAACGTCATCTTTGCACGTCTTCCCAACATTTATAATTTAAATACAATGATTTTAATATGAAAAATAATAATATAGGTATCAATATAAAGAAACTGAGACAAGCTAAAGGAATATCTCAAGATCGCCTCGCAAGATTAGCCGACGTCTCCTACAACTCAGTTGTTAAACTTGAGAATGGTTGTATAACTAATCCCACTATCATGACTCTAGGAAAGTTAGCCACTGCCCTAAAATGTTCAATCGTGGACTTGATAAACTAACACTTCATGAATAATTAATATAAATGAAATGTTAGGTTATCCACAACCTCCTTGCACAAAAGATATTGGCAGTATATAATGAAGGCGTTCGAAAGAACGAAAATTTATTGCTTAGGGGCTTCCGCAAGGGAGTCCCTTTGGCTTTTTATAGGATCTACCTTATCTTTTATGCTTTGTAGCAATTCCTTGGGCCAACAAATAAATTCTTTTATTTTCTTTATATCAAAAATAAACGCACCAGTCTCATCTAGTTCCGGGGTGACTTTTCCTGATGTTGCAAAAATTACTGCTTTTTTACCACCATTATGAATCTGATCGATCGGATCCGCAAAATCACTGTCGGTTGTCCATAAAATATAACTATCAATTCCATCTGATTCATAATCTTTTTGCATTTCTCTGCCCATCTCAACATCAAAATTACATTTTAGTTCTTCTATATACAAAATTCCTTGTTTGTTAAGCGCAGAGAGTTTTGTATTGAGATTTTCAATTGTTTGTATGTCCAGTCTGGATAATAAACTCTTTTTAATAAAACTCCTGAGTATCGCTGTGGAATCTTTTTGAATACTTGATACATCTATTGAAATATAAAGTTTTTTAACAGGCTTTGTTGTTAACGTGTATTTACATTTATTAATTTCCTTAATTTGTAACTCTGACCGTTCATCCCCTTCAAGTGTTCCGGTGTAAATTTTAACTGATTTAATGTTGTCAAATGAATCAAGAAATTGTTTAAGTCTTTCTAAACTGAAATGCCAACCCAATTTATCTTGCCAATGGATAACATTTTGCCAGTCAATATAAATATTTGTTGGACCACTAAAAATGTCCTCAAGTTCTTTGATAACATCTGGAAACATTTTTGCAAGACCCTCTATTCTTTTTGTTTTTGACTTAAACATCCAAAAAATACTATCACACTCTTACAGATTTGTCCTCTGAAGTGAAGTAATTCTTCTTTAAGACAATTTCGCCACAATCAATATCACTTTCAGGCTTACTAATTTTCCCATCCTTAATAACATAACCTTCCCTTATAAGTCGATTATGAATCCTTTGCAAGAGCTGATAAAAATCAACAAACGTTTTAATTTCTTCCTCATTAAATATGTTTTTCTTCTGATTATTATAATTTTTCATATCCACACAGTATAAATATATAATCAAATATAAAAAGAATACCCCGTGAAATATTTTTCACGGGGTACTTAAAAACATTTACAGTCT
>CAZLRP010000009.1:0-28387 GCA_964562105.1 uncultured Candidatus Saccharibacteria bacterium
TTAGGCTAAAAAAACTCATATTGATAACATTTGGTATTTTTGTAAATGAGTATATAGTTGCTGGATCTATTTGTGGTAAACCACCCCTAAGAAACACCCAATACAAAGCTATAAGAACAGGAAGCTGTACCAGCATTAAAAAAATACCGGCAAAAGGATTTATCCCTTTTTCTTTATATAGTTGCATCGTTTTTTCCGCCTGAAGTTGTTTGTTGTCTTTGTATTTTAATTTTATTTCATTTATTTCCGGTTCAATTTGTTTCATTTCAAATTGAGTTTTGATAGATTTCTGTGAAAGAGGAAATATAACCACTTTTACAATACAAGTGAAAAGAATGACTGCGAGACCCACGCTATGAAAGGGGATGATGTTGATAAACAAAATCAGGCCGTTATAGAGCGGGGCATAAAAAAAGTTGTGAAATAAAAAAGCCATGGAGCCATTCTATACGAAAATGATTAAATACACAATAATAAGTTTTAGGTGCTAGTTTCTAGTTTTTATTTCCTAAAACTTAGAATCTATGAACTAAAACCTAGTTTCTTCAACACAAATTCAACATCCTTTTTAACTTCTGTATAATCCAGTGGTTCTGTTGTCTTTTTTATAAAAAAAACAACAGTTTTTTTGAAACTAGGGTTTATTTTTTCTAAGTTTTCTTCTATATAAGAACTTATTTTTCTTTTAATAAGATGTCTGCCTACAGAGGTTTTTTCGGTTTTTTTAGAAACCACAATAGCAAAACTTGGCTTAATCATCTCTTTTTTTGAGATTTTTGCATACAAAACCTTACCAAATATGGATATTCCAGTTTTTATTGTCTCTTCTATATCAAGCCTAGTTGGCCTATATTTATGACTTAACATTTACAAATTAACGAATTATACTAATAATACAAATGATTACTAATAATTAAATACATAAGGTAAGTATACTAAAAAAGGGCTTGAGAAGCCCTTTTTATACTGTTAATTTCTTTCTTCCTGTCTGTCTTCTTCTTTTTATGGTGTTTCTACCATATTTACTCCTACTTCTAACGAGAAAACCATGAGTTTTTGCTCTTTTTCTTTTTTTGGGTTTATATGTAAATGACATAAAATAAAAATTTAAAAACAATACCTAAATTCACTCACAAATCACTATAACTTAAAATGTTGTAAAAAACAAGCCTTTTGTTATTGTTTTTAGGTTATAATAGTGGGCAATTATATTTTGATTTTTAAATTTTATTTTTACATTTTTCATTTTAATCTTTGTTTTTTTGTTGTCCACTATTTATACACAATTTATAAACATAATTAAATTTTAATTAACACCAGGAACGACTTATAATTTATAACCAATGACGGATAACAAAATACTTTGGAATAACGTACTCACTCAAATAGAACTTGGAATATCTAAAGCTAATTTTAGTATGTGGTTTAAGGATACTTATATAGTAAAACAAGAAGATGGTCTTGTATTTCTAGGTGTTCCTAATGTTTTTGTAAAAGATTGGTTATTAAACAAGTACCACAAAGATATTTTAAAAAATTTAAGAAATTTCGGAGAACATATTAGGAATGTAGAATATATTGTCTCTAGAGAAGAAAATAAGACGCCCACAACAAAAGAGGGGATTAATCATATAAACGAGCTACCTCTTAATAATTTTTATGTTAATAAAGAAGATAATTTGAATCCAAAATATACTTTTGAAACTTTTGTGATAGGACCTTTTAATGAGTTGGCACACGCAGCATCGCAAGCTATATTAAAAAGAACCGCAGCATACAATCCACTTTTTATTTTTGGAAGTACTGGTCATGGAAAAACACACCTTGTGCAAGCAATAGGAAACCATTTTAAGAGTACGGATCCGGGTAAAAAAATTTTTTATATGACCTCAGAGAAATTTGCAAATGATTATTTAAACTCATTAAATAGTGGAAATATTAATTCTTTTAAAGAAAGGTATAAAAAATATGACCTTTTAATAATTGATGACATACAATTTTTATCATCAAAAACAAAAACACAAGAAGAGTTCTTCCATCTTTTTAATAGTTTTCATGATGGTGGAAAACAACTTATTTTTTCTTCAGACAAACATCCGAATTTTATTCCCGACATAGAAGAACGTATAAAATCAAGATTTAATGCTGGTATGATTGTAGAAATTCAAAAACCAGATTATGAGTCTAGAATACAGATTTTTAGAAAAAAATCTTCATTAATGAACCTTAATATACCAAATGAGATAGTAGAGTTTTTGGCTTCTTCTGTAGAGGGTAATATTAGAGAATTGGAGGGTATTTTAAACCTTATCCTATGCCAAACCCACCTTAAAAACAAAGAGTTGAATATAAATGAAATAAAAGAGCTTCTCAAGAATACATCTAAACCCAAAAAAAATATCTCAATAAAAGATGTAATCAGGGTTACTTCCGAGTTTTATGGGATAGAAGAAGTTGTTATTTTTGAAAAAGGAAGAAAAAAGGAAGTAATTAAACCAAGACAGGTGATAATGTACCTTTTGAGAGAAGATTTTAATATATCCTTTCCCTCAATAGGAGATAAAGTTGGAAATAGAGACCATTCAACCGTTATACACTCTTATGAAAAAATTAAAAATGATTTAAAAACCAACCCAGAATTAACACAAGAGATAAACCAAATACGCTCAATGTTGAAATAGTTGTTAATAAATTCTTGATAAGTTTATGATAATTAGTTTGAGTAAGTGTTAATAAGTTTAGGATAATTTTTTAATAAAATAATTAAACATCAAACAAACAACTGGTTAAAAAATAAATTATTAAAAATAAGTATACAAAACAACAATAAAATAATTATAAACATATAAAGGTTTATAATAATTAATAAATATTTAAATAATTAAAAGTCGTATAAACCGTATAAATTAATAGTTATAATTTTTATATTAAGATGAAAATAGAATGTGTAAAAGAAAAACTTCATATGGCTGTATCGAAAGCAGAAAAAGTGGTTGGAAAAAATATTAACCTCCCTATTTTATCCTGTTTGTTGTTTGAAACCAAGGGTAATAATTTAATTATTAGATCAACAAATTTAGATTTGGGATTGGAAATATCAATACCTGTAAAAATAGAAGAGGGTGGGAAGGTTGCTGTTCCTGCTAATATAATAAGTGGTTTTTTAAATAATCTTAATGATGATAAAAATATTACTTTAGAAACAGTAGATAATACCTTAAGGATTTACACACCCATTAGTGAGGCGAATATAAAAACATTGTCTTTTGATGATTTTCCAACAGTACCTATGGTAGATAGTGAAAGGGTTTATAAAATAAACTCGAAAGACCTGATAAATGGTATAAAATCGGTAATATATAGCTCATCTTTATCTAGTGTAAAACCAGAACTTTCTAGTGTTTATATATATACAAATGAAGATAATCTTATTTTTGTGGCCACAGATTCTTTTAGGTTGGCAGAAAAAACAATTAAGATGAGAAAAAATATAGATTTAAATCATATTTTAATACCTTTTAAAAATGCTGTTGATATTTTAAAAATAATTGATAACACTGATTTGGATATAGAAATAAACTCAACAAAAAACCAAATCTCTTTTGTTTTTGGAGGAATGTATTTGGTATCAAGGGTTATAGAT
The DNA here is from genome assembly GCA_964562105.1 of uncultured Candidatus Saccharibacteria bacterium. GTDB lineage: Bacteria > Patescibacteriota > Minisyncoccia > Phycocordibacterales > GWA1-40-21 > Bog-1340. The sequence continues at coordinate 3,644 of CAZLRP010000009.1, forward strand.
GGTGTATTCCCAGATTACAAACAAATTTTACCAAAAGAAGAAAAAACTAAAGTTGTTTTGTTGAAACAAGATTTAATTAATTCATTAAAAATATCAAATATTTTTTCAGACAATTTCAACCAAATGAATATTAGTGTAAAAAACGATGAGAAAATAATAAAAGTAAAAACAAAAAATAATAATATCGGAGAAAATATAAACAAAATAGAGGCGAATATAGAAGGGGAGGATATAGAGGTTAATTTTAATTACAAATACATAATTGATTGTTTACCCTCCATCACCTCCGATAGTGTTTCCTTGTCTTTTAATGGTATAAATAAACCCCTGGTAGTAAAAGGGGTTTCTGATAAAACGTTTATGTATCTTGTAATGCCGATGAACCGCTAATAACTTTTAGTTGTTAGGTTCTAGGTTTTGGGAAATCAAAACTAGAAACTATAAACTAAAACCTAAAAACTAATTCCATGTTTGATATAGCCAAATATCTTGAAAAATTTAGAACCATGTCCAACTCTAGGAATTTTTTAAGAAATTCCGTGGCGGAGGCAGTGAAAGAGGTTTGTAATATAGATATAGAACCGAATAAAATAGAAGTGAAAAATTATATTGCTCGGATAAACGAAAAACCAATAATAAAAACAGAGATTTTTTTGAAAAAAACAAAAATTTTAAATCTTTTAGATAAAAAAACAGGTAGTATGATAAAAGAGGTATTGTAAGGATTAAAATAAAAGGTAGGTTTTATAACCCCCCCCTTTTTTTTATTTTAATTTAATAGGTATTGTCATCCCACTTTTATTATAAACACTATCAGTAACTACAACTTTTAATTCATTAGTACCTATTACAAAAGAATCTGTTGACGACGGCACAAAACCCAACATAAAAGGTGTGGAATCAGATGTTCCAATAAGCTCATTATTCAAGTAAAAATCGGCTTTTATGATAGGGTTTGGTGTTGTTGTGGTGAAGATCACATTAATTCTATAATCTTTGTTGTATTCGGAGTTTTGTAGGGGGGAAATTATTGTTATTTTAGGTTTGTTGATTTGTGTGTGTATATCATCATAATAGATCGGTTTGTTTGTGAGAATTAGAGGGTGTGTGACAAGCCAATTTTGTACACCGTATTCCCAAGAAGTAAATTGGGAATCATCACTTGGATTTACTGGTATCGGACCAAGTGGATCATTTTTATTTATCCAATAAAGAATTGAGTGGGCGTTTGGCACAGACACTTCCGTTTTAGTTTCTTCCGGGGTCATTTCGGTGGCAAGTTTACCTGAAATCCTGTCTATAAAATAAGTTTCGTTTCCTTGCCAAAAACCACGTAAAACAGGTTTAATGCTCGGATCAATTGGTTGGGGTTTTGTAAAAGTATCCGGTGTGGTGCTTGAAAGTGCTATGTTCATGAGTTGATGCCAAAGTGGGGCAACAATCAACCCCGCAATATTTTTTTGCATAGATGTGTTGTTGTTATTACCCATCCATGCTCCAACAACAATGTTTGGTGTGTATCCTATAGACCAAACATCTTTATAATCATTTGTGGTACCGGTTTTTGCCGCAACTTGTCTTCCCGGAAACATAAAAACAGAATTTGTCCCATATTCCGGTGCTTTTGCAATGTTGTCTGACAACACATCAGAAATAAGTTCTGCAATATTTGGTTCCAAAACTTGACGCGCATTTGTTTTATATTGCTCAAGAATATTTCCAGCATTATCTTGAATAGAAAGAATTCCGGTATAAGGATTTCTAACTCCATCATTTGCAAAAACACCATATGCGCTTGCCATATCAATTAATGAAACCTCACCACCCCCAAGAACTAAAGTGAGACCGTATTGATTTGGATCGTCAGACAAACTTGTAATTCCCATTGATTTTGCTGTTTTAATAGAATCTGTTATACCAGCAAGATATAGAAGTTTTACGGATGGAATGTTTAGGGATAAAGCTAGAGCGGTTCGAATTGATACTGGTCCTCTGTACAGTCCATCAAAATCTTTAGGCATATAACATGAGGTGGAAGAGGAAAGGGTAGCGTCTGGATTTATAGGATTGCCTTCAGGGGTGCAGGTTGTTTGGAACTCTGTTGGGACGTCAAACAACACAGTATCTGGAGTGTATCCCTTTTTAAAAGCAGTAGCATATATGAAGGGTTTAAAAGTGGACCCTGGTTGTCTATTGGGTGCTATAACTACATTAAAGTTTCCATCAATTTCTTCACTGAAATAATCTTTTGAGCCAACCATCATAAGAATTTGTCCTGTTTTTGGATCAATTGCTATGGACGCTGCATTTGATGCGTTGAAGTTCTTTTCACCTGTGAGCATGTAGTTTTTTATAATTTCCTCCGATTTTGACTGCAAATCATAATCAAGTGTGGTAATTACTTTGAATCCTTGTTGTTGCACCGCAACTTCTCCATATTTATCCACCAAATATTGTCTTATAAATTCCACAAAATGCGGAGCTCTTATGCCGAATTTCTCTCGCGGAAGAAAAACAACTTTTTCTTTTATAGCGCTATCATATTCCTTTTCTGTAATAAATTTATTTTCAAGCATTTTTGAAAGAACGAGCTTTTGCCGTGCGTCTAGTTGGGCTTTGTGCTGACCATAAGGAGAGTAATAAGTTGGAGCTTTTGGTATTGCAGCAAGATAAGCCGATTCTGCCAAGGTAACATCTGATGATTGTTTGCCGAAAAATTCTTGGCTCGCTTCTTCTACACCATAAATATTTCCCCCATACGGATTTCCATTCAAGTAGATGGAGAGTATTTGCTCTTTTGTCATTACTTTTTCCAATTCAATAGAAAGAAACCACTCTTTTAATTTTCTAGAAATCCTTTTTTCTGTAGTAAGAAGAGAGTTCTTAATTACTTGTTGTGTGATGGTTGAACCTCCCTGACTAAAGCTTCCTGAAAATATATTGGCAAAAACAGCCCTTATAAAAGAGGAAATTTTTATGCCGCCGTGCTGATAAAATTCTGCGTCTTCTATAGCGACCGTAGCGTTTTTTATATGCATTGAAATATCTTCAAAAGGCACAAGTGTTCTTTTTGTATCCTGATGAATATCATAAAGTAAAATTTTTCCGGTACGATCATAGATTTTTGTTGATTGCACGGTTTTTATCGTATCGAAAGAGTCTAGTGCCGGCATTTGGAAAGTGGAAATCCATAAAGCTATAATTCCACAAAAAACAAAAAACAAAGCAGATATTACGAGAAATACCCTTTTTTTATTCTTTTTTATAAAACGCAAGGTTTTTTTAGCCCCGGGATGAATGTTTTGTTTCAGTTGATATTTAACTGTATTTAATTTATTTTTTAACATAAAAAGCATTATAACACGAATAGGTTATGGGTTGTAGCTTTTAGGGAACACATAATCCTGCTTTATAAGATAGTATTTTTATGATAGATTTGAAGCATGAAAATAAATACCGACCCCCAAAAAATAGAGGAATTTTTGACACGTGGTGTTGAAAATATTTATCCCGATAAAGATTTTGTAAAAAAAGAGCTTCAAAGCGGGAAAAAATTAAAAATGTATCTTGGTATAGATCCAACTGGACCAACTTTGCATATGGGGCATGCTGTTCCTTTAAAAAAATTAAAAGAATTTCAAGATTTAGGGCATGAGGTTATTTTACTGATAGGGGATTTTACCGCGATGATTGGTGACCCAACTGATAAATTTTCCGCAAGAAAACAACTTACAAGGAAAGAAGTTTTAAATAATTGTAAATTGTATAAAAAACAAGCCTCAACTTTTTTGAAGTTTGGTATTGGAGGGGCTCAAGTAAAATTTAATTCAAAATGGCTTGATAAGCTTTCTTTTTCGGATGTAGTTCGGCTTGCGTCAAAAATAACAGTGGATCAGCTTCTCAAGCGTGATATGTTCCAAAAACGAATTAATGAAAAAAAGCCGATATATAACCATGAGTTTTTATATCCTTTAATGCAAGGATATGACAGCGTAGCCATGAATGTGGACGGAGAAGTTGGTGGCAATGACCAAATGTTCAATATGCTTATAGGAAGAGAATTGGCGAAAGCAATGTTAGGAAAAGAAAAATTTGTAATTACAATGAAATTGCTCGAAGATACTTCCGGTAAAAAAATGGGCAAAACAGAAGGGAATATGATTTCAATGCTTGATCATGAATATGAGATGTTTGGCAAAGTTATGAGTTGGACTGATGGAATGATTTTACCTGCGTTTGAAATTTGTACTAATGTTTCAAATGAAGATATAGAAAAATATAAAAAAGATTTAGAGAATGGAGCAAATCCCAAAGATATAAAAATGATTTTAGCCAAAGAAATTATAAAAATTTATTACAACCAGGGAAAAGCAGATAAGGCTGAGAAAAATTTTATTGAAACTTTCAAAAAAGGCGGCTTGCCAGAAAATCTTGAAGAGATAAAAACGGAAAATGGAAAGTTGTTGGCAGAATTTTTAGTGGAAAACAAAATCGTTTCCTCAAAAAATGATTTTAGAAGGCTTGTTGAAGAAGGGGCGATTAGCAATACCACTACGGGAGAAAAAATAAAAGACCAAAACTTTAAAATTGAAGCAGGTATTACCTTGAAAGTTGGGAAAAAAAGGTTTGTGAAAATTAGCATATAGCATTTTAAAAAACACAGTTTTCGCTACCCAAAACCGTGTTTATTGTGAACTTTACAAACAAAAAATAAAGAATATTATTTTAACCGGATTGTTGTTTATAATAAAAACTTTCACTACTCAAAAGTGGAATGGGTTGGAGGGTTTATGCCAGAAGAAACAGATAGCGCCGATGAATTACGTTATCGTGAACTTTGCAGGGCGATTCGTAGAGAAGTGCTTGATAACGCAGAACTCCAGGAACTTGATAGGTTGGAGAAAATAATGGAAAAGAAGAAGAAAAACTCAAACAATCAATTTTTTATGGGTGGTGGTTTATGTTTTGTTTAAGGGGGTAAGTTATTAGCCCTGTTCATACATACTATGAACAGGGCTAGCTTTTTATAAAATAAATCAAAATTAATTTTTGTGTTAAAATCATCTTATGAGAATTATCGCAATAGACCCAGGTTACGAAAGAATGGGTGTAGCAATATTAGAAAAAAATCTTAAAACAAATGGAAAAGAGGGTTTGGTTTTTTCAGAATGCTTTAAAACCTCTCCTAAAATTTCTCATGAAGAAAGACTTAAATTTATTGGGCAGGAGATAGAAAATTTAATTCAAAAATACAAACCCGAAGCGATGGCAATTGAAACTTTATTTTTTAAAAATAATCAAAAAACAGCTATGCATGTTTCGGAAGCCAGGGGAGTTATGCTTTATGTAGCATCGGTTCTAGGGCTCGGCGTTGCAGAGTTTTCTCCAATGGCAATAAAAATTGCCGTTACGGGCTACGGAAACAGTGATAAAACTCAAGTAATTTCAATGGTACAAAAGTTGATAAAAATCAATACTAATATTAAGTATGATGATGAATATGATGCTATTGCAGTTGGGTTAACATATTTTGCCACAAAGAATAGCTTGTAGCTTATTAGCTTTTTAGGCAGTAGGAAATACCAAATCGGCTTTTCGCAAAGCGAAAAGCCGATTTGGTATTTTTCTAATAAACTAAGAAGCTACTTCCTACAACCTATTACTACCATTCATCTAAAGGTTTGTAGTCTCCAGAATCCAATTCATCATCTTCTTCATCTTCTGGTAATATGGAGTCATCTTCTAAAAGGGGATCTACCGGAGCTACTTCGTCAAAAGCATCAAGAACCCCATCTGATAAGGTGCTGCTTTCTTTTTCTATTTCTTCTTCTCCCCCTACTTTTTTTCCATCTTCTACTACCACACTTTTATTTTTTGAGTCAGTGGTTTTTTTACTTTTATTCTTTTTACTCATTTTGATTTTAGAAAATTTTTTGATAAATCGCTCTTGTAGAGCTAGTAGCTACATTCTCTAAAATTTTTTAAAAAAAGCAAATATTTTAAACTGTGGATAACTGCCAAAACTCAAGGAGTGAAATGATTATGCTTTTTAAGCACCTCGTTAAAAGTTGGAAATTTGCGAAAAAAAGCAAAAAACAAAACTAAAGGTGAGGTTGCAGAAAAAATACTCACTAAAAAATAGCTCTTTTAAGACTTTGTATGAGGTTTATTAAAATCAAATGAGAATGAAGTCTTGCAAAACAACTAAATTATAAAATTAATATTTATAATCCCTGTTTTTATTTCCATAATTTCTGTTTTAAGCACTTCAGAATATGATGCGTCATCCTCTTTTTTGTCTATTTTAATATAATATCTTCCATTAGGCAAAAGCGCATAGTAAGCGCCAAACTTATCGGCAATTTTTTTAACAAGAGGCGCGTCTTCACCTTCTCTAAAAATTTTTACTATAGCAAAGGATAAAGGAATACGGGTATTTTTTTCAAGAAGAGTGCCCGCTTTCTTTGTGTTGAATACTATATAGTTGAGTATATAAACTAAAATATAGAATCCTGCTATGAGTAGGTTATAAGGCGCTGGTGCCAAAATCATTGCTACAAGAGAAACTACGGCGCCGATAGAAAATAGGAACTTTGATATTTTTGCCCACGTAATATCCCTACTTTTCATAAAAGTGTTTACATTCATTTTGGTTTTGGCAAATTCATTCCAATCAAACGACAGCGAATCCATCGGAATGTTTTTTGTTATTGTTTCTCCTTCTTTTTCAATGGTTAACGTTTCTCCGAAATATAAATCATTATAAACCTCATCGAATGCTTTACCCGCCATAGTTTTTGAAGGGGAGATGTAATTTGTTTTCTTTACTTCTATTCTATATTTCCCCGGAAGCACTAAGAATCCATATCTTCCATCTATGTCTGTGATAACTCCTCCTACTTCTTTGTTTGTTTCAATATTTATAAGTGATACATATACCGGATCAAGAGGCCTTTTGGTAATTGAGTCGTAGACTGTACCCCAAGGGCGGTTTTTTCTCCTAATGCCGAGTGCTCCCATCAAAAGCCCAAATAATTTTGCAGGTACCAACCAAAGTTCAGAGAAGGTTACTGGAGTTGCAAAAGCTACTGCGCTGACATATGCACTTGCACCAACGACGACTCCTCCTGTCGCGATTGACTTTGTTACAACAGATCCTGTCGGGCTATTTACTACCTCTTTTGTTTTTTTAATTGATTCTTTAACAACTACGGCTGTTTGTTCGTACGATTTTTTAATGGCAGAAGATGTATTTTCATAACTTTGTTTTATAGATTCGCTTAAGTTAGAAAAAGTACTATTTTGGTTAGGTTCTGTGACATTTACCACATTCATCCCCGCACTTGTGCCCGATGTGTTCGATGTATTTTGGGGTGTATTATTATTTTGTTCTTCAGCTATAGGAGTTTGGTTTTCAGTGTTGACAACCACTTCTGGCGTTACATTTTCTGAAGAAGTCGATTCTTGGTTTGAAGTCGTGGTTGAAATTTCTAGTGCGATAATTTCAGCTATTTCAGTGGTTGTTTCACATCCCAAAATATCATTTACTTTTTTTCTTGTGGCATCTCCAAAGTTGCCGGTTCCCTCGGTTAAACCGGATGGTTCCAGTATCTCTGAAGCATAATATTCTTGGAAAGAGATAATCGCGTTTATGGTTGTTGTACCGTAATAATCTGTTTCTGAGCCACTCGGTATTGAAAGAAATGTTTTGTTATTTAAAAATATCTGCAGATTTTTTACATCAGGATCTAATGTGTGGGGGCTAAGGTTTTTATTGAAACAAAATTCTGCAGGCAAGGAAGAAGTGGTTGAAGTTGCTGTGGTGGTAGCTGTAGTTATATCCGAAGTGGTTGTAGTGGCTGTCGTGTCAGAGGATGTTGTAGGATCTGTCGTATCTGTAGGAGTTGCCGGTGTTCTTCTGGCAAAAATTTCTGTATCGTCTGTAAGTGAGGAACAATTAATATCTGATGGGTAGTCTGCTTGGCCACTTGAATCATTATCTATACCATCATCACACTCAGCTCTCAGTGATCTAGGGGTCCATGTAGTAGTTGCAGAGGAGGCCCCAAAATTAATGAAACCTATATTTTCACCATAGGCATATCCGGAAAAAGTTCCAGCGGCGGATATTATTACTTGATATGGCGAGGTAGATGAGCCAAAATCAATCCAGCCAACATTTTCTCCCCAAGCGCGGCCAGAAAGATTCCCTTCAGTATCATTTGATACTCCATAATTTTGAAGGCCACAATTAGTGTTTCTACAAGAAAGAGAAATCCAGCCGATGTTTTCTCCATATAAGTAGCCCGAAAGGGCGTCATCTGCAATATATATCATAGAGGAAGAGTTTGGTGAGAGTGTTAGCCAGCCAACATTTTCTCCCCAAGCATTACCTCCTGCTGTCCAATTTCTGTAAACCGCTCGGTCATAAAGAGTATCGGATGTCGTAAATACTGTGGCAAATCTGTTTACATTAAAGAGATTTTTCCAATTAGATTTAGGAACAATAGTTATCGCCGTTATAACAAAAAAAAGAAGGAACGATAAAATAAATACCGGAGATTTTATTTTTATGTTTGGTAAATTCACCATTACATTATAATACAAAATAATAAAAAACAAAAATTGGGCAGAAAGTATTTATTCAGCGTTTGTATAAATTTCTTGAACCTCCTCATTATTTTCAAGGTCCTCAATAAGTTTTTCCAGTTTCGGCACATCTTCTTCGGGGACTTGTACCATAGTTTTTGGCATCCAACCTTCAGTTGTTTTTTCAAAAGCCCATGAAGCGCTTCCGGGGTTTGCTAATGTCGAACCATTTAAAGATAAAATATGTTTTATTTCTGCCGCAGCTTTATTTCTATTTGATGTAAGTGCTTCTATCATAATCGCAACTCCTGCTTGACCGTAAGTTTCGTACATTATAGATTCCATTTCGCCAACGTCTGCACCCATAGCTTTTTTAATTGCTCGGTCAATATTATCATTTGGCATATCAGCTGCTTTTGCTCTTTCAATAGCAGCTTTCAAACCAGGAGAAGAAAGATTACCACCAGCCTTTTTTGCTTCCAATTGCAACATTTTTGCCATTTTAGTAAAAACTGCGCTTTTTTGTGCATCAGTTTTTGCTTTCAGTCTTTTTATTTTTGAAAACTTATTGTGTCCGCTCATAATTAATTTGCGTTATAAATCCAAACCTCTAATATTTTTACCTAAATGCTTTCTTGCTCTATCTGTCACAGTTCTTCCTCGCGGAGTTCTTTCTATGAGACCAAGTTTGAGTAGATAAGGTTCATAAACATCTTCTATTGTCGCTTGTTCTTCTGAGAGCGCCGCTGCCAAAGTATTCAAGCCTACAGGCCCGCCACTAAATTTTTCTTCCATAATTTTGAGCATTGCTCTATCTTCAGAATTAAGCCCCATCTCATCAATATTTAACATTTCAAGAGCTTCTTTTACTATTTCGTTTGTTAAGTTTTTTTCTTTTACTTGAGCCAAATCTCGCCCCCTTTTTAATAAATAGTTCGCTGTTCTTGGCGTGCTTCGGCTTCTTTTTGCTATTTCCTTTTTTGCTTCCGATTCAATTTCTACGCCAAGTATTTTTGCAGATCTTTCAATTATTTTTTCTATTTCTTCATCGGAATAAAATTCCAATTTAAAAACCCCTCCTGAAAATCTTGAGCGAAGTGGAGCAGAAAGCATCGCGATTCTCGTTGTCGCAGCGATTAGTGTGAAAGGAGGAAGATCAAGTTGTATTGTGCGAGCGCTCGGACCTTTACCAATAATGATATCAAGAGAGCCCGATTCCATAGCGGGGTAGAGAACTTCTTCTATTGTTTTATTAAGGCGATGAATTTCGTCTATAAAAAGAATATCTCCTGGCGAAAGATTTGTGAGAATTGAAGCAAGATCTCCAACTTTTTCTATTGCGGGTCCTGAAGTTGATTTGAGTTGGGCTCGGGTTTCTTTTGCGATAAGATTAGCCAGGGTAGTTTTTCCAAGTCCTGGGGGACCGTAAAAAAGCAAATGTTCAGGGGGATGTTTTCTTTGTTCGGCGGCCTTTAGGAGAATTTTAAGATTATCTTTGATGTTTTTTTGACCTATATACTCGTTCCAAGAGTTTGGTCTTAGTGTCTGGTCTAAAAATTTCTCGTCGGTAGTTATAGGGCTATTTCCCTGATCATTCTGAGTTTTAGTAGTTTTTTTGTCATTTTTCCTTGACATAATATTATTCCATGATATACTCTCTAGCAGAGCCTAAATGGGGCGTTTTTTAATTCCCCACTTTTTATTTTTTTTAAAAAATTCCGAATTCCCGTTTTCACGGGAATGCTCAAAAAATATAGTCGCTACACTTCTTATTTTTTGGCAGTTCTGAATATAAATCTCTAAACAATTATGCTCGCAAGAGCTTACGGGTTCTTTTTCAAGGACATTCTTGTTTATCTCTTCGGAGATATTGCTCGGGTTATCCTTTAAAACTAATTTAACTTTTCACCGCCAGGTTTAAAGTATTGTTTAGAGATTTATGTTTTGAACACTTTATCTGAATTTTTTTCAGATAATCTCTTATTTTTATCTTATTATTGTTTCGAACTTTTGCAAGTGTTAATCTTTTTAAGACACAATTAAGCTTGTTGTTCAAGACCAGTAGTGGATTTTGACATTGAAATTGTTTTTGTTTATACGGTCGCAAATTTTATTAAACTGGACTGAAATGAAACAAATAACATTATTTTTTATCCGCACACCAAATCTATCATCGTTGCACTGTGTTCTTAACACAGTATAACACTGGCTCTCATTTATTAAGAAGATTGTTTTTATCTTTCAAATCTCTCTTGGTAACTGAAACACAATGATAGACTTGGTGTGCGGATGAATTGTACTAGCGAAAAACGATGTCAAAATTTACTACTGGTCATATTTAACTAAATTATGATTCAGTTTCCAAATCAATAACTCTTCCTAGCTCATCTATAGAGCTTATGCCTTTCAATACCTTGAGTATGCCATCTTGTTTCATGTTAAGAATATTTTGTGATTCTGCGGCAGATTTAATTTCTCTGTCACTTGAATTATTTTCAATAACTTTTTCCATTTCTTTTGTTGAAAGTATTGCTTCAACTATAGCGATTCTTCCTTTGTATCCGGTGCCGTTGCATTTATCACAGCCTTTACTACCGAATATCTTTGTTGTTTGTATTCCCTCCAAATACGTTTTGTCATGAATACTTGTCAAAGTTTCATCAATTATTTTTCTTTCTCTTTCATCGGGGTCTCTTTCTTGTTTGCAATAAACACAAAGTTTTCTTAAAAGTCTTTGTGCCATTGCGACATTTAAAGCTGAAGGAATTGTTTTTGGATTTACTTTCAAATCTGTAAGTCTTGGAAATGCGCCGGCTGCGGAATTTGTGTGAAGAGTAGAGAAGACCAAGTGTCCGGTAAGTGCCGCTTGAATTGCGGTGCCGGCAGTTTCTGCATCTCGAATTTCTCCCACCATTATTACATCAGGATCTTGTCTCATCGCGGCTCGAAGGCCGGCAAGAAAAGTATAACCTTTTTCTTCTTCAACTTGCGTTTGAACCACACCGTCTAAATGATACTCAATCGGATCTTCAATTGTGAGAATTTTTATGTCGGGGGAATAAATCTTTTTCATAAATGCATAAAGAGTGGTAGTTTTTCCGCTCCCTGTTGGCCCTGTTATAAGAAGCATTCCGTTTGGTCTATTTATTTGTTCCACAAGAATATCCAAAGTTCTTTTTTCTATACCTAGTTGTTCAAGCGAAACAGCGATTGATTTCGGATTTAAAAGTCTCATAACAATAGATTCATTGTATGCTCCGGGAAGAATAGAGGTTCTGATTTCTATATTATTATCTTTAATCTTAATACTAAAACGTCCGTCTTGAGCTTCGTCTTTCACATTCAATTTTAAGCCAGACAAGAGTTTAATTCTAGAAAGAATCAGTGCGTAAGTATTTTTATCAAATTGAAATGTATCAAGAAGCACGCCGTCAATTCTAAATCTCATTCTAACTTCCACTTCTTCCGGCTCGAGGTGCACGTCAGACGCTCCAAGTGCCAAAGCTCCAGCTAGCATTATTTCCATAATTTTTGATATTCTATAAGTTTGTTTTACTCCGAGAAGATCATTGGTTAGTTTTTTTATATCATCAATGTGTTTGACTTTTTCCATCATAGTGACAACCTGATCGCCTGCGATGTCAAAAGTTCCTGCCGTACTTTCCGAAGAATATGATAAGTCTTTGTATCTGCTCCAAGCCTTTTCTAAGCTCTTTTTTGATACCATATACACAACAGGGAAATAGCCGTCATTAGACAGTCTGTTTATTACAGCCGTAGTTTTTTCATCATTGGGAGAAATGATAGCAACCTGTATTTTTTTATCTACCATATTGAATATGGCCACATTAGATGCGCGAGCTTCTTCTTCATTTAGTATGCGAAGCGCATCGCTATTTATTGGGATAACGCTTAGATCCAAATAATTATATCCATATCTTCCCGCTAAAATTTTAGAAACGTCTTCTTCCTCATTCTTACGCATTTCCTCAAGACGCTTATTTTGTTTTGATTCATCAAAGTCCACCATATGTAAATATAATAACATTTTAATTTCTATAAATGAACCCCAGCATTTTCACAAATGAGCGAAGGTTTGCATTTTAAAAATATTGTGGAGGCTACTGAGCTGAGCATAACAAAAAATCGGCTGATTTTTATCGCCGACGTAGGGTGAGGAAGCAAAAGTATTTGCTTCCGCAAGACCTTGAATGTTTTGTAATCAAAATGCGAAAGGTGTACAGCTCCTGTAAGGAGAGTAAAATGAGAAAGGATACTTTCTCATTTTAGAGCCGAGGAGAGCGAAAAGATATTCAAACATCTTATGTGCTTTTTAAAAGGCAAATCCGAACGAGTCTTTAACTTCAAATTTAACTTCAGTTGGTACTCTATCAGGTCAGTAAATGGAAGGTTTGACGTTATAGGTTAGAGACACTTGACTTATTATGTTCTTTAAGATAGAATATATATAAGAAATATAAAGAACTTTTGTTGCTCATGATCATATGAGTAGGCACGTTTTTTTTGATAATAAACAATAGAATGAAAAATATAAAAAATACAAATCAATACATCCAAGTTATAAAAATCGTTTTAATTTCGATATTCTTTGTCGTGGCTTCACCTTTAGCCGTATTAGCGGATGATTATACCTACGGTGGAGATTATGATACTTACACTTATGGTGGAAGTGATGATGTGTATACCTATGGCGGGGATTACGATACTTATACCTACGGTGGAGATTATGACACTTATACTTATGGTGGAGACTATGACACTTACACATATGGCGGTAACGATGATATCTATACTTACGGAGGCGATGGAGATACTTATACCTACGGTGGAAGCGACGATGTATATACCTACGGTGGAGATTATGATACTTACACTTATGGTGGAAGTGATGATGTGTATACCTATGGAGGAGATTATGATACTTATACTACTGTTTCCTCAGGAGATTATTATGGTGGTGGTTATACCTATACTCCTACAACCTACTATGATTATCCAACATCGGTCGTTTCTTCCGGCGGTTTTTATGGAGGAACAACTTATATAAATCCTCCGGCAGTTTATACACAACCAACTTCATATGTAACGTCTGGTAGTTTTTCTGGGGGAACAACTTATATAAATCCTCCGGCAGTTTATGTACAATCGCCATCAGTTGTTACTTCAGGTGGTTTCTCAGGTGGAACTACTTATGTCACACCTACAACATATTACAACCAACCTCCATCAGTAGTTTCTTCCGGTGGTTTTTCTGGTGGAAATTCGTCATATTATTATCCTCAATCAACAACAATTCCAAATCAAATTTTGTCTTATACAATGACAAACCCAGGTTTGAGCTCGGTTTATTTGAGTGAAGTTCCTAATACAGGTTTTTCGGATTATTCTGGAACAATAATATTTATCTCTCTACTTTTATCCTGGAGCGCCATATTAGCTTATGTGTTTTTGAAGAAAAAAATTGAAGCTCAAATGCCCTTTGCGAATGTACTTGCAAGTACGAATACAATTATTGAAGCAAGTGACACAAATGATTCTGTAACTTCAAATCTTGCAAATCAAATCGCTTCTGATAATTCAGATATAAGCAAAGTAGAAGAATATGCGAGAATGAATAAAGTATTGCTTTCTTCGGATGCAGTGCTGAAGCTCATCAAGCTTTCAAGACTCGGACAGATAAATGTTTCCGGTTTTATTAAAAAGATTGCCACGAGTGAGTGGGTGGCAGTAGGAGAGGAGCAAATTAAGTAAGTCTTGTTGCACATTGACAAAATACTGCTATTAGTATATACTATAAGTAGATTATAACGCTATGAATATAGCGTAAAAAAAGGAGGTAGATCATGAAGTATTTTTGGTTAGCTGTGGGTATTGGGTTGTTAATATTTGTAGGGTGGTTTTATAAGAACCATTCTACGGTAAAAGTTACCAGTTCTGTTTCTTCGAAATTGGTACAAGAGAAACAGGTTCCCGATTCCTCATTGACAATTAAGAGTGCGGAGTTGGAGACAAAGGAATGCTTACCAATGAAAATCGAAAAAACAGGGTCGGGGTACAAGGGTACAGTAGAAATTGCGGATACGAAATCACCGATGAAAGCCAGCGCATGTTTCAATTTTGAGGCAAACCAACCTCAGAAAGAAAAGAAACCATGTCGCAAACCTGTGGTGGAAGCGAAAAAAGAGAAAAAGGTTTGTCCTGTGGTGACACCGGTCATTGTGCAGACTCCTCCTAAAGAACAGCCTAAGGCCGTCGTTAACAAGGAGCCTACGAAACTCGTTATTGTCAGAAATGATACCGATGATTGCGAAGTCGTCATTATGGAAACATATCCTGATGGCGGGTTCAAAAGGTATCAGTTGATGAAAAACAGCGATGGTACTTACAGGAATGTGACTCCTGGCGGTGAACATGGTATCGGTGTTTATCCGGGCTCGCGCGAACTTACTTTGCAAGTAAAGGTTATCAATAAAAGAGGTCGTGTGAAGTATGAAACCAGAGTCACTCATTTTCGCTTTGACGCAAGTATTGATGGTCAGAGCAGAAAAGAGAAATATTTCTGGATAATTGCGGACAGGGAATGTAGGTCTTCTATCTATAAAGATGGAGAAATGCAGAGAAACAAGAGAAAGAGATTTTCTTCAATTATAGAAGAATAAGCTATGGCGGGGTTTTGTGTAAGTCAACTGACTAACATAAAACCCCGTTTTTTTATTGTGATAACCCGACTTTTCCTGAAAACTTTCAGAAAAAGTCGGGTTATTTTTGTTTATTTTGTGTTAAAATTGAAATATGAAAATTATAAGCAAGAGCCTGTCGGACACAGAAAAAATAGCTCGGGACTTCATAGAAAAAATATCTTTGGGTGTTTATGAGACTGCTTTGGTTGTCGGTCTTTATGGTGATCTTGGTTCTGGAAAAACAACTTTTACACAATCAATCGCAAAAATTTTTGGAATAACAGAAGTTGTAACAAGTCCGACTTTTGTCATAGAAAAAATATACGATATTGAACACAAGGATTTTAGAAAACTTATTCATATAGATGCATATCGCTTGGATTCCGCAAAAGAACTTTTAAATCTTGACTGGGAAAGAACTTTGTCTGACCAGAAAAACATTATTTTTATAGAATGGCCGGAAAGAGTTATAGAAATATTGCCGGAAAATCACGCAAAAATATTTTTTAAATTTTTAAGCGAAAATGAGAGAGAAATTGAAATATAAAAATGACAACAAAAAACAAAAATCAATCGAAGACACTTGTATTGCTTGATGTTCATGCGATTATTCATCGCGCGTATCATGCTCTGCCAGAATTCGCGACAAGCAAAGGTGAGCCGACTGGCGCGCTATATGGGCTTTCCACAATGCTTCTGAAAATCATTTCTGATTTGAAGCCGGATTATATTGCCGCTTGTTATGATTTACCGAAACCAACATATCGCCATGAAGCATATAAAGATTACAAGGCTGGCAGAGCAAAAGCAGATGATGAATTGATTTCTCAATTGAAAAAATCCTACGATATTTTTAAAGCATTTAATATTCCTATTTATTCTAAAGAAGGTTTTGAAGCCGATGATATGATTGGAACGATAGTAGAAAAAACAAAAACCCTTCGACATACTCAGGGCGGGGAAAAAGATTTGGATATTGTAATTGCTTCAGGAGATATGGACACGCTTCAACTTGTGGATGACGACAAAGTGAGGGTTTACACATTGAAAAAAGGAATCAAAGACACGATTATTTATAATGAAAAAGCTGTCATAGAAAGATATGGTTTTGGTCCAAAACTTTTACCGGATTACAAAGGACTTCGCGGAGATCCATCTGACAATATCCCCGGGATAAAAGGAATTGGGGAAAAAACAGGAAGCGAGCTTATACAAAAATTTGGTTCTATTGAAGATATATATAAAAAACTAAAAAAAGACGAGGAGCAATTTGAAAAAGCTGGGATAAAAGAAAGGATCATCGGACTTTTGAAAGAAGGCGAAGAAGAAGCGAAATTTTCAAAAATGCTCGGGACAATCAGACGCGATGCGCCGATAGATTTTAAAATTCCGGAAAAAACTTGGAAAGAAAATCTTGATGCAGAGAAAGTTATTTCTGTTTGGAGCGATTTAGAATTTAGAACTCTTGGAGCGAGGTTGAAAGATGTAATGAGTCCAAAATTGAAAGTCGAAAGTTATCAAGTAGATGCAAAAAATACAGAATTAAAAAATGAAAGTATTAATACTGGATTATTTGCAAATACAGAAGACAATGACCCCAGTCAAATAAAAAGCCAATTTGACGGGGCAGGAAAAATAAAAGAACTTTCTGTAATTCTCTGGCTTATTAATTCCAATATCACGACCCCGACTTTGGAAGATATTTATAACTTCACAAAGGAAAAAGATTTAGCGAAGGCGGAAGAAATTTTGATGGATGAATTGAAAAAGAGGGAACTTGTGAAAGTTTGGCAAACGATTGAAAAACCGCTTATTCCGATAATTGAAAAAATGGAAAAAGTTGGGGTAAAAATTGATAAAAAAGAACTTGAGATTTTATCAAAAACCTATCATGAAAAACTTTCTATTTTGGAAAAGAAAATTTGGGATTTGGCCGGCGGGGAATTTAATATAAATTCTCCAAAGCAACTTGGTGAAATACTTTTTGTGAAGCTTGGTTTGAAACCGAAAAATCAGAAAAAAACTGGCGGAGGTGCGCTTTCCACAAAAGAATCGGAGCTGGAAAAAATGCGAGAGATGCATCCGATAATTCCTTTCATATTTGAATACAGAGAATTGCAAAAACTTCTCTCCACTTACATTGATGTCATTCCCGATTTGCTTGATAATAACAATAGACTTCATGCAAAATTTCTGCAGGCAGGTACTACCACAGGGCGTTTAGCTTCTTCTGATCCAAACTTGCAAAATATTCCGAACTCAAGCGATTTAGGCAGGAATATCAGAAAGGCTTTTGTAACAGAAAAAAACTGCAAGCTTCTGGCTTTTGATTATTCTCAAGCCGAGCTTCGCATCGCTGCTTTTTTGTCGGATGATAAAAAACTTATTGAAATTTTCAAAAAAGGAGAAGATGTACATACTGCCGTTGCTTCTGAAGTTTTTGGTGTTTCGGTTGAAAAAGTCGATAAGGAAATGAGAAGAAAAGCAAAAGTGATTAATTTCGGAATAATGTACGGAATGGGCGTTAATTCTTTGAAAGTTCAGCTTGGCTCAACACGTGAGGAAGCGCAGAAATATTTGGATGAATATTTCAATAAATTCAGCGGTCTTGCGCGATATTTAGAAAATGTAAAAATTGAAACAGGGGGCAGGGGATACACAGAAACTTTTTTTGGCAGGAGAAGATATTTTGAAGGAATGCGAAGCAAGATTCCTTTCATACGGGCAATGGCCGAGAGAATGGCGATAAATGCTCCGATACAAGGAACGGAAGCCGACCTTGTAAAACTAGCAATGGTAAAAATAGATGAATTTTTGGAAAAAGAAAAGCTGAGCGAAAAAGTGAAACTTATTCTCCAAGTTCACGACGAACTTGTTTATGAAGTTGAAGAAAATGTTATAGAAAAAATCGCTCCAAAAATTAGAAATATTATGGAAACTTTAGTAAGACCTGAAAAAACGAAAGGAATAATAATGAAAGCGGATATTTCGGTGGGGGAAGATTGGAAAGATATGATTTCTTTTGTTACGCGTACTTAACGCGAAAAAATCCAATATAAAAACAGACTTAATTTAACAAGTATTTTTTTTGAAAATTAAGTTTAGGGATTCATTTTTGCATTTTAGTTTGTATAAACGTATAATAATTTTGCTTTTAATATTTAAAAAACTTATATCCAATGATTATTAAAACGACATTATTTATAAAAAAATATAATAAATTCTTTAGAAGAATGAGAAGGGAAGCCGTTTCTGGATTTACACTGATTGAACTTCTAGTAGTTATTGCCGTCATTGGCATACTTTCATCAGTGGTTTTAGCGTCTTTGAATTCAGCGAGAGGAAAAGGGGCAAATGCTGTAATAAAGTCTGACATGACAAACATGGTGTCTCAAGCGGCGTTGTATTATGATGATCACCAATCTTATGCTGGAATTTGTACTGATCCTAAATTTTATTCTATATTTGCCAATGCTACTTCTACAGGAGGAGGTACGAGTGACTGTGCAGACGATCAGGATTCATGGTCATCCTATGCTCAATTAAAAGTACCTGAAACAAGTGGAAGCTATTGGTGCGCAGATAATAAAGGCACACCTAGAGCAATATCTTCTATTCCAAGTACATGGATAACGTCTTCATGTCAGCAGGCAATGGAGTGGTATGCGATTGATGATCCTGCCGGTTATGTTAATTGGTTTGACGGAGGTGCATATTGTGCTAGTCTTTCCACTGCAGGCGGTTTAAAATCAGGAGAGGCTTGGAGACTCCCATCAAAAGATGAGTTAGTTGCAAAATGGAACGAAACTCAGACTAATCCCGCTTCTAGTTTTCAATCTGATGGTTATTGGTCGGGGACTACTGACCCAGACAATATTAATTATGCTTATGTTGTCGGTATGGACAGCGGCGTTGCCTTTACAGGAAATAATCTTTATAATACTAAAACAAATCCATATCTGCTTGTGCGTTGCGCTCGATAGTATTTTAAGGGTTTTTTAATTCAAAAATACCGAGGTTTACCCTCGGTATTTTCTAAAAATCTACAAACCTTTTTATTTTTGGTTTTCTAAAAATTTAATTACCGCATCATTCACAAGAACCATTTCCACCCCGCACCAAACTTAACGCTGCGAGCCCTCGCTATTTGGTACGGGGCAGGCATAAGCTACTTGAGTTCTTCAAGGAATTTGATAACCGCTTCGTTTACTAAAATCATTTCTACGTACGCCTTAACTCTCTCCGGGTCGGCAGTTTTATATAGTTCGAGAAGCTTTTTTATTTCTTTTTCTACATCTTCTTTTTTTGGCTCAATTTTTTCTTCCAAAGATATTTTTTGGAGTATCAGTTGGGTTTTTGCTCTTTTTTCTGCATCGGGGTGCCATTCTTTTCTCAATTCTTCCCAAGTTTTTTTGATATGTTTCAAATATTCTTCTGGTTGAAGTCCCATTTTTGAAATATCATCTTTAAATTGTCCTTCCATTTTGTCCAGTTCGCTTTCAATAATAACTTTGGGCATTTCTATTTTTGTTTCATCGACAAGTTTGTCTAACATTTTTCCTCTTTTCTTATCCTTGGCGTGGACTTCTTTTTCTTTTGCAATATTTATTTTTAATTGAGCCTTAAAACCTGTAACGTCTTTAAAATCACCGAGCTTTTTAATAAATTCATCATTGACTTCAGGCAAGGGAAGTTCCTCTACATCATGTTTGCAATCAGCACTATGAACATGCGCACCTGCCACGTCAGACTGGCTTTTTGTCTGACTGTGGTACATTTTTCTGATTTGCTCAATCGTTTCTTCTACTTGTTTGTCTGTAACTTCTTCAACTTTTTCCTCAATTGCATTTTCCTTTTTTGCAATTTTTTTATAATCTGGAAGTTTTACTTCAGGCATAACAGTAACTTTTATCTTGAATTCAATAGGGGAGCCGATTGCGATTTTGCTTATGGCAATATTCGGTCTTCCAAGAAAATTTATTTTTGATTCAATCAATATTTCCGCAGCGCAATCGTTAATCGCCATTTCTCCGGCGTCTTCAAGAATTCCCATTTCTCCAAATTTTTCTTTCAATTTTGCTTCCGGAACATGTCCTTTTCTAAAACCTGGAAGTTCCGCGACTTCTTTGATTTTATTTAAAGCTTTAATTTTATAGCCTTCTAATGATTCTGTCGTTATTTCCGCTGTTATCTCCACCTCACAATCAGGAAGTTTTTTTGTTTCTTTTATTTCGTATATTTTTATCATAATTTTTTATTATTAACTTGGAGGTCCAACCTCCAAGGGATGATTAAATAAGTGATTTGCAGTTTATCTGAAAACAGGAGAAAAAGCAAAATGTGCGGCGACCGAAGGTCGCCGCACATTTTGCTTTTTGTTTTATAAATTATCTATTTCAGCTCCGAGTGAATCTATATTCAATAAATTGATGTCGTTTTCTATATCGGAAATTTCATCAGAAGAAGTTGCCGTTGTCGTAGCGATTTGCGCTTGATTTATCGCGTCTTGAAATTCTTTTTGTTTTTTTATTCTTTGTTCTGCAAAATAAAAAGCTCCGATAATGAGCACTGCCAATACTATTATTATACCTGCCATTGGTCCAAAATCTGTTTTTTTATTATCGTTTTCCATTACATTTGTATATTTTAATATTATAATTTATTTTAATTTATTTCTGATGTAGAGGTGGAATTGTTTTTCTTCATTAAACCCGGTTTTAGGGAAACGATAACATCAATTATTGATTTTTGCGCTACTTTTATTGCTGATTTGGTTTTTTCACTTTGTGTTTTTATCTGTTGAAGAACTGTTTTTCTTTGGGTGTTTTTATTTGTGCTTGTTGAAACTGGTGGTATGTCTTCAGCTAAAAAATTTTCCAAATTTGTAAGCTCTGTTTCTGCAAGTATGATTTTTGTTTTGGCTGTTGCCAGTAAAGTTTTTGAAGAAGATACGTTTGTACCGGATAATTCCATTTTAGATATGCGCGATTCAATCCTTGCAATTAAATCTTTTAAATTTTGTATGACTTTTTCAAACCCATCGGCAATTTTTATTTTTTTCTCATCCAATTTTTTGCCGATTTTAATTTCTATCGCATTTTTCAATTCTTGCCTCACATTTTTTATATTTGCCGTAGTTGAGGCTATATTTTCTTTTATTCTGGCTTTTTCTTCCGCAGATTGTTGCTTTACGTCTGTTATTTTTTGTTTAAGATCACTAATTTTACCAGCATTATTGGTTGGGGGAACACTTGCAAAAACAACACCGGACAGAAGTATTGTTAAGGCGGATATAAATGATAATAGATAAATTTTTTTCTTCATTTGTTTTTTTAAAATTGATCGATAACACCTGTATTATATAATTTATTATCAATTTTGCAAATAAAAAGACGGGTTTCCGCAAAGCGGGAACCCGTCTTTTTATTTAAAGATTTTATTTTATCTCTTCCGCTTCTTCGGCTTCAACATATTCTCCTTCCACAGAAATAATGTCTATTTTCCATCCGGTAAGTTTTGCTGCGAGTCTTACATTTTGTCCGCCTTTTCCTATAGCCAGTGATTGTTGATCCGATGCAACTTCCACCTGGGCTTTTTTCTCTGTTTCATCTATTGCTACGGAAAGAATTCTGGCTGGAGAAAGAGCTTCTTCTATGAATTTTTTTGGATCAGGTGACCACTCTATAATATCTATTTTTTCTCCTCCGAGTTCAGACATTACCGTGGACACTCTTACCCCTCTTTGGCCAACAAGTGATCCCACAGGATCTATATGCTCGTCTTTTGAAGCAACTGCGATTTTTGATCTTGAGCCAGCCTCTCTTGCGACTGATTTTATTTCAATTATTCCGGTTCCGAGTTCTGGAGATTCGGTTCTGAATAATTCTTCCAAGAATTTTGGATGAGATCTTGAAAGTCTCAAGAAAATGCCTTTTGGAGTTTCTTCTACTCTATAAAGATATCCTCTGATTCTTTCTCCTGGTTTGTATTTTTCGCCCGGGATTTGTTCTTCAAAAGGCAATATGGCTGTCGCTCTTCCCATATCCACAAAAAGATTTCCTCTTTCAAGTCTTTGCACAATACCAGTAACTATTGTTCCTTCTTTTTCCCCATATTCATTGAAAACAGAAACTTTTTCAGCCTCTCTAATTTTTTGTACGATAACTTGTTTGGCTGTTTGAGCCGCAATTCTTCCATAATCACTTTTTTCTTCAAGAGGGAAGACCAATTCATCTCCAACTTTTGTGTCCTTTTTAATCCTTTTTGCATCCTCAATAAAAATATGATGTTCTGGGTTATAGTAGACTATTTTTTCTCCATTTTCATTGATTTCTACTTTTTCCTCATCTATTTTTCGTGATCTTTTAAACCTTGCTTCTGCTTCGGAATCTTCTTTTTCTTCGCGGATAACAACGCTGTCTTTATCAACAACTGTTTTAATTTGTATGAATTCCATTTTCCCGGAAGCTAGATCAACTTTTGCTTTGATTATTTGTCCTCTTTTGCCGTATTCTTTTTTGTAGGCGGTAGCCAGAGCCATTTCAATAGCTTCAAGCATTTTTGCTTTTGGAATTCCTCTTTCTTGTTCCATCTGTTCTATAACAGAGTTTATTACTTTTAGGTCTATCATAATTTATATACGAATTAACGAATAGACGAATGAAACGAATGGATACGAATAATTAAATTCATTCGTAATCGATTCGTATAATTCGCACGATATTCGTATTTTGTTAAAAAAATGAGTTCGCCACCGGCGAACTTCTACTACTGCATATTATCATATGCTGATTATATAGTAAAGTGAAAAAATAAACAGAAAATAGAAGACAGAATGCGGGATATAGAAAATACAGAAAGGGTTTTTGGCAAAGCCAAAAACCCTTTCTGTATTTGTATTTTCTGTCTTCTTCATTCTATTTTCTATCTTCTGATATTATTATTAACACATCCAATCTTGTGTTTTAATTTTGTACCATGATATAATGTGCAGAGTTTAAATCGTAAATTTTTTAACATCAAATTATATGAATGATAAAAAAAAGTCTATTGTAATAACAGTTTTTGTACTGATTTTGGCTCTTGGTTTCTTGTACTGGTATTTTTCGTTAAGAAATACAAAAACATCTTTAGTACAGCTTACGGATCAACAAAAGATGGCGATACTTTCCGAGACCTCAAGCGAGCCAGTTGAAGTCATATCCTATGATGAAAAACAGAAAATTTTAAACAATCTAGACGCAACAATACAAAAACCGATAACTAATTTTTCCAATGAGGAAAAATTGCAGATTTTAAATCAAACAAATTAATTATTTATTAGTTTAATTATTATTTTTTATGAAAAAGATGATTTTGGAAAATGTAAAAATAGTGTTGGTAGGCATAATACTCTCGCTTGGTATAAGTATGGTCTATGCGTGGACTGATCCAGAAGTTCCTCCCACAGGCAATAATGTACGCGCTCCATTAAATGAAGGTCCATCGTCTCAAATTAAACAAGGCAATCTTTGGATATCCGGCTTAAATGCTTCTGGCACTGCTTATACAAATGGATTGATTATCGAAAATGGTAATGTGGGTATTGGAACATCAACCTCCTCTGATCTCAAACTCAATGTTAATGGAAAAATTAATTCTGCTACCGGTCTTTGTATTGCAGGTGTTTGTAAAACTGACTGGTCACAAGTAGGAGGAACTAGTACTAATTATTGGGTTCAAAATAGCAATACTATCTATACTGCCTCTTCTTATCCTATCGTGGGAATTGGAACAACAAACCCACAAGGCTCAGGTCTCACTATTCAAAATACACTGCACGATTCAGCGCTACGTCTAAAAGACAAAACTAATCTTGCCGTTGGAAAAGGTAATCCTATTGTTTCTTTGGATTTTAATGCTAATAACTTTTGGAGTATTAATGATGAGAATTCTATTGCAGCGAGAATCGAGGCTCAAGGAGGAAGTGACACTGCTTTGAAGGGACAACTCGTTTTTTATACTGGGCAGATATCCAGCACTAGTGCACTTATATATCCACGAATGGTTCTTGATTTTGATGGCAACTTAGGTATTGGAGCATTAATACCTCTGGTACCAACAGCGAAATTGCATGTTGAAGGAGGGAGTACTTCCTATCTAGCCAAATTTGTAAATACATCTGGAGGAAATAGTTCTCCCGGCATATTGGTTAGCGCAGGAGATAGTGGAACTGCATCGGGAGCAAAACTTATTGCGTTTCAGAGGCCTGATGGTACAGAGATTGGAACAATAACTAAATATCTTGGTACCAGCGTCAGGTATAATACATCTTCAGACGGACGATTAAAGGATAACATTGTAAATACAAAATATGGGCTTAATGATTTATTAAATATAAAAGTACGAGATTTCACATGGAAAAACGATTCATCAAAGAATGTAAGTACTGGGTTTATAGCTCAAGAATTATATA
>CAZLRP010000010.1:0-27930 GCA_964562105.1 uncultured Candidatus Saccharibacteria bacterium
GATGAACTAGGAGATGCAGACACGGATGAAGATGGTGATGCAGAAATAGATGAACTGATTGAGCTTGATGGAGAAACGGAACTTGAAGGTGAAGAACTCGCAGAACTTGAAACCGAACTACTTATAGAACTCTGTTCTACCCACTCATCTGCTCCGATGTCCCAAGTGCCTGCGCCTGTTGGACGAGTTTGTCCATCGATGTCGGTGGTAAATGTAGAGGATAAATCTATACCATCATTTAAAACATCGGACGTTGCTTTTAGATGAAAATCGTCATTAGTATAATCAAAATATTGATTTGTCCCTGTGGCAACACCAGTAATATTTCCTGCACCGCCCTTATCGTCAGCAGTAGCGTCAGCAGAAGCACAATATGTTTGGGTGATTGACTCTCCGCCTATGCTGAAATCGGTTGTATTATTTGTTGCGAGGCAGTTTTTTAGAGTAATTGTCCCGTACCCGTCTGTAATAAAACCAGTTGTATTATCAACAGCAGTACAATTATAAAACTTGCTATTCCCATTTTGATATTTACTATAAAATCCTCTTTCAAAATTATAAGCAATACAATTTATAAATGTCGCTACCGTGGCGTTATCCCATTTTGTAAACCCGTATGCATTGGATACTCCTTTTGCTATACACGACTTTATTGTTGTATTACTACCACTATTGCCTATAGTGAAACATCCGGCTCCACTACCACCACCACCCGACCTATCACTTTGTATGTGTGTTATGTATACATACTGGGTGTTTATATTAATACAAGTTCCACCCCAATCTGTGGTTGCAATTCTGTACGCACCAGTATTCCATTTTCCAGTCGTGTTATCTCCACTAATTTGAATATAATGCGTCTCATCAGTTGTCCATCCACTTATTACCACCGCTGTTGTATCGGCAGTAGCTCCTGAACATTTTGCTACCGCTATACTATAGTCTGTCGTTAAATTTCTTTTTTCCGCCGCTTCCCAAGCATATAAAGATGCGTAATCTCCGCCACCTGCAGGTATAACCCACTTCACTTGCTTGAGCTGATGTGCACCGATGGACCATTCGCGACCGCGAGTAACAAGAGTTCCTATATCACCATCAAAAGTAGCGGATAAATCTGCCCCCATACCTATTGCATCAGTATCTGCTTCTATCAAATGGAAATCTTCTGTGCCTGCACCAACATTAGTGAAAGTTAGAGTTTTACTATCATAATAAGTGTTATATTCAGGAGTAGTCGTATCTTTTGCAAGATTATTGGTAGAGGTAGAATGAAATCTCACCCCCGCATAATCTGTCGTATTGTTGTACGAAATATTATTTTTCGCATAAATATATCCATAATCAGCAGGAGCCGATATACCCGTAGTACAACCATAAACTGTATTATTGTAAGCATATACATTATCAGTACCCCAAGAACCTTGAAAAAGATTTATACCAACACTATTTGCTCCCTTAAAATTATAAACAACATTGTTATAAATATAAATATTAGAAGAATAACTATTTCCATTACCAAAGCTTAACCCTGTATAGCCCCCATCAGAGTTCAAACATTTTAATATGTTCCCTATGATGTATATAACTGAACCTGATTCATAATTATGGTCTATACAATAACAAGGATTAGAACCGGATATGCTTATCTGTAGATTCTTTATGGTGATATGTGAGATACCATTAGCTATGTGTATACCATTAGCGTAGTTAAGAGCCATTCTGTATTTAGAGGTATCCCATTTCCCAGTAGTATTATCACCTTGTATTAAAATAGTGTGCGTCGCATCGGTAGTCCATCCACTTATCGTTACTGCCGCAGTATCTGCAGTCGTACCTACACAATAGAAAGTTACACTGCCATTCGTTCCAGCAGCAGTAATATCTCTGCTTTGTTGTCCAACCGCATAAGCTAAACTTGCATAAGCACCGCTTCCGGAACTTGCTCCATGATTTGCATCATCTGTTCCATTATCGGTATCTACATATACTTCAGTCAAACTATCGGTCCATGGAGGACTTGGCGATGCACTTGGAGATAAACTACTTGATGCTGATGAAGAAATTGAAGAAGAAGGACTTACTGATGACGAGAAAGATGAAGATACTGAGGAACTTGCAGAGCTTGCGCTAAGAGTATAATTTATAGTAATTTCTGGCCTATCAGCCAAAGTAGCATTATCAGATGAAGCAAAAACATGATAAGTGCTATTTGCTCCGCTAGCTGCGGAAAACCACCAGCCATAGTTTGACCATGTACCATTTACAAAATTTTGTACATCTGTCACTAATTGTGCATCTGTCCAAGATTTATCTCCGGTACTGCTTACAGACAAAGCTGCAGATTGGGTAGAACTTCTATCCGTATCATTAAAAGCTCCGGCAGTACCCCAACTATTACCTGTTGAATAAGAGTTCCAAGTAGACTGGGAGATGTTCCAATCACGCAATAATCTATGGCAAATTATATTATCAGTTCCGCTAGCAGTAGAACAATTAAGAGTTATGGTAACTCCAGTTATTGTTACATTGGAGGGGATAGATGATAAATCCCATTTTATTAAAGTGTTTCTTTGATCTCCTGAACCGTAATGGGTTACTTCAAATGCTGCATATCCACAATAATTCGTATTGGCACCATTAGACCATATCTCATTATCTAAACATCCTGTATATCCATTCGCTCCTTCTTGAAAAGTTTCAATTGAGCTTGATGGAGATGGTGAACTGCTTGTAGAACTAGAAGTAGAGCTTGATATACTTGACGATGGCGAGACAGAGCTGGATGGTGAACTAGAAACTGATGAGCTGACTGAACTACTCGTTGAACCCGCCGCCACATATTCATCCGCACCAACATCCCAAGTTCCTGTACGAGTTTGTCCGTCAATGTCGGTAGTAAAGTTTAATGGGACAGATTCGCCAGATGTATCATAACCAATTCCTATTGCATCTGTATCAGATGATTGCAAGTGGTAATCATATGTTACTTCATCAGCAAATAAAACATTGGTTCTATAAAATCCAGTAGAGATTACGAAGTTCTCACCATCATCCATGATGTCGTTATTGAGAGTTAATTGCGTATCGCTATCAACAGATGTTACATAAGAATATGTGCCGTCAGTTGTATTACCGACTCTCATACCAACCTTACATGTTGTTAAAAAATTTTGTCCGCTATCTCTCAAAACATTCGTGTCCGTTCCTATTCCATCACAGTTACCGCTATCGGCAGATGTTAAAGCCCTGCAATTATCCCAATTGGTCGTAGAATAATTTGAAAGATTATTTCTGCCGCCACCAATAGCCGTGAAATCATCGGCACAATCCCAAACGAGACAGTTTTTCACTATAACTGTTCCTCCCCCTCTATAAACAGCTGTATTCCATCCAACTATAGTACAGCTATAAATATTGGCATTGCGAAAAGCACTTATGGCATTGCTTTGTGCTTTACCATCGGTAGCATAAAACAAACAATTCATTACATGCATTGTTCCTGTTGCGCTCCACCAGTTTGAAAGAGCTTGCATATTATTGTTGTAATCGTCCTGTTTCTTAAATATACAACTATCCAGTCTTATATCTGCAGTTTCTCCCGATGGAATAGAATCAAATACAACCATACTGCGAGTGCCGTACTGATTAGAAGAATAACCATAAAATTGAATTCTATAAAAACGAGTATTTGCTTCATCGCACTCTAAAACCCATGCATTTGTTATTTCTAGTTTATACGCACCTGTATTCCATTTGCCCGTAGTATTATCACCATTGATTTGAATATAGTGGGTCGAATCAGTGGTAAATCCTGCTATGTGTACTGCTATAGTATCAGCGGTTGTTCCACAACAATCAATTACCAAGTAGACATTGTTAGCATACAAATTACCATCAACTGCTTCAGCTGTAATAGCTGCACTCAAAGTTGCATAAGCACGATTAGCTCCAGTAGTAGCATTTGTTGTACCATCTCCTCCTGCTGTTGATGCCGTGTTTACATAGCGTTGTCTTGCTGAAGCAGCAGGGCTGGGGCTGACTGAAGCTGAGACTGATGAAGATGCTGAAGATGAAATAGATCTTGATGGAGAGGAAGAAATGGATGACGATGGACTAACAGATGATGATGGAGAAACGGAAGAAGAAACAGAACTACTGATAGAACTAACCGCTACCCGCTCATCCGCTCCTATATCCCACGCAGAACCTTGCGGACGAGAATCGCCATCTATGTCATCAGAAAATAATCCCGAGCCGGGATCAGATACGCCATCATCTATTGCGTCAGTATCTCCACTCGCTAAATGAAAATCATATGCTCCAGCATTTACAAATGTAATAGTTTTGCTTCTATAAGCACTGTCTGGGGAACTGGTATCTTTAGAAATATTATTACTTGAAGTTACTGATGTAGGATTACCACCCCAAGTAGAAGTGAGGTCATAATCTTTTGTAGAACAATTACATAAGTTATTCTTTAAAGTAATGGAAGGAGAATACCCATAAGTAGCTATTCCGGCATCAGAGCCAGTATTAATACAAGTATTATTGTAGAGGTAAGAAGGTCCATAATAATTACCCGCTAGCAAACCTCCCAGACCTGAACCATAACAAATATTATTCCACACATATGCTCCGTGTGCTCCAGTAATCTTAATACAATTACCATAATTACTATCAAATTTCCGTATTACGTTATTCCAAGCTTTAAACCTTGTAGAATCATAGTTTCCTCCGGGTGCAGCATCACCGCTAGTTCTTCCACCCAAAACAAGTGCAGAATATGGATCTCCCGGAGCACTTATCTGTAAATTATTTACCTTCATCCACTGTACAGCACAAGCTATGTTGTCTCCAGAATAGGTGCTAGTTATAATATGCCTGTAAGCATTATCATTCCATTTACCAGTGGTATTATCTCCACTAATTTGAATATAATGCGTCTCATCAGTAGTCCATCCACTTACTACTACCGCTGTTGTATCCGCAGTTGCTCCTGAACATTTTGCTACCGCTATACTATAGTCTGTCGTTAAATTTCTTTTTTCCGCCGCTTCCCAAGCATATAAAGATGCGTAATCTCCGCCACCTGCAGGTATAACCCACTTCACTTGCTTGAGCTGATGTGCACCGATTGACCACTCTCTTCCGCGAGTTGCAAGGCCGGAAATATCTCCGTCAAAAGTGCCTGATAAAGAAGTTCCAAGATTTAATGCTCCTGTATCGGTTGCTTGTAAATGGAAATCAGCTCCGTCACTATTTACAAAAGTAAATGTTTGACTAAATCTATTCCCTGTTCCACCGCTTGATAAGCCTTTGGTATTATTGTTTGTAGTTGCACAATAAGTATCAGTGATAGTTCCGGAAACATCAGTCCCGCAGTTATCAAAAATACAATTAGTTAAAGTTAATGTTCCTGCTTCCCTAAGAGCACCGACTTCACAATTATGGAAAGTACAGTTGTAGACATGTAATTGGTCGTTTGAACCTAGATATACCCCACGACCTACTGCATCTGAACATTGAAAATCATAAAAGATACAATTAATTAAATGCATTCCACCCTCGTTAACAAGAACTCCTGTCCTACCTGCCCCGCTTGCAGTAAAAATACAATTATAAAAATAATGATTGTCGTAATAGGTAGAGTCAACTAAACAATACCCCCAATACACAGCCGTTGACATTTGCAAGTTATAGCAATATAAATAATCAATTCCACCATAAGCTAATGCCATTACCGTTCCTCCACCATAAGCTTGTTCTAATCTGTAATGATTTGTATCCCAAACTCCTGTATGAGCATCCCCTATTATTTTTACATAATGCGTCGCATCGGTAGTCCACCCAGATATAGAAACTGCTGTTGTATCCGCCGCAGTTCCTGCACAATGAAAAGTAACAATTCCCACAGAGGTAATATCTCTGCTTTGTTGTCCAACCGCATAAGCTAAACTTGCATAAGCACCGCTTCCGGAACTTGCTCCATGATTTGCATCATCTGTTCCATTATCGGTATCTACATATACTTCAGTCAAACTATCGGTCCATGGAGGACTTGGCGATGCGCTAGGAGATAAACTGCTTGATGCTGATGAAGAAATTGAAGAAGATGGAGATGAAGAAATTGAAGAAGATGCGGAACTACTAGCTGATGAAGAGACCGAACTTGAAAGACTTAGCGAAGATGAAGGAGATGATGAAATCGAAGATGAAATACTACTACTTGGGCTTGATGATATTGAAGATGATGGAGAGGATGAAATAGAACTTGAGATTGATGAAGATGTAGAACCCGCCGATACATACTCATCTGCTCCGATATCCCAAGTCCACGCACCAGTAGGTCTAGTTGTTCCATCTATATCGGTAGTAAAGATAGCACTTAAATCCTCTCCCATATTTATAGCATCGGTATCAGTAGAAACTAAATGGAAGTTTTTATTAGCGGCATCAACAAAAGTTAATGTTTTATTTCTATAATAAGCATTGAGTGCAGGAGCAGTTGCATCTTTTGAAAGAGTTTTAGTAGTAGCAGAAGCAAAAGTTCCAGAAAAATCAGTTGTATTATTATAACCGATACAATTTTTACACAACATCATATTTGCTTGTGCAGCGTAGAAACCAATGGTATTGCCAGAAGTAGTTACATTGTAGCAATACATAATAAGAGTCGAACTATTAGTTCTTACTCCAGAATTATTAGAAGCATTAGCAAATCCATATAAAATAGTATTGTAGACATAAGTCGTCGAAGTTGAAGCAATACCATATTGATAAGAAAGTGATTGTGAGGCTTTTATAATACAACTATCTATATATGTAGGTGAAGCACTTGAATTAACATGGATAGCACCACAGTATTGTCCATTGCCATCCAATACCTGTAAACCTGTAAAATGCATATATGGAACTGCTATATTAAAAGGAGTTGTGGTCGGAGCAAGTATATAATAAGAAGCAGACCACACGCCTAAATGTCTAGCGGCGGCTGTTGTATATACATTTATATATCTTGTAGCATCGGTGGTATATATATTCGGAGCTACAGCAGTTGTATCTGCCCCACCAGACCAATCACCGTCAATTTCCACATCAAAATACTTGTCGGCAGTTACAAGGTTCTGCTCATTAGCATGAAGACAGGCTTCTAACGAAGTATAATCCCCACCAGATGGTTTTACTGTTTTATAAAGTCTTGTTGCCATTATTTCACCTTTGTTTTTATCTGTTCTCTAGCCGATAATTCAACAGGAGTAATTTTATCAAAGTCTTTTACTTCTAAAGATTTTTTATCTACCTCTGTGGCAGATATATAATTTTTTCTTACTTTTTTTGTTACAAGTATTTTGTTATTACCCTTATTTGTTATTTCTATATCTGAATTTTCATAATGTCTTGCATCTTCAAAACTTACATTGGGTAATTTAACTACTAAATAATCGGGTAAACATTCACACCTACCCCACTTCCACCCATCTGGACGGACTACGATTATATCTCCTTTTTGGGAACGAGCTTCATATCGCTGCTTTTCATCTTTAGTCATTTTATCTATATCTGTTTTGGAAAGATTATCCATCCAATGACCATTTGCTTTAATAAGTAGTTCAGCCATTTGATTATCTTGATACATTATTTAACTTACCCCAAAATGGTAATTCCCATCTACGACCTTTACCTCTGCGTTGCCCTGTAAAGTTATTTGTATGCCAAATATCAAGGTAACAAGTTTGACCATTACCAACATCGTATACCTTGGTGTTGTATTTTCTCTTCTGCCTTATTTCGTTTTGTGAATTTGGTAATTGAGGCACGTTATTTTTTTATCAATATCCAAAATGAGTGTTTGCCGGTAACTTTTTTACTTTTGTTTTTTGTATTTGTATTAAATGACACTTAATTGTATTTTTGCCTACAACTAAAAAATTAATCGGTTTCTTTTTTCCGACTACGGCAACAACATAGAAATATCAACAGATTTTACCTATAGTATTCTCCGGTTTCCTTCCTTAATAAAATTTATTTATTTTTCTATACTTGTTCCGATTATTATATAGTAATATTCTCATTTTCCAAAGATAAAATTGCAAAAGTTATTAACATTTTATTAACATACTGATTTTCAGTTGGGGTTGTCAATTATGGATAAAATGTTAAGGGGAATATAATGCACGACCGCGCATTATATTCCCCTCCATTTCTCTATTATCCAGATCTTTTTCAAGAAATTTTTGTATTCTATTCGTACAAATTATTTCGTTTATTCAAAAATAGAGGCGACCTTCGGTCGCCTCCATTTTTTTGATAATGAATAAATAATTGAATATCAGTCTGCATTCTGAATCTTCTGAAAATAGTAGATATTACAAATATTGTGTAAATATACAATATTGCATCATGCCCCCAAGCCCCCATTCTTCAGCATAAGCAGAAAATATAAAATCTAACCTATATTCTGGTAGAAATTTTAGTTTTGATTGAGTCCCATAACCAATGGTAACTAATTATATGTTTAATGTGAGCAATAGGGGGAATATAAGCTCACGACCGCGCATTATATTCCCCCATTTTTAGTACCTAATTGCAGTATTAAATAAACCACCTCAGTGCAGAGCATCGGGAAATACCTATGATTTAAAAGGCTTTTTGAGTATTATTATAGATATTGTTTTGGATGCTATTGTACTATTTTGGGGAATATAAGCTCACGACCGCGCATTATATTCCCCCATCATTAATACCTGTTAATCCTATTAATACCTGATTACAACGGTATTAATTCATAAAACTACATAAAAATCACTACAAAAAGCAAAAAAAATAAACTGGGTATTGTTATTCCCGCCCATACAGGAATCCAGAATTAATTCAACCTAGATTCCCGACTGTGCGAGAATGACACAAAAAATGATTATTTTAATTCAAAATGTTCCAGCAAGACCTTCTCTCTTTCTATTTTATCAGCAATGATATATAAAAGTTCCCTACCAATTTTGAAATCAGCTTTCAATAGATTGACCAGATCCTCACAATCGTAAGGATAAACCCAAACGCTATTTTGGAGCCTAACAAAACCTATAGAAACTAAAATTCTTCTGATATTGTCTCGGGTTCTTCTGTTTTTCTCTTTAATATCAAAAATCAAAATCCTCCACTTATTATCCCATTTTGCCGGCTTACTGATTTTAAAATTCTTATTCTCAAATTTATTCAAAACTTTCTTTCCAAGGTCAGTCAAAACCAGAAATCCACTACCCGAATATTCAACAAGTCCTTTCTGAATAAGCCTTTTTCTGGAATTATTGATGGATCGTCCGTTATTTTTTTTGTTGTTTGTGTTATAACCAAAAACCTTTAGCATTTGCAATGCATTCGGTGCGAGCAACGCCACGCTCAAAATACCCGCGGTTGCAATAGTTTGCAAAACAACCCTTTGAATTTTTGTTGCGCGTATTTCAGCTTCATTTTCAATCTCTAGTCTGCCCATGATTTTTTACAGATTAATAAAACAAAAACAATTTCTAACATGATTGGTAAAACGTAACTTGCAAAACGTGATTTGTAATATTACAAATCTAATAGCAACTATAGCACAAAAATTAAAGGGGGAATATAATGCACGACCGCGCATTATATTCCCCTACCCTGAATAAACCACACAAAGCAAAGCTAACGGGGTATTCGTTATTTTGTATTTGTTATTGCGAGCGTAGTGTCATGGTTTTTATGTGCTATTTGTAAGACGGAAATCTAGGATTTTTGGAGGAGAGACCTCCAAAAAATTTCTTAACAAACACTGGATTCCCGCCTCCGCGGGAATGACAATACATACGCTAAAAAATCAAAGTATACTCGCACCTTTCCCCCAACCTGGAATTTCGTCCG
The DNA here is from genome assembly GCA_964562105.1 of uncultured Candidatus Saccharibacteria bacterium. Classification (GTDB taxonomy): domain Bacteria; phylum Patescibacteriota; class Minisyncoccia; order Phycocordibacterales; family GWA1-40-21; genus Bog-1340. The sequence continues at coordinate 9,889 of CAZLRP010000010.1, forward strand.
CTTCTTTCCAATTACGGCAATTTCTCTGGTCTCTAAACTGCGATTGTTTCCATCTTGCCACAGTGAGATTTTTATCGTGCTTAATATCAACATTTGGAAATTCCGAACGCCACTCATCAGCTTTGAAGTCATCCACCCGTTCAGGTCGATTGTGAGTTCCCGGTTCAAAACCCATTCTACGACTAAAACCGTTTTTTTCCACGAGAGCAACTCGTTTTTTATAATGTTCAATCAAAAATTTTCTGTCAGCGCAAAGCTCCTGGAGTTTTTTGCAATCATAATATACGGCGTGCCCATCGCTTGTTCTCAACATCCAGCTATTCATATTGTAATAATAAACGTCTTTTCTTGGAGGCCTAAATTGAAAATGAGATGGGTGATACAAAACATCATGTTCACAGAAAAAAACTACATCGGTATCAAGTTTTTCCAGTCCTTTCAAAATTTGCTTGAACATAGTCAAATATCCTCGTTCCAAAGGCAAAACAATATTTTTTCCGAATTTTATTGGCTTTAATGACACGCTGACGATTGGTAGTCCAGATTTTTGGATTCTTTCTTGACATTTTTTCATAATATTTGCATCAAGACGATTATCCGTATAATAGACAATACCTGCGGTTTGATTTTTTATTTCTTCTTGGCTTCGTACTGGTTCAGTTTCTACTGATTTTACAGGCCCTTGTTTGGATTTGGATGGTGGCAACGGAATTGTTGTTCCTGGACCGGAAATTTCGTTTCTTACATCTTTTTTGTCAGGTAATGGCCATGCTTTTATCTTAGCAAAGTTTTCATCAGTCCAGCCGGGAACTGGCCAAAATTTTTCCAAAAGCCATGAAAGAGGACGAGTTTGCTTTGGCCACAGATTATCAAACCAGATTTTTTTGCTCATTGCTTTGGCGTTATTTGTCTGATGGCCAGATATTGGATATGGGAAACTAAAATCCCCTCCCTGTGTCCTGAACATATGTCCATACCAAGTTCTGTGATTAATTACCACTCTTCCTCCAGAAAGCCAGGTTTTGCAAGCCACTTCTATTCCCTGCGAACCCCAGGAACCAAAGGTTTCATCGCAGATATCCAGTTCCCAATATTTTTCTCTAGTCATCATAAAACAAGAACCTTGAATAGACATTGACTCCGTTAAATCCCCGCCATATCCGGGCCTTTTAGTATATTCATTGAAATATTGAAAATGCGGTTCTGAATCAAAACAATACGAGTTGCTTTCCGGCCTTTTTTTAGGTATCCACACAACATCTTTAACTGTGGGCTTGCCACAATCTTTACACGGACCGCTCGGACTTTGATATCTGCGATGCCCGTCGGGACATACCCAATCAAAAGCATGTAAGTTTCGCATAGTAGGCACCATGGTTACATTATCGCCAGTTTCCTTAAAAGCTTCCAGCATTTTTCTATCAAACCCTTTGTCAAAAGCGCAGTGAGCATCGCACTTCATCACATATTTTGCAGTTGAAAGTTTGCATACTTGATTTGTCCCAGCTCTCTGTCCAATGCTTACTGGATTATAAATTACACGAAGTCTGGGATCATTCGGCAACTCTGTCTCATATCCATCGAGTGCCACAATTATTTCCGTATCTGCTTCTATATTAGAAAGAATATCCTCAACTGTTTTTTTGAGGAATTCTTCATTGCGACTTGGGATTAAAATACTGAGTTCTCTCATATAATTTTTTCTAAATAATTTGCCATGGCTCTTAATCTTTCTGGAGAATTTTCAGCATTACCGATTGCTAAATTACAGTCATTGCAAATAATTCCCCTTATTTTGCCTGTGAAATGATCATGATCTATACTAAGATTCTTTTTAATATTTCGCTTGCAAATAGGACACTTCTCATTTTGTTCTACGATTCTTGTCCTGAATTCATCACCAGTGATGTTATATTTTTTAAATCTTATGCGATCTAATTCCTTCTGCGGATTTTTACGATACCTTAATCTTGCCTGCGCTGCAAGCTTCTTTCTATTTTTTTCTTGCCAAATACGGCCATTTTCGAGTATTTTGTTATGATTTTTCTCTCGCCAAATACGCATGTATGCTAATCTTTTTTCTTTTGATACTTTTTCATCAACAAATTTCTTACCTTTTCTCCAAGAAATTTGTCCCCTATGGGCTATACTCAAATTCTTTCTCCATTCGTCAGAAAACTTCTTGCCTTTATGGGCCAATCTTATCTTATTTTTGGTTTCGTCGGTATGTTTATTTCCTTTCTTAAATGACATGCAACTATTATATACTATTTCTAGCTGGAATTAAAATTGATAAATCTTTCATATGGTTTTATTTGAAAACTATCATAATAGTTCTGCTTTTTCAACTTTCAAAGCGGTTTGATTAATTCTTTATCCACATCCAACTTCTTTGTTTATCTCTTATTTCTCCGTCTAATTTATCTTTTCTGCCCAAAACATACCAAGGATTAATTTTGTATGCAAGTGTATATGCATCAATTGCTTGTTTTACTTGAATTATGTCGCGAACTCTTTCTATTCTAATATAATCATGTCCACAAATAACGCCTCCGTATCTTACTTTTTTTGACCATGCAGAAATATCATCTGTTACATTCTTAAAATCATGAGCTCCGTCAATATAAACAAAGTCTAGTGATTCATCTTCAAAATCTTTTACGGCATCAAGACTGAATTTGCGAATCAATTCACAATCATAAGGTGCGAGTCTTTTTTTAGCATCTTCATAAACATGATTATACTTCTCTTGCAATATGTGACTGCGATAATTTCCGTATATAAGCCATGGATCAACAGCATAAAGTTTCAGCCCTGCTTTGCAGATTGATTCCGAAAAATAACCAAATTCTACTCCTATTTCTGCACCAGCTTTAAACCCCATATCTTTAAAAAATTGGGGTAGATTTTCTCTACCGACATTTGAAATTTCCACAGGAAGAGTTTTACTTGTGTTCTTTTGTAAACAATCAATTATTTTCATTTGTCCATTTTGATAAATCCTTAAAATTACTTACTACCGTTGTCCAAGGTCTGCATTCTTTCCAATCATAACGGTATTTAAAATGCTTAAATACATCTTCATACATATTTTTGTACTGCGAATCGTGAAGTACAATGTAGTCAGCAGTATCTTTCAATTTAGTTGCGCTTTTGATTCTTGTTTCTACACCGCCTTGGTCTATTAAAACAACTCCCCAATGCGTCGTCGTATCTATGTCTTCCCAATCTTTAGTAAAACGGACACTGTGACTACGACTTCTGAAATCAGTAGCAAATTTATAATATTCCGGATCGCTTTCGTAGGTCACTAATTTAATTTTTTTTCCTTTGCAATACCAGTGTAGAAATGGTGTACTAAATAATCCAGAGCCTAATTCTAAAACAGGTAAAACAGACACCTCTAGTGATTTTATAAGCATCGGCATATGGGTACTCCATCTTTTTGGTCTTGGAAAAACTACACTCATATTTTTAAAAAGTTATCACAGATTCTTTTATAAACCACCAATTATTTTCATATATTCAAATTTGATAAATCCTTAAAATTACTTACTACGGTAGTATTAGGTATACATTCTTTCCAGTCATATCTGTATTTAAAATGTTTAAATACTTCACCATACATATTTCTCCATTGCGAATCGTGAAGTACAACATAGTCCGCAGAATCTTTTAATGCGATAGCTGTTTTTATTCTATTTTCTATACCAATTTGTCCTTCTCCTTGGTCAATCAATACAACTCCCCAGTGTTTCTTTTCTATATCTTCCCAATCTTTAGTGAGACGGACGTGGTGGTCTTTACTCCTGAATTGTTTTGCAAAAGGGAAATATTCTTGATTGTCTTCATAAGTGAAAAGGGGGATGTTTCTTTCTTTGCAATACCAGTGTAGAAATGGTGTACTAAATAATCCCGAACCACACTCCAAAACAGGTTTAGTTGTTGCCCCTATACATCTTATGAGCATTGGCATGTATGTACTGACTGCTTTTTTAAATAATGTTGTCATATTTTTAAAAATTTACCATATATTCTTTTAAATTTTATACCTCCATCAAATATTTCTTCTTCCAACTTAAAACCTTCGCTTTCCACCAACACTTTCAATTCTTCAGGTGTCCATTCTTCGTAATGAAATTTTTCGGTGTTGGTTCCTTTTTGCGGCGTTACTAAGTAAAGATATTTTTTCAATACTCGTTTGGCTTCTTGTAAAGCCTTGCGGGGAAATTCTAAATGTTCCAGCACGTCTCCCATATACACTGAATCAAATTCTTCATCTTTGTAAGGTAAATCGTATGCACTACCCAATATTACATCAACTCCTTTTTCTTGAGCAAGTCTTACAGCTTCAGGTTCGTTATCTATTCCTTTGGCTTTCAAAAACGATGCTATCTTACCATCTCCTGCTCCAATGTCTAGAACATTCTTCTCCTTCACCCATTCCTTTACTCTATCAGCGTGTCTGTGATATTTTGCATCATTATCATATTGCCACCAGTGATATGCTCCAAATTTTCTATATTTATCAAATTCCATGTAAATTTTTATTTATTCGTCCCGTTAGAGACAGGTCGCGGTCAGTACCGTTTGCTGTCAAAGTTATTGTTTTTAATATATATCAATCATTTAATAAACTTTTATATTTACCCCAAGCAACCGCGGTCTCTAACGGGATTCGTATTTAAAATCTGTCACCAAAAAACAAGCTTTGGAATTCCTAGCTTTTTCTATTATATCATTAAGAAAAATTTGTTGTCCGCTTAAAAATTTGTCATTCATTTCTTCCGGTGATATTCCTGCATTCCCAAAACGATTGAGACGGTATTTTGTTTGTACCACATTTGCCGGAGTATTGATTATGTTTGGTTCACTAACACAAATCATAAGAGGTTTGTTTGGAGGATTTTTTCTCAAAAGTACTTCTAAATCATTGGGATTTTTGAATTCACCATTTATCATTATTGGCAAAATATCCTGTCTTCGGAAAATATGAGCACTAACTGACATTGGGTAGCCCCAATCATGCTTCAATCCGCGCCAATTCCAAATATTATTGTCCATTTTGGGAGCTCCATCATAATAAGGTGCTAGACGTAAACTCAAACTGATAATATCTTGGTTTTTTTTAAATTCTTCAAATTCTGGACAATTTTCTGCAAATGATTTTATCATCACATCATCGTCAACCAAAAACAAAACAAATTCTTCTGAAGAATTTTCCATACATTCAATAATTTGTAATTTAAAATCTTTTTCCAGAATAAAATTTACTTTTGGATACATGGTAATAAGTTTGTCATATCCTGACTTAAAAGCAGAATCATAAGTATAAATAACATTAGACGAAAAATTTAAACTCCTGAGCAATACCTCTAGTTGGCAAGCACGATTCTTGCTGAAAATGATGGTTTTTATTTCTAAGTTCATTATATTATTTTGCATTATTTGTCTTTTACTATAACTATGAAATGATACCGATTCGAATTTATCGCCATATTTCTCTTCCAATAAGGGGAGAGGTAGAAAATCGCGACGAGTAAGGCTGCAGTTGCTGAATGGAATAAACTTTACATTTTGTGGATAATGAATAGCCAACCAATTCGGGTATGTCTCATATTCCGCAAAATATGATTTTTCATTTTGATCTATAAAATCCAAAATCACCCTGTCCCATTTTTTTGAATGAATCTTTTCCATTTCAGACCGCATTTCCCTGACTTTTTCCACATTAAACATCATCATATGACACGTTGTTGAACGTTGGCTTACAATTTTATATCCAAAAATTTTTTCAAAGGTCCTAAAGTAGGGTTTATGCCATTCTTTGCTTTGCCTGAAAATAAATTTCCCGTCCTCAATAAAAGAATGCTTTCTTAGCAAAACAGTGTCTGAATCAATTACTAAATAATTTTGCGTTGACACGAAACTATCCGCGGATAATTTTAGCAATTGTTGAAAGATCCAGCCACTTCTATCGCAACCTCTGACTTTATAATTTATTTGATCTTTGCCATATCCCAGCACTTTGTTCTCATCAATGAATTCGCAATTGTATTTCTTGCATAAATCCGCGTAATCGGTAGCTTTTTCAGAGACAATGTAAATACGATTTATTTTTTGCGAAACATTTTTTAAAGATTGGAAAACTGCCTCTAGAATTGGAGCGTCCTTTGAGACTGTAGGAATGACAACATCTATTTGTTTTTCGTACATATTTTAAGTTTTAATTTTCCTTCCCAAAAAGCTACCGGGAATATATTATTTAAAATTTTTTATTAATTCTTCTGCTTTCCCCCAATATGGAATATCATAAGCTTTAATCTGACCAAGACCCTTTCTGTGTCTTTTTGCTCTGTCATCTATTCCCATTTCATGATTGATTTGGATAACAGAAATTTCGGAAAAAACTTCTATTGATTTTCTTATGGTTATGCCAAGAGATCTTTCTATTTTCTCTCTACCCAACTCTCCGGACAGATGTGGAGCTGTGCCATCAGGATATTTAGCAAATCTTTCTTCTAAAGCTTCTATCAGTAATTTTCTTGGAGCAATAAGTGTTGAATTCGCTTTTCTGTTTCTCCATGAATATGTGGGTACTCCCCAAGTAAATAACGAAAAACGATTTTGATTATAGGCAAAAGTGTCTTTTTCAGGTCGGTAAAAATTAAAATGCTCTTTGTCGTATAAAGTGTCGTCTTCAGCTATAGCTATATATTCGGTCTCGGCCTCTTTTGCACCTCGAAGAATTATTCTGTAAATATTTGAGGCACTTATTTCTCCTGCGTCAATCAAATTTTTGCCAAAGTCAAGGGGTTTCCGAGAAATACTAATGAGGGGATAATCTTCGATGGCTTCAAGTAAAATTTTCCTTTGATATTCTGCAAAGTTTTCCGGAATTTTGTTGGCAGTTAAATATATTACCGTTAAATCTTTCATTTGAATTTTTCTACAGAAAAATTATGATAATTTTTATGTTATTCTTGATATTATATTTTTATAACCGAGTCTTCTCATAATCTCTAATCTATGATCGCCATCTATAATACAATTGTCATGACGGGTAACTATAGGTCTTAGCATACCGTCCTTTTTTATACTGTCAAATAATTTGGCTTTTTCTTTGACAAAAGCTTTTATTTCTTCTTCATTTAAAGTGTCTTTGCGCCATTTTTTCCAGCAATCCAGATAATGGGTATTTTTAAAATCAATACCTTTTTCCAATTCATCATAAAACTCTTTTTGATAATCTGGGGCTTTCTTTTTTAATAAATTAATCGGGATGCTATTCAGTGTCTTGCTTTTAAAAAGCAAGCTCCAAATCTTTCTGGGCGAAGAATCATTTGTGTCCACTTCATAAATTGCGCCTACTTGTTCCCAATTTCTAAAATAATATTTAGTATCGGCAATTGAAGTCAGCGGTCTTTCATGCCGATCGTTTGCCTTTTTGGTAATGATTAAGCAATAACAAGTTTTAGATTGCAACTTGTCCACATATTCCAGCCAGTCAAGAATACCGAGATAATAATGCACATTGGACAATATTGTAAAATTAGCCAAAGGTAAATCGCAATTTTCGATCTTATCATTAATAATCTGATACTCCAGCTTGTGTTTGTCCCTATAAGCAATTCCTCGTTCATAAGCACCCTTATCAGCTTCGACACCAATAACTTTTTTAAAACCTTTTTCTTTAGCAAGTTTCAAAAACAATCCGGCGTTGCAACCTACATCAACAAAAGTCATATCGCTACAATCTTCAGGTAAAAGAGGCTCAATAAAATTTTTCCATTTTCCTTCATTCCAAAATTTACTGTCTTTCTCGATTTTATCTCTGTCAGTCATCGGCTCTCCTTCTAAATATTGATATGTTTTAAAATCTTTCATTTGAATTTTTCTATTAACCACGATAAATCATGAATTCTTTTATCCCATTTATTATTCAGCCAAAAATCTTTTGAATAATTATTTCCCGCATCTACTTCTGCTTGATTTATTTGATGGGTTCTTCCAAACTTTCTATGTTGATGAGCATACCACGTTTTTTTGTTAACCATTACTTTTCCACCTCCTAGCCATGTTTTTAAAGCTATTTCTACCGGTTCTTGGATGAATGTACCATATCCTTCCTCCGATAACCCTCCTAGCCAGTCCCAATGCTTGCGAGACATAACCCAACAAGAACCTTGAAATACCATATTTTCGTCAATTAAAATATCTTTTCTTTTTTCGGCACGACTTGGCCATTGTTGCCCGTAGATTCTGTCCGGATCATTAAGAATTAATTTCTCATAATCAATCGGAACTGAATCGTCTTCGCAAATAATCCATTTATCCGTATCAAGTTTATATCTTCTGGGAATAACTACCCAGTTGTCTTCAATATCCGCCAAAAGTTTTACATCAAACCCCTCGTCAAACATACAATGAGCATCACATTTTAAAATATAATCACCATGAGAAATTGCCACGCCCGAATTTACGCCATTCCTTAACCCTTTTTTATCTGCATTTTGAATAACTGTGGCGCCTGTTATTTTGTCCCGATAACCATCAAGAATGGCAATGATTTCTATTTCACCTTTGGCCTTCGTTCGAATATCATCAATTGTTCTTTGAAGGTGTTTATCTTTACGAGATGGGATAATTATTGATAACATATTGTTTTTATATACTAAAAAAGCATAGCACAAATGGTTCATCCGCACACTAACCCTATCATCGTTGCTCTGTGTTTATAATACTTAACAATATTAATTCTTATTTACCAAGAATAGTCTGTCTTTATTAAAAAATCTCTTAGCAACAAAAACACAATGATAGAGTTAGTGTGCGGATAAAAAAATTCAATGCCTTTTAGCATTGAAAAAGAGAGCCTTTTGCCTATCAATATAGCTTAAACATGCGTCAAATACATCATTGATGGAGCAAAATAAATACAATCGTCACTCAACGCCCATCCCACCGGCTGAATAACTTGATCTGTTCCAGATGGTTGAGTCTGAGTCAGTGTTCCTGTGGTCGTAGACACGTAAATCAAACTAGACGTTCCAGGCCCTATAGTCCAATTCCAAGCATCAACTCTCAAAACGCCATGCATAAGAACTCTTTTGCTTCCGGTTCCCGTATCCATAGCTAGCGCCACACACGGCGAGGTTGTATTTGAGGCGGCACTAGCAGTATCAAAATGCCCGTCGGCAGACATAAACAGAGGTGCTCCAATCCCTTCAGCATTAGTATCCACAATTGCATTTATAATCAATCCAGACGCTGTTGTATTTTCTGTTGGTTCATTCATCAACTTTATCCCCGCAACGCTGTTTATAGGTAGCTCACCCATATCCAAACGAAATCTGGAAATCTTGATAGTTTGAGTACCAACTTTCAAATCTCCGCATTTCAAGCAAGTAAAAAGAAAAGTAGGAACAGTCCTGTCTTTATCTTGTCCCAAAAGGGGAATCCATTTGTGCCTTATGCAATTTTTTATTTCTGACTTTTTTGCCATCTCTGTAGTAGAGTTTTAGTTTATTAAATCTTTCAACTTTTATTTATACAATCTTTTAATCTTATTTTCAACTTACCTTAAAATATATGCGTAGAACATAATCGAAATTAAACTTACTACGGGGTTATGCGCCTTTATCAATTTGGAATATTTCTTCTCCGGAATCATCGTAAACAGAAAAAGTTTTTTTATCTTCAACAACCCTAAATGATACGGAATCATTGGCTGGTGTGGAATCATTTTTAGCAGATATGTCGTCTAAAAACAACTTGGAAAACAATGGGCCTATAATTTTACCCACCATAAACGACGCTCCACCTATCAATAGTATTTTGATAAATTTTCTTCTGTTTTTATCCACACTTTTTCTTTTATTTTTATCCGGTTTTATTTCCCTTTTCTATCTTTTCATCTTTTTTCCCTGCTTCTTCTTTGCCTTTTTTAAATTCACTAGTAAACCTGCCCAGACCTTTTCCTATTTCCGTTAATTTGTCCACTTCTAATTCTTTTTTGGTTTCATTTACCGCCCTTTCCATCTCGTCTTTGCCTTTTTTAAATTCTCCGGTAAATCTGCCTATTCCTCTCCCTATTTCTGCTAATTTATCTCCGCCAGAAAACAAAAAGACAACTACTATCAAAATAATCACTATCTCTGGAAGTCCTAGTCCGAACATGTTTTTTGACACACCAACCTTGATATCCTAATACGCAAGCAAAAAACACAATATCAACGTGAGTATGTGAGTGAATTTAATTTTTATTAATTCGACCTATACATAATTGACATTAACTTCATTACAAGCCTGTATCGTTTTTTATCCAAACAATACAATCGCTGTGTTATGGTCACTGTCTATTTATTTTACTGCTTTATTCTTATTTCCTTTGTAAACAAAATACAAAATAGCTGCTACAAGCAAAATAACTATTATTTCTGGAATTCCTAGTCCGAACATGTTTTTATTTTATCCGCGCAACATTGATATCGTTATTTTTACTGCATAAAATACGGCGTGATTACGATGGCAATGTTAGTGTGTGGATTAATTAATCTCTAATAATAATTCGACCTATTTGTTTCATTTTACCATACCTACTATACCTATTTTAAAATCTTTCTCATTATTCCCACTTGATTTTATTTTTATTAGCCCCTTTATAGACAAAAAACAAAATCACAACTAAGGCTATAATAATTATTATTTCTGGAATTCCTACTCCAAACATATTTTTATATTATTCGCACACTAACCCTGTCATCATTTCTTAAAACAGCGATTTTCTTATTTTGATACTCCTTTATAAATCATATTCGTATAAATATTGATTCGGAATATAAAAATAACAACAAGGTTAGTGTGCGGATGAATTAATTTTTAATAATTCGACCTTTCTATAGATTACGAGTTTCTATTGAACCTTTTGGCAAAAAAATATCCGGTAAAATAAAGTGCTGTAAGCGGAAGAAACAACATAATCATAGTGATTCCTGTTCCATCAGGAGTAATTATAGCAGACAAGATTAAAAAGAACAAAAGTGCGTATCGCCATTTTCTTCCCCAAAAATCGGCTTTTATAATTTTCAAAAAACTTAATAAAATTATAAACAAAGGCAACAAAAACATTATTCCTACGGTAAGAACTAAGCTAAAAACATACTGGATAAATTCGTTTATTGAAAAAAAAGGGATTGCACCCATAACCGTCGCAAAAGGATAAAGAAATTTGAAAGTCGCTGGAATTATAAAAAAATAAGAAAACACAGAACCGGCAAAAAATAAAAAGACGAAAGGTAACAAAGACCACAAAACCGCTCTCTTTTCGCGCGGAATAAGCGCAGGATGAATGTAAGTAATGATTTTATAAATGAGAAATGGGATAGTCAGTAAAAAACCCAGCAGGAACGATATCAGCATTTGCGAAACAAAAGCGCTCACAAGATTGGTGGCAACCAACTGAACACCCGGGGGGAGAATGTCATGTCTAATTTTGTTAAAAATCTCAACGGAAAAAGAATTTTCGGACGGCAACGGCAAATACAATTTTTTCCCAAAGATTATTGTTTCTTTTGAACCGAAAAAAAATAAAAAAAGAGAAAGCCCGACAAAAGAATAAATCCAATGCAGGATATTTTTTATAAATATTTTGAATTCTTCAAGGAAAGCCATTGGGGATATAAATTATAATTATTGTCCCTCGTCAAATTCAAGTATGGGGTTATCCGTAGTGTCATACATGATTGTCGTTGACGCATCAATTTGTTTGAGTTTGAATTTATTATTAAAAATAACCGCTGTCTCTACTATTACATTACCTTTATCTACCGGAGCATCAACTCCGCAACCTCCACCAGAACAAACCCATAAATTTTCATTATTCTGTCTAATATTTCCTCCAGTTGAAGAAATTTGAACATCACCCGATGGATCTGTATATAATTCACCGTAAACAGAACTGGATTGGCTCAATCTGAATTGAGGAGTGCTATTTGCATCTAAAACATTTAATTTTCTGCTAGGCACAGCGGTCCCTACGCCGACATTGCCAGCACTATTCACTATAAAAGATGTGGCAGTAGACGAACCTATAACGAGAGTTGATGAACTTAAAATACCACCTAAAGAGTTAATGGAGAATAAATGATTTAAAGATGAATCCTGAATTTTAAATAAATCCGCCACTTGCCCTGCTGAAGCACGTATTGAAACTGGAACAGCAGATGTGCTTGATGCCTCAACGCTTATAATCGTATTTGAAAATGGAGTTGTTGTACCGAAAGAAGACTGACCCGTTCCACTTACCGCTCCGGCGACTTGAGCAAAAGGAGTAGCAGAAATCCGCTGTCTTGGAGAAAGCGTTTCAAAAGTCGTGCCGTTCGAAGAAACTTCAATCTGCAAATAAATATTTGAGTTTGTATTGAAATTGTAATCTAAGGCGTCCGGATATCCAGATGCTGTATCACCTATATTTGCATTAAAAACTCCTTGCCGAACTGTGGTAGAAAAAGATGATGGTGAAGCTGACGGCCACAATTGAGATCCCGAACCGACAGTAGCATTGTTCCAAATAGAAAATTTGAAATAATAAGTTGTTCCGGAAGAACTGCCCACCAAATTACCACTAGAGTCGGCAAGTCTCCCTTGATAACTCATAATAGTTGGAACGCCTACTGCATGTGCATTGCCAAACGACAAGCAAAACAGCAACACCAATGCAGACAGCTGGAGAAAAACTCTTTTGTTAAAAAATTTGCGTGCGCTCATTGCCTTAATTATAGAATTATAAATGTAACAATGCAATGGAGAAATAGGTTCTAGGTTTTAGTTTATAGGTTTTAGGACATACAAAAAGAGCGTGCCGTTTGGCCACGCTCCTCTTTGTATTTTATATCAATTTCTCTGATCCCTAAAAACTAAAACCTGTAACCTAATTCTAGAATCCGAACAATCTAGCGAAGAAATTTCCTATTCCCCCGAAGAAACCTGTTATTTTTTGTTTAACACCAGTGTTTTTTGAACTTTGCGTCATTTGGGCTTGATCTGTAATGATAGACGCTGTAACAGAAGTTCCGTTTATTGCTCCCTGAACCAAAACTGAATCTCCTACTGCAATATCAGAGACAGAAATTATACTGCCCTTTTTCGTAGTTGTCGCATTTGTCGCATCTATTGTGTAACTCGTATTGCTTTTATTCGTAATAGTAATAATTGTGCCATTTACAGCAGAAACTGTCCCGCCAATTATTGGTTGTCCATTTCCTTCCATCATATCTGTTGATGAAGCATTTTTTTTATCAAAACCTTTGCCGGGGTTTTCATTATCTCCTCCTTTAAAACCAGTCATATCGGAATTAAGGTTTATTTTTGTTGCCGTTACTGATGTTCCATTTACGGTACCCGCAACCATAACAGAATTCCCGACAACAACTGCAGATAATGTGCTTGTTGCTCTGTTAGTCATTACAACTGCATTGCTTGCATCAACTGAATAAACTGTTGAGGCAGTGCTTGTTCCAAAACCTTTACTTGTAACAGTAAGACTAGTTCCATTTATCGCAGAAACCGTTCCGAAAATACCTGGGGTTTGTGGTTTGTTCCCTCTAGAAAATTGACCCTGTTGTGGAAAACCTCTTGGAACAGAATTTTCTTTTGCTGTATCCGCATAGGATAAACCAGCAAAGCTCAAACCTAGAAAAACAGCTAAAGAAACTAAACTTGTGAATTTTTTATTTTTCATATTTTTATATTTTTACGCTGATAATAAATATGGGTAGAAAGTCACACCCCCATACTTGCTCAAGAGGTAGTACGTAAATGATATATAAATAGGTGCGAAAAACTGCGGAGAGGGCGGGATATTTGACCCTTACAGGGTCAGTACCCCGATTGGATTTTTTGCTTCGTTATTAAACTCGTAAAAAATGCTCAATCGGGCTTCGAATCCCGCACGCAAGCAAATACTTTTGCTTGCTCCTCTTCGCTCAACAAAATCACCGCTTGAGAGCGGGATTTTGTACGAGCGGAGAGGGCGGGATTCGAACCCGCGGGACCTTTTAAAGGGTCCACTTCTTTAGCAAAGAAGCACATTAGACCACTCTGACACCTCTCCAATTTTTATAAATTAACTCAGAAAAAGAGTACCATATTTTTATATATTATTCTAGCTTTTGCTTTTTATTCCACCCCCTTTCAAAACAGATTAGTATCTTATACAATAGAAATTCCACATGACCACATCTTTTTTAATAATTTCTTTGATACTGACGGCTTATCTTGGAGTCTATGCTTTGGTTTTTGTTTTTTTGTCCATACGTATTTGGTTTGTAAAAAATAAGAAAATAGAAAATGTCAGAAAAAATTACGGCAGTGTTTCAATCTTGATTCCCGCATACAATGAAGGAGAAGCTGTTGTGGATACAGTAAATACAATCGTAAAACAAGATTATCAAGGCACCATTAATATTTATGTTTTAGCAAATAACACTCAAGACAATTTTGTTAAACCTCTTAAAAAATTTTATAAACACAATGATATTAATTCGGGAAACAAAATATTAAAATTATTTGCGAGCGAAAAAAGGAATGTTTTGATAATTTTCACGGAGCAGATTCATAAAAAAGACAAGATTAATTTTTGGACGCCAAATACTTTCACAGATTTCATCGGCCTTTTAGATGCAGATCATAGAGCAGATAATAATTGGATTTCTTCTTCTCTTTCTAAAATGATAGAAGAAAATACAAATGCGGTTCAGAGCCGACGTCAACCACTTAATGTTGCAACTATTTTCCAAATTTGGGATTCTGCCCAAAATCACATCGGCAATGAAATTGTAAATTTTGTACTGGATAAGACCAGCCATTCGGTTTTTTTTACTGGTACGACTTGTATATTCAAGTCCGATGTTTTTAAAAAATTTAAGTTCGGAGAAAATCTAACTGAAGACACTTACTTTTCATACGATCTCATCTGTAGTGGAGAAAAAATTTCATATAACAGCGATTCTTCTTCTTATGAAGAGGTCGCTTTTGACGCAAAGAGCTATCTTTTCAGAAGAAGACGCTGGAGCGCCGGGCATACCAAAACTTTTATTGACCATTTTAAGAAAATTTTCAAAGCCCCTCTTGGATTTATAGAAAAAATTAAATTGCTGATTCATGGACAGTTTTTTTTAGTTCCAGTGGTAATCGCTTTTATTCTGAATCTTCATGGAATATATTTTTTTCGTCAATTTACCCAAAATATTCACCTTGCGGTTCTGCTCATAGCTACGCTGGTTTCTTTGGCTATCTCCACGTATTTTTATAAAAAAGGAAACAATTTTATCATTGACAGCGCCGTGTCTTTTTTCTGGATATTTCCGCAAGTCTCAATTCTAGCGATATGGATCTATAAAATATTCGGCTCTGAAATTTATCATTATATTATTTCTTTTCCACTGACCAAGGTCCTATTCCCTTTAGAGATAACTCTTTTATTCATTCCGCTTTTGATGCTCATCTCCGGGCTTTTCTATTTCAAGCAATTTAAAAATTACAAAAATCTTTTATTGATTCCGACATATATAATTTTCATGTTCTTGGATATTTATGCATGCCTGTTGGGATTTGCCGACTTCATTTTTGGAAAATACAACTGGGTGGAAATTAAAAGACAGAATTTTATTTCGCAAGATTTGGTTCCAGAAAGTGTCAGATCCGAGATGTCAACAGGAAAGACAACAAAAACAAATTATAAAAAATTTGCTTGGGCAATGGTTGGAATAGTTGCGATTTTTCTGACCAACGATCTTTTGGCCTTTGGCAACTGTGGCGACACAAAAGCGTTCCTATGGAAGCCTATCTTTATAAAACCATCTTCATCAATTATTTTAAATCTTGATATTGAGAAGCGGATTGTAAGCAGTACGACGCTTGAAGTTTTGATTAAAAATAAATATACCAGTGCAAGTGAAATAACCATTGAAAGCTATCTTGACGATAAATTAATTTCAGAGAAAAAAGTAATCGGCAATGGAGAATATACCAAAGCTATATCGGATCTTCCTTTGGGTTGGGAAAGCCATAAGGTTAACACTGTGGTCAAAAATCCCACAGTTAGTTGCCTGCGAACAAATTATTTCTCAACCTCTTTTAAAGAAATAAAAGGAAATTCTTTGTATGTTAATGGGGAAAAATTTTTAATAAAAGGAATTATTCCCTCCTTCTCAAACAATGTTACAAATTTATCTTTAGATCTTGGATTTGAGCAGATAAAAAAAGTTGGAGCCAATACAGTTCGTTTTTATCACTCCATCGGAGATGAGATAAAAAATAACGCAACAAAATATAATTTGATGATAATAGACCAGCCAGACCAATCGACTTGGGATGAATTTAGTTTGGATAATTTTTTGAGCCGTAATTTTTATTTATCCAGATACAATAAAATGGTTAAAAAAAGCGAAGGTTATCCATTTCTTCTTTTAAATGGCCTGGGCAATGAATGGGAACTCGGAGGAAGCGATCCAGTTTCTATTATTCCAAAAGTAAAAGATTTTGTCGCAAAAACATTGTCCTCCTCAACAGATTCTGAACTTTCTTCTTATTCAACATATCTCACTTTTGTTAATTATCCTGTAGATATTTTGGGAGTTAATATGCTTGATACCGGCTCTACCTACTGGAATAAAGCACTCAATATTTTAGAAAATATGAACAAGCCATTTTACGCAAGCGAGTTCGGAGGATTCGTTGCATTCTGGGAAACCGTACCGGCAGATTTGAGAATTGCCCGTTTTACGAGCTATTGGAACGACCTATTAAATGCGGGCGGTCTTGGTGCAAACTTTTTTGAGTCTCATGACAATTGGGCTCAGCCTGTTGTTGACGGATACAATGATCCTTTTAAGTCAGACCAGCCAGATGATACTAGAGGTTTGTGGGATAAAGATAATAACGAGAAATTAGAACTTAAATTTTTAAGAGAAATATTTTCGGACTTTCAAATTAATGTTATAGATGAAACAATCAGCTTAAAAAATAATGAGGTCGGATTTCAAATTAAAAACAAAAGAGAATATGCACTTAAAGATGTTGTAATGAACTATAGAAACACAGAAATAAATATTGGCGACTTCAAGCCTTCGGAATCAAAAATTGTAAAATTGCCGATTGATCCGACAAAAATTGTGAGTCCAAAAATTCAACTGGTGTTTGATTACACTACCCATTCAGGGTTTGAAGAAATCTCAACAAATGATTTGGTCTTACCTATTGTCGGAGATAAACCAATTATTACTAACAGTGATTTTGTAGAAAAAGAATCTTCTTCCAATGACATAACTGGACGATTGATTGATTCAAATAAAATTGAAATTATTATTCCCGAATCTTGGAAAACATTTGAATTTAATGGAAAAACTATTGGGAAAAATGGAGTAAAAATGGAATTGCCCGTTGAAAATCCATATCATAATGTTTCTGATTTGCAATTTTCAGAAGATGGCTTAAATTGGATGCCTTTTGATTCTAATAAAATTGGAGGGGGGCATTACCTTATAAGATTCAAACTCCCAAAAATTTCTAATTCGGAAAAATATCTTATTCTCACCGGACTTGGTGCAGATAAAATTACAATAGATTACGGAAGTGGAAATTTTGTGACTTTTAACACTTTTAATTATAGAGAAAATATAATTAACTTGAGCACTTTAGGGCAAGAAATTTTTAATAATTACATAACCTTAGGAATTGATAGACAGCAGACGGTTTATATAACAAAAGAAGATTCCCCTTCCGGAAAAGAGATTCTTGTGAATATGGAAAGGCCGAAAGTTTTTTCTCCGGCAGATATTGAGATAAGAAAAATTTAAAAAATCATTGAAGAATGATTTTTTAAATACCAGGTTTTCTTTACGGTATAAGTGTCCGCCACCGCGGACACTGAACACAACTCGTCTTGCTCAAATGGTTACATTTTCGCAAGACGATCTCCGTTAAGAAAAATTTAAAAATAACAAAATACAAAAAATGAAGTTCGCCATGGCGAACTTCATT
>CAZLRP010000011.1:0-25243 GCA_964562105.1 uncultured Candidatus Saccharibacteria bacterium
AAAAGAATACCCCGTGAAATATTTTTCACGGGGTACTTAAAAACATTTACAGTCTAAGAATTACTAAAAAAAATCTGCTCTCCTTCACCCCATTCTCTGCCAAATGAGAAAGCATTGATACACCATCCGTAATCATTCCAGATAACTTTTACTGTACATATATGTCCATTAATATCGGGAACATAAAATACATTTGAGTTAACACAGTTGGATGATAGCTTTCCTATCTGACCTCTGGGTTGTCGTTTGAGAAGTTCCCAGATGCTAGTAAGGCTTGTTTCGGTCCTACTTTTCAGTAATGCCAAGATTGTGCCATCTTCGGCTTGCTTCTTGAGATTGCTGATATTGAGTTCTACCTCCTTTTGTGATTTCTCAATCTTAGACAAGAAATGCTTCTTGAACCCATCTCCAATCCCCGCGATCGTTATTTCTTTACAGTTGGATGTAAAATGGTCACGTGCGACAAATCTTCCGATTGCCGGTAGACTTACAGTACTAGCTTGCTCTAAGTAAACCGTCAGCGGCACGAGTGCTTCCCAAAGGACTTTCTTGAGGGCAGCTCCATTCTCAATCCAACCTTGGGCAACTTCGCCCAGACCTTCAACGTGCGGTAGCTGACGGATGATCGCCGAGGCGAGTTCCGCTAACTGACCTGTTTCCAACTTTGAGGCGGTACCATTTTTCATGGCATTTCCTCCTTCTTAGATTTAATGTACATCAATCAGAATTATTCTGATTAGTTGGATAGTAGCACAGACTGTATTCTCAATCAATTATCAACAAAAGTTGATATAAACGTCATTTTTACCAGTCTTATCTCGTTATGATCAATTAGATAAACTAATTCTGTGTGAGGTTATTATTTTAAAAAGATAACCTAGTTTTTTTATTTCCATCATGCTAATCTTTACAGACGAATAGACGTCGTAAAGTTCGAGAAATATGTAATCTGGGGAGCAGTATTTTAATACAAGTATTACTATGTAGAAAAGCCTATATTGAATACAAAACACTACAATTATGCAAAAAATTGAACATCCAGCAACAGAAAAAAAAGATGTTAAAGAAATTTTACATGGAGTAGAGGTGATTGATTCGTATCAATGGCTAGAAGATGTACAAAGTGCTTCAGTACAAAAATGGCTTGATGAACAAAATGTGTATACCCGTTCAATTCTTGATACTTTACCAGAACGAACAGAACTAAAAAATGAATTTGAAAAATTATTCCGTGAAGAAACGATAGGTTTTCCTCAACCTAAAAATGGATACTATTTCTTTATGAAAAGAAATGCCAATGAAGACCTTTCTGTTCTGTATGTTAAAAAAGGGCTCAACGGTGAACCACGAGTGTTGGTGAACCCAAATCAAATTTCAAAAGAAAAAGGCTTTGCCGTAAATCTTCACGGATATAGTATTTCGAAAGATGCGAGCTTGATTACCTACGGTCTATCAGAAGCTGCCAATGATGCGGCAAGTATCTATGTTATGGATGTCGAGACGGGAAAGAATTTATCTGATGTTATTCCTGGAAAATTGTATCCTGGAAATGGATCCTGGAACATTGATAATAATGGATTTTGGTATACAAGACGAAAAGAAGAAGTTCCACAAGGAGAAGAAAAATTCCATAAAAAAGTTTACTATCATCAACTTGGTAAACCGTTTTTAGATGATGAACTTGTATTTGGCAATGAGTATGGAAAAGAGAATATTCCAGATGTCAGTGCAACATCTGATGGTAATTATCTTAAGGTTTCAATGCATATTTACTCTGAACAATACAGACGTGCAGATATATATCTCTTAGACCTTCATAACCAACTGGCAGGATTTATTCCGATTGTAAAGGATGTCAAAGCAAATGAAAATCTATCCTTTGGTTCAGTAATTCATAGAGGGTTTGTGTATATTGCACACAATTACAAAACTCCAAATGGAAAAATTGAACGAATTGCTATTACTGATATCACAAAAGGAATGAGCGCTTGGAAAACAATCGTTCCCGAAAGTAAGGATGGATCAATTGAAAATTTCAGTGTCCCAAGCGATAAACTATTTGTGCTAACACTTGAAAATGTTCATTCGGTTCTCCGTGAATATTCACTTATCGGAGAATTGAAAAGAGAGATTCCTCTGCCAACCATCGGATCATCAAGTTGTGTTAACGCCGAACCTGAAGGAGCAGAAGGTTTTTTTAGTTTTAGTTCTTTTGTCTATCCTCAAACTATCTTTCGAATAGATTTTAAAACAGATGAGATATTGATATATGATAAACAGAAAGTTTCAATTGATACTTCCGACATTACATCTGAACAAGAGTGGTATGAATCAAAAGACGGTACTCGTGTTCCAATGTTCTTAATTCATAAAAATAATTTAGAAAAAATAGGAAAAAATCCAGTATTTCTCTGTGGATATGGTGGATTCGGTATTAGCCAGACTCCGAGCTTTATGAAAAGTATTATTCCATTTGTAACTAGAGGTGGCATTTTTGCAATCGCAAATATCCGGGGTGGAGGTGAATTTGGTCAAAAATGGCATGAAGCCGGTACAAAAAAACAAAAACAGAATGTATTTGATGATTTTATTGCTGCAGGGGAATGGCTTATAAAAAATAATTATACAAACTCAGAACACCTCGCCATTGCTGGCGCAAGTAACGGCGGATTGCTAGTTGGAGCAGTTATGACCCAGCGACCGGAATTATTTAAAGCGGTAATCATGTCGGTCCCAGTAGCAGATATGCTCCGCTATCATCTATTTCATGGTGGCAGACTCTGGATTTCAGACTACGGGAGTGCAGAAGATAAAGACATGTTTTCTTATTTATTAAAGTACAGTCCGTATCATAATGTAAAAAATGGCATAAGATATCCAGCAACAATGATCATAACATCAGATCAGGACGATCGTGTTCACCCAGGACAAGCATTCAAAATGACCGCAAGATTGCAAGAAGCTAATTCCTCCGATAATCCAATTATACTCCGAGTAGAAAGCAAGGCTGGTCATAGTGGAGCTGCAGATATATCAAGATATATCAATATGGCAATTGATGAGTGGAGTTTTGTTTTTAAGCTGCTTAAAATTAATACTATTAAGTAATCTCTCGAAAACGATACCTTAGTTTTTTTATTTCCATCATACTAATCTTTACAGACGAATAGACATCATAAAGTTCGAGAAAGATGTAATCTGAGGAGTAGACACTTGACTAATAAGTCATTAACTCATTACTATATAAAATAACAGAATATGCTTCAAACAGTATGGCATCTGAAAATCTTTATTTAATTAGAAGAAATGAAATATCAAAAATATTTTTTTCTTTTATTTGGAATTATAAAAATGGAGATAATATCTTATACAATTTTGATGTTTTAAATATATTATATAAAAGCCGTTTTAACGCAGATGTTAAAGATAGACAATCTTTCAATAAACCAATTACTTTAATTATTTCATCCATTATCGAATGTATAATTGTTGATTTTATTGATAGAATTAAGGGACATAGAAGAGAATTGATCCCTAATTTGTCTGAGAAGCAAATTAGAGATTGTAGATATAAAGGGAGAGGTAAGGATACTCGAGAAAAGCGATACAAAGAATTTAATCATTTCATTCAAGCCGTTCAAAAAAACGAGATATTCGGCGAAGAAATAATAATATACAGAGCATTAGATTTTTTAAGAAAAATAAGAAATAGAATACATATACAAAATAGTCATAACAATGATTTACCCAAAGATGAAATTGCTGTTTTTACCGATAAGAACCTTGAGCTCGCAGAAACTCTTTTAGATATCATTACAAAAAAGATGTTACATGATTATTACAGACCACATAGAGAAGATGTAACTGGTATAAACACAAATATATTTCCTTGGTAATGATATCTTGGTTTTTTAATTTTTGCTGTCTTGAAATAAAAACCACCTTACGGGACGAGTGGTCTTTATATTTATTGCTAGAACTTGGGTATATCTTTCTGTTCCAAGACAGGTTTTATAGGTTGAGCTTTATGCGAAGTATTTTCTTTAATATCCTCGAGAAGATTAATTATCTTGTTAATTTTCCAATACCAACATAAAATTTCGCGAACAATAAGAACAAATAAAATAAATATGACGAATGCGATAAGCCAATTGAGTGGATTAAATAAGCCTGGAGGGAAAATATTACCAAATGGATTCATAAACAAATTATAACATAATAATAATTAATTAAAATGTTATCTTTGGTGGTATATTTTGGTCATAATCTCTTCTGGGTTTACTGATTTTCCCATCCTTAACAACATAACCCTCACTTACAAGTCGATTATGAATCCTTTTTAAGAGATGATAGAAATCGACAAATTGAGTAATTTGTTCATCGGTAAAAAGGTCCTTATCTTCCCCTTCCACTTTTATTATTTTCATAGATATATTTTTAAACTAATAAATATATCTGAAAATATGAGTATTGAAGATAAATGTAAAATGTTTATCAACAGGACTTGGCTTAAACGTCATTTTCACCTATCTTACCTGCTCATGCTGCATTAGGTAAACTTATTTTATAAGAGGTTATTCTTGAAAAAAGATAACTGTGTTTTTTTATTTCCTGCATACTTTCTTTTATGTAGTAATAAATATCATAAAGTTCGGCAAATATGTAATCTGGGGAGCCAAACACAAGCACAATTTACTGTGAGTATTTTAATTGGTATACTAAGACCATGCAAAAAATAGCCACACGAGTTTTTATCTGTTCATCAATAGCTTTCGGTATTATCGGAATTCTATTTATATTGTTTGATTCTAATGCAGGCGATAATTCAGAGCCGAACAAAACATTTATGAAGCTACTGTTTACAACTGTTTTTATTATACTGCCTTCATTTGCATTAAGTATTGCCAGTAAATATCTGAACGATAAATTCTAAACCACGAGAAGCAAGCAAACTTATTAGCCTGCGTGACAAAGTAGGTCAATTAATTTTGAAATAAAAAAAACCGCTGAATATAATTCAGCGGGAGTAGATAATTCTACTCATTTTTTATTTTCTAAACGATACCCATATTATCAAGCTTACTTATCCAAGTTTAAACTAAAAACTACGAAGTATCTCTCGGGTAACTTTTACAAACTGGTGTATATCGACATTTGAATTAGCATAACCAAATGATGCGCGAATTGCACCAATTGGAGTATTGCCCGAAAACTGTCGAAGTCGTTCAATCGTAATAGCATCCGGTAAGATAGCATCGTTGTAGAGCCGATCATATGCATCAATTTTATAACCGAACACTTTTTCATTTACTCCTGGGTTACAAAAACATCCTGTACGTACGAATACTCCCAATTGATTTGCTGCTTTTTCAAATATCCATGCGTCAATAATTTTTTTCTCCTTTTTCACGCTGAAAGTAACGGTATCATTACCTTGAGCACTATGAATAATTACTGAGCTCTGTTTTTCACGAACATTTTTCAACTCATTGTAGAGCATAGTAGCCAAATTCACCGCGTGTTTGTTAATATTCCCTAAACTTTCTGTGAATTTCAAACCAGCTTTAATTGCAGGAATCTGAGCAAAGTTTACAGTACCATCTTCGTATCGTGCAAAACCCAGAGCTTCTGGTGCAAAAAAATCCTTCATCACGCTAACGAGAAGTATGCTCCCACCAGCAAACCACTTTTTGTGCATACTTTTGTACGCTTCCTTTTTGATAATTAAACATCCAACGCCTGTTGGATAGCCAAACATCTTATAGAAGGAAATAGGTACAAAATCTGGTTTAATTACACTGAGATCTAGTCTACAATTAGCTACATAAGCAGCTGCGTCAAGTAGGACATCCCACCCTTTTTCTTTTGCATATACTACCCATTTGAGATCGTGCAGCGTTCCAGCATAATTAGATTTAGCCGGATACGCAAATAATTTATGACCAGTTGAACGTGGATAAGATAGCATTCGTATCAACTCCTCATCATTGATAAAAAGGTCGCTTCTTATTGGTGCGTATCTTACCACTGCGCCATTGTATTTGGCCGTTTCTCTCAATCCATTAACAGAATTATGGTTGTCGGCCAAAAGAAGCAATTCTCCTCCATTGAAGAGATAGTGTTCCAAAAGACGAATAGCGCCAGTAGCACCTGAAGTAAAAATTATTTCATATTCCCCAGGTGAAGCATTAAAGTACTTAAGTATAGCCATTCGTGTTTGCATAATCTCATCCATTGCTCTAGCTGAAGGTTCGTGATGAGAATGAGGATTCCCAAGTAAATTTTTCTTTAAATACTGTTGCCACCCATTAATTAATGATAATGGTGGCAATGCCGCTCCAGTCCAATCTGCATAAACATGACTTTTTTTGAGTTGTGGAAACTGTTTCTTTAACATTTTTATGTTCATAAAATAGCCCCCTTTCTTTGATGACAATGTACAGCTTTTGTATTTTTACTATCTTCCAGAGTTATAACAATAAAAAATATAATTGTCAACCATCGTGATAAAAAAAGTCAGTGGTATTTTTTCATTTTATTTTTCTCAAAAAAGTAGAGTGAGATGCTTGTTAAAAATATAATCAGGAAAATGAAAAAAATAAATCTTCCTTTATTTGCATTCATAAACGCTTCGCCCGAATATACGACAATAACGGCAAACAAGGCTTCCACGATTGTTGTAGCAAAAATATATTTTAAAAAATTATATTTGATAGTGCCTAGCAAATAACCGGCGATTTCCGTTGGTACCGCCACACGAAATAAAATTACAGTAAGAAAATTAATTCGCGGAAAAAGTAGTTGTTTATACTGCTCCACTTTTTTTGTTGAAAATATTTTTTTTAATAAAGAATAACCAGTGAATGACCCTAAAAAATATGAGACTATTGATCCCAAAACCCAGCCAAGCATAAGAATAAACATTGTCAGTACATTGCCCCAAACAGTAATAACAATAGGAATTAGAGGCACGCTACTAAACGGAGATAAAATTGCTGAAATTACGGATAACATCAAAAAAACAAATATTCCTAAAAAATAATATCGCTCCAGATATTGAGCGGTAAATAATATAGAATTTGTGAAGATTTTTTGGAACTCAACAGAAGACCAAAATATAACTGCAATTATTATTATAACGATCAAATAAATAAGCGGCCTTTGAAGGAAATGGTAGTTTTTGGTTTCAATTTGCATTACAGTTATATTAACATGAGTAACAAAAAAGAGATACGATTTCGTTTAAAATGTACCAAAATTATTTTTTTCCATTATTATATTCAATAATTGCAGCTATTAAACCTACAGTTATTAAACATGCTACAACAAAAATTACAATCATAATTCAAGTACAATTATATCATTAAAATTGTTATAATTGAGATTATTAATTTTAATTTAAATATATGAAAAATAAACGTTGGTTTTTTGGCTTTTTAGGATTCCTAGGTTTAAATGGAATACCTGAAGTCTTGACTCAGGATTGGTTTGGCGCACTATGGTTGCTTTGGTTTTTGTGGTTTTTATATTTCATTCCAGATAAAAAACAGCAAAATTAGACTCTGTCATCCTCAAAATAACCATATAAATCAACGCGGTTTGCGTTTGCTAAATGTCATCTAATCATCAATTATAAAAGCCGTTGTTCCCTATCATTATAGATATAAGAAACAACGGCTTTGTTTTTAACCTCACTCGCATATTACTGCCACCGTTGAAAGAATTTTTTTGTGCAAAAAATTTTTCAGACGTTTGTACCAACGGAATAAAATAAATACCCCGCGCAATTCAAGCATAATTTCTTCTGCAGAAACAATCTTTTTTATACGATAAGCGTTTGTACCAACCGTATAAAGTTCTGGCTCATTTGGCTCGTATCCGGCTGAAGCCAAAAGACCATTGCAGATACAGAGAAACGATTGACTGTTAGGATTCTTTGGCATCGCAAGGCAAGAAGAAAGTTTTCCATCCGATCCACGTTGCATAACATATTTCTTATCGCACTTCGCCTGACGCTTAGCAGTATACATTGGCGAAGTTTTGAGAATCCTAAATGGAAGTCTGCAAGGCGAAGCTGGAATTTCATCCGGGTATGCAACAACAATGATATCTTCTTTCTTCGCAGAAATCACTTTTTGTTTGTACAAATTAGGTGCCGAGCTTTCCTCTGCAACAAGAAAACGAGTTCCTAATTGTACGCCACTCGCCCCCATTTTAAGAAATTTTACAATATCTTTGTGGGTATAAATTCCCCCAGCAACGATAACCGGAAAATTCCCATGCTTGCTAACTAAATCCAAAACAGGAGGTAATAGTTTTTCCAATGTGAATCCTGGATTTTCTATTTCATCTACTTTAAATCCAAGATGGCCACCCGCAAGAGGACCCTCAAGCACAACTGCATCCGGTTTATAACTAAAGTGTTCCCAACGCCCTATAATAATCTTCAAAGCACGAGCCGAGGATACTATAGGTATTAGAGCCGTATGACCAGGTTTTTTAATTCCTGGAAGACGAGACGGCAGTCCAGCCCCAGAAACAATTGCATCAACTCCTGCGTCAATAGAAGCGCGCACTATGTCATCGTAGTCGCCTACAAGCGCACACATGACATTTATCGCGATAGGACCTCCATTGCTACACTCCTTTGCTTTTTCAATTTCTATGCGCACAGCAGTGTAAGTATCTACTTCTTTTCCGTCACGCAAAGAAACTACCGAACGCAGGCCGACACTAGAAAGTGTTCCAAGTCCTCCTTCCCTTGATACAGCTCCTACAAGTGGGTAAAGTGAAACTGCTGCTCCCATACCACCCTGAACAATGCAAATTTTCAAACTAAAATCCTTAATGACCAATCCCGGTAATTTCATTTTTATCATCTCCTTTTTTTAACAACAACGAACTTTCTGTGCACAAGTATATCATTATTAGCAAATGTTATAGACTAAATATAATCCAAAAATGTGGTACAATGTGATGCATGAATAAATACAAAATTATTGCAGTTTTGATTGTTTTACTAATAGTTGGAGTATATTTTGCTAATAACTTTAAAACTGCGCCGAGCGAAACGGTTTTTGATGGCAGAAATTCTTCTTTTTTAATCAATGGTGTAAATGTTACTTTAAAAGATGGTGTTTCCGTTACAGAAATTGAACCTGGTTCAGCTTCTAAAATAACAACAAGATATTTTGGGAACGAAGTAAAACACGATCTTGACGGGGATGGAACAGAAGATATTGCATTTTTGGTAACTCAAGAAACTGGAGGTACCGGTCTATTTTATTATGTTGTAGCATTACTTAACGCAACCAGTGGCCCTATAGGATCACAAGGATTGCTTCTAGGTGACCGTATTGCTCCGCAAACAACAGAGATAGACGAAAGTGATGGCAAAGTAAATGTTATTGTAGTTAACTACGCCGAAAGAAAAAGCGGCGAGCCAATGACAACACAGCCATCGGTTGGAAAAAGTATTTGGCTTAAGCTTGATTCTAAAACGATGCAATTTGGAGAAGTCGTTCAAAATTTTGAGGGAGATGCTGATCCAGCAAGGATGACTCTTGAGATGAAAACATGGGTTTGGATAAATACTCAATATAGTGATGATAAATTAGTTATTCCAAAAATCCCAGATAAATTCGCAATAACTTTTAAAAATGATAAAACTTTTTCAGTAACAACAGACTGTAATATAGTTGGTGGTGAATATTCTATAAACGAAAATAAAATTACTTTTAGTAAAATTATGTCTACACTTATGTATTGTGAAAATTCGCAAGAAAGTGATTTTATAAAAATGATTGAACAAACACAAAGTTATATGTTCACATCAAAAGGAGAAATGATTTTGTTTTTGAAATACGATAGTGGCTCTGTGGTGTTTAAATAAAATGCTAAATAAAGGGCTCGCCTGCGGCGAGCCCTTTATTTTCCTTTACTTTTTCTAAAAAAATTGGTATAAATAAGCGTACCTAAATGCGCTTCGGCGCCTTTTAAAATGGAAATCAGAAATATCGCAATTATAGCCCATGTAGACCACGGAAAAACTACTCTAACTGACGCAATTTTGAGACAAACCGGAATGGTAGAGGAAGGCGTAAGTATGGATAGCAATAAACTCGAGCAAGAGAGAGGTATTACTATATACGCAAAAAACACTTCAATATTCTATCCTTCGGTAAATTCAGGACGTCCCGTAACGAAGATAAATATCGTGGATACGCCCGGCCATGCTGATTTCGGTTCTGAAGTTGAGCGCGTACTTCGCTCTATTGATACAGTTCTTCTTGTTGTTGATGCACAGGAAGGTCCTATGCCACAAACAAGATTCGTCTTGAAGAAATCTCTTGAGCTCGGATTGAAACCGATTGTCGTTATAAATAAAATTGACAAGCAAGCGGCAAGACCGGAAGAAGCTCATGAAGAAGTTTTGGAACTTTTTATGGAGCTTGGAGCAAATGACGAGCAATTAAATTTTCCTGTTATTTATGCAATCGGAAGAAAAGGCGTTGCAATGCTAAACCCAACCGACGAGCAAAAAGATTTGACTCCTCTTTTGGATATGATTATTGAAAAAGTTCCACCTGCAAAAAATGATACAAACGCTCTTTTTAACGCGCAGGTTTTCAATCTTGCTTATGATAATTTTTTAGGAAGACTTGCAGTCGTAAGAATCTATAATGGAAAAGTAAGAGATGGTCAAACTATTTTTGTAAAAATGCCAAATGGCGAAACAAGAAACACAAGGATAACGAAACTTTATACTTTTAAAGGAGTACAAAAAGATTCAGTTGAAGAAGCTGTCGCTGGTGATATTGCTATGATTGCAGGAATTTCTGATGCATACATCGGAGAAACAATTTGCGAAAATGCCGAGCAAGAACCGCTTCCGGCCATTAACATTGATGAGCCGACAATTTCCATGAATTTTCTTGTTAACGACTCTCCTTTTGCAGGACGCGAGGGAAAATTCGTTACAGGAAGACAAATAAGAGAAAGGCTTGAGAAAGAACTTGAAATAAACGTTGGGCTTAAAGTAGATTTTGACGCTAATCCCATGACTGTTTGTGGTAGAGGCGAACTTCATATCGCTATTCTTATTGAAAATATGAGAAGAGAAGGTTTTGAGTTACAGGTTTCCCAACCGCATGCAATTTTGAAAGAAGTAAATGGCATAACTTGTGAACCTTATGAAGAAGTGACTATCGATGTACCGCAAGAATTTCAAGGAACTGTTATTGAAAAACTCGGCAAGAGAAAAGGAATAATGAAAGATATGAAGATTAAAGATAATCAGGTAAGAATGCTTTTTGAAATTCCAACCCGTGGACTTTTGGGTTACAGAGGATCTTTTATTGTTGATACAAAAGGTTTAGGAATACTTTGTTCAAGATTTATAGATTTTAGACCACACGCTGGAGAAATCCAGAAACAAGAATTCGGTTCTATGACTTCCATGGTTACTGGAAAAACTATGGCATTCTCACTTTGGAATTTGCAAGAAAGAGGTGTGCTTTATATTGATCCTGCTGTGGAAATCTATGAAGGTATGGTTATCGGTCATGTTTTAAATGGAGAAGATCTTGAAGTAAATCCCACAAAAAATAAAGCACTTACAAACATGAGAACTTCCGGAAATGATGAGGCGCTATATCTTGTGCCACCTTTCAGACTTGATATAGAAAAAGGTTTGGAAATAATGCAAGATGATGAATATCTGGAAATCACTCCTAAAAATGTCAGGCTGAGAAAGAAACTTCTGACGAATAATGATAGGCAAAAAGCTAAAAGGAAATAAAATTAGGTTTTAGGTTATAGTTTCTAGATTATATAAAAATACAAAAGAAACATTCCAACATTCTTGAGAATGTTGGAATGTTTCTTTTCTTTTAAATTTTCTAAAACTTATAACCTAAAAACTAGAACCTATCTTTGTTCTTTTAATATTGAACGCTAAAGCGGGAATACCGACTTTTTTACCAATAGAATTCGCCAAGCTTCTCATATAAGTTCCACTGGTACAATTTACTCGAATTGAAATAACCTCAAACTTACCGAGGGGAGTCCTCGGTAAAATACTACCCCATTCTTTCAAAATATCAGATTGACGAAAATCACCTTCCACCAAAGCAATTGATTCTTTTATATACTTTTCCAAATCTATTTTAGATATCGTCCTTTCTCCCAAAAATTCAATGCTTTTAATTTCAACATCTTTTTTAGATATTTCTTCATCTTTTAATTCCCCACTTCTTGCTTTATTAAAAAACTTTGAAGAGTATGGCGGATATTTTTGAGAAAACCGACCTAGAAAAGAATTTAATAATTCTTTTCTAGAGTCGTTCCCGCGAAGGCGGGAATCTAGATTAATTAAATCTGAATCCACCTGGATTCCCGTCTGCACGGGAATGACAAAATCTTTCACAGATTTTGTCACTTTACCAAGTATGTCATAAGTATCTGTTGCAAATCCAAAAAGCACATCGACTTCATATTCTTTATCAAATTCTAAATATTTTTCTTTATTTTTGCATTCAACTCCCGCCAAAACCAAAAGCAGGCCTTCCGCAAGTGGATCAAGTCTACCCGCGTAGGTCATTTTTTCATCCGCATATTCTGAATTATCTTTTTTAAATCTCTCTAAACATTCAAGAGGTGTTTCTCCTCTGTTTTTATATAGTGACAGAACTGCTTGTTTTGAAGTCATATTTTGATACAATATCACCTATGTTCAATATATTCAAAAGAAAAAAAACATTACAAACCGGCAAAAGTAAAGTGGGCACAGAACCTTACAAAGGTGTAAGAGATTTTTATCCTGAAGATATGGCGATTCAAAATTACATTTTTAATGTCTGGAAAAAAACCGCAGAGAGTTTTGGTTATCAAGAATACAATACATCAATACTTGAATATGCCGATTTGTTTAAAGAAAAATCTGGCGCCGAAATTATAAACGAGCAAACATACACTTTTATTGACCGCGGCGACCGAGAAGTAACTTTAAGACCAGAAATTACACCGTCTGTGGCTCGTATGATTGCTGCAAAAAGAAAAGCATGGGCATTCCCCGTTCGTTGGTATGCAATTGCAGACTGTTTTAGATATGAAAAACCACAGCGTGGAAGATTGAGAGATTTTTTTCAATTTAATGCTGACATTTTTGGTATTGAAGACATACAAGCCGATATAGAAATGATCTCTCTTGCATACCAAACGATGAAGAATTTTGGTCTTAAAGATGACCAATTCGAAATTAAAATTAATGTCGGTGTGAATGCAACAAAAAAAGATGCTGAGACTCTGATGGAAAAATTAAATGTAATCGGAATCAAAAACACTACCTTTGATGAAGGAATAATACGAGGCATGGAATATTATACTGGAATAGTTTTTGAAATATACGATACTGGAAAAGAAAATTCTAGGGCAATTTTTGGTGGAGGACGTTATGATAATCTTCTAGATATTTTTGGTGTAGAAAAAGTGCCGGCGGTTGGTTTTGGAATGGGAGATGTAATTATGAGAGATATACTTGAAACATATAATTTACTTCCAGAAAGTAAGTCTGTTTCCAAATTGTATATCTGTGTAATGGATGAGAAATTTATAAACTATGCCCAAAATCTAGCTCAAAAAATAAGAGAAAAAGGTATAAACACTAGCGTAGATTATTCTGGTAAAAAGATCGGTGATCAAATCAAATATGCTGATAAAAATAAAATTCCTTTTGTTGTGGTTATAGGCGACGAAGAAGTAAAAACCGGTAAATTTAAAATTAAAGAATTATTTTCCGGAAACGAGACAGAGACGACCGAAAACGAGATCGCCAGCATTCTAAACAAATAAATCAATGAGAAAAATTGTTTTTGACATAGAAACAAGCAATGTTTTTCAAGACGTTGCTTCAAACAATCCATCGGCCTTAGATTTATCGGTTGTCTGTATTTATGACTACGAAACTGATAAATATTCAGGTTACACGCAGGAAACGTTAAATGAGCTTTGGCCTATTCTTGAAAAAGCAGACATGCTAATCGGTTTTAACAACGACCATTTTGATACTCCTATTTTAAACAAATATTATTCCGGTGATCTAACAAAAATAAAAAGTCTGGACTTGCTTAAAGAAGTCAAAAATTCTCTTGGAAGAAGAATTAAATTGGACATAATAGCAGAAGCAACTCTCGGCAGAAACAAAACAGGACATGGATTAGAGGCTGTTACTTGGTGGAAAAAAGGCGAAAAACAAAAAGTAATTGACTACTGCATTGAAGATGTACGAATTACAAAAGATGTCTACGAATATGCACTAAAAAATAATTCTCTGAAATACTTGGATGGAAAAAATGTAAAAGAAATAAAAATTGATACATCACACTGGGATAAAAAAGATGATTCCGCAATGACTTTTACGCTTCCGTTTTAGACTAACGCAGACTTGACGCGGAACTACGCAGACTACACGCAGAATAAAATTATTCTGATAATTGTAAGGTCATAGTATCATGATGAAAATCGTAGATTAAGATTACTTTAATAGTAGCAATCCGAGACCATAAGAAGCAATATTTGCGATAAACGACAAGAAGAATGCGAATTTAAAAGAATAGTTGCAGGAATATTTATATATTAGAGCTTCAACTACAAAAGCAAAAGTTTCTCCAATAATAATTATCAAAATTGGTGAATAGAAAAATAATGTTGGAAATACGAACCATACATAAGGTATGGTCAGCGCTGTACCAAATATAGCAACAAGAACTGCGCCTTTACGATTTTCTTTTTTTAAAAAAAATACAACCCCAAAAGCGACCAGTGCCTCAACGCTACATGAGAAAGCTAAACCTTGTAAGAACAAACGGACATAAGTAAGCATTTATTTAAAAGATTTTTTTAAAAAAAGTTGTAATTGCATTCCAAATAGAACCCCAAAATGACTTTTGTGCTGGCTGAACAGCTATATGGCCAGTTGATGTAGAATTCGCACCTACAACTACAGTGGTTGATGCACTATTTTGATAATTATAATGAAAAATTTCAGTATTCATGGAACCATCGTCAAGATATGTTTCTATTTTTATTTTGTATTTATAAAGATTACCGCTAGAATCTTCATTGATTGTCAAGTATTCTATCATTTTGGTTACTGGGGAAGTAATTGGAACAACAGCCACTTCTCCAGATCCTTCAGGTCCACTACCAGGGATTACTTCAATAGTTGGTTCTCCGTATTTTGACATTTGATGACTAAAATATGGAATGTTGTTTATTTGAAGGAATAAACCACCATTTTTATTCTTTAAACATTCTGTATCGTCATAATATTTTTCAGAATATATATTTTTATCAAAAAGACCACTTGAATCAGTTATCTCATTACTTGAGCCAAAACAAAGATTTAATGAGTTTAAGTCTTTTTGAATATATAAATTTCGATCAGAAAATGGATCATAAGTAACTGACTTAGATAGAGTTGCATTAAAAACATATGAAGTATTCACTGAATCTATTGAATAAAAAAAATATTTATCTTTTATGGAATCATCTAAAGAAAAAATATCGTTATAATTAATTATTTTACAAGCGCCTCTGACAGCATTCATAGTGTCTTCTTCGGCGTTTCCTGTGAGTGCAACTTTAGGGTCATAACAATGTGGTGGTCCATGATAAGAACTATCAGCAAAAACAAAATTAAAAGCAAAAAAGAACATTAATAGAATCGAGGAGAATATTATTATTTTTTTCATAGATATATTTTACCATTAATTTCATTTTTTAGTAAAGCACCGGTATAAGACAAAAAAATCCACCAAAATAAATGGTGGATTTTATCTAAATTTCTAATATTTCAAAAAGTTTCA
Organism: uncultured Candidatus Saccharibacteria bacterium; assembly: GCA_964562105.1. Lineage (GTDB taxonomy): Bacteria > Patescibacteriota > Minisyncoccia > Phycocordibacterales > GWA1-40-21 > Bog-1340. Next base: position 15,867 of record CAZLRP010000011.1, read on the forward strand.
TAGTGATATTTGTGCCGAAAAATTTTACAGCATCAACGGTCTTTTTCTTACCATCTTTATCAAGAAAAATAAATTGTCCGCCGTTAACTCCACATTTAACAACTTCAACTACCACAATTCCAACTGTTTTGCCGATATTGTAAGTTTTTTGGAGTTTTTTCGGAATTCTATGTAAAATATGCGTAATCTTCACGACAAGCGCCTCCTCTGTTTTTTAAATTTAATCAATCTTTTTACAAGATATAATAACAAACGATTTAAGTCAAATTTTTAATTAAGATATTTGAGTTTATTCTCCACATGTTCCTCAAAAGATACGGCGTAGTGCATTTTCCCTTCATTATCGGTTAAAAAATACAAATAAGGAGTTTTAATGGGGTTTATTGCGTCCCTTATTGCCTCAAGACCAGGGTTTGATATTGGAGTTGGAGGTAATCCTCTATTTGTATAAGAATTGTAAGGTGAATCAATCTTAAGATCTTCTAATGTAAGATTCGAGGTTGTCTTGCCGTTTATATATTTAAAAGATGAGTCAACTTGTAAAGCCATGTCTATTGAAATTCTTTTCCAAAGTATTCCTGAGACAATCTTTCTAGATTCTACAGTACTGGCTTCTTCCTCAAGAATGGAAGCCATTTTTATAACATCTGATTCGGATTTCCCGAATTTATTAATATCCGCAATCACCTCCTTAATTTTCTCATCAAAATTATCTTTCATTAATTCTATAATCTCCAGCTCTGTCATGTCAGGCATAACAAAATAAGTGTCCGGAAAAAGATAACCTTCCAATTTCCGCGTTTCAACTAAACCCATAAAAGTTTTTTCATCAAATGAAGGCAAACTGTTAGAGAAGATATTTGCAATTTCAAATGAATTCAAACCCTCAGGAAGAATAATCTTAACAGGAATAACATCCAGATCTCCGTGCGAAACTCTCCAGGCTAAAGTGATCAAGCTTTGTTTCTTATTTAAGGCATAATTTCCCGCAACAACTTTTACATTTCCAAGAGAAAATATGTACGCAAATGACTTAAACCAGAAATCAGACTTGATTATATTTGATTTTAAAAAATTATTAGAAACGACTGATAAAGTTTGACCTGATTTTAAGTCATAAAATGATCTTGTTGGAAAATTTTTAGGAGCAGACCAAAATAATACATAAAAAACAGCAAACACAATAGCAATAGTAGCGCCTATATTTGCAGCTTTAAATTTTTTTATAAATAAAAAAAATGATTGTAAATTATTTTTTGACTCTTCAGGCATATGAATAAATACTGTGTTTGTATTTTAACTTTATAACTTTTAACTTGAAACTTTACAACTTATATCGGTAAATTTGCCGGTGCTTCTGATTTCTTTGAACCAACTCTTTGCAAAGTTGGGGTTTGAGAAACCATTCCGCTTGGAAAATGAAAAATGGTAGCTAGCTCTTCAGTCGTCAAAATGAACGGTTTGCTTTCACCATAATTTTTATAGGGATATTGGAAGTATGACCTGAGCTTATAAGCATATAACAAATCTTTCTTCATTTCCAAAATTTTTTTGTTTAAATATTTTTTATACAATGAGAAAATTCTGGCAAAATCTCTTTGCCATTTCTCTCCTTCCGTAACAACATTCGGTATGAATCCATTTAAATTAGCAGAACCGTATTGTTTGGTGCCACCGACTAAACCGCTGATATTTGCCGGTATGAATGCGTCTTTTTCAGTTATGTAAATACTACGTATCATGCATTCGAAAGCTGATTTTGAGGAACTTCTTTCAAGCGCGGCTATAACTTCTTGTTGACCTTTTGTAGGGTTTGGAAATTTAAAAGTTGTTTTTTCTTCACCTTTTTCTGGCTTAGAGATTGCTTCTTTTCTTATTTTTTCTATTTCTTCTTTTACTTCTACTTTTAAATCTTTTTTTACAAACAAATTACCATGAAATATTTTTGGTTTTTCATATCTCTGTATAAGAATTTGTATCCAAGCATTCTCACCTTTTTTTAAGGAACCCAAAAATTCAATAACTGATGTTATAGGGTCTATTTTATACTCTTCTTTTTGATCTTCACCCAAACCCAAACCATAATCTATATATGTTTTTATCGGAAATGGATCTGGTTTAGAAAGCATATATTGTGTAGCAAACATTGGATATTTTTCCGGATCAAAATAAAAATCTTTCGTATAATCCTCTGCTTCGAAAATTTCTAGATTAGGGTATTGCGCATATAGTTGAGCCTCAATTATACCCCTCCACTTTGAATCACTAGTCCAAATAAAAAATCTTACCTCTCCACCAGTTGAAACAATCTCGCAGGAAAAACACGGACGAGTTCTTCCATCTAAAAATGCTTCAGTATAGTTTTCTGCACCTCGTTGATAAAAGTATGAAAAAAATATTTCCATTGCTGCCGGAGATTTTGTTATCTCTTTTGGCAATCGAATTTCAAGCAGGCAAGGTGTTAACTTTTCAAGGTATTTCATCGTTATCCACCTGAATCGTATGATCCAAACAGCATACAAAAACATAACAGGCACAACTATTGGCAATAGTATCAATAAATACCTTCCGACTGTTTCAAATAAACCTGAATTTATTATATTTATTACTGTACTGGTCATTCGTATTTTTTACCTTGATATTATAACAGAACATTTAGGTAAAAGAAAAGGGTGGCTGCGAAGCGACCACCCTTTTCTTTATTTGTTATTTATATTTACTTTCAACTTTATAACTTTGAACTTTCAACTATTTCGCCACTTCATACTTCCCTTCTTTGTTTTTAATAAAATATTTTTTATTTTGAAGATTGATAACAATGGTATTTTCTTTTACATATCTTTCCTTCATCACCTTATCTACAATTTCTTTTTTTGTCATTGGGCCGTTCTTTTCAATAATTTTCTTGATGACATCTTTCACAACTCCGCTCATATATCCCCATTCTGAAAGTGCATAAAGACCGCGTCCAACAAGCACAAACCTTGGATCTTTGATGAGCTCGTTGTGAGTTGTCGCCACATGAGCCTTTTTATTAAAAACAGTAGTAATCGCCTTGGCAACCTCTTTAAAATGTATGGGAGAACCATGCCTTCTTATTATCAAATAAGCATAATCTCTCACTCCTTTTATGCTTATGTTCGGAGAATTCGTTTTGCCCCACTCTCCAAGTGGATTCTTTGAAATCTTTTTAGACAAATTTAGCCATCTTTTTGCAATTTCTTCCGTTCTGTATTGTTCGGAAATATCCGCTACATAACCTAAAAAAGTTTTTACCATCTCTTGTTCGGTAACAAGCTCATCGTCTTTAAGATTCTCATAAAGTTTCTTTAAAGATCCGTGTATTTTTTCTGCAAGATTATTATCCAAAAACCACCTGTGTTTGAAATCTTCATCTTCTTTTATCTTATTGAAAGGATGACCGACAACAAGTATAAAATTTATACAGCTTTGAACATTAGGATCTTTGGAAATAATATCGAGCAAATCCTGCTCGGCTACGATTCCCCCCAAGCCTGAAATAAGCTTTTCTATTTCATCAAAAGCCGGCTTTTCCTCCGTATAATTTTTTGATTTTCTAACAGAATTTATGGCGTGATTTTCTATCTGTCTGACTCTTTCTCTCGTAATCCCATAAGCTTTGCCAATAGCGTCCAAAGTCATGCAATCGGGATTTTTCCCAAGACCGTATCTCTTAATAATTATATTTCTTGATCTTTCGGGTAGCGCAAGAAGGAGTTTTTTAACTGATTGTTTTGGCTTAAAGCTTAATGTTATTTTCATTTGTTTTAATAAATTTAAAAACGTGCTCTAATATTGTAAATGCAACATTATCATACTATAAGAATAGAGTCAACCCAGTAGTGAATTTTGGCATTGTTTTTAAAAAGTTTGTATTTTATATGCAGATATTTCAATAAATGTAAGGGTATTTTAAAAACTAGTATGATATTTTTTAAAAACTTTTTGATGCCAAAATCTACTACTGGGTCAAATATCTATTGACCCGGCAGTAAATTTTGTTATGGTTTTTTCAATATGCTTTAAAATATAGCTTTTTCAGAATAAACTAGCCTCTTTACATGATAATAATCATACAATTTGCTGGAAAAAACAATTAAAATAACAAAATATACTTCATGGGCAGGCAATCATACAACAAAGTTGATTATTCTGTTTTTGATAAAGATTATTTTTATTACTTTTTTGTTATCTATCCATTTAACAACCGCTTCATTTTTAAGAGCTTCCTTTTCCACATCATCTTGTGAAGAATCAATCGGGACTTCAACGGTTGTTCTGACTTTTCCGTTTATTTGAACGACTATTTTTGCTTTTGAGGAAACAAGTTTTGACTCATCAAATTTTGGCCATTTTTCCGTAACAATCAATTTTTTACTACCCTGATTTGACCAGATTTCCTCGCAAATATGTGGAGCAAAAGGAGAAAGAATTTTTATGAAATCTAAATAAGTTTTTTTGCTTATTTTTTCTTGAGCTTCAAAATTATTAGCAAGAATCATCATTCCGGATATCGCAGTGTTAAAACTCATACTCTCAATGTCTTCACCGACTTTTTTTATCGTTTTATTCAATAATAAAATAGTTTCCTCACTATCAGCAAATTTATTTACAACCTTGTTTTGCAGATTCCAAACTTTATCCAAAAATCTTCTTGAGCCGACCATACTGTCAGTGCTCCAAGCTATCTGTTGGTCAAATGGTCCCATAAAAGATTCGTAAACCCTCAAAGTATCGGCTCCGACATTTTTTATCACATCATCCGGATTCACAACATTTCCCCATCGCTTTGACATTTTTCTGTTATCCGCACCAAGTATCATTCCCTGATTTCTTAGCTGTTTAAAGGGCTCTTTTGTGCTTACCGCGCCTATGTCAAACAAGAACTTATGCCAAAATCTGGCATAAATAAGATGTCTTGTGGCATGCTCAGTCCCTCCAACATACATGTCTACAGGCGACCAATATTTTTCTTTCTTTTTATCAACCAAGGCTTTATTATTTTTCGGATCAATATATCGCAAATAGTACCAGGAAGATCCAGCCCACTGCGGCATCGTATTCGTTTCTCTCTTTGCTTTTCCTCCGCATTCAGGACATTTTACATTTACCCATTTTGAAATTGCAGCGAGTGGTGACTCACCAGTTCCAGTAGGTTCATAAAATTTTACTTTCGGAAGTTTCAAAGGCAATTCTTTTTCGGGAACAGCAACAACTCCGCATTTCTCGCAATGAATTACTGGAATAGGTTCGCCCCAATATCTCTGTCTTGAAAAAACCCAATCTTGAAGTTTGTAAGTTTTTGTCATTTTCCCTCCTGCATATTCTGTAATTTCTTTCATTATTTCAGTGTTTTTCTTCCCATCAAATTTTCCGGAATTAACCATCTTACCCGATTCAATGTATGCTTTTTTTGAAATGTCTCCGCCAGATATGACTTCTTTTATTGGTAAATTATATTTTTTCGCAAAAGCAAAATCCCTATCATCATGAGCCGGAACAGCCATAACTGCGCCTGTGCCATAATGGCCCAAAACATAATCGGAAATAAATACAGGAATTATTTCTTTGGTTATAGGATGTTTTACAATCACTCCTTTGAGCTCAACTCCGGTTTTTTCTTTGGAGTCAGTGGTGCGCTCTATTTCCGTTTTCTTTTTCGCTTTTTTAATATAATCCTCGACTTCTTTCCAATTTTTAATTTGTGGTTTTAGTTTATCAATCAATTTGTTTTCTGGGGCCAAGACAACATAGGTCACGCCAAATAAAGTATCCGGACGAGTTGTAAATACAAAAATCTTCTCATCAGAATTAACAATATTAAACCATAATTCTGCACCCTCGCTTTTACCAATCCAATTTATCTGTAATTCTTTTATGTGTTCTGGCCAAGCTAAATCATCCAGATCTTCCAAAAGCCTGTCAGCATAATCACGGATTTTCAGTACCCATTGCTTCATCGGCTTTTTTTCAACAACAGTTCCACATCTCTCGCATTTTCCGTCTTCAACGTCTTCATTTGCCAAACCCGTTTTACAGGAAGGACACCAGTTTATCGGCGCAAATGATTCATAAGCCAAACCTTTTTTGAACATCTGCAAGAAAATCCATTGCGTCCATTTGTAATATTTTGGATCAATCGTGCTTATTTCTCTCGTCCAATCATAATTCAATCCAATCATTTTAAGCTGGTTTTTGAATCTCTTGATATTTTTTTTCATCGCTATATCAGGACTGATTTTATTTTTTATAGCATAATTTTCTGCCGGCAAACCGAATGCATCCCAGCCCATCGGATGAAGAATATTGAAACCTTGCATTTTCTTGAATCTAGAATAAACATCCGTGGCAATGTAACCCCGAGGATGTCCGACATGGAGTCCGTCGCCCGACGGATACGGAAACATATCCAAAACATAACATTTCGGACTATTGTTTTTATCAGGTGTTTTATAAACCCTTCTCTTATCCCAAATCTTCTGCCATTTTTTTTCAATTTTTAAATGGTCATATTTAGACTCTTTTTGAATCTTATTTTTCATATGTTAAATACTATATACTAAATATTATATACTTTCTACTACTCATCTTCCTTCTCGGGTTTTGCTAATTCTAAAACTTCCAAATCAGATTCTACGCCGGTAATTCGGACAACGTCTTTATCAATCTTCTTAAACTCTTTATTTGAACTGTTAAAATGACTAACGGTTGTGGAAAGAGCATTACCAAGCTTTTCCTGATATTCCTGATAACTTCTCAAATGCTTTTGTAGAGCCTCAACATTTTTCTTTATATCTTTTGCCGATTCTTCTATTTGAAGCGCTTTCAAACCCTGCAAAACGGTCTGAAGATATGCAAGAAAGGATGTCGGCGAAACAATAATTACGTGCTTTTCTTTGAACGCATACTCCACCAAATCGCGAGTATTTACCTTTATTGTACCGACTTGAGAAATCAAAAGATCGTAATAAATTGCCTCATGCGGAATAAACATAAAAGCAAAATCCATTGTTCCCTCTCCCGGTTTTACATATTTTGCAGTCTCATCAATTCTTCTTTTCAAATCTTCTTTAAAAAGTTTTTCTAATCTTTCTTTTTCTGCTTGATTTTTTTCATCCACAAGACGATTATAATTTTCCAATGAAAACTTTGAATCAATTGGTATTATTTTATCTTTGACAAAAACAACAGCATCAACAATTGTCCCATCTTTAAATGGATATTGCATTTGATAGCTTCCTGTCGGTAAAACATTTTTTAGCAAAGTTTCTAAATAATATTCACCGAGGACTCCCCTTTGTTTTGGATTTTTCAAAATGTCTTGCAAAGACTGAAGTTGGTCCGCAAAAGAAACTACTTGTTTGTTGGTCTCATCCAAGCGAGTGAGCTTTTCTGTAATATCACGAATAATATTAAACGATTCGGTTGATTGGTGTTTGAGAGATTCGTGCATTTGCTTTGAATTCTCTCCGATTTTTTTGTCTACAGTTCTGTTGAGCTCGTTTATCTGTTCCAGAATAAGCTTTAAACCAATATCTTCTGCTTTTACTTCGGGATTATTTTTCTTAAGAAAAATAAACACAAAAAGAGCAATGATAACGATAAACAAAAAAATAATTAAAAGTGTCGATGTCATGACTACATTATAGCAAAATGATAAAAAATGTGATAGCATTTTAGGTGTAATTGTATAAATTTTCGTAGACATTCGTTTTATTCGTATAATTTTCGTATATTATTATGTCACTACACAAACAAATCAAAGATGGGATTAAAGATGCAATGCTTGCAAAGGACACTTTACGCCTTACAGTACTTCGTAATATTTCAGCAACTTTTACAAATGAAATGATTGCAAAGAAAATTGCAACGCCGGAGCTTTCAGATGAAGATGCGATTACAATAATCAGAAGACTCGTAAAGCAAAGAAAAGATTCCATTGAACAGTTTACTAAAGGCAATCGCATGGACTTGGTAAAAAATGAAGAAGATGAAATGAAAATACTGGAAACCTTTTTACCGCAAATGATGAGTAAGGAAGAAATCGAAAAAGTTGTAAAAGCTAAAATTGCTGAAGCAGGAACGGTGGATAAAACAAAGCTCGGCCAATTTATGGGAGGAATTATGAAAGAACTGAAAGGAAAAGCTGACGGTAACCTTGTAAAAGATGTTATAGATAATCTAACAAAATAAATAGTAAAACAAGCCTGCCCCGTAGCTAACTTTTTCCTTAAAAAAGTTATGATACTGGGGTTATTGAAGAATTGGTAAAATAAGCTTATTTTGCAAGCCCCGTAGTGAATTTTGGCATTGGACAAAGTCCAGCACCAAAAGTGCGATGCCAAAATCTACTACGGGGCAAGCTATTTAAAGCACTGAATTTGATTACAAATTCAGTGCTTTTTTATTTGACATAAATTAAACATGGTGGTACAATACACTAAGATTAGTTGTTCACAAGATTAACAAATCTTTTTTTGAGGAGGACAAAATGACAATGGATACGTCTTTTGTGTCCAAAGAAGCAGTTAAACATACTCACGATTTACTTGTGAAGTATGGAAAAGGAAATGAAGGTCTTGCTTTTAACGAGGCCGATAAGGACTGTGGTTATCCTGAAAGTACAATGGCATCCTATTTCGGAAAATTAGGAGCCAAAAAAAAAGAAGAGAAAAAAAGACTGGAAATAATGCAAAAAATGCATCAAAGAAAGATTGATAGATGCAATGAAATCTATCAAAGATAAGTGTATAGGGGAATCTTATTTTGATTCCCCTATTTTATTGCCCAAAAGCCAAAAAATGTTATATTTGTGTTTGTGTAATTGCATGGCCTTATCGTCTAACGGTTAGGACCCCGGTACCATAATTTTTTTGAAGGAAAAAGTTAGCTACGGGGCAGGCATGGCCTTCGAGAGGTTGAAAAGCGAATACATGGAGCTTTTCAAAGACGGAGCGAGCGTAGGCGAGTGAGTCGGGGTCGCAGGATTTTTCAGTAGAAAAATACCTGTGACGAGTCGGGTTGGGACACAAATATTAAAATAGAAAATTCGGGGTTTAATAAATTTGAAAATTAAATATGGCTCCATCGTCTAACGGTTAGGACACGGCCTTCTCAAGGCTGGAATCGGAGTTCGATTCTCCGTGGAGTCACAGAGCGTTAAGAAAAAGTGAACTGCTTCACTTTTTTAGCTATGTGAAAGCGGAGCGATGTTTTGTGAGCTCCTAGCGAACAAAACCGCGAGTTGGGGTCGCGAACACTTAGATTTTTATGAATAAAATGAAATAAAAAGCTTAGTGATTTGTGACACAAGATAAATGGTTTATCAATAATTATCAAATATTCTCTAAAAAAAA
>CAZLRP010000012.1:0-25225 GCA_964562105.1 uncultured Candidatus Saccharibacteria bacterium
GATGAAGCTTCATCAGCGAGAATTACTACAGTTCAGAAATGCGTAAGAACCGGCGATATAGATGAAGTTGGAGACGATACGCACCTGACTTTTTTTGAGATGCTCGGAAATTTCTCCTTTGGTTATCCAAAAAAAGAACACTCTTATTTTAAAAAAGAAGCCATTGGCTATGCTTGGGAATTTTTAACTGAAGTTTTAGGTATTGATACAAAACGAATAACTGCAACTTTTTTCAAAGGGGAAGATAATATTCCTTCCGACAATGATTCTCGTGAATTATTAAAAGAAATCACAAATCTTCCGGAAGATAAAATCAAAGGCACTGGCATAAAAGAAACTTTTTGGTCACTTGGAACCGAAGGTTCTCCGGGTGGCCCGACTGTTGAATTTTATATAGACGGAATAGAAGTTTGGAATATTGTTTTCAATCAATATGTCATGAAAGATGGTAAATTTATTGAATCAGAATTTAAAGGTGTAGATACTGGCATGGGTTTTGAACGACTAGTTACAGTAATGCAAGGAAAAAATAACGTGTATGAGACGGATGTTTTTGAACATATTTTAGCCCAAGCAAAATTAACAACTACCGATAGCAAATCACAAAGAATAATCGCTGATCATTTTCGTGCAGCTGTTTTTATGATTGCTGATGGAATTAAACCTTCAAATACAGAAGCCGGATATGTTCTGAGAAGATTATTAAGAAGAGCTGTAATAAAATCTAACAACAAAAAAATTGAAAATATTTCTACATTAGTCAATTCAATTACAGATACTTATTCTAGAATTTATCCAGAACTTTCTAAAATCGTAATAATTAAACAAGTAATTGAAGAGGAATTAGATAAATTTAGTAAAACTTTAGAAAAAGGTTTGAAAGAGTTTGAGAAAGGTACGGACGCCTTTGATCTTTTTCAGTCTTATGGTTTTCCAGTTGAAATGACAGCGGAGCTTGCCAAAGAAAAAGGGGTAACTATAGATATAAATGAGTTTAACGAAAAGATGAAAAAACACCAAGAAATCTCAAAAGCAGGTTCAGAACAAAAATTTAAGGGTGGTCTTGCTGGAACGGGAGAAATGGAAACAAAATATCATACAGCCACCCACTTACTTTTAGGAGCTCTCAGAAAAGTTTTAAAATCCGAAATCGTTCAGAAGGGAAGTAATATTACAGCAGAAAGGATGCGTTTTGACTTCAATTGGGTAGATAAAGTTCCAGCGGACAAACTTAAAGAAGTTGAAGATTTAGTAAATCAAAAAATTGCCGAAAAAATTCCAGTAGAAATGCTCGAGCTTCCAAAAGAAGAAGCAAAAAAAATCTGCACTGTCCTTTCGTTTGATTTGTCAAAATATGGCGATGTAGTCAAAGTCTACAAGATACAAGATTTTGATGTTGAGTTTTGCGGAGGTCCGCACGTAAAAAATACTGGAGAGCTAGGGACTTTCAAGATTGTAAAAGAAGAAGCTTCAAGTGCCGGAGTCAGAAGGATAAAAGCAGTATTGGAATAGAAGATAGAATTTAGGATATAGAAATTTATCCTGTTAAATAGAATTCAAATTTAGTAAAAAATACAAAAGGTGATTTTGCTTCGCAAAATCACCTTTTGTATTTTTTGCTATTTATGATTCAAGAAGTATAAATTTTGAATCAATTTCAGTTTGCACCAGTTCTAATATCATATTATAATAGTTGCATATATGTGTTTTTCTTTATTTAAAAACAAACCCTCTCTGTCCTTTATATTTGATATAAGGGATGCCTCTGTTTCTCTTTCTGTCGCAAGGTTTGAAAAAGACAAAAAGCCGGAAATAATCTTATGCCAGAATTTCGAAATCAAACGCCAAGATTCTGAGAATCACAAAAAATACCTCTCGTCTCTTACAGAAACTTTGGATAAAGCTGTCGTTTCTGCAAGACGTAGTTTGGTAAAAAATGACAATGGGGAAAAAATAAGCGCGTATTATTTTTTTATAGGTTCGCCATGGAGTGTATCTCAAAGTAAGACGATAAAGATTATCAGGGATAGGCCTTTTGAAATAAACAATGACATATTAGAAAAAATAATCGTTGGTGAGGAGCTTGTTATTGAAAAACAACTAGAAGGACAAACATTAAAACCAAACTGGAAGGTTCTTGAAGAAAAAATAATACAGTCAAAATTAAACGGATATAAAATAGATGATATTTTTGGGAAAAAAACGTCCAATCTCACGGTGGAATTTTTTGTTTCTTTTATACCAAATGAAATAAAAAATAAATTATTATCCTACATTGACAAAAAGCTTGGCAAAAATATTAAAATACAAAATAATTCTCGTGTTTTATCATCCTATTCTTTTTTTAGGGATTTGTATTCGGATAAAAATGATTTTATCTATGTAGATATAGGAAAATTAATAACAGATGTTTATGCTGTTAGAGAAGATGTTATTTTTGGTATAGCTTCCATTCCATTTGGGGAGGAAAAAATAATAGAAACTTCTTTATCAAAAACCAATCTGTCCAGAGATATTTTCATGTCTCATATAAGTATAGGGCAGGACAAAAAGTTCGACCTAGTATCACATAATAACGCCGGAGATTTATTAAAATCCGGATTTGATCTTTGGAAAAATAAATTGGAAGATTCTTTATCACAAATTTGCACCGAAATGAATATTCCAAATAATATGTTCATTATTACAAATAGCATCATATCCAGTATTCTTGCAAAAGAATTATCAAACAAAGGAAAAAATAAACAATTTGAAATGTTGGGTTCAAAAATACAAACACTAGGGATTACGGAAGATGTTATAAACAGTTTTATTTTTAATGGTAAGGCTTATGTAAATGAGCCTTATATTAAAATGAATCTGGTTTATTTAGATAGATTATTGAATAAATAGTTATTAATAGCTTTAAATTTACAACAAAAGATGTCAAAGAAAATAATTCAAGATATATATGTAGTCAAAAAGAGCATCAGAATGATTAAAAAGAGTGATGTTGGCAACGGATTTTATAGCAGTAGAAAAAAAATACACGGCAATAAAAATTCTATTGATGATCTAACCGATAAGATTTCAGAGGAAAATGATAATAAAAATATAATAGACGAATCAGATAACAATGACTATATAATAGAAGAAAAAAAACACGTAACAAAAGATTCTTTGATGTTTCTCTGGATTATATGCATTATTTCTATAGCCGTATTGCTTTTTATGTTGTCTTCAATGTTTGCAACTGCGACTCTTACAATTACCCCAAAAAATCAAACCCTTGTTTTGGACGATACATACAATATTACATCCGATAAAAATATTAGCACGAGCACTTTGCATTATGATGTAATGACAATAACAAAAGATCTTTCAAAAACCTTGCAAACAGACGGAGAAGAATATGTTGAAAGAAAAGCTACAGGTAAAGCAACTTTATACAATAATTTTAGCACGGGAAATCAAAGATTAATTATTAATACAAGACTGGAGACTAAAGACGGTTTGATTTACAAGACGAGAGAGTCGGTAAATATTCCAGGAACGACAATGGTTAAGGGTGTAAAAACTCCAGGTTCGGTTGAAGTGGAAATTATTGCGGACGATGTGGGCGATAAATACAATATGAAGCTTTCTGATTTTAAAGGCGATTTTACTATTTTTGGTTTTAAAGGTACTCCAAAATATTCGGCATTTTATGGCAGGCTTAACTCTGATATTACAGGCGGTTTTGTGGGTAACGTTAAAAAAGTGTCTGAAGAGAAACTTACTGCTGGGAGAACAGAATTGGAAGATACTTTGACAGCTGATCTTATAAAAGAAGCATATTCCAAATTGCCAGAGCAGTACATTTTATTTAAGGATAATTATTATGTGCAGTGTGATGATTTACCAGACATATCCGAAGATAAAGATTATAAAATTTCCAAAGAATGTTCCATCAATTCAATCGTATTTGATAAAAAAGTTCTCTCATCATTCATTGCTTCAAATAACATTAAAAATTTTGACAACTTAGGAGTGGATATCATCTGGAAAGATCAGTTTTCGCTTTCCTTACAGGGTACGACAAACAAACCTTGGAACGAAACCTATCTCAAAGCAAAATTTTCAGGTCCTATTCAGGTCGTTTGGTCTTATGATGCGGATGAAATACTGAGTTCAATTGTTGGCCAAGACAAATCAGTTCTTGATTTTATTATAAAAAATAATCAAGCTTCTTTAATTGAAGTTCAAGCTACCATAAGACCGCCGTGGAAGAAGGCCTTTCCAGAAAAAGAAAAAAAGATAAAAATTATTGATACTGTAAGGAATAATGAGATTTAGAATATCCGTAATATGTATCATTCCTATTGACTATAACCTATTTTCTGATATGATGGCAGGCGTCGTATTTTAAAATGCAGACTTCACAAAAAATTAAAAAAACAGCTACAGGAATAGTATTAGAAGCTTTTCCTAATACACTATTTAACGTCAAACTCGATAGTGATAGTACTGAGTTGTTATGTTATTTAGCCGGAAAAATGAGGCTTCATAGAATAAAAATTTTAATAGGAGATAAAGTGGAAATGGTTTTAGATGAATATGGCGGAAAGGGAAGAATAATAAGAAGAATATAGATATTTTATGAAAGTAAAAGCGTCAGTCAAAACAATTTGTGCCAAATGCAAAACCGTTAGAAGAAAGGGTCGTGTTTATGTTACGTGCACATCAAATCCTAGACATAAGCAAAGACAAGGTTAAAAGAGCATACAAGTTGATTTTTAATAGTAGAAATGCTATTGTAGTCTTTCTTGTAATAAATTTATGCGTATAGTAGGTATAACAATTCCGGACAACAAAAGATTGAAAATTAGTCTAACTGTACTTTATGGTGTAGGACGTTCTTTGGCTAGACAAATACTGAAACAGGCTAAAGTTGATGAAAATAAAAAAACTTCAGAAATTACTGCAGAAGAAGAAGCCAGAATCAAGCAAATTATAGAAAACAAAAAAATAGAAGGAGACTTGAAAAGAGAAGTCGGGAGCAATATAAAAAGATTGAAAGATATAAAAAGTTATAGAGGAATGAGGCACACAAGAAAGCTTCCAGGAAGGGGACAAAGAACAAAAACAAATTCTAGAACTTTAAGAGGAAACGTAAGGAAAACTATGGGAACAGGAAGAAAAGCTCCTGAAAAGAAATAATTTGATATAGCATACATAACGAACAATGGGTAAGAAACGAATAGCTACAACAGAAGATAAAACTGGCGTAAAAGCGGAAACTCAGCCAGCAAAAATCAGCTCAAAAAAAAGAGTTGATTCTGGTGTTTTATATGTCCAATCAACATATAATAATACAATAGTGCTTCTGACCGACAAAAAAGGAAATGCTCTTATGCAATCTTCGGCTGGATCTTTAGGGTTTCGTGGCGCTAAAAAAGGCACACCTTTTGCTGCGGCTAAAGTAGGAGAAACTTTGGGTGAAAAAGCTGTAAATATTGGATTAAAAGAAATAGAGGTGGTAGTTAAAGGTGTTGGTTCTGGAAGAGAATCAGCCATTCGAGGTTTTATTTCAAAAGGAATAAATATTACAAACATTAAGGATGAAACGCCGGTTCCACACAATGGGCCGAAACCGAAAAAGCCGAGAAGAGTTTAGAAAATTAATGAGCGGAGCGAATATAATTTTCAAACCCAGCACCATTTTTAATAGAAATCCTTTACAAATAAGATTGAATAACCAAAATAAACAATAATTTACAAGTAATATAATTTTAGAAATGGTGCTGGGTGAGATTTTAAAACTCGCTGTGCTCCTAATAAAATCATCATGATAACAGGACCAAAATATAAAATAGCAAGAAGATTGGGAGCAAGTGTTTACGATAAAACACAAACCCAAAAATTTGCAATGAGATCAAGTTCAAAAGATATCAAAAAAAGGAAAAGAGCCGGATCAGATTTTGGTTTGCAACTTATAGAAAAGCAAAGAGCCAGGCTTACTTACGGTCTTCCTGAAAAACAATTCAAAAATTTAGTTAAAAAAATACAATCAAAAAGAGGTACAGATATAAATGAAGCTCTTGTACAGGCACTGGAAACAAGGTTGGATAATACTATATATAGGTTGGGATTTGCGGGAACCAGACAGGCAACAAGACAGATGGTAAATCACGGACACATAGACGTTAATGGAAAAAGAAATACGATTCCTTCTTACCATGTATCAATTGGAGATATTATTACTATAAGAGAAAATAGCAAGAAAAAAGCACTTTTTAATAATTTAGATGAAAAATTAAAAGAACAAAGAGTACCTTCTTGGCTTGCTTTCAATGTAGAAAAAAGAGAAGCAAAGGTTCAAGGGCTTCCCAAAATATCTGCGAACGAATTATCATTTAATGTTTCCCAAATATTCCAATATTACAGCAGATAAAGAGATAAACATACGAATATGCGAATGATACGAATGTCTACGAATAAATGCAAAATATTAATTAAATAAATTTAATAAAAGATAATTTATTAGTAGAACTTTTTTAAAAGTTTAAATAAAAATAAAAGATGTCTGAACAATATAAAATATTATTACCATCAAAACCAAGAATAGTATCAGAAAAAGGATTTTCTGGTGTTTATGAAATAGATGGGCTATATCCAGGTTATGGACACACATTAGGTAATTCTCTAAGAAGAATCATTCTTTCTTCTATCCCGGGAGTATCTATTACAACCATCAAAATTGACGGAGTTGATCATGAATTTTCTGTAATGAAAGGGATTAAAGAAGATGTCATAAATATAATTTTAAATTTGAAAAAAATAAGATTCAAAGTTGTAAATGACGAAGAACAGACTGTTGTGTTAAAAACAAAGGGTATAAAAGAAATTACCGCTGCCGATATAACGGTTCCGGGACAGGTAGAAGTGTTAAACCCTGAACAATATATTGCATCAATTACGGATAAATCCGCAGAGCTTTCAATTGAAATGAAAATTCAAAAAGGTTTGGGTTTCGTTCCAAAAGAAGAAATACAAAAAGATAAAGTAGAAATAGGAACGATTGCAATGGATGCTATTTTTACTCCGGTACGAAGGGTAAATTATGAAGTAGAAAATATGAGAGTTGGAGACAGAACGGATTTTAACAAATTAACATTCTCTATTGAAACGGATGGTTCTATTTCTCCTTCTGATGCGTTGGAAAAATCAATTTTTATAATGCTAGAACAGCTTAAGGCCGTTGTTGGTTTTGAGGAACCTGTAGAAGTAAAAGAAGTTAAAAAATCAGAAAAAACTGACGATGCAGATAAAGAGGCCGATCCCGAATTTTTAAAAACGAGAATAGAAGGTTTAGATCTTTCCGTTAGAACCGTAAATGCTCTTTCAAATGCAAATATAAGGACAGTTGGTGGTCTTGCAAAAAAGAAAGAGAAGGATCTTACGGATATAGACGGTCTTGGATCTAAGGGTATTCAGGAAATCAAAAAAGCTCTATCAAACTTTGGCATAATCCTAAAATAAAATAAAATCAAATGTTACACGGTAATAAGAAAAAACAATTAAGCAGAGGGAAAAATCAGAGAAACGCGCTCGTAAAGACTCTTGCTGTGTCTTTAATAAAATATGAAAAGATCACTACTACTGAAACAAAAGCAAAAGTTTTAAAATCTTTTGTTGAAAAATTAATAACCAAAGGCAAAGAGGGAAGTCTGAGCGCACAAAGAATAATCGCTTCGAAAATCGGTCCCGTTTCTGCATCAAAAATTGTCAAAACAATCTCGCCAAAATATAAAGATAGAAATGGTGGATACACCAGAGTTATTAAAGTAAAAACAAGATTGTCTGACGGATCAAAAATGGCTCAGATAGAGTTTGTATAATATAAACATCATGGAAAAGAAAATTTACACAATAGATGCGACAGGACAGAAACTTGGAAGATTGGCTACAAAAGCCTCGTCTTTGCTTATAGGGAAAAATCTTACCGATTATGCGAAGAATAAAGTTTTCAATGTTCAAGTTGTGATTGAAAATGCTTCGAAGATAGATATTTTTGAAGGAAAATTAAAAACAGTATATAAAAAATATTCCGGTTACCCAGGAGGACTTCACGAAAAAAGCATGGAGCAAATATTTGATAAAAAAGGAAAGAGTGGTTTGCTAAAAATGGCTATTTCCGGGATGATTCCTCGCAATAAACTAAAGTCAAGAATTATAAAAAATTTGGTAATTAAGGAATAATAAAAATGGAAAAAGAAACAAAACACAAATACATAGAAGCTGTAGGAAGAAGAAAAACTTCAATAGCAAGAGTGAGGGCTGTTCAAACTTCTAAATCTTCTTTTGTAATAAATGATGGTAAAAGTATAGATGATTATTTTAAGAATGAAGCTCAAAAAGTGATTGTTGCTGAAGCTTTAACTTTATCGAAGCCGGCGCATCATTTGGCGATTACCGTAAAAGTGAGTGGGGGTGGAATCAATTCACAAGCTGAAGCTATAAGGCACGCTATTGCAAGAATACTTATTTTAATAAACCCAGAATTCAGAAAAGATTTGAAAAAGGAAGGATTCCTAAAAAGAGATCCTAGAGCAAAGGAAAGAAGAAAATTCGGACTCAAAAAGGCAAGAAAGGCCCCTCAATGGAGCAAGAGATAAGAAAAATTTTATAAAAGCCGTTTCAAGACGGCTTTTAAAATACCAGGTTTTCTTTACGGTATAGGTGTTGGCCACCGCCGACTTCTAAACACAACTCGCTTCACTCAAGTGATTACACTTTTGCGAATCGATCTCCGTTAAAAAAATCTACTAATTAGAAAAACCCGAGCCAATATGACTCGGGTTTACTTATAAACTGTTATTCCTCTGAGATTACAAGGACAGTATACTCGTGGAATTTTTGAGTATTAAGTATTTGTATTTTCTTTATTTTTCCACGAATGTCGCCTACCATTTTTTCCAACTCTTTTGCATTTTTGTCTTCAAATATTCTAACAACTCTTTTTTTTGATGCCATTTGGATTAACCCCCCCCTATTTTTTTGACTTCTATTAGCAGGTGTAACACACTGGTAAATTAAAGTCAAATATATAGTTTGATTATTAAGGAAAATATGATAAAATAGCTCAAGTTCAAAGAAAAACCCAATAAATATATGAATAAAAACGACATTAACAACGACATAATATATGATGAGGAAAGTGACCACGAAAAGGAGGCTGGCGATGTGGCAAGCAAAAAAGCCCCTAAAAAAGAGGGTGATGATGTTGTCGTGGAAGATGAAATTGAAGCTCCGGAAGCTATTGTAAAAAAACTCAAAGATAAGATAAAAACTCTTGAAAAAGAGAAGCAGGAATATATGAATGGTTGGCAAAGAGAAAGAGCGGATTTAATCAACTATAAAAAAAGAGTTGAAAACGAAAAAATTGAAGTTGTAAAATATGCCAATGAAGGTTTACTTGAAGAAATTACGCAAGTTTTAGATAGTTTTGAAATGGCTTTTTCAAATAAAGAAGCGTGGGAAAAAGTAGATAAAAATTGGAGAGTTGGGGTTGAATATATCCACACACAGCTTTTAAAGATTCTTGATGATAACAATTTTAAAACAATGAATCCGCTTGGAGAAAAGTTTGATCCGAAATTTCATACTGCTGTTGAACACATTTTCACTGACGATGAAAAAAAAGACGGAATAATCATTGAAGTCAAAAAGAAAGGTTATATTTTAAATGATAGGGTTATGAAAGCCGCACAAGTTGTTGTTGCGGAGTACAAAAAACAAAATTAATTGCAGTTTTAACTTTTAGTTATATAATATGAGCATGTTAAGCTTACAAAAACAGCCAAAATTCATAAAAAAAGCCATACAATTACCCAATGGTACCTGGGCACTGGTAGTTTTTGAATTGCTTGAAATAAATGGGAAAACGATTGCAAAAGCTGTTTACGGAAAACTTATTCAGGAAAATGTCACAACTCAAGAGGAAGTTTTATCTTTACCGATTTATTTTGAGATAGAAACTTTTAAACCGATAGTTAGTCCATTTTTTGCCGAGATAGAAAGACTTTTAAAAGATTTATCTTTTATTACGAGTCAACCAGCTCGTGCTCCAACTTTTTAAATAATATACGAATATACGAATTCACGAATGATACAAATGGCTACGAATAATCAAATTCGTTTCCAATTGTTTAAGTCGCGTGAATTTGTTTTATTCGTAGCCATTTGTATTATTAGTATTATTCGTTAATTCGTAAATAAAAAACTATGTCAAAAATATTAGGAATAGATTTAGGAACCACATTCTCAGCTATGGCTGTGATGGAAGGAAATGCTCCAAAGATAATTGAAAACGCAGAAGGTGCAAGAACAACATCGTCTATTGTTGCTACAACAAAAACGGGTGAAAAGCTTGTCGGGCTTTTAGCTAGACGCCAAGCTGTTACAAATCCAAAAAACACGGTTTTTCAGGTAAAAAGATTTATGGGTCATCAATATGATGATGCTGGAGTGCAAAAAGACAAAGCCTCAGTTTCATTTGATATTTCAAAATCTTCAAATGGAGGAGTTGAAATGGCAATGGCCGACAAAAAATACAGACCAGAAGAAATTTCAGCAATGATTTTGCAAAAGATGAAAAATGATGCTGAAGCAAGGCTTGGAGAAAAAATAACAGATGCAGTTATCACAGTGCCTGCATACTTCAACGATTCACAAAGACAAGCGACAAAAGATGCGGGACAGATTGCAGGACTTAATGTTTTGAGAATCATAAATGAGCCTACAGCTGCAGCACTCGCTTACGGACTAAACAAAAATAAAAACGAAAAAATTGCAGTTTACGACTTTGGTGGAGGAACATTTGATATTTCCATTCTTGAAATAGGGGATAGTGTAGTGGAAGTTCGTTCAACAGATGGAGATTCACATCTTGGAGGACGAGATATAGATAAGAAAATAGTAGACTGGATGGCGGAACAATTCATGAAAGAAAACGGAATTGATTTGAGAAAAGATCCGCTTTCACTTCAAAGACTTGATGAAGCTGCGGAAAAAGCAAAGATTGAACTTTCAACAGCAATTGAAACGGAAATAAATATTCCTTTTGTAACTTCAGATGCCTCAGGTCCAAAACATTTGCTTGTGAAGCTCACAAGAGCAACTTTGGAAAATCTCACAAAAGAATTTATTGACAGATCAATAGCGATATCTAAAAGAGCTCTCGATGCTTCACCATTTAAAATAGGTGATTTAAATGAAATTATTATGGTTGGAGGACAGACAAGAATGCCTGCAATAATTTCTGCCGTAAAAGCTTTGTTTGGTAAAGAACCAAATCTTTCAGTAAACCCAGATGAAGTTGTAGCACTTGGTGCGGCCGTTCAAGGAGGAATTCTTCGAGGTGATGTAAAAGATGTTCTTTTGCTTGATGTCATACCGCTAGCCCTTGGAATTGAGACAATGGGTGGGGTAGCGACGCATCTTGTAGAAAAAAATACAACAATTCCAACTTCAAGAAGTCAGGTATTTTCTACTGCCGCTGACAATCAGACTTCCGTAGAAATTCACATTGTTCAGGGAGAAAGACCAATGGCGGCGGATAATAAAAGCTTAGGAAGATTTATTTTGGACGGAATACCACCTGCGCCAAGAGGAATGCCACAAGTTGAAGTTACATTTGACATTGATGCAAACGGAATCTTAAATGTTAAAGCAAAAGATAAAACAACCAGTAAGGAGCAGTCCATCAGGATTGAAGCAAGTTCAGGCTTAAAGAAAGAAGATATTGAGAGAATGAAGAAAGAAGCTGAAATGAATGCTACCGAAGACGCAAAGAAAAAAGAAAACGTTGAAGTAAAAAATCTTGCTGAACAAATGATCTATACTGCCGAGAAAGCTATCAAGGATAACAAAGATAAAATTCCTGCCGATGTTATTAAGGGTGTTGAAGACAAAATATCGGATTTGAAAACTGCAACCGGAGGAACGGATGCAACTTTAATCAAAACAAAAACAGAAGCTTTGTCAGCCGAAATGCAAAAGATAGGTGAAGCAATGCAAAAAGCCCAGCAATCTGCTCCTGGACAGACAGGCGGAACTGAAGAGAAAAAGCCAGAAGATAATGTGAAAGATGCCGAGTATAAAGAAACTGGCGGAGAAGAAAAAAAATAATGAAAAAAGAATTATTAAAATTAGTTACATATGTTCCAGAAGATCACGCCGATGTTGTTCGAAAAGCTATCGGTGAAGCTGGCGGAGGAATTTTAGGAAATTATGATAATTGTACTTTTTCAATAAAAGGAATCGGTAGATTTAGAGGACTTAAAGGGTCAAATCCTGTAATTGGAAAAGTTGGAGTTTTAGAATCTGTTGTTGAAGAAAGAATAGAAGTGACGATAGAGAAAGAAAAATTAGACAATATTGTTAAAGCAATAAAATCTGTACACCCATATGAAGAAATTCCTATTGATGTATATAAATTACTATAGTTATCCATATGTCAAAAGACTACTACAAAATTCTCGGCGTTTCAAAAAACGCTAGCAAAGAAGACATAAAAAAATCTTTCAGAAAGCTTGCACACGAACATCATCCGGACAAAGGAGGTAATGCTGAAAAATTCAAAGAAGCAAGTGAAGCTTACTCGGTACTTTCTGATGATTCAAAAAGAAGTCAGTATGATACTTTTGGAAGCGCAGGACCAACTGGTGCCGGAGGATTTGGTGGTCAGCAATATCAAGGAGGTTTCGGTGGCGGATTCGGAGGATTTGATTTTTCCGGATTTCAAAATGGACAAAATATTGATTTTGATCTAGGAGACATATTTGGTGATTTTTTCGGAGGAGGAAGATCGGCAAGGCGAGCGCCTAAAAAAGGAAGAGATATTCATGTGGATTTGGAACTTTCTTTTTCCGAATCTGTTTTTGGAGTTGAGAAAACTCTTCGATTGACAAAAAATTCAAAATGTAAAATGTGTGATAGTACCGGAGCTAAAGCCGGTACGTCATTGCAGACTTGTTATGCTTGTGGCGGACAAGGAAAAATTCGTGAGACAAAAAGATCTTTTCTCGGTCCCATCGTTACAGAAAAAATTTGCGATGTTTGCCAAGGTTTAGGAAAAATTCCAAAAGAAAAATGTACAAATTGTTCCGGATTAGGCATAACCCAGCGTGAAGAATCTTTTACAGTAAATATTCCTGCAGACGTAAATAGTGGAGAGACCGTTAGATTATCCGGTGCCGGAGAATCTATAAAAGGCGGAAACTCCGGAGACTTGTATATTAAAATTCGTGTCAAAAAAGATCCTCTGTTTAAAAAGGAAGGCAAAGATCTTTTGACGGAATTGAATATCAAACTCACCGATGCCGTTTTAGGGGCTGAATATAAGCTCAAAACGCTGGATGGAGAGATAGAACTGATTATTCCCGAAGGGGCTGAATTTGGCCAAATATTGCGTATTAGAGGCAAAGGAATACCTATAAGTCACGATAGAAGAGGGGATTTGCTTGTAAAATTAAACATCAAAATTCCTCACAGGCTTTCAAGTCTGGCGAGAGACGATTTTGAAGAATTGAGGAATGAGGGGCTATAATTAGTTTCAAGTTAAAAGTAAATGTAAATATAAAGGGCGGCCGCGAAGCGGCCGCCCTTTATATTTGCAAATTTTAATGAAGAATAAAATATTCTATTACGACAACGAATGAAAAAAGTGCTCCCAATATGTTGGGGATTGTAATAAAATTATCTTTTTTCTGCATGCCGTAAGCAACCCAGGCGACAGATTGTATTCCTAAAAGTAAAAACATCAATACTGATATTCCTTGAACGCTGTGGGTATTCCATATTTTTATTATTTGCGATGGTAAACCTAAAGACATATAAATTAAACTCAAAGTAGTTGCAAGACTGCCAAGTTTATTTTGTTTGATAAAATTTATCATGTTTTGATTATAATATATTTTTAAACGACACGCAATTAACATATTAATTGCGATGTTTCCAAAAAACATTATTTTTTGTTATTATAGTCCTATGTCCAATGAAACTAGAAAAATCCTTTTATCAGGAGTGAAGCCAACCGGCAGAGTTCATATCGGAAATTATTTTGGTGCAATGAAGCAGTTTGTAGACCTTCAAGATAAATTTGAAAGCTATATTTTTATTGCGGACTACCACGCGATGACGACGGTTCAAGATAAGACTGAGCTCAAACAAGGAATTATTGATGTTGCACTGGATTATCTTGCAATCGGTCTTGATCCAAAAAAAGTTACTCTTTTCAAACAGTCCGATATTCCGCAAGTAGCGGAGCTTACCTGGATGTTCAATTGCATTACTACAGTGCCGTATCTGATGAGAGCACACGCATACAAAGACGCTGAAGCAAAAAACAAAGAAATAAATGTTGGAGTTTTTGATTACCCAATTCTTATGGCATCGGATATTTTGATGCAAGATGCGGATCTTGTTCCGGTAGGAAAAGACCAAAAACAGCACGTAGAGTATGCAAGAGACACTGCACAAAAGTTCAATAGGATTTATGGAGAAACTTTCAAGATGCCAGAGCCATTTATTCTTCCTCAAGTTGAAACCGTTATTGGTATTGATGGGAAAAAAATGAGCAAGAGTGATAATGATGCAAACGCCATTCCTCTTTTTTCTACTGATGATGAAATAAAAAAATTGGTGATGAAAATCCCAACAGATTCAAAAGGCGTTGATGAACCAAAAAATCCCGACGACTCTATTATTTTTGCAATTCATAAATTACTATTGAATGAAGATAATTTGAAATCATTAAAAGAAAAATATGAAAAGGGCGGAATGGGATATAAGGAAGCGAAAGAATTGCTCATTAATGATTTGATTGCTTTTATAAAGCCAATGAGAGAAAAAAGAGAAATGCTTGCCAAAGATATGGATACCGTCTTGGATATTTTAAAAAATGGTGGCAAAAAAGCTAGTCTGAATGCCGAAAATAAAATGAAAGAAGTGAGGAAGAAGGTAGGAGTGGAAATATATTGAAATTAGTTGTAATATATGTACATAGACGTTGATGCTGAAAACACAGCGGAGTCTGGAGAAGAAAGCCTTTTGGGCGAGTAGAACTCCTTAATGAGTGAAAAGTGAGGTGGCACCGCGAACTCGTTCGCCCTCGCAAAAACCGAAAGTATTTTCGGTTGTTGCGAGGGCAGTTTTGTTTGTTATTAATTAATTTAAAACCATGAATAGAACATATATTGGAGAATTGAATAAGAAAATCGGAGAAGAAGTTAAAATCTGCGGTTGGGTGGATGTTAGGCGAGATCATGGAAAACTTATCTTCATAGATCTAAGAGATATGTCTGGAAAGGTACAGATGGTGGCTTTGCCAAATAATAAAGAAGCGCACGAACTTGCAAATACAGTAAGACCGGAATGGGTTGTAGAAGTGAGAGGTATAGTAAATGCTCGGCCTGAAAAAATGGTGAATAAAGACGAAGTAAATGGTACGGTTGAAATAGAAATGCTCTCACTTACAGTTTTGAATGAAGCAGTCACTCCAGCGATTGATGTTCGTGGTGATGGAATAGAAATCGGCGAGGATGCGCGTTTGGAGCATAGATATCTAGATTTACGTAGACCAAGATTGCAGAAAAATATTCGAAATAGAAACAAAGTGACGTTGCTCACAAGAAACCTACTGGAAAAAGAAGGATTTTGTGAAATAGAAACTCCGAATCTCACGATTGCTACTGCCGAAGGCTCAAGGGATTTTATTGTGCCTTCAAGACTTGAACAGGGGAAATTTTATGCGCTTCCTCAAGCTCCACAGCAATACAAACAACTACTGATGTCATCTGGCTTTGAAAAATATTTTCAGTTTGCAAGATGTTTCCGTGATGAAGACACAAGAGGTGACAGACAGCCCGAGTTTACGCAAATGGATTTAGAAATGAGCTTTGCTTCGGAAGAGGATGTGATGAACGTGAATGAAAAAATAATCATTGAAATAGTTGAAAAGCTTTATCCTCACAAAAAAATCCAAGAAATTCCTTTCCCAAAAATTTCTTATAAGGAAGCTATGGAAAAATACGGTTCGGATAAGCCAGATTTGAGAAAAGATAAAAACGACAAGGATTTGCTGGCCTTTGCTTGGATTGTTGATTTTCCAATGTTTGAAAAAGGCGATAATGGAAAGTGGACTTTTACACACAATCCTTTTTCTACGACGAAACCGGAATCGTATGATGATTTGATGAGTAAAAAAGGTATTGAAAAGATAATGGCAGCGCAATATGATATTACTTTGAATGGAAGTGAAATTGGTGGAGGAAGTATCAGAAATCACAAACCGGAAGCCCTGAAAAAAGTTCTTGAAGTAATGGATGTTAGTACAGAAAAAATTGAAAAAGAATATGGCCATATGTTAAAAGCTTTTGAAACTGGAACACCTCCGCACGGAGGAATAGCGTGGGGTTTAGACAGATTTGTTATGATTCTTGAAAATGAACCGAACATCCGCGAAGTCATAGCATTTCCAAAAACAGGTGAGGGTAGAGACTTAATGATGAATGCGCCATCCGAAGTGTCATCAGAACAATTAAGAGATTTAGGAATTGAAATTAAAAAGAAGAAATAAGATAAACATACGAATAATGGAAAACTGTATTTTTTGTAAAATAGCAAATGGGGAAATTCCATCGATAAAAATTTGGGAAAACGAAAATTTTTTTGCTTTTTTAGATAGCCACCCAATAAAATTTGGACACACATTACTTATACCAAAAAAACACATTGATTATGTTTTTGATTTAAATGACGATGAATACACCGAACTTATGCTTAATGTAAAGGAAGTTGCAAAACAATTAAAAACTAAACTGAATTCTAAAAAAATTGGATTAATCATCGAAGGATTTGTAGTTCCTCATGCTCATATACATTTGGTACCGATTAATGGACTAAGTGAATTAAATCCTGAAGTAAGATTAGATGTAAAAACGAAGGAATTAAACGAAATAGCTAAAATAATACTAGGATAATGTACGAAGATAAATTTAAAATAAAAACTGAAGTTTTTGAAGGTCCTATGGATCTTCTGCTTTCTCTCATTGAAAAAAGAAAACTTCTTATTAATGATATTTCTTTATCCAAAGTCACAGATGATTTTATTTCCCATCTGCAAAATAGGGAAGTATATTCCATAAAAGACACGTCGGAATTTTTAGTTGTTGCTTCTACTCTTTTACTCATTAAATCTAGATCTTTAATACCCTCGCTCAATCTTTCTGAAGAGGAAAAGACAGACATATACGATCTGGAATTGAAATTGAAGATTTATAAGAAAATCAAAGAATTAAGCGCATATATAAAAAATACTTTCGGCAAACAGCTGATATTCTTCCCGAACGCAAGAAAAGCTGAACCAGTTTTTTCTCCAAGCCCTGAAATGAATAAAGAAAATATTTCAAAAGCAATTTTTGAAGTTATTAAAAATTTGCCAAAATTTGAAGTAAAGCCTAAAGTAAAAATCACAAAAGTGGTAAGTTTAGAAGAAATGATAACTAGCCTTACTAAAAGGGTTCAGTCTTCCTTAAAAATGAGTTTTAGAGATTTTTCTGGGATTGGAAAAACGGAGAAAGTAAACGTGATAATAAGCTTTCTTGCTATGCTTGAGCTTGTAAAACAAGGTATAATAGAAGTAAATCAAAGAGATAAGTTTGAGGATATTCAGATGGAGACAAAGTCTATAGGTGTGCCTAGCTATTAGTTGGCGTGTCATTCCCGCAGAGTCGGGAATCCAGATTGAGTTAATTTAATAAACCTAGATTCCCGCCTCCGCGGGAATGACAATACAAAAGATGGAAGATATAAATAAACAAACAAATAATACACTTGAGAAGCAATTGGAAGCAGTGCTTTTTTGGTATGGAGAGCCGGTGTCAATAAAAAAACTTTCCCAAATTCTCTCCGCCCAAGGCGGATCCGCCTCAAGCGGAGAAAATAAAGTAACAGAGGAAGAAATAACTGAAGCATTAAAAAACTTAGAAACAAATCTTTCTGGTAGAGGAATAATTTTGGTAACTAAAGAAGATGAAGTTACGCTTGGCACTTCAAAAGATTCTTCGGAATTAATAGAAAAACTCACAAAAGACGAGCTCATTCGTGATTTGGGGAAAGCTGGACTTGAAACTCTATCAATAATTATTTATCAAGGTCCGCTTTCTCGCGCCGAAATAGATTATATAAGAGGAGTACAGTCCAATTTTATCTTGAGAAATCTAATGATTAGGGGCTTGGTTGAAAAAATTCCAAATTCGAAAGACCAAAGAAGCTTTTTATACAAGCCAACTTTTGAAATGTTAAGCTTTATGGGCATCGCAAAAATAGAAGATATGCCAAATTATTCTGAAGCTCGCGCTGAAATTGAAAGCTATAAGAATGCGCAAATACCCATAATTGAGGATGAAAAGCTGGAACTAACGGAAATGACCGCAGATTTAGAAAACGAGATAGAAACAACAAAAAGCGCTATTTCAGAAATTAATCAAAATATTTAATGAATCTCAACAGTATTTTTAAAAACAATAAATTGTTGTTTGTTGTAGCATTTTTCGCTTCAGTTGTTTTTTTTGTATTTTTTTTCCAAAACAACTTTAAAATAAAAGCATCTTCGGAACTAGACCAAAATATGCAAAAAAGGGAAGCGGATTATCAGTCGGTTTTGAATAGCGTGGAGGCGAAATCATTTTATGTTTACGATATTTCAGAAAACAAGACTCTTTTTTCAAAAGATGAGCATTTAAAATTGCCTCTAGCTTCAATAACAAAAATTATGTCTGGGCTGGTTGCCTTAGATGTAATGCCCGATACCACCATAATTACCATAAGTAAAAATGACATTATCTTAGAAGGGGACAGCGGATTGATCGTGGGTGAAAAATGGAAATTAAAAGACCTTTTAAATTTTACTTTAATAGAATCATCTAATGATGGCATGGGAGCGATTGCTTCTACTCTTAATTCTTATGAAATTATAAATAATATAAACGCAGTTGGAATGATGAATAAAAAAGCAAAAAGACTGGGTTTAAAAGATACTGTTTTTATCAATGAAACAGGTCTTGATATAGATGATAATATGAGTGGCGCTTACAGTTCTGCTTATGATGTTTCTTTGCTTTTAAAAACAATTGTAAGGGATAATCTGGATTTGATATCAAGTACAAATAAACAATCTAAAATTTTTATTTCAGAAAGTAATATCAAGCACACAGCTTCAAATACTAATGTTTACATGAATCAGATTCCTGGTCTCATAGCTTCAAAGACAGGTCTTACGGATTTAGCCGGCGGAAATCTTGCTGTAATATTAGATGTGGGTTTTATGCACCCCGTGGTTATTGTAGTTTTAGGATCAACAACAAATGGCAGATTCACTGATGTGATAAAGTTAGCAAATATTACTCTATCAAAACTTTCCGAATAAATATTCTCAAAGATTTGCCGGTGGAAAATGCAACATAATTTTGTTATCATGAGATAAACAAGCCTTATAAAGCGTTATTTTTTGGTTTTTAAAATATGCACTCAAACAAAAAAGATATAGATAAAATTTTTCTTGGAACCGTAATTACTCTTTTGATTATCGGTTTTTCCATTTTTATATCTGCGTCCATGGGAATATTGGCAAAAGACAGCGTTCAGTTTGCCTCAATTGTTTCAAAACAGATTTTTTTTGGAGTTATTTTCGGTTTAATCGCATGTTTTATTTTTTCAAAGATTAATTATAGAGTTTTTAAAAAATATTCAATATTCATCTTCATTTTTTCCATTATTTTTACATCTTTAGTTTTTATTCCCGGTTTGGGTACGGATTTAAATACTTTTGCCAGAAGGTGGATTTCTTTGTTTGGTTTCACTTTTCAGCCGGTTGCTGTATTAAACATCGGTTTTATTATATTTTGGTCGGCATGGCTATCTTCTGTGAAAGAAAAAGTTTCTACTTTTGAATACGGTTTTTTGCCCCTAATTATAATTACAATTATTGCCGGAGGACTTCTTTTAAGCCAGCCGGATACTGATTCTTTTTTGATTCTTTGTGCCACGCTTGTTCTTATGTTTATAATTGCCGGTGGTAAAAAACGGCATGTAGCTATTTTAGGCGTTTTAGGAATCATTTGTTTAATCATTTTAGCTATAACCCGACCGTATGTAATGTCCAGGATAGAAACGTTCATACACCCCGGAGAAAATTCTCAAACTTCAGGATATCAAATCCAGCAATCATTGATAGCTATTGGTTCCGGACAAATTTTTGGTAGGGGTTTAGGACAAAGCATACAAAAATATCAATTTTTGCCTGAATCCATAAGCGACACGATTTTTGCTGTTCTTGCCGAGGAAGGAGGTTTTGTTTTTTGTGTTTTAGTTATAGGAATATTTTTATTGTTTGTGTTCAGGGGATTTAAAATAGCTGTAAAATCCCCAGATATTTTTGGTGGACTTTTGGTGGCAGGAATTGTTATACTTATAATACTGCAGTCATTTACAAATATTGCCTCAGTCTTGGGGATTATTCCTTTTTCGGGCTTGCCTCTGGCCTTTTTTAGTCAAGGTGGAACGGCAATGCTTATGGTTCTTGTCCAGATAGGTATTGTTTTAAATGTATCAAAATTTAGCAAGACTTTTAAATAAGATATAAAAAATCAAATATATGAAAATTCTTTTAGCGGGTGGTGGTAAGGGGGGTCATTTTTATCCTCTCATTGCGGTTGCAGAAGCGATAAACAGGATTGTAAAAGAAGAAAAACTGCTTCCTGCAAATTTTTATTTTATGTCAGATTCTAAAAATGATGCTGAAATGTTGCAAGAGAATGATATTGAATACATAAATATTTCGGCGGGAAAAGTTAGGAGATATTTTTCCGTGTTAAATTTTTTTGATATTTTTAAAACCATTTTTGGCATAATTGGCGCTACTATAAAAGTTTTTAATATCTATCCGGATGTTATTTTTAGCAAAGGCGCATATTCAAGTTTTCCTGTCTTGGTTGCGGCAAGATTGTTAGGAATTCCTGTGGTTATTCATGAGTCCGATAGCGTGCCTGGAAGAACAAATCTTTGGGCTGGAAAGTTTGCAAAAAGAGTGGCGGTTTCTTATCCTGAAGCTGCAAAATATTTCAATTCATCCAAGGTCGCAGTTACAGGAAACCCTGTTAGAAAAAATATTGAGATGTTGCAGACAAGGGAAAACTCGCGACAATTTTTAAATTTAAAGGATGATATTCCAGTGATACTTATTTTGGGAGGATCTCTCGGAGCAAGAATCATAAATGATCAGATATTAAGCATACTATCAAAACTTGTAGAAAAATATTACGTAATACATCAGACCGGCAAAGCCAATATTGAAGAAGTTATCGGTACCGCAGGCGTTGTGTTGACTGATAGTAAGTTTAAATATAGATATATGGCTTTTGATTATTTGAACAATCTCAATCTAAGTATGTCGGCTGGGGCTTCTAACCTCATTATTTCTAGGGCAGGCTCGGCTATTTTTGAGATTGCATGTTGGGGCATACCGAGCATTATTATCCCCATTACTGATTCAAACGGAAATCATCAAAGATTGAATGCTTATAACTACGCGCGATCTGGCGGAGCCATTGTTATGGAAGAATCAAATTTGACTCCCAATATTTTATTTTCGGAAATTACCAGGATCATTGAAGATAAAAATTTATCTCAAAAAATGATTGATGGAGCCAAAGGTTTTATCAAAGCGGATGCTTCTGAATTGATAGCGCGAGAAATAATTAAAATCGGATTGCAACACGAAAAATAATAGGATACGAAAATTATACGAATAAAACGAATGACTACGAATAAATACAAAATTAATTTATGAATATAGACAAAAAGATTATTGCAAGGTTTCCGCCTTCTCCTACAGGATGGTTTCATATTGGTAATGCAAGAACTGCTCTTTTCAATTATTTTTTTATTAAAAAAAATGGGGGCGAACTTCTTTTTAGATTAGAAGATACAGATAAAGAAAGGTCTAAAGATGAATATGCGCAAGATATAGAAGAAGGTTTAAAATGGCTAGGTATAAATATAAATTTTGACAAAGTTTATAAACAATCGGAACATAGCGCTACTTATAAAAAATATTTGGAAAAACTTATTGCCGAAAGCAAAGCTTATATTTCAAAAGAAGAAGTAAAGGAAGAGGGTCAAAGAGCTGAAGTTATCAGACTTAAAAATCCTGGTAAAAAAGTTATTTTTGAGGATATGATAAGAGGCGAAGTCGTCGTTGATACTACGGAGCTCGGAGATTTTGTTATTGCAAAAAGTTTAGATGAGCCGATATATCACTTTGCTGTTGTCGTGGACGATTTTGAAATGGGAATAACTCATGTAATAAGAGGCGAAGACGGAATATACAACACACCAAGACAAATTCTCATACAAGAAGCAATTGGTGCTCAAAGACCGATATATGCCCATATGCCTTTCATTTTAAATAAAGACAGATCTAAACTTTCAAAGAGACAACAAGGAGAACTTGTTTCTCTTAAATATTATAGAGATCAAGGCTATCTTCCGGAGGCAATGGTAAATTTTCTTGCATTTATGGGTTGGAATCCTGGAGATGATGAAGAAGTAATATCTATGGATGAAATAATCCAAAAATTTGACATTATGAAAGTTCAAAAAGCTGGTGCTGTATTTAATCCTGAAAAATTGCTTTGGTTCAATAAAGAATATATAAAAAAACTTCCGAAAGAAAAAATTACACAAGAAATAAAAGCCAGATTTCCGGAGAATTGCCAGGATGTGAAAATTATTGAAAAAATATCTGACACAATAATAGAAAGGATAAATGTTTTTTCTGATATAGATAAAATGGTAGCGGATGGCGATATTCAATATTTTTTTGAAGAACCAAAGCTATCAAAAGAAATGATTGTTTGGAAAAAGGGAGGAACCTTGGAGCAAGCCAAAGAGAATTTGTCTTTGATTTTAGATACTTTAAATAACATTTTAGAATCTGATTTTTCTTTGGAAATTTTAAAGGAAAAAATAATGACAATTGCTATTGAAAGAGGGAAGGGGAATGTTCTCTGGCCTCTTCGCGTTGTTTTGTCCGGCAAAGAAAAATCTCCAGATCCTTTTACTTTATTATCTCTTTTTGGAAAAGCTGAATCTATAAAAAGAATTGAAAATGCAGTAGATTTATCCGCACACTAACTCTATCATCGTTGCGTCGTGTTCTTAATGAAAAATTGTGTAAATTATCATTCATAAAAAAAATATATTTTTCTACAAACGGCCCCTATCAACAAAAACACAATGATAGAGTTAGTGTGCGGATGAATATAAAACTTTTTAGAGTTTGATTAATAACAGAAAAAAATGAACTTTAAAAAGAACACAATTTATTTATATAAAAAAGGAACATTTTTTTTGTTTTTCACGCTATTTTTTTTGCTTTTCCAATATAATTTTGCATACTCCGCAACCGTTGATGAGATAAAAGATCAGATACAAAAAATAACGGATACAAAAGCGCAATTACAAAAAGAAATTGATGCGTATGAACAGCAATTAAAGGATATAAGCGCTCAATCCAATTCATTAAGCAATGCTATTAAAACATTGAATGCGACAATAAACAAAAACGCTCTGGATATTAAAATTACTCAAAACAGCATAAATTCCACACAGCTTCAAATTGAAGAATTATCAATAAACATAGGGAAAAATACGAATATAATCAATCAGGATACTAAAGCGATAGCTTTATTACTGAACGAAATTAATAAATATGACAACTCTTCTTTTATAGAAAATCTTTTGACATACAAAAATCTTTCGGAATTTTGGAATGAAGAACAAAGTGTTTATAATATACAAAATCAAATTCAAGAAAAAATTTCTGAAGCTAGAGATACAAAAGTTATTTTAGAAAGTAATAAAGTAAAAGCCGAAAATAAAAAAACAGATCTGTTGAAATTAAAATCAAATTTAACGGATCAGAAAAAAGTCCTGGATATTACAAAGGATGAAAAAAATAAATTATTGGCCGATACAAAGAACTCTGAAGCCAATTATAAAAAATTACTTGAAGATAAAAAGGCCATATCTATTGCTTTTGATAAAGAACTTTTACAATTTGAATCTCAACTTAAATTTGCTATGGATCCGACCAGTTATCCATCCCAAAGTCACGGCATACTTTCTTGGCCGTTTGATTCGGTAAAAATCAGCCAAAAATATGGCATTACAGATTTTTCCACAAGAACAAATATATACAATGGGCAAGGGCATAACGGAGTTGATTTTGCTGTAAATGTGGGAACAACAGTAAAAGCTGTCCTTTCTGGTACCGTAGAGGGTGCGGGGGATACGGATCCGATTTGTCCCGGAGCATCAAATGGAAAGTGGATTTTAATAAGACATGACAATGGTCTTTCATCAATTTATGCCCATTTGTCTTTGATTAAAGTTAGTGCAGGAGACAAAGTTTCCACTGGCGAAGTGATAGGACTTTCCGGTTATTCCGGCTTTGTTTACCCTCCAGGCCCTCGAGGCGCGCATCTTCACTTAGGACTTTTTATATCTCAAGGTGTAAAAATAATGAGTTATAATTTTAAAACTTGCAAAAACAAATCAGCAACTATGCCTGTGGCAGATTTAAGAGCATATTTGGATCCTCTTGCTTATCTTCCTTTGATATAAAAAATGTGATAAAATTTTAACGAAGTTATTTTGTAGATTATGTACCCCGTAAAGAATTTTATGGGAACAGGTCAAAAATAAAATTTATTGGGATATTTAATAAATATATAACAATGTTAAAATCAAAACAAAGTGAAAATTCACACGGGGCAGGCAAAAAAGGATTAATAAAAACAATCATCTTAATAATAATAGCGCTTATCATTTTAGGTTATTTCGGCTTTAACATCCTTGATATTGTCGGAGGTCCAACGGTCCAGGCAAATTTGCACGCAGCTTGGGATTTTGTTGTAAATATTTGGACTAATTACTTAATAGGACCTGTTGTTTATATATGGGACAAATTTGTTATTGGAATACTTTGGAAATTTATACAAAACGTTATCAATTAAAGTTTAAGATGATGCTTGCATCATCTTAAAAGCTTTCTGAGGCGTTTTAATAATATAAATACTTAGCGGTTTAATCGGGTGGGTATTGGTTACTCTATACATACCGTGTCGCAAAGATATATTGT
>CAZLRP010000013.1:0-23028 GCA_964562105.1 uncultured Candidatus Saccharibacteria bacterium
AGTCTTCCGAGAATATGCTTATTCACGGCGACAACCTCCTTGCGCTCAAAGCCCTCGAGCAGGACTTTGCCGGACGTATTAAGTGTATCTATATTGATCCGCCCTACAATATTGCGGCCGCGACTGATCACTATGATGACTTTTTAGAGCATTCAGAATGGTTAAATCTAATGAAGCCAAGATTGGAATTGCTCTATAATCTACTTTCAAATGATGGCCTCCTTGCAGTTCAGATTGATGATAATGAATTTGCTAAATTGTATATGGTATTGGCTGAAGTTTTTAAAAGTGAGAAAAATTTAAAAACAATTGTTGTAAAAATGAGCGAGGCAAGCGGACTCAAGATGGGAGCTGTAAAGCGTGCAGGCATAATTCCAAAATTTAAAGAATACATTATTTTAGCTAAGAAAAATGGGGTAAGAAATTTATACCCGAAATACGTTGCAAAAGAGGAGTGGGACAAAGAATATAATATATTTATAGATTCTTTTACTAAAGATGATCGTGCTGTTATAGATGCAATAAGTGAAAAAGATGACACCACTGAAGAAGATTTGATAAAAGCTGATTTAATTTTAAAGAAAGTCAATCTGACGACAATTTCCGAGGCTGTAAAAAATAATAATATTTCAGAAGACAATATTAAAAACTGGTTGTTTGAAAACGCTTGGAGAATCGCAAGATCGGCCGCCTCGAGTTCAGTATTTAAATTGGCTGAAGATAAAAAACACAAAATTGATCAGGTTGTCTTTTCTGTTAAATCAAAAAGAGATGGTTTGTTGTATTTAGTAAAAACAGACTACCGTTCAGACTCAAAACAACCACGAGTACAACTTTTATTTGCTGATCAAATGCTCATGACTCATCCTGGTGATTTGTGGTTAGACATTAAAACGACCGGCTTAGAGGCTGAGGGAAATATTGAATTTAAAAACAGTAAAAAGCCAGAAGCTTTATTAGAGAGAATAATTCATATGTCTACCGTAACTGGTGATTTTATTCTGGACTCATTTCTTGGATCGGGAACGACAGCATCCGTGGCTCATAAAATGAACCGTAAGTGGATTGGTATTGAATTAGGAGACCACGCCGATACTCATTGTTTACCAAGGTTAAAATCGGTAGTTGATGGTAGTGATTTGACTGGTATTTCAAAATCTATGAATTGGAAAGGTGGAGGTGGATTTAAGTTTTATAATCTTGCCTCAAGCCTGCTTCGCAAAGATTCTTTCGGCAATTTTGTTATTGATGAAAACTACAATGCCAATATGCTGGCGGCCGCTATGTGCAAGCATGAGGGTTTTAAGTTTTATCCGGACGAGACGCTTTACTGGAAGCATGGCAAATCCACCGAGACGGATTTCATTTTTGTTACTACTGGCTTTATCACTGCCGAACAGTTGGATAAAGTTCACAGTGAGATGAAGGCTGGCGAGAGCTTGCTTATTTGTGCCAAAGCCTATGCCCCAGAATGCGAAAACCATTTTGCCAATATCACTATCAAGAAAATTCCACAGATGATCCTTGGTCGATGCGAGTTCGGTAAAGATAATTACGATCTCAATATTATTAAAGCCACCGAAGCGGAAGCCGAGGAATCTAACGAAGAATAATATGAACACCAAAGCCCAAGCAATCAAAAATCGTTTAAGTCTTCGCAAACCGCAAGCGGATAGTTTGGAAATTATAGAAAAACTGGCTGATGTCTTGGAATTGAAAAAGAATGTTGATCCAGCTCTTGAGCTGGCTAAAATTCGAGCCTTGTATCCGACTTGTTCTGATTTTGAACGAGACTTTCCTTCGGTTTGTTTTTCTCTGGCCACCGGCGTGGGTAAAACTCGCCTCATGGGTGCGTTTATTTCTTATCTTTACGTTGCCAAAGACATAAAGAATTATTTCGTCTTGGCTCCCAATCTCACTATTTATAATAAGCTGATTGATGATCTTTCTAATCTGCAAAGTCCGAAGTATGTATTTCGTGGTATCAGCGAGTTTGCCGTTACCCCACCGCGTATCATCACCGGTGATAATTATGCCGAGGCACGACAAAGTACGCTGTTTAAAGAAACGGTAAAGATTAACATTTTCAATATTTCCAAAATCAATTCCGAAGTCCGAGGAGGCCGTGAACCGAGAATCAAACGGCTTTCTGAATATCTTGGTGAGTCCTATTTCAATTATCTTTCCGAATTACCGGATTTGGTTTTGCTTATGGACGAATCGCACCACTATCGAGCAGACTCCGGGCTTAAAGCGATTAATGAATTAAAGCCGATTTTAGGTTTAGAACTTACCGCTACCCCGATTGATACGCATAACAATAAATTTAAGAATGTTGTTTTTGATTATCCTTTGGCCAAAGCTTTGCAAGACGGTTTTGTAAAAGAACCGGCTATTGCGACTAGACGAGATTTTAACCCCGATCAATATCGCAATGATCCGAAAGAATTGGATTTGATAAAACTTGAGGATGGCGTGCGAATCCATGAAGACACCAAAGTAGCTTTGGATATTTATTCTCGCGATACCAACAATCGCTTGGTCAGACCGTTTGTCTTGGTAGTGGCTCGGGATACAGATCATGCCAAAGAAATTCGGGAGATGATAGAGTCCGAAAGATTTTTTGAAGGACGCTACAAAGGCAAGGTGATGGAAATCCATTCTAATCAGCGAGGCGAAGAAAAAGAGGAAAATGTTCAGAGATTATTGGATTTGGAAAAACCGGAAAATCCGATCGAAATAGTGGTGCATGTAAATATGCTCAAAGAAGGTTGGGATGTTACCAATCTTTACACCATTATTCCTTTACGCGCGGCTAACTCCCAGATTCTTACCGAACAAACTATCGGCCGTGGCTTGCGTTTGCCTTATGGCGTGCGGACAGGCGTTGAAAAGGTGGACAAGCTCACTATCATCGCTCACGATCGCTTTCAGTCCATTATTGACGCCGCCAATGATCCAAACTCGATAATTCGACAGGAAAATATTATTGAAATTGATCCGAATGCTTTGCCTGAAGCACAGGAAGTTATTACTGCTTCCTCGGTAACTGATGAAGCTTTTGCTCTCAAGCGTCAGGAAGTGGCGACCATTACAAACGAAGTGGACCGACAAAAGGCTGGCTTGGTTTTGGAAGCTGAACAGTTGATCACGGAAGCCGTGAATGCTCTTGGTGCGAGCGTTAAAAATATCAATGACTTGAATAGCGATGAGATTCGCAAACTGGCTTTTGAAAAAATAGTTACAAGCATTGAAAGCAACCCGCAACAAAATTTGTTTAAGTCGGCCATTGTTGAAGCCGCCAAACAAGAATACGAGTCAGTCGTTTCTGAGCTGATTGATAAGACGATCCCGATTCCGCGTGTCCTTATCCAACAAAAACACGATGTTAAATCCGGCTTTAAAGATTTTGATCTTGATGTTGCCGGCCTAAACTATCAGCCAGTATCGGAAGAGATTATCCGCCGTACCTTGCGTACCAACGAAAGCGAAATCTTGCAAAGCGAAAGTTCCGGAGTAGAGCGTGATACTCCTGAGAACATTTTAGTGAACGAATTAATCAACTATCCGGAGGTGGATTATGATCGTGAGTCCGAGTTGTTGTACAAGCTGGCCAAACAAGCTATCACTAAGCTTGGCAATGCCCGAAGCGAGGAAGATTTGGAAAATATTGTGCTTTATCATAAGCGAGAAATCGGCAAGTATATTTATGCCCAATTGCAACAGCATTTTTATTTGGAAAGTTCCGGCTTTGAAGAACCGCTGGTCTATCCATTTGATCGAATAAAACCGCATAACTTTTCCAAATATACAGCCGACAGTGTTCACCACTATACCGAAACAATCACGCCGACAAACACTATCCCCTCAAAAGTATTTAGCGGATTCAAAAAAGCTTGTCACAATCTGTACAAGTTTGATTCTAAATCCGAAAAGGATTTTGCCGCTATTTTGGAAAAAGATACGGATGTCTTGAAGTGGCTTCGCCCGGCTGATTCGCAGTTCGAGCTTTATTGGAAATACAACTCAAAACGCTATCATCCCGACTTTGTGGTAGAAACCGCCGACTCGATCTTTATGGTCGAGATTAAGGCCGAGAAAGATATTGATGATACAGAAGTTCAAGAGAAAGCCGAGGCTGGTAAGAAATATTGCGAATCCGCTACGGTATTTAATCTGGCTAACGGAGGCAAACAGTGGGTCTATGTTCTTATTCCGCATACGGCCGTCGCACCGAATATGAGCTTAAAGGGATTGTGTAAATAAATATGAATATTAATAAAATAAAAAATCTTATCTATCTTATTGTTTTTACGGGGTTATTACTGGCTCTCAAATTTCTCTTGATTGATAAGGTTTTTCCAGATCTTGGAAAGGATTCAGAGATTTGGTTTACGAGTGGATTATTATTGGTTGTACTTGGTGTGTTTGTCACGGAAAAATATTTCACAAAACCACTTGATGTAATCGTTAACGTAATTACTTTATTTATAGTATTACTTACTCTTAACAACACGAGTCATTTTCTGCTGTACCAGCCACTGGTTATTTATTCTTTGATAATTTCGGGTATTGCCTTTATTTCATTTGTACTAATCGACGAAGAAAAAGATAGAAATTTTCTATCGCAGAAGATTGCTCATTCAGCAAACATAGTAGCTGGTTTTCTTGGCAGTTCCAAAATGCTTTTTTCAATTGTTTTTATCCTTTCACTTTTTAGTTATTTTATTTCATCCCTTCAAAATAATAATTTAATTAATAGAGAGCAGGTATCAGTTATTCTACTGATCATATTTTGGGGCGTTGTAATTTTAATTGAGCCAATCGACAAAAAATTAATAAAGCCTTTGATAGATAGGATCAGAGATAAAAGTAAGCCAAAATTAATAGGCAAAATCGCCAAAAGACTAAACCCTGGCATTATTTATGTCGAACAATTACCCAATTCGCCAAGATTAAAACATGGCGATATTGCTGTTATTAATAATTTGAAAGATTCTAACACCAATAAAGATTTGACATACGCGATGTTTATTTCCGAATTAGAATCCGACAATAAAAAATACTTGCAGTTTTATTCGTTGAATTCTGCGGAGATAGATGTTAATAAACAAACTTACCTTTTTAAATTCGATTCAGAAGTACCCGAGATTGTGGCAAACAATGAAGTATATAAAAATAGAGACGACATCGTTGGATTTGTTTATATAAATTCTGATATTGATGTAATAAAAATAAAAATGAATGACGGCGTTGATGAAAATAAAGTTTTGAAAGAAGGAGATTTGTTATCTGTTAATTTTTATAAAAATTCAACGAAATATCAAATTATTAATGTAGAAACAGATTCAGAGAATATTGATGGCCAGAGTAAAAAAGGTACAAAAATTATAACCGCACAACAGATTGGTTTTTGGCAAGATGATAAACAAAAGTTTGCTGACACTGGTTGGACGCCCGATCTAAACACGCCCGTTTTTCTTGAAAATTCAAAAAAAGAAATTCCTAGTCTTGAAGGAAACTATTTTAAAGTTGGGACAGTGCCAAGATCTAATTATCCTATTTATATCGACTTAGACGAATGCGTGACTCATCATATCGCTGTTATTGGTAAGACTGGAACTGGGAAATCAAGGATGGCCGCAAAAATCATTGAGAAAATGGCAGAAAATGGATACAAAATTATCGTCCTTGAAGTTGATAGAAACAATGCTCAGTCTTTATCAAAATATATTAATAGCTCGTTAATTGAGGAACAGAATTCTGTCGCCTTTAATCTTGATACGGCTACAAAAAATATTATTTCCATCGCTATGTCAATCGGTGAGGAAAATAAAAAAAGTAGTGGTACTTTGAATTTAAGCGATATGGCAGCGGGATTGATTGATAAGGTTATTGCATATCAAATAAAAAATCAGGACAAAAAGACATGTATTGTTATGGAAGAAGCTTATGATTTCATTCCAGAAAATTCTTTTGGCAAACAAGAATTTGGGCAACCTAATGTTAGTCGTATATCACAACAGGTTTTAAAGTGTAGAAAACATAATATCGGTTTTTTGATTATCACACAAAGAACGGCTTTAGTGACTAAAACTATTTTGTATCAATGCCACACAATTATTGCATTGCAGTCATTTGACGAAACCTCAAAGAATTTCATGAGCGCGTATATAAATAGCAGATATTTAGAGTCGATGAGTATTTTACCAAGATTTAGAGCTATTGTTGTCGGAAAAGGGTCGACTTGCGACAAGCCAGTTATCGTTGATTTTTATGATAGTAAATTATGTAATAATCAAAAAGAAAATATATGTCAGAGTACTACACAGCCCAAAGAACAAGAGGTCTCTACGATTCAAAAATAGTTGAGCCTTTTAAATTATCCCGATCAAAGATTGATCTATTTTTAAATTGTCCAAGATGTTTTTACTATGACCGCAAACTTGGTGTCGGCCGACCACCGGGCTTTCCTTTTGCTTTAAACTCGGCCGTGGATCATCTTTTAAAGCTTGAGTTTGATATTCATCGCGTCGCTGGCACAAAACACCCTCTGATTGAAAAATACGGCGTTGACGCTCGTCCTGTAGCTCATGAGGACTTGGATAAATGGCGACATAACTTTACCGGCATCCAATATCTGCATGAGCCGACCAATTTTCTTATATTCGGTGCCATTGACGATCTCTGGCAAAATTCCAAAGGCGAATACATTGTCGTTGATTATAAGTCCACTTCAAAGGATGAGGATATCACTGAGCTTAATAAAGATTGGCAGATCGGTTATAAACGACAGATGGAAGTCTATCAGTGGCTACTTCGCCAAAACGGGTATAAAGTTTCGAGCACTGGATATTTTGTCTATTGCAACGGCCAGACGGATCGAAAAGCTTTTGACGCCAAGCTTGAATTCGATATCACTTTAATCGCTTATAAAGGTGATGATTCTTGGGTTGAAAAAACGATCACGGAAGCCCACAAGTGTTTGAATGGCGACAAAATTCCTGAAGCCAGTCCTGAATGTGATTACTGTAATTATGTTAGGACAATAAATAGCAAATAATATGTTTAGAAATCAAGCATCAATATCAGATTATTATAGAGCCCTGCTAAATCAGGTGCAGGATCAAATTCTCAGAGAGAAAGATGAGACTATTTTACATTCAAATACCGACGAGCTAGTGGATTATTATTTTTCGCATAATAGTTTTGAAGCAATTGAATTTGATCCAGATCAACCCCCAACTTTTGAACATAAAAAAGATATCAGAACTGTGCCGGCTAATCGCAGAGAGGAATTTTATCGCAACGAAGGTGATCTAAATCTTGAGTATGAGAGTATTGCCATCACAATGCCTATTATTCCTAATGAAAATGTTAAAACTATACTTGAATTGCAATCCTCCACGTATTCACTGAGCGGAGAGCCACAAGTGACAATAGGTCACGGCACCATTTATTTTAGTATTGATATTAAGGGGTATGGCTTTAAATATGATGACGACAAAGTCGCATCAGAAGTGAACGGAAATATCGAGTCTGTTAAAACATGGATTGGACGAAAAAATAATGATATTGCAAAAGAAAATGCTCAGCTTAAACCGGCTATCAAATTGTTTATCGAACAACGCAAGTCAAAGTTAAATGAGGACGGTCAAAGAATTAATTCCTTGATACAGAAAATTAATATTCCGCTTAAACAAAAAGAAAATGATGCGGTGACCAGAATTAAATTAGATCCAAAGCCGTTAGTGCAAAAAGTTAAACCAAATCCTAAGTTACCAGAAGAGTATATCCTAGATCGTTCAAAGGTTCTTGATATTGTTTCTGTGATTGATAATCAAGGTCGTCAATTTGAAAAGACCCCAAAAACATATAAGGCATTTGAAGAGGAGGGATTAAGAGATGTAATCCTTGTTAGCCTGAATTCTCTTTTTGAGGGTAAAGCAACAGGAGAGACTTTTTCCAATAAAGGTAAGACTGATATTTATCTTAATATTGATAAAGGCAATGTTCTTATTTGCGAATGTAAGATTTGGGGAGGCCAAGCTCTTTATGGAAAAACAATCGACCAGTTACTCGGATATTTAACATGGAGGCAAAATTTTGGAATAATGATAACTTTTGTTAAACAAAAAAACTTTTCAAAAATATTAAATGAAGTGCAAGGCGTAGTTACTCAACATACAAGTTATAGATCGGGTTTTCAACAAATATCTACAACCCACTTTCTTTCCCAGCACGCATTAAATCAGGATGATTCAAAAAATGTAGAAATCCACCACCTATTTTATAATCTATTTTGTGAATAAATATGGCAAAGGGAGTTAAAAAAGAAATGAAGCCAAGAACTCTTCCAAAAGGTATGACTATCGAACAGATGGAAGAGGCTTTTTCCGATCGCCTAGCAAATCTTATTGTCATGCTTTTAGATCATCAACACGAACAGAAATTAAAAGCTAAAGCCGAGGAAGACGCGAAAGCTAAAGAATGTCCGCCCAAATAATTTATGGAAATCGAGTCAAAACAACAAATTTTAGAACGCCGTAAAGAGATTGAGCAAGAACTCGTGGATATGCTTAAAGAGACCGAGAGCGATTTTACTCTGGATCATATCCGAGATGTTATTTTCCACGAAGAGGATAACGACGACATGATGAAAGTCGTGGCGATGTTCGACCGTGGTGGAGATGCTTCGGAATTAAGCAATGTTCTTGAACTCGTAACTGACGCTTGGAATTACTTTCCACACAAAGTCCTCGGTGGCATTTCTCCGGCCGAGCAGATACTGAAGCATAAAAATTAATATGGCAAAAGGAGTTAAAAAAGAAATGAAGCCAAGGACACTTCCAAAAGGAATGACCGCAGATCAGATGGAAGAGGCTTTTAGCGACCGCTTAGTTCAACTTATCGTTGGGCTCTTGGACTATCGTCAGGAACAGAAAATGAAAGCCAAAGAAGAGGCTGATGTTAAAAAGGATAAATAATTTATGCAAATATCGAAAGAAAGACTTGAAGAGTTGAGACAAATATATAAAAAGGATTTTAACACTGATCTTACCGATCAGGAACTGCACGACGCCGCTTTCAATCTAGTTGGCTATTACGATACTTTATCAAAAATGGCTTTTCAGGATATACAGGATCATCTGCGTTTGGAGAAGGAACCGAATGGCTGGCCATTTGCTGGTAGCAGTGGCACCTGTAAATTTTGCGGTTACTATTTCGAGACGAACGATTTTTGGTTTGATAAGTTTGGCTTTAAGTGTAAATCTTGCCAAAGAGCGGTAAATCAAGGCGTGATTCCTGGGTCAATCTGCAGAAACAAAGAAGAATGGTTTTCGTTCGAAACTCTCAAGGAGAAATTTGGAATTCATTCGGCTACGGCTCGGTCGCTTATCAGAAAAGGAGAGCTTAAGGTCAGGGTTATTTTAAATGATGCCGGCAAACCACACTTTACTGTATTTACTCGAGAGGATAATTATAAATTCCTTAAAATTGATAAAGATGCCCCGATGAGCGAGCTTGAAGATTATGACTTACAGGTAGCTAAGTGGGCCGAGGATTATAAAAAGAAAATGGTCGAGGGTCAGAAGTCTGGTAAATAGTCCTGTTTGCTTAACTTAAGCAAATCGTCCCAGGCTCTCAAATTTCGTTTTACGGCTTGCCTTGGTTGCAACAGGTGTCAAACGTTTACTCTTGGTATAAAGCTCGCCTGAAGGGCAAACAGTGGGTGAAAATCGGTGAGTTAAGTTCGGGTCCGGTTAGTTCCATTCACAAACTCGTAAAATCTGCTAAAATGGCATTATCTGGTAGCAAGCAGGGCTTCGTGAGCGATCTTGAGTTGATTCCACTCGGACAATTCTCGCAATATTTCGTTCCACCGG
Source organism: uncultured Candidatus Saccharibacteria bacterium (assembly GCA_964562105.1). Taxonomy (GTDB): domain Bacteria; phylum Patescibacteriota; class Minisyncoccia; order Phycocordibacterales; family GWA1-40-21; genus Bog-1340. The sequence continues at coordinate 9,888 of CAZLRP010000013.1, forward strand.
TTGCTTACCAAGTCCACACCCAGAGCAAAATCTGCACTGCTACAGATTTTGCTCGAGGTGTGGAAGGCGCAGTGATGTTTTTGTTTGAGCGAAGCGAAAGGCAAAAACCACGAGCCGTGGTCAAGAAAAATTTCCGTCAGGAAATTTATTCGGGACCACAAAAAATTGTTTTTGGATTAATCTTAAATTTGGGCTTATAGTATAGTGGTAGTACGCGTCATTCGCATTGACGAGACGGCAGTCCGATTCTGCCTAAGTCCACATTTTTCATGAGATTGGATAAATTATTATCATTGACACAAGTTCGGTGGTAAGTTATAAATAAACAATATAAATTATGTTAAAAAAAATATTTTCAACAATAAAAAATTGGGTGCTAAAAAATAAATGGTGGACAACATTGATAATTTTTGTCGTTATTATTATATTGTTTGTTTTTTTAGGTGGAAAGGAAAATACTACAATTGAATTTGTAACGGTTCAAAAACACAATATCATTGAAGAAGTAAACGCGACGGGAAATATTAAACCTATTTCTGATTTAGACCTTTCTTTTGAAACAAGCGGACAAGTATCTCGTGTTGCTGTTTCTGTCGGTGATAAGGTATATCAAGGGCAATATTTAGCTTCGCTTTCGAATGCTGATTTATCTGCCAATGTGGAACTGGCAAAAGCCGGACTTAAAGTGGCGCAAGCGAAACTTACCGAAATGAAAAGCGGTACCAGGCCAGAAGAATTGGCTGTTGCAGAAAATACTTTAAGCGACAGCATTACCGGCTCTTATACAATATGCGATGATGCTATACGAAATGATGTTGATCAAATGTTTGATAATCCAAGAACTGAATCGGCAGAAATTGTAATTCCTATGAACGATTTTCAATTGAAAAATAATATTAATAAGGGCAGATACGCAATTGAATCAATACTTAATACATGGAACAAAAATCCTTCCGTTTCCTCGATACTCGCATTATCTTATATTGATTCTATAAAAACTTTTCTTGATAAAGTTGCTCTTGCTTTAAGCTCGCTTTCAGCCAATTCCAGCATTTTACAAACAACTATTGATAAGTATAAGACTGCAATTTCAACAGCCAGAGCGGCAATAGATTTGGCCCGTTCGAACATCACTTCTGCAAAGGCAAACTATGATTTGAAATTTGCCGGAAATACTCTAGAGTCTATTGCAGGACAGGAAGCGACAGTAGAACAAGCCGAAGCTAATGTTAATGTAGCAGAAGCGAATCTTTCCAAATCAATAATTGTTTCGCCAATAAACGGCGTTATCACAAATGTGACTGCTAAAGCAGGGCAAACAATGCAATCTGGAATTTCTGCAATTTCAATTATTTCATACGGAAAATATGATATTGAATCGTATATTCCTGAAGCTGATATATCAAAAATAAAAATCGGAGATACTGCAACTACAACTCTTGATGCATACGGTTCCGGCGTATTTTTTGAAACATCTGTTGTTAAGATTGCTCCTGCCGAAACAGTCATAAGCGGAGTTCCAACATATAAGGTAACGCTAAAATTTGCATCATCCTCTGATTCTAGAATCAAATCTGGAATGACGGCAAACCTAGATATATTAACGGCTCAAAAAAATAATGTATTGGCGATTCCATCAAGACATATATACACCATAGATAATTTAAAATATGTAAAGCTGATTGACCCTGAAGATTCTCAAAAAACAATAGAAACAAAAATAGAAACCGGTGCAAGAGGAATTGATGGGTATATAGAAATAATTTCTGGTTTGAAGGAAGGGGATGTTGTATTAGTTTCATCTAAATTATAATTTTAAAAGCCGTGGCCCTTCTTGAAATTAGAAATGTCTCTAAGATTTATGATAATGAAGGCGCAAAAACCGAAGCTTTAAGCGGTGTTGATCTTTCTATAGAAAAAGGAGAATTTGTTGCAGTTATGGGAAATTCTGGTTCAGGAAAGTCAACATTGCTTCATATAGCAGGTCTTCTAGACAATCTCACTGGTGGCACATATCATTTTGCTGGGAAAAATATCAGTACGTATAATCAAATTGAGATTGCAAAAATAAGGAATCAAAAAATGGGTTTTATATTTCAAGCTTTTAATCTTTTGCCTCATGCTACCGTGCTTGAAAATGTAAAACTTCCACTCATGTATTCCGATAAACCTGAATCTGAATGGAACGAGATTGCCAGAAAAGTTGCAGTTTCAGTCGGACTAGAATCTAGATTGAATCATCAAGCTTTTCAATTATCAGGAGGAGAGAAACAGCGTGTTGCAATAGCGAGAGCTTTAGTTAATAATCCAGAAGTTATTTTTGCAGACGAGCCTACCGGAAACTTAGATTCAAAATCGGGGCAAGCGGTGATAGAAATAATACAAAAATTAAATGCGGAAATGGGGCACACGGTTGTACTCATAACTCACGAAACATACACTGCTGAATATGCAGAAAGAATAGTCAGACTTCACGATGGAAAAATAGAAAGTGATAATAAAGTTGTAAAAAGAAGGGCGAAAGGCGATTATTTTTTGAAGTAAAATATTCATCACATGAATTTAAAACATAGTGTAAAAACAGCAATAATAGGACTTTCGTCGCACAAATCGCGATCAATTCTAACCATTCTTGGTATTGTAATAGGTATAGCTTCCATAATATTAATTATGTCTCTTGGGCAGGGAGCAAAAGACTTGATTTTGGGGGAAATTAGCGGGCAGGTAGGCTCTCGCGTAATTGAAATAAAGCCGGGCGGAGAACCAACAGGAATGACAGATTTCTTATCTATGTTTTCGGATTCTTTGAAAGAAAAAGATATTGAAGCTTTAAAAAGAAAAGGAAACGTGCCAAATATGTCCAGCATAATGCCAATGGTTTTTAGCAGTGTAAATCTATCATATGGCAATGAAGTGCACCAAACGACACTTTATGGAATGACAGAACTTGCTACTAAAATGTATGATTTATCGGTAGAAACCGGCTTCTTTTTTGAAGAAGATGATGTTAAAAGCTACTCCAGTGTTGCTGTGATAGGATCTAAAGTCAGAGAAGAATTATTTAAAAATGAAAATCAAGTTATTGGCCAAAAAATAAGAATCAGTGGAAAAAATTTTAAAATTATCGGTATCATGCCTGAAGGCGGACAGTCTGCTTTTAGTTTTGACGATACAATAATTGTTCCTTATACTTCTGCTCAGCAATATATTTTAGGTTATAAATATTTTCAGCATATAATAGTTGAAGCGGATACTGAAGCGAATGTTCCGAGAGTCGTTGCGGATGTAACTGCTACAATCAGAAATTCTCATAATATTACAGACCCGGAAAAAGATGATTTTACCGTTACTAGTATGGTTGATGCTATAAAAACTATGAATACAGTAATGAGCATACTTACACTTCTCATAACTGCTGTAGCTTCCATATCTTTAATGGTTGGCGGGGTAGGCATTATGAATATTATGCTTGTGTCTGTAACAGAAAGAACAAAAGAAATTGGTTTAAGAAAAGCTTTAGGTGCTACGGATAGAGATATATTATTACAATTTCTTTTTGAAGCTGTGATTCTCACTGCGATGGGTGGATTGATTGGAATAATTATCGGAGCAATTTTAGCTTTTTTTACTTGTATTATCATAGTTAGATTTACTGCATATAATTGGATTTTTTCTTTTCCGGTTGATGCAGCAATTATAGGAATTTTAGTTTCTTCTCTGGTCGGTTTAATTTTTGGAATCTATCCTGCTAGACAGGCTTCAAAGAAAAGTCCTATGGAAGCGCTTAGATACGAATAGGTTTTTAAAAGTTTATTTTTATGGTATAAATATGTAGTTATCAAATAATTAAAATAAATATATGGGATTTTTCAAAAAATTTGTAATGAAGCAGGCTATTAAGTCTCAGATGAAAGGGGTTCCGCAAGCACAGCAAGACATGATGATGTCTGCTGTAGAAAAAAATCCTCAATTTTTTGAGGATATAGCGAAAGAGATTGAACAGAGAGTAAAAGAAGGGAAAAGTAAAACAGAAGCGTCAATGGAAGTGATGAGAAAACATCAGGATGAATTGAGAAAATTAATGATGTAAAATATAAAAAGTTGAGACTATTTAAAAATAAAATGAAAAGGCGGGGCGACTAGAGTCTGACATGCAGATAGAGCCGCCCCGCCTTTATGCTTTAATTATCAACCTACATTTTCCCAAATATATATCCATTTTTATATAATTGAAGTCAATACATTAGTAAGATCGACCACGTTTTAATTTTTATCATCTTCTATTCTTTTTAAATGGTAACAATAGAAGTTAAATTTACTATTAATTTTTCACTTGCTTTTTTAATGAATTATTGTTTATTATTAAGATAAAGATATATGAAAAAAATCATTCCTAAAAAAAATAAAAAATCAGACGAAAAAAGAGATTTTCATCAAGGGCGCAGAGTCGAAGACATTTTTTTGGAAATTATTCTGGATAACATACCTGTCAGTATAGTTACTATGGACAGAGAAGGTTATATTCTTTTTGCAAATAAATATTTTAAAAAATTTCATAAAATCAAAGATTGCAAAGGGCATAATCTTTACACTGACAAATTTTTTATGAAGGAAAATTTGGTTGAGGGTTTTAAAAAGTTATTTGCTGAAGGCGGTATATTAAGAAAAGATAATTATCATGAAGTAGACAATAAAGGAATAGACAAGTATTTCAAGCTTTTGGCAGTTCCTTTTAAAAATACAAGTGGAGAAGTAGTCGGAATAATATCTTTGGCAACGGATGATACAGAAGCCGTGATGTTTAAGAATAAACTTATTGATTTTAATAATAATCTGGAAAAAACGATAAAAGCAAGAACAGAGGAGCTTGATCGAGCAAATGAAGAATTATCCAAATCCATCGAACTAAAATCTACATTTTTAGCTGATATTTCTCATGAATTTAGAACTTCGCTTACTATTATGCAATGCAGTTTGGAGCTCGTGTCAAAATCATTAAATATAAAAGGAGGAAATATCGAATTATTTAATAATATAGTTACCGAAATAGATAGAGTCTCAACTATGTTAACGGGCCTGATTGAATTGAATAAAAATGACTCTTTCAGTGTTAAATTAAATTCAGAAAAAATAAATATTAATTCTTTGATATCATCAGTTTGTAAGGTGCTGAAAGTGGTGGCAGATGAAAAAAACGTAAAAATAGAAAACGTAAATAAAAGCACGAAGCTAGAAATTTTTGCTGTCAAGGAGAATATAGAAAAACTTCTTTTAAATTTGATCAGAAATGCGATTAAATACAATAAAAATAACGGCTGGATAAAAGTTTGGGCGGAAGATATAAAGAAAGGAATATGTATTAAAGTTGCGGATAGTGGTATAGGTATTCCGAAAGATGAGATCCCGCTTATTTTTGAACGTTTCTATCGGGTGGACAAAGCAAGAACCAGAAATGGAATGGATTCCGGTTTGGGATTGGCGATTTGCAAGCATATTGTAGAAATACATGGCGGAAATATCAGTGTGGAGAGCGAGCTAGGAAAGGGAAGCGCATTTAGTGTTTGTTTGCCGTATAATTTTTAAAATCTAATCTTACTCATGACAAAAACACCTTCAGTTGAAAATTATCCATTTATGTTGTATCATTTTATTTATAGTAATTTAAGTCTGTAATAATATTATGAGGATTTTAATCATTGAAGATGAAGAAAAACTGGCCAAACCTCTTAAGAAAATGTTAGAGGGAGAGGGTTATGCCGTGGATCATTTGCCAGATGGAGAATCCGGGCAAAAACGAATTGAATTGAACCAAAAAGATTATGATTTAATCATTTTAGATTTGATGTTGCCAAAAAAGTCCGGTTTTGAAGTATGTCAAAATGTCAGAAGACAAAAAATTGATATACCAATATTGGTTCTTACTGCCAAAAGCGAAACCGAAAGCAAGGTCGCTCTTTTGGATTGTGGGGCCGATGATTACATGATAAAACCTTTTACTTTTTCCGAGTTGCTTGCAAGAATGAGGGCTTTAACTCGTCGTCCCAAAGAAGTATTGTCTTCCAAGTTAAAAGTGGCGGATTTGGTTTTAGATGTGAATAATAAGAAGTTTTTTCGTGGTGAAAAAGAAATCCCCCTTACTTTAAAAGAATTCAGACTTTTAGAATATTTTATGCGTCGGCCAAATCAGGTGGTAGAAAGAATAAATTTAACCGATAACATATGGGATTTCGATTATGATTCTTTTTCAAATGCGCTAGATGTGTATATAAATCGTCTTCGGGGGAAAATTGATGACGGAAGAAACAAAAAACTCATAGAAACCATACGAGGTATTGGATATCGATTAAAAACATCATAAATTTATTTTTTGTAATTTGCTCTGAAAAATTTCAGAGCTTTTTTAATCTCAAATTTAACTCAATTTGTTATCATTTGGGGTTGAAATTAAATACAAATTATATATTATGAGAATTTTAATTGCAGAGGACGAAGAAATTTTAGCCAAGATACTCAAAACCAATCTTGAGAAGTCTGGTTACAATGTTGATTATTTGACTAATGGAGACGAAGTAGAAAAACGCATTATTTCACACAACAAGGAATACGATCTTTTGATATTGGATTGGCTGTTACCATCCAAAGACGGGCTACAGATTTGTAAAAATATACGCAAGTTAAAAATAAATTTACCGATCTTGATGCTTACAGCCCGTTTTGATACTGAAGATAAAGTATCGGCTTTAAATGCCGGTGCCGATGATTATTTAATCAAACCATTTTCCTTTGAAGAGCTTGAAGCAAGAATAAAAGCTCTTTTACGTCGGCCGGTTGTGTCTATGGGTGAAATATTAACTACTGGAAAATTAAAAATGGATATTGAAAAACATAAGGTATATATTAATGATAAAATTATACGCTTAACTAACAAAGAATTTTCTTTGCTTGAATATTTTTTACGAAATGTTGACAAGGTTATTCATCGTGATCAACTTTTGCATTATTTGTGGGGCTTTGAATTAAATACATTTAGCAATGTTGTGGATGTTCATATTAGGAATTTAAGACAGAAACTTAAAATCAAAGGACACCCAATAATAGAAACTGTAAGAGGTGTTGGTTATAAAATTAGAAGTTTATAGTTGAATCTGTATTAAAATCTAAAAATCTGCTAAAGTAATTGCACTATGAGTTTAAGTATAGGTATGACTGGAACACAACCAGACATACTGATACCAAAGGAATCCCATTCAATTTTGATGTTAAAATACCTTTACCTTTGAGGCGGGGGGTTGATTATGGCTTTAGGAAAGGGGATAACTGGATCATCACAAAGCCTTGTCAAAATGGTTTTAGAGCATATCTCAACTAATTGTAAACTTATGATCAGAAATAAGTTAAAAAAGAATACGCAAAATAGAAAAACTTATGACCATCTCATAGATGAGTTTTTGAGTCTTCAAAATATCAATGATAACCTTTCTGAACTTTCCCCGATAGAAAAAGCTAAATTCGAACAAGATATTGCTATCAGTCATTTATACTACTCGAGCAAAATTGAGGGAATAAAATTAGATATAACCGAATTGTCTTACTTCATTTAATATTTTGAAAATATGTGATAAACTGCTTGAGTTATGAATATATATTTAGATGAAAGCGGACAATTTACAAAACACGACCACGAACAATATTTTGTTATCGGTTCTTTTACTGTTGGAGATCCAAAAAGAACTTCAAAACAATTCAAATCCTGGTGTGTAAAACATTTCCCCAAGGTAATGAGAAATCAATGTGAAATAAAATGGTCAGCTACTGGAATTCCTCAAGACCTCAGATTGAAAACATTGAAATTTATTTCTAAACTAGATATTCGTGTCAGATTCATTTATTTATTGAAAAACAACATACCAGCTCAATATAGAAACGAAAGTAAATTTAAGGATGGGTTCTTATACACAAATGTTGTTGGAGAATTACTAGAAATGTATTTTCCGGTTACTGATCAAGATTTCAGAGTCTTTTGTGATAAGAGAAAATTATCTGGCATGACCACAGGTAGTTTCAAGCAGGCTTTGAAAGCAAGAGTGCTCCCGAGTTTGCCAAAGAATCCTTTGATTCAGATAGAAACAATTGATTCAAAAAATAATATTAATATACAGATTGCAGATTGGATCTCCGGAGCATTGGCATACTATTTAGAAAATAAAACACAAGGGAATGATTACTACGCAATCTTGAAAGGGAACATTATTGGTGAAGAGAAAGAACTTTTTAATACACCTGTTATTGGCAGCTAATCGCCACAAACAAAAATAGCCAACCTCTCGGTTGACTAGCTTTGTAGAAGTAGCGTCTAATAGAATGGTATTCTTCAGCTCAAGGCCCCAGATACTCTGAGGGAACACCGAAGCATCCTATAAGTTATTATTGCATACCTCTACTGACATTATACACTATAATTTATTGCAAGCAAGCCACTTTAATTTAGGACGAATCTTATCTGTTGATAACTTAAAAACCATTATTGATGTTTACTTGCCGTTAAACGTCATTTTTTAAGGGTAATTTTCTTCATAAGGATGATTATCTGGATAATGAGGTCTTTACGGTGCATTTTATCAAGTTCAAGTATAGAATCGAACAAGAGGTCATAGGCTCGGTTTATTCTCCAATCTATATCTTCTTTCGTAATGTCGACTTTTTGTATATGGTTAAAACTAACTCGACATATCTTTTTCTTTTTCATTAAAACAAAGTAACATTTCTGAACTTGCATATCTATTTTATCCCAGTATAATCAGGTTCAAATGAAAAAGTCGAATAAATCAAGTGGTGAAAAAATGACTAAAAAGTCATGAACCTTAAGCTAGGAATTGTCGGATTGCCAAACGTTGGAAAATCAACCTTATTTAACGCGCTTACTAGAAAAAGCGTTCTTGTTGCTAATTACCCGTTTGCGACAATTGACCCGTCTGTTGGAGTTGTTGCAGTGCCGGATGAAAGAGTGCAAAAACTTTCTGATTTTTCAAAATCGGCAAAAACAGTTCCAGCAGCAGTTGAATTTGTAGATATTGCCGGTCTTGTAAAAGGCGCTTCAGATGGGGAAGGTTTGGGAAATAAATTTCTTACAAATATCAGAGAAACAGATGCGATCGCTGAAGTCGTAAGAATTTTTGAAGATGATAATATCATTCACGTTGCAAATAAAATAGATCCGCTTTCGGATATTGAAACGATAAATCTTGAGCTTATTCTTGCAGATCTTCAAACTGTTACAAAAAGATCTTCAAGCTTGGCTAGTGAAATTAAAAAGGGAACTAAAACTGCAATTATAGAAAATGGCGCAGTAGAAAAATTGAAAATTGCATTTGAAGCAGGGAAACTTGCGAGTACTGTCACATTTGACGACAAGGAGATAGTTGAAGTGAGTAAACTTTGTCTAATTACGATGAAGCCAATTTTGTATGTGCTAAACAAAAAAGCCGGTGGAAAAAATTTGGACGACCTGCCTGCGCAGGCAGGGGAAAACAGCGAAAAATTTCAAAAGCTTTTGAAATTTTTCGCCGACACCGGTTCAAAATATGTAATTGTAGATGCTGGGATTGAGCAAGAGCTGAAAGACTTGGAAGGTGCCGACAAAAAAGAAATGAGAGAAGGATTTGGTGTGAATGACGATGGTGTAAATGATCTCATAAAAGCAGGATATGATCTGCTTGGGCTTATTACATATTTTACGACAGGAGAAGATGAAACTCGTGCCTGGACAATAAAGCGTGGATGGACTGCGCCGGAAGCTGGTACTGCAATTCACGGCGATTTTAAAGAAAAATTTGTTCGCGCTGAAGTAATAGAATGGGATAAACTTTTGGATGCTGGCTCATACGGAATCGCTCGCGAAAAAGGTTTGGTTAGAACAGAAGGAAAAGAATATGTAGTTAAGGATGGGGACGTAATAGAGTTTAAAATATAATAATTTAGAAAGTTAGCCGTGATGGCGATGCCTGTCCCGTAGCTAACTTTTTCCTTCAAAAAAGTTATGGTACTGGGATCATTGAATTCAAAATCTAAAAAGAGAGTTTACGTTGGAATGTCAGGCGGAGTTGATAGTTCTGTTTCTGCTGCACTGCTCAAAAATGCCGATTATGATGTTACTGGAGTTTTTATAAAAGTGTGGCAACCCACAAATTTTCTCTGTACTTGGCGACAAGATCGACTTGATGCGATGAGGGTTTGCGCAAAACTAAAAATTCCATTTATCACTCTGAATCTTGAAAATGAATACAAAAAAGAAGTGGTGGATTATATGATAGAAGAATACAAGCTTGGACGAACTCCAAATCCAGATGTGATGTGTAATAAGTATGTAAAATTCGGCGGATTTTTTGATTGGGCGATGAAGCAGGGCGCGGATTTTGTTGCGACGGGACACTACGCGCAAGTAAAAAGAATAAAAGGAAAAAAACATTCCAACATTCTTGAGAATGTTGGAATGTTATACGAGTTGCTGGCGGGGAAAGACAAAAACAAAGATCAGTCATATTTTTTATGGACTCTTACGCAAAAACAACTTTCAAAAACTTTGTTTCCTGTCGGAGATATTGAAAAAACTGAAGTTAGAAAACTTGCTGAAAAATATGGTTTGAGTACGGCTGTAAAAAAAGACAGTCAGGGACTTTGTTTTATTGGAAAGATAGATATCAAAGATTTTTTGAAAAATTATATTAAAGAAAAAAAAGGAAATGTTTTAAACGAAGTTGGAAAAATTATCGGAGAGCATGACGGAGCTTTTTATTTAACGATAGGGCAAAGGCATGGCTTCAAACTCAACGCGGGAAATATGCGGACTGAACGCGGACAGTTGCGGACAAATTCAAATATTCAGCCGTATTATATTGTTTCAAAAGATATTAAAAACAATACGATTACTGTTTCTCATTCGCCCAAATCGGTGAATGATGAATTCAAAATTGTAAAATTAGAAAAAGTAAACTGGATTTTAGGGGAAACTCCGGACTTATCAAAAAAATATTCCGCGAGGATTCGCTACAGGCAACCGCTTGAAGAATGTGAAGTTCGCCATGACGAACTTGGGGAATTTGAACTGCATTTTACAAAACCTCAAAAAGCGATTACGACAGGACAATCAGCTGTAATATATAATGAGGGAGTTTGCTTGGGAGGAGGAATTATTAATTAGGTTTTAGTTTTTAGGTTATAGGTTTTAGATAACACAAATGCGGATTTTCGCGAAGCGAAAATCCGCATTTGTGTTTATAGAGTTTACTAAAAACTAGAAACTAGCACCTTGCACCTACCATATGTTATTATATTTATATGAACGAATTTTATGTTATAAAAGCAAATGGGGAAAAGGAACTTTTTGATTATAAGAAATTAGAAAACTCTCTTAGAAAAATAGATGCATCAGACGAATTGATTTCCAGTATTATTTCTGAAATAAGTCTAGATGCAAAAACAAAAACTGAATTTACAACTCAGGATATTTATAGAAAAGCGTTTTCCATTTTAAGAAAAAAACACAGACCGATAGCTGTGCGATATTCTTTGAAAAAAGCGGTAGCAATGCTTGGTCCAACAGGTTTTCCTTTTGAAAAATTTGTTGCAGAAATTTTCAAAGCTCAAGGCTACGAAACGTTAACCGATCAAATAGTTAAAGGTAAATGCGTGGAACATGAAATAGATGTTGTTGCATGGAAGAATAACGAACTTATAATGACAGAAGCGAAATTTCACACTGATTTCAATTTAAAATCAGATTTAAAAATCGTTCTTTATGTCAAAGCAAGATATGATGATATTTTTGGACAAGAATATGAGTTCGGTGGAGTAAAAAGAAAATTGACCGAAGGTTGGATTGTTACCAATACAAAATTTAGCAATACAGCTATCAGATATGGCGGGTGTCAGCCAGCATTAAAATTTGTTGGTTGGAATTATCCCTATAATAATAATCTTCACGACATGATAGAAAAGCATGAACTTATCCCTTTAACTGCTTTGACCACAATTACTTCCGCAGAAAAAAACCTGCTGATTTCAAGAGGTGTAATTTTGTCAAAAAGCTTATCGGATATTAATTTATTGAAAGGGCTCAATTTTGATGACAAAAAAATAAAATCGGTTCAGGATGAGGTGGAAGGCTTATGCGCGCATTGCAAAAGAAGCTCAGGTAATAAAACAAATTTATCATATGACCCCCGCAAAGAATTTTAAAGAATAGGTAATTTTTTAAGCAAGTGCGTATCTAATAAAGGTTCATCTAATATGGATTCAAAACAAAGTGAAAATTCACGCGGGGCAAGCAAAACCGAACAGCTAAAGAAAATTAAGGATGAAGTTTTGAATTTAAAAAATTCTCCGCTGTATAAATATAGAACCGAAAATAAATATTTTCCTGTTATTGGAGAGGGAAGTCATAGTGCTATGATAATGTTTGTTGGCGAAGCCCCCGGAAGAAATGAAGCGCAGACTGGCCGACCTTTTTGCGGAACAGCCGGAAAAGTTTTAGATGAGCTTCTGGAACATGTTGGCATAAAAAGAAGTGATGTTTATGTTACAAATATAGTAAAAGATAGACCACAACAAAATAGAGACCCTCTTCCAGAAGAAATAGAAATCTACGGTCCGTTTTTAGATAGACAGATAGAAATTCTTCAGCCAAAGGTTATTTGCGCGCTTGGCAGGTATTCTATGGGATACATAATGCAGAAGTTTGGACTCGGATACAAAGTTGAATCAATAAGCAAAATGCACGGAAAAGCATTTGATGCCGAAGCCTCTTATGGTCCAATTCAAATTGTTTGCTTATACCATCCCTGTGTTGCGGTTTATAATCCAAATCAAAAAGATTTACTGAAGAAAGATTTTGAAATACTGAAAAATTTGTAATTATATGTTATATTTCATTTTATGCAGTCAAACGAAATTCGCCAAAGATATCTAAAATTTTTTGAAAAAAGGGGACACACCATTATCCCTTCCGCTTCACTCGTACCTGAAAATGATGCATCGGTATTGTTTACCACCGCTGGAATGCAACAGTTTAAAAGATACTATTTATTTCCGGATGAAGCTTCATCAGCGAGAATTACTACAGTTCAGAAATGCGTAAGAACCGGCG
>CAZLRP010000014.1:0-19403 GCA_964562105.1 uncultured Candidatus Saccharibacteria bacterium
ACACGAGTTCTGAAAGCATACCTACAATCATTTCCTTGTTGATAATCTCCCTTTTGACTAAAGGCAATAGCATTCCAGAAACCCTTATAGTTGGTTTTTTACCTTCAGATAAATGCAGATCCGAAGCTCCTTCTTGAAAAACCGTTTTTATTAAACTTTCAAGTTCATTTTTATAATCCATTTTTTTTATTAAATTTTAATTTAACTTTTATAACCTCAATTTATCTTACTATTATACAACAAAATAAATTATTTACATAAGATAAATATTTTAAAAATTGTTTACATTTTGAATTAAAAAATTTCATGCCCTACCTTTATATATTGAATGTTGTGTGCCAAATATTATTTATTATATTTTTTTAAAAGATCTTTTATTTCTTGCACTACTTCTGAAGGTATTGTTGTCGCTTTGACAATAAAATCATTAATGCCTAATTCTCTTGCCTTATTAATATCAGAATCTGTGCCTTGATTTGTCAGCATCACTGTTAAAGCACCCGGGGATAAATTTTCCTTTTTTATGGATTCATACATGGAAAATCCGTCCATTATTGGCATAATCAAATCCATAATTAAAACATCCGGCTTATAATCTCCTCTTAGTATTTCAAGCGCATCTGATCCATTGTCTGCAACTTTCGTCTCAAATCCGTCTTTTTCAAATTTCATTGAATACATCCTCAACAAAAAAGAATCGTCATCTATTATAAAAATTTTCTTCTTGTCATTCATCTCATTTAGAGACAGGTCACGGTCGATACCATTTCCCATTACTTTACATTATTATAATACCCCGACTTTTAATATTATTTAATTTGTATCCGCTTTTGATTTTTCATGACTATTCGTAGTCATTTTGCAATTATCCGCCTGCCTGCAGACAGGTATAATTTATATTTTGTTAGAGTTCATTTATCTCTTCAAAAGGGATGGTTTTTTGCAATGCTTTTATGATAGCATCTTCTTTCATTGTAACAAGACCGTTTTTTCTTGCAATCTTATATACTTCAGATTCTATTGGATTATGCAAAATTACTTGTTCTATTTCGCTATCCATTTTAAACATCTCGAACACGGCAACTCTGCCCTTAGTTCCTCTTGGACATTGAGGCGTAGATTCAACTCTTAATATTTCTTTTGTTTCCGGAATAACATTTTTAAATTCTTCGGGCAAATCTTCAAATTGCTTGTCTATCATTGTTTTAAAACTTCCTTCTATAGACATCGGTTTACCAGTACCTGGACATATTTGACTGACTAATCTTTGGGCCATAGTCAATATAAGCACAGGCGAAATAAGATAAGGATCTACGCCCATATCTATAAGTCTGGGAACAACTCCGCAAGCAGTATTCGTGTGTATAGTGGAAAGCACCAAGTGTCCGGTAAGTGCCGCTTGCACTGCAAGCTGAGCTGTTTCTTTATCTCTAATCTCTCCTACCATTATTACGTCAGGATCTTGCCTTAAAGTTGTCCTTAAACCATTGGCAAAATCATATCCGATTTCTGGGAAAACTTGGGACTGACTCATTCCGTCAATATTATATTCAATAGGATCTTCCAAACTAAGAACATTCTTTTCGTCTTTGTCTATTTCACTTAACATTGAGTAAAGAGTAGTTGTTTTACCTGACCCTGTAGGTCCGGAAATAAGAATTAATCCATAAGGTCTTGCCATCGCCTCCCTAATCATTTTTAGATTTCTAGAAGATAAGAGCATCTCATCCAAAGTTTTGACACCTTTCTCCTGATCCAAAATTCTCATAACAACTTTTTCTCCATAAAATGCTGGGAATGTGGAAACTCTGAAATCTATTTTTCTTCCTTCTATTTTTGCGGTAAAACGCCCATCTTGAGGTTTTCTTTTTTCGTCAAGCTTCATATTGGAAAGAATTTTGATTCTAGCAACTACTGCTGGATGAACTTCACTGGGTAGTACTAAACTAGTATTTAAAACGCCATCAACCCTAAATCTTACCCTGACTTTGTCTTTCATATGTTCAATATGGACATCAGAAGCTTCTCCGTCCGTAGCATACCTGAGTATAGTAGCAACAATTTTTGTAATCGGAGCATCTTCTATGATTTTTGTTTCTATTTTTCCAAAACTAGAACTATCATTTTTTAAAATTTCTATATCTTCTAAATCTTGATCTAGATCTTTCTCAAGCTCTGTAAGTGCTTTGGTAACTTCACCAGAAAGACCCTTGTAACTTTCCATTACTTTATTGTAGTCTTTTTCGGTAATAACATATATTTTATAAGGTATATTCAGCTTGCTTATTATAAATGTAAGCGCATCTCTAGACTCTATACTGTCCGGATCTGTCATTCCAATTTCAAGAACTCCCTCCTTGATAGAAATGGGGATAAATTTGTAACGTAAAGCTGCATCTTCAGAAATATATTTTAAAATGGAGAGAGGAAATGTGTACTTGGCCAAATCAATAGAGGGGACATTATAATGCTCCCCTTTTACATCAAGAATGGTTTGCGTAGGAACTCCAACTTCTTCTAAAACCTCTTCTACTGATTTACCGGAACTACTTGCTTGTTTTTCAATTTTTATTGAATTTTCCTTGCTTATTATATTTTTATTAACAAGATTTTCTAATATATTCATCGGGTAGTGAAATTTCAAGTTGTTTTTTTATTGCTAAATTTACAAGCCTGAAATTATTTGGTTAGTGTTATTAATATTTTTTGTTGTGATTTTATTTTTATTAAAAACAAGACAATGACTTGAAATTCTACTACCCGATTCATGGTTAAAAAGTAAAATTTAAAATGAAAAATATAAAAATATAAATAAAAATTAAAAAATGAATTTAATTCTGTTATAGAGGCAGGACCTCAAATGCACGGGTAAGACTTGCTTCTATAACTTTATTTTTACTCTTTACTTTTTTCACTTTTATTTTTTCTGACTTTTACAAAGATTCTGTTGTCACGGATTATTCCGCTTGTCCTGCAACGTTCAAATCATTGCCGATTGGAGCAAATGGGTTGCTCCTTCCCGAATCTTGGAGAGGAAATTCTGCTGTGTTGTCTTTTAGATTTTGAAAAATTGGATTTTGAAAAATAGAATCATCCAAACTAACCTGGCGCACTTTTTGCAATATAGTGTAAATATATTTAGCATCCGTAGAATTCGCGGTTTTTTCACTCGCAGCGAGATATGATGTGGGACTATCTGTTTTTGTTAAATACCAAAATGCCACCATTCCTATTACTACCACTAATATTATTGTTATTATATTATTTTTCATTTTTTTAATATTTATTGGCTATTTTTTTTGATATTTAATTTTTTGTATTTTGAATTATTCGTAGCCATTCGTATTATTTGTGTCATTCGTATATTCGTATGTTTATCTCATTATTTAAGCCAATAAGTATTAAGGCTCACGTTAAAATCATAAAACCCGGTTTCAGTCG
The DNA here is from genome assembly GCA_964562105.1 of uncultured Candidatus Saccharibacteria bacterium. Lineage (GTDB taxonomy): Bacteria > Patescibacteriota > Minisyncoccia > Phycocordibacterales > GWA1-40-21 > Bog-1340. The sequence goes on from CAZLRP010000014.1 coordinate 3,442, forward strand.
CGCTAAAACTTATATCCGTGATATCTAACAATCTAAGATTGTTTTGTAAATCTTGCAATAAATTCAAAAAATTATTATAAGATGAATTTACGGTAAATCTTAACGATAATGTCCCGTAAGCAGTGTTGTCCCCCCCTATGGTATCATCAGTTGATTGTGTCATATCGCCAACCGAAATATTTTTCGCTACCAAGTTTCTGCCTTCCGCAATTTTGCTAATCTCTATAATTAGCCGAATATTATCTATATTGCTTGGAAGAAATCTCTCCAATTTTTGCTGGTCTGATTCTGTAATGGTATTCTTTTTGGCAACAAGATCAGCTCTTTGTTTAACAATTTGTGTAGATGAATTTAATATATCTTCATATTTTGCCAACTCGCTTCGAAGAAAAACCACATCTGCTTTTGAATAATCCTCTGCGCCACTCTCATTGGTACCCTTCCTATAATTTGGATCAACATATCCAAAAAATACCGCAAATGAAGAAGCTATTAAAATAATCGGTAATATAAAATTCATAATTAATCTGTTATATTATTTACATAAACCAAATACTCGGGCATTATATAAGCTGAAAATAGAAACGATACGCTACCATCCGCACCCAAACTCAAATTTGAAATTTTTGGTTCATTTATTATATTTCTATATTCAGCTTTGCCAAACTCATCCGCCTGAGAAGCCACCGTTTCCCAATTTTTTGCAACACCTGACATTTGAACAGACACTTTTTTACCACTAGCAGAAGAAAAACTAAAATTTTTGAATCTTACGCTTTTAAGAGTGGCTCTCTGTAGAAAATTATAGAGGGGAGAAACTGAAATATGTTTACTCAATAAATCTTTTGCAACATTGATTCTTGAATCTAATTCAATTAAACTTTCAATCGTAAGAGAATCTGAGGTCAAGCCACTTTTGTGTTTTTCTATAGCATCCTGATCTGAAGTTATTTGTTGAATCAAAATTTTTTTTTCTAAAAAAACCCAGCCAGCAAGTCCGAGAGAGATTAAAAAAACAATCACGGACACAAGTAGCAACAAACTCATACCATTACGATCTCTTGATCCTATTATCGTCACCGGCTTTTTGGGTATAAAAGATGTTTGAAATTTTTGCTCCATACGATAAAAATTTAAAGTTAAAAAATAAAAAGAGTAAAATATCGTCTAAAGTTAAAAATAAAATTGATTTTTAATTTTGTTTTTGTTCTTTACTTTTTTATTTTTGATTTTCTCTGTTATATTATACACTAAAAGACAAAAACAACACAATTAAAACTGTTGATTAAAGCACGTTTCGGACATCGGATAATTGTGAGATTGTGGTTTTACAACTCTTGAAGTTTTCTAATGGCTAAACCAATTGCCACTGTAAATTCAGGACCGGCAGTTTTCAAAACTTCGTCTAAAAAAGCGGGATATTCCACTTTAGAAAATGGATCAGCAATTTCTACTGGAGTTTCAAGAGAATTTTGCGCTTTCTCTTTCAAACCCTTAAGCAACGATCCGCCACCAGTTAGAATAATTTTACTTATTTTTTTGTCAGATTTTTTATAATAATTCATTATAAAACGTCCTGCTTCAGACAAGATATAATCTACTGTTATAGATGAGATTTCGGAAATATTATTTTTGTCGTTACTTAAAATACCGTGATTTATTTTGACTTTTTCCGCTTCTTCAAAAGAAAGACTCGACGATTTTGCAATAGATAATGTAATATCCTGAGAACCCCTATTTATAACGTGAGATGCCCTAAGTATTCCTTTTTCAACCACAAAAATTTTTGTGCTACTAGCTCCAAAATCCATTATAATTTGAGGAGCAACATTTGGCTCAAGCACAGCCCTCATACAGCTAAAAATTTCCACTTCAGAAAAAGTTGTCTGCAATCCTGCAAGTTTTTGTATTTCTTTATTCTTGCTTAAAGCATCATTGTTTATGACAACAAGCAAAACTTCAGTCATTTTGTCTTCTTCAACTCTTTGTCCGTTTTGAAATTCTGAAACAGTTTTTTCTTCCTTTGGTATTGCCCACCAATCTAAAGCTACTTCAGAGATTGGCACGGGAATATATTTTCTTGCCTCAATAGGAACCATTTCGGCATAATGCTTTTCTTCGGATGACGGCATTTTCATAAAAACAATAAAACTGGCTCCGATAGAAATAGACATTCCACTGTTCAGCGTTGTAGTGTTAGATTCTTTCAAAAGATCTTTTACTGCTTCCGCCAGTTTGTCCCCAGAAAGCACTGTGGCTCTTCCAATATCTGTGCCAGAATATGGTCCTAAAGAAATTTCTCCATATGTTTCAAGAATTGCTTTACCGCCTTGTTTTTTAAGTTGAACAACTTTAATGGACGAAGAACCAATATCAATACCGAGTACTTTTGTATCTTTGGGAGTAAAAACTGAACTAAAAAAATTTGAGATTGGATTGTTCATATAATAAAATCAAAATTTAAAAGGCAAAAATCAAAAATAAAGATTAAAATTAAAAAATTTAGAATTAATTTTATTTTTTATTATATTTATCTGCCATTCTTTTCCGTGTTATTATATCACATAAAGTAACTCGTTCAACAAAACTTGTCCTGTTAGAAATTCAGCATAAACAATTAAAAAATAGAAAAGAAAATAGGAAAAATAATCAATAAATGATGATAAATTATGAGATTTAAAATTTCTGATAGGATGATGGAGAAATTGAAATATTTTGCAAATTTGATATTAGATCTTATTTTACCAAAAGATTTTGAAGAAATTGAAATAGAAAATATGCCCGAAGCAGATATATTTGGTATCGTAAAAGAAGCAGACGACATCAAAAATAATAGATATGAGGCCTTATTTCAATATAAAAATAAATTGTCAAAAAGAGCAATTTGGGCTATAAAATACCGCAAAAATCAAAAGATTACCGAAAAATTTTCTAATATGCTGTATGAGTTTATACTTGAAAATATTTCCGATGAAATGGCTTTTTCGTCTTTTAACAATCCCTTGCTTATACCTATACCGATGCACAAAAATAATTTAAAAGAGCGAGGATACAATCAAAGCGAGCTTTTGGCAAAAGAGATATTTAAGATAGATGATGGCAAGAATTTTGACATATCGCTTAACGCATTGATAAAAATAAAAGAAACCCCTCATCAATCTGCATTGAAAAATAAAAATGAAAGATTAAAAAATCTGAAAGGCTGTTTTTACGCAGATGAAATATTGGTAAAAAATAAAAATATCATTTTGATAGATGATGTTATCACGACAGGAACAACAATGAATGAGGCTTCAAAAGCTTTAAAAAAAGCGGGTGCAAGAAAAGTGATAGGTTTCTCTTTGGCACATTGAGAACTATCGTAACTTATTAGAAAAAATACAAAAAAGGACGGGTGCTTCGCGCGCCGTCCTTTTTTGTATTTTTATTTCATAAAAACCAACAATTAATGATTATTTAACCAAATCTTCAATATCTTTAATTTCTTTCCTTACATACTTCTCTGCATCTTCCAAATCTTTTCTAAGCTGTTCATTTATTTTTTCTTCTTCTTCGGTTAATTTCCGTTTGGATCTGACTTTTTCTAAAATTTTGACTTGCTCTCTAACGCTTTCTTTTAACAAATCAAAGGCCTTATGAAGCGCATCTTCCGCTTCACGAACTTCTTTTTTAATTTTTTTCCCCATAATAAAGAATTTATGCCATACATACCATGACAAGAATATTATAAGAAGAATTAATGCTATGAGAGGTATCAGCACCGCAAGAAGACTGACTGCCCAAGATCCAATCGTTATAAAAGCTGATTTTTTTACAGAAATCGTAATCTTTTCACTTGGCAAACTTTTAGCTCCCCTGCCATCTATGATTTGCACCCATGCTGTATATATTCCATTTTTCAATCTATCGTTTGATACGACTGTAAATTTACCGTCTTTATCCGCTTTTGAAGAATAAGATTTGATTACGCCATTTTCATTTTCTAATGACAAAACAGCTTGTGAATTAAAATATTTTGTTGTTCCCTTTACGGTAAGCACTTCCGTGCTCTCCAATTCGCTTGGATAATCTGTTATTATTGGCGCATCTAAAGCTTTTACGGAAAATTCAGCCGAATTTATTATAAAGTTACCCGCTTTATCCACGGCCCTGACAAGTAATATATGCGTCCCTCCTTCTTTTGGCAAAGTAGCGTATATATGGCTTCCGTCATCTTTCCAAATTTCCGGACTGTTATTATCAATCTGAATTTCGTAATGATCTATGCCTGATGTTTTATCAACTGCAGTAAATTTGAACTTTGCTATCGGATTCGTCGGATCATCTCTTTTTATCTCCGCAATATCAAAAGCTGTCGGTTTCTCTGTGTCTATATTAAATCTAAAATGGGATACGGCTCCAAGACCTTTGCTATTTTCTAACTGCACGTGAATATACCATGTCCCATCTTTTAAATCTTTTGCTTCTTTTGAGCTTATCGGCGGATTATATAAAACCGTCGGAGATGATTTTGCGTTTCTATCAACAAGAACGCTTGACCCTATAATATCTTTTTGCAAATTCCATGAAAAATTTGCATCATTTAGCGCATACCATTTGTTTGAATCCGGATGGGTGTCGGAAGAAATTTCTGGTGCGGAGGGAACGCCTGTATCTTTCGGCACGATAATAACAGGTTGCCCTTCCGAATCCGATATTTGATATGACGATCCTCTTGTGCCGGTAATTATTTCTGTTCCCACTCCATCAGATGCCAGAACCGAACCTGAAGAAAAAGATATATTTGCCATGCCCGGAGATTTTGTTTGAAAGATTACAGTTAAAAGCTTGCCTGAATTTCCAGTAAAGCCCGGGGGCAAAAGCACGCTTTCAAAATTTACGGTTCCGGCAGTATTTGAAAAAGACGGTTCTTGCGCCCAAAAATCAACTATTGAAGCATCTTTTGATATTGAAGAAACAGAAAGTAAATTTGCAGGAAAAGATACGACACCTGAAGCGGCATTCATAGTTTTATCCGGACTTGAAACTAATATATTTACAGTAATAAAGGAACCTGCGGTATATGTGCCTGAAGAAGGAGAAAGAGAGAGAGTCGCCCCTTGCGCTGAAAGTGCAAATACACTAAATGACACTAATAAAAATACGAATAAATACGAAAACTTTATAATAATATTATTTGGTTTTGATATTTCTTTTCGTAACATTTTATTTTAGTGTTTGGTTAGTGTATTTTATTCGTGTTCATTCGTGTTTATTCCTATTCCATAATTTATTTTTAAAGAAAAATATAAACATAAGTATAAGAATAATTATAAACAAAATATTAATGTTTTGATACCAAGGTATTCCGTTTTTTGCAGATAATTTTATCACTCTCTCATTTCCTGCCCTGTCCACAGCTTTTACATAAATATCGCTTTTCAATTCTTGATCTGCCAATATGTATGGGCTTTCCGCGATTACCCATTTGGAAGAACTAAAAATAGTATTTTTTGATTCTTTAATTTCGTATCTGTCTATGCCCATGCCTTTATCTTGAGCAACAAACACAACAAACCATCTGTTAGATAGTAAATTAGGATCTTGTGATACTTCTGGCTGAAATATTTCCGGAGGAGTTTTATCAATTATTTCAAGATTTTTATCCTCTTCTTTCTGAACTGAATTGGAAATATTAATTTGCAAATCTATTGTTTTTAAATTTGATTCCGTTCCATTACCATCATTTAAAAGTGCGCTTCCATTTTCTATTTTAATCAAGGCATTTCCTTCCGATTTTGCTTTAAAAACGAGAGAAATTATCAAGCCTTTATCTAAAACATACCCTCCGGGAGTAATACCAGAAAAAGTTATTACGCCGTCTTTTACATTTGGTTTTTCTACCCAAAAATTAACAATTGAATTGCCTTCTCTTATTTCAGACAATTCCAATAAATCGGTCGGAAAAATTATTTTGCCTCCCACTGCGTTGATATTTTCTTTCTCGGTATTTACATTCAAATCTACTTTAAATTTCTCTTCTACTGAAACAGTTTTAGTTTGTGTATCAAAATTAAATTCGGAGGCTTGTATATCTACAGATAAAACACTAAATAACACTAATATAAAACCAAAAGGTACTAAAAATTTCATTACCTTCGGTAAAACACAGAATGACACGAATATTAAACGAATATGCACTAAAAAATTCCTCGCTTTTTTTATTGATATAAATGTTTTTTCCTTTGTTTTCATTAGTTTTTTATTAGTGTCACTTAGTGTTTTTACTTTTATTCGTGTCATTTTAGTGTTTAATGAGTGTTTAATAATCATGTTATTTTTATTTCAGGAATGCCTATTATATCATCGGGAGTGTCTTTTTGAATATTTTGGGCAACATCTGTTTTTGCTATCACTTCATTTTTAATTTCTATATTCTCTTTTTTTTCTGGAATATTTTGCGGATATATTATATTCTCATTTTTGGTTTCAACGACAGGTTCTGTTCTTGCCATTTCTTTATTTTCAATTTGGTAATTTTCTTGCGTTTCAGAAATTATTGGCATGCTTATTATATTTGTTTTTTTATTTTCGTTGCCATTCGTAATATTCGTATAATTTTCGTATCTTACTATTTCTTCTTTATTCTCAATTTCATCAATCACTTTTTTCTCCTCTTCTTCTATTTTTTTCTCCTCTTTCCTCACAACTTTAAAAAGTCTTCTAAGGTGTGGGATAATTCTATGCCCAAAAAGGAAATCGAAAAGCAAAATAAGCAATAATAATATTATGATATAATTTTTCTTCAAAAAAGTAATTTTGTCGGACGGAGGAACAATATCTGCTGATTCATCCAGTGAATTTCCCGCTTTATCAAATGCTCTCACTACAACCCTGGCGCCTTCGGGTGATTGCATTGAAAATTGATACGGACTATCTACTTGTTGAAAAACAGGCAATTCTCCGGAAGAAATTTTATCATACCCCACGACTCCAACTTCATAATGATCAAAACCAGACAAGACATCAGTAGTAAAAAATGACACGAAAGCACTGACTGTACTAGATGAAGTTAAAAATTGAACTCGTGGTTTAAATCCAGCGGGCGGAGCAGTATCTACACGAATCACAAAATGAGTGGTTGATCCCCAAATCCCCTGTTTTTTTGCTTTGATATGGAAATACCACATTCCATCTGACAAATTCTGATATGAAGTAACTGTATCTGTAACTTCCGTATTATTGTCAGGAACAGTGAACGGTTTATTGTCTAATGCATAACTAAAACTTGTGACCCCCGGGTCTTTATCCCATGCTACCTGAGGACTATTGTTGTTATACCAAATATTTTGAAATGGGTGTGTCTCTGAAAAAACTCTCGGACCTTCGGGAGATTGCGGAAGAATAACATAACTTCCTCTGTCAAATTGAGTTTGCACTTCCGTTCCTTGTCCGTCATTTGCTAAAATTTTTGAATCGGAAGAAATTGATATCGTTGCTTGTCCCGTAGTAATTGCCTTGAAAGTCATAGTGGTAATCAAACCGCTTTCGGTTGTTATTCCGTTTGGTATGACACCAGACAATTTCATAGTTCCTTTAACATTTGAAAATGTTGGCGGGTCAATAAAAATACCAATGATGGAATTGGCATTTGAAGGACGAACAATTATCATTTTTGTAGGATCAAAATTTACGCTTAACGCTACAGTATTTATGCTTTTGCCAAGAGTGTTTACAAAAACAGATACTTCTATCGTTGATCCTTCCAAAATAGTAGCAGTGCGCGGAGAAAGAAAAAGTATTGATTTTGAAGTCAGCGTTGATGCATCAATATAAACATTCTGCTGGACTTCCTGCGCTTCTGCCAAGGGCATAAATACACTAAATGACACTAATAAAAACACGAAAAAACACGAAAGTTTCATAATAATATTCTTTAGTTTTAATATTTCTTTTCGTAACATTTTATTTTAGTATTCAGTTAGTGTATTTTTTTCGTGTCCATTAGTGTTTAATCGTTTCTTTCTATTATTGGTAAAAATAAATCTTTTCATATAAAGTTTCGGTGATGTAAAATTTATGAAATATCCCAATTCGTATTCGCTATTTCTAAGATAAGAAAATATCTGATCCAAAAACATTTTTGGAATTTTTTCTACTGCTTTTAGTTCAATAATTATTTTATCTTCTACCATAAAATCTGGACGATAGGAACCAACGGTATTACCAGTTTTTGGTGAAAATATTTGGATAGATTTTTCTTTGCCAAATTTAATATTCCGAGCTTTCAATTCTTCAGCAAAAGCATTTTGATAAATAGTTTCTTTGAGTCCGGAACCGAAATTTTTTCGCACTTCAATAGCCGCTCCTTGTATCTCATAAGAAAGCTCTTTATATAATAAATTTTGATAATTTTTAGTATCCATATTTTACTTTGTAAAAAAATTGAACTTTTACACGTGATTTTTTCAAATTAATATATTTTCGTTTTTTATTTAGTGTCTTTCTTCGTGTACTTTCGTGTCTGACTGGCTAGCTTTGCTAGCCAGTCCAGTAGAATGCCATTATTGAAAAATCTATGAGATTAACCTTGCCGTCTCCATTGAGTTTTACTAACTCAATATTTTTAAATGCCTCGCTCAAAGGACTTTTGTACCAATAAGCAGCTATGGAAAAATCTACCAAGTTTACTTTGCAATCTGCGTTTAAATCTCCTTTGATTGGACATGTTTTCGGCGCTTCTGCGGTAACATTTTTCGTGCCAACTTTAAAAGCTATAGTTTTGCTGAAATCAGATATTTTTTGGTCAATAGATGCCTTGGACTTCGTGTTGTGATCTCCGTATTCCACCTGCGATGTATCAAAATTGTAAAGATATACTCCGTCATTATCAGATACAGTTGTTGTAAAAATTTCTTCATTGGAATGAACCGATATCACTATATTCGCTTGAGAAACGGATTGACCAAAAATAGCAATATTATCTCCTCTTTTGACTTCGCTCTTGTCTACTGCAATTGTCGGCGCGATAAAAATACCGCCGATATTTGTAACGACACCGGATGTTATAAATAATGTAAAAGTGAAATTGGGAGATCTTCTGCCGCTTGAATCTTCCCCGTATACTGAAAAAGTGTAATTACCGCTTGATAAATTTGTAAGTGAAATATTAAAATTTGAATTGGGATCGGCTATCGTTGTGACTGCAAGCTGTCCGTCTTTAAGCACGCTTACATGGCTTAACGGATACGCTCTTCCGGAAAATATAACACCCGTAGAAAGAACAGGTTCGCCACCTCCACCGCCACCGCCCGATGGAGGAGTTGCGGCCGCGGCTGGAGTTGCCGATACCTGGCTTGAAGTTGCTATAATATTTCCAAAGACATCTTCAACTCTGATAACAAAATAATAAGGTGTTCCGTTTGACAAACCTGTGCGAGTAGAGAATAAAACATTTCCTAATGATGAACTGAAAGCATAGGGTCCGCCAGAAACAGTAGAAACGCCGACATTGTATCCGGAAGCAGTCCATCCGAGAACACCACTCGCGGCCGTCCATGATAAAGACGCTTGACTATCACCCGCAGTTGCAGAAACAACCGGAGTTGAAACATATGGAAAATACAAAAATCCAGCATTCAAATTAAAATTTGTTGCCGAGCTTGTCCCCGTGCTTATTTGCCCAATAGAACTATCAAGTTTGTAGTTTAACGACGAAGAATAACCACCGCCACTAGTCGTAACCGGATCCAATACTTTAAAATTTAAAGAATTATATTCCTGAGAAAAAACTATATTTAAACAAGAAAAAAATACCAAAACAGCAATAGCTACAAGCGAAATAACTGATTGTATTTTTTGTTGCAACTTATTCATTTTATTAAACACTCTGGATATTATACATCACCAACTTATCTTAAGAAAGCATTTTTATTTTATTCCAAATTTCATTTATATGCTTGAAACTGAGAGTTTATTAAAATATTAATATTCACTCAAAAATACCCTCTCTCAAGTTCGCCATGGCGAACTTCACACACTGACCATTTTTTATAAACTTATAAAGCGTTTTTATAAACATTCTCTTCCCCAGTATATGGCTTAGCTAGTTTAAAAGTTTTTAATTGACTTAAAAGACCTATTGATTTTACGTAATCAAGAAATTGTTTTGGCAATGGTGATGGTCCGACCCAAACGCTTTTTTGGATCATTATATAGTTAAACTTTTTCAAATGCCGTCTAAACCAATCTCTTTCCTTTTTCTTTTCGTGAGGTATGTCATACATGACAATCAAATTTTTCGGAGAATCTTTTTCAAAAGAAAAATTAAAATAGTGATATTGATGATATTTATTATCTAAACCGCGAAGTTCGCCATGGCGAACTTCGGACTTTTTATCTCTATTTCTTGGGTTCATTATCGGTATGCCAAAAGAATTGACAGGAACTCCTTTATATCTTAGATATTTTTTCATTTTTCAATTATATCATCACTTCCCCAAGTTCGCCATGGCGAACTTCATAATATAAACACTAAAAAAATAAAGTTTTCTCCTACTTTCCACTATAAAGAAAATTTAGTTGATTTCGAAGTTCGCCATGGCGAACTTGGGTGTAGGGAGTAAAAATGAAAATATAATTGGGTTAATAATTAAACAAAAACTAAAAGGATTTAAAAATAGATTAATACAACTTACCTAAACCACTTCTGATGTGGAAGTAGACTCAATTTCTACCGTTGGCTCTGGAGTAATTTCTGGAACGGAAGATGACGCGGGCTCCGATACCGAAGATGAAGTTGAACTAGCTTCATTTTGTAAAAGTACCTCTACTACTTCTTGGATCAGCTCTTCATCAACCATTTCTTCCGGTGCCGGTAACGGGGTTGATTCTTGAACAATTTCTGTCTGTGGCAAAGTAGAGGTTGCAGTTGAGGTTGAGGTTAGTTCTTGTTCAACTTCCGATACTGTTTGTGGTGGGGTTAGCTCTGGAGTCGCAGACACTGGAGTGTCAATTGGAGAAACAGGATTTTCTTGTGGCACCGTGTACGGAGTAGAAACTATAACTTCTTCGGGATTTGATTCAACAGTCGCAGGAATTTCTGGAACAGATTCTGGTATAACTGGATTATAGCCCTCTATAACCATTTCTTTAGGGTCCAACAGCTTTCCAATAAGACCTGAGTATTCCACAGTAACTACTTTCTGAGATTCTCCTTTATCTTTTTCTAATTTTTGAACTCTTTTTAAATAAGACAGTTCGCTGTTAATATTATCTCCTAACTCTTTTGCTACATAAAGTCCGAGATCTTTTCCATTCAAAGCCTCTTTGTTTACTGTTAATGTTTTTTCTATTTCTTTTGACTGCCAAACGCTATCTTCAATCACTAAAGTTTGATATGAGTAGCCGGCATAGTAATTTTTATCATCCTCGGTAATAGAACTGATTCTTAAATTAAAATTAAAATTATTCAAATCAGCTGAAACAATCGCTCCATTGTCAACAGAAACTATAGTTTCAGAACTTGAATAAACACTTTCGCGCACGGCAGGACTTGCAGCAAAAGTTATTCCAAAACTAAAAAAAACTATAACAAATATGATAGTGAAAGCGTTGTTATATTTTATAAAATTGAGAATTCTCTCATACATGGCACTATTATAATAGATAATAAATTGCAAAACAAGCAATAACTACTTATAAATATCATGGTCATCAATATCTAATAAAACAATCTCATTTTTTGATTCGTATTGAAAAATTATTCTTACTTTATAATTAACAGAAAAACTTAAACACCCGGATAGTCTGTCGTGTAATTTATGAATTTTGAGATATTTGTGATTCTTAATATTTTTTAGTAATCCGATTTTTTCAACGACCTCTTCACAAAGAGCTTTTTCCAATTTATTGACGCTTCTGATAAAAGATGGCTTGAAAGATACTATTATCATACTACTTGAACTTTTTCATTAAAGTTTTCATATCCCCTCTTATGGTTGGTTCTATCTGTGCACGAACTATCCTCTCTACGACTTCGTCCTCTGAAAGTCGTCTGATGGCCCTGCGAACAACGTCGGCTTTATTGGCCGCTCGTCCATCTTTTACCATCTTATTTATAAAGCTCTCAAGTTCGTTTGAGATGGGTACTGATAATGTAGTCATGATTTTAATATATTAAATTATAATATGATATTATCATATAATATAACAAAATAAAACACAATCAATACTATATATTGATAGTAGTTATTGATTTTATCCATTCCACCCTAACCCATTTACATTCTTTATTGACCCCCTTGGCATTCCGTTGACTGTCTTTATTAAAGTTTCGGACAAATCGTTTATTGTTTTTAGTGAAGAAGCCGGTACAGAAGGACTTGGTGAAGATGATATTGAAGATGATGGGCTAATACTTGATGATGGACTTACAGATGAAGAGACAGAATTGCTTGGTGAGATGGAAATTGAAGATGATACAGAACCAGAAGGTGAAAAAGATGTGGATTCTGAAGAACTGATTGAACTGGATGCGGATGTACTAATACTAGTTGATGGTGATTCTGAGATACTTGATGATGGACTAACGGAAGATGAAAGTGAGATTGATTCAGAGCTTGACACCGATGATGACGGCGATACAGATGCAGAAACCGACGAACTTGGAGATGTTGATTCTGAAGTTGAGACAGATGATGAAGGAGAAACGGAACTTGATATTGAAGAAGAAGGACTTACTGATGAAGATGGTGAGCTTGAGATTGATGTGGAAACAGATGCAGATGGAGAGCTTGAAATAGATTCCGAAACTGATGACGAAGGAGAAATTGAAATCGAACTTGAAGGTGAAGCTGATTCAGAAGTAGAAACTGACGATGATGGAGAAATTGATGAAGAGATAGAACTTGATATGGATGCTGATTCAGATGCGGATATTGAACTTGAAATAGATTCCGAAACTGATGATGAAGGGCTCACAGAATTTGAGACCGATGCTGAAACTGATTCAGAAACTGATGCGGACTGAGAGCTAGATTCAGAAGCGCTGACTGAACTTGAAGGAGAGATAGAACTTGAAACAGACGAGGAGACAGAGCTAGATTCAGATGCACTAACACTGGATGATAGTGATAAACTGAGTGATGAAGAAGGACTAATTGAGGAAGAAACTGATGAACTAGGAGATGATGATTCTGATGCTGAGATTGAAGATGATGGCGAGACTGAACTTGATATTGAAGATGAGGGAGAAACTGAACTGGATGGAGAACTGGAAACTGAGCTACTTGCAGAACTAGATTCGGAAGCGCTGACTGAAGAAGAAACAGATGATGAAGGGCTCACAGAACTTGAAACCGAAGATGAGAGCGATGTTGATTCAGATAAGGATGGTGAACTGGAAATAGATTCTGAAATTGATGAAGAAGGTGAAATAGAAGATGAAACTGAAGAAGAAATAGAAGTGGATTCAGAAGCAGATGGAGAGCTGGAGAGAGATAAGGAGACTGACGAAGATGGAGAAATGGAACTTGATATAGACGAAGAAGCTGAACTTGATTCAGATGCGGATAGTGATGAAGAAGCGGACGAGGAAATGGAACTGGAGACTGAAGCAGATAGAGATGTTGATGGTGAACTTGAGATTGATGAAGACAACGACTCTGAAGGAGAAACTGATATCGATGAGCTCACCGATGATGATGGAGAGATGGAACTGGAGATTGATGTAGATGCAGATGTAGAAATAGATGAGGAAACAGATGAGCTAGCTGAACTGCTTACAGAACTTGATAAAGAAGAAGAAGCACTTGAAACTTGTCCAGCAAATACTTTCCAATAATCAATTTGTAAGTTTAATCCTGCTGGAGCTGATGAACTTGGTGAACTAGATTCAGATGTAGAGACTGAAGACGATAGTGAAGAGCTTACAGAACTTGACGCCGATGAAGAGACGGAAGAAGATGGGCTACTAACACTTACAGTTACATCTAAATATGGATCTTTTGTGCCAGAAGTGTCTTCAGAGGTACTTATTTGTATATAATTAGATGTACCTGAAGTAATGGAACTATTTATAGCATCATGTCCCTCTCTTATTCCTAATAGGGTATTAGTAGCATTAACTTTATCAATCCACCCTATCCCAGTAGAATTCAAAGTCCAAGCATTATATGCAGAAGTAGTTACATTAGTAATATCAACTCTTGTCGCTCCTTCTGTTGGGTTAGTTATTGAACCACATTGGTCAAAATCACCCACAACAAGAGAGGCACTACTTGCCTGCGTCGTTTGAACAACATTAATCCAATCATCACCATCATTATCAGTATCACTTTTAGCCAGAACGTAAAGATATAATAATGCGCTACTTATGGTTGCCGCATCATTTATCGCTGAAGTATCTATTGGTAAAAAAGTTCTATATAAAAGAGTTGTTCCGCCACCCAATTGTGATAACGCATACGAACTTGTTGCTGTACAATTTGCACTACTGCCTGCCGTCGCACTATGAGCCGTTGCCCAACTAACAACCGAATTTGCTGTTACGTACCCATCCCCCGCTCCCGCATAATAATTCGTCGGATGGTCGGTGTAGAGAGGATAAGTTGCTTTTGCTACTATGTCCGCTTTGATAGTTTTACGAAGAAAAGTTTTATTGTCTTTTGTATATAACTGGATATCTACATGTTCTGTTAATTTTCCGCTATCCCACACCAAAGCATTTCTGAAATAACTCTCTTTGCCTTTACCACCTATCTTTATGGTTTTGTTTTGGAAATTTAATGTTGATGAATTGTTCCATACACGGCCTTTCGCATCTCTGACTGTGTTAGGTAGGTCCAACTCAAAATCAAAAGTTAAATCTTTGGAAGTATCAGCTGGTTTTTCATTTATAATAATGACTTTCTTTAATCCAGCCCAGTATGAAAATACTTGCAGGTCTATTCCTGTAGCAAAAGCATCCTTGTAGTAAACATAGTTACCTGTATCATCTTCGTGATATTGTCCTCTTACATGATTGGCTACCGGCTTTGCTCTGATGGTATGATCTGCACCTTCGTAGGCATTGTAAAACTCAAACCAGTCATCTGAATATTGTGGAATGCTACAGTGATATGATGCTTTGTTGTGTTTGTACCCGCCTAAGAAACCGGACTTGAGTCTTGTGTCTATATCTCGCAATACATTACCTGTGTCTTTATAATGCAGGTGTCTTGTGGAACAGATAAAACGAGTTTGACCATTACCAACATCGTATACCTTGGTGTTGTATTTTCTCTTCTGCCTTATTTCGTTTTGTGAATTTGGTAATTGAGGCATAGATTTTAAATATCAAGTTGATAGACTCTGCAGGAAATAACCGAATTACCGTCTTTGTAATTCGTGAGGTCAGCTACAGAAGCGCCCAATCCAAAATCTGTATCGGCGGCTGAAGTGTTGTCGCTCGCTATTGTTTCCCATTCACTACTGTTTCTGTTATAGATTTGGAGGTAGACTGTGCTTGAAGAAGGGGCTACATTAGTCTGTAATTCACATTCAATCATGCACTTATTCTCTACCGACATAAAATCCTTGAACAAATGAACTGCATATTCTGCAGTTGCAGTCTGCCCAACTCTCACATCATTCTTTGTGGATACATCTGTAAGATCTTGAGCTGTATAAGATACTTCCAAATCAGCATCATTCGTAGGCAAAGTTGCATAATCTCCTTTTGTGTAACCTTCATACCCAACACTTGGAGATGGAGAAATTGAAGAACTGGCAGATGAAGAAATTGAGGAGCTTGGACTTACTGAGGAACTGATGGAAGAAGAAGGGCTTACTGAACTAGAAATTGAAGATGAAGGAGATGAAGAAAGAGATGAACTGATACTTGAAGACGGAGAAACAGAACTTGAAAGTGATGAGCTAGGAGATGATGATTCTGATGCTGAGATTGAAGATGATGGCGAGACTGAACTTGATATTGAAGATGA
>CAZLRP010000015.1:0-18158 GCA_964562105.1 uncultured Candidatus Saccharibacteria bacterium
AGGGCTTTGAGCGCAAGGAGGTTGTCGCCGTGAATAAGCATATTCTCGGAAGACTTATCACCATAGGACTTGCTTGGGTCCTCAATCAAAATCCTTGGCTCGAGTTTTAATTCCTCGTCCTTGCCGATCCATGTTAACTCTAGTTTTTGCTTTTTATTAGTCATATTATTTCTTGTTTTTCTTAGGTTTTTTGGACTCGGCGTCCTGTAACCGTTTTACGACTTCTCGATCAAAGTCGGATTCTATTTTTTGTATTTTATTAAACTCATCATATTCAGCAATGGCTTTTTGTTCTGCTTTCTCGTGTGAAATTTGTCCTTTGCCCTGCAAAATCTTGTATTCATTAAAACTTAAAAACTTATTCACGCTTTTAGCCAAGTCTTCCATTTTCATCGCTTGATGATTTTCAATAACATTTTCTATGTAATCAAAGAATCCGGAGACTGTCCTTTCTAATCTTTTGATTTTATCTTCCGGTAAATAATTCTTGGCTATAAGAGCATCCGATTTTAAAATTCTGCCCTTGGGAGAATGTTTCCATGTGGTCAATCCCATAAACGGCTTGTTTTTATCGGCTTTGGTATAAATTATTTCTGCGGCCGTTAGACCGGCAATAGCATAGTGAAATTTATTTTGTACCATTGCGTAAAAGTTCTTAGTAATTTCTGATTTTGGATCATAGTCAATACTACACTCGGCAAAGATATCTGTGATCTGCTGGTAGATTCGTCTTTCGCTCGCCCTGATAGAACGAACCCTCTCAAGTAATTCCTTAAAGTAATCTTGACCAAAAAGCGTCTTTCCTAGCTTTAACCTTTCATCATCTATAGCAAAACCCTTGACTATATACTGCCTTAAAGTCTGTGTTGCCCAAACACGAAAATGAGTCGCTTGAGTAGAATTTACCCTATACCCAACGGATATGATCGCATCTAGGTTATAAAACTTTGTTTTGTACTTTTTACCGTCTTCCGCAGTTATTTCCAAAATGGAAACAACTGAATCTTCGCTTAATTCGCCACTTTCAAAGATATTTGCCAAGTGTTTATTAACTGCCGGAATCCCCACGCCGAATAAATCGGCCATTCTTTTTTGAGTTAGCCAAACCGTTTCATTTCGGAAAAACACCTCAATTTTTACATTACCCTCTGGTGTAGTATAGAGGAGAAAGTCGGATTCTTTTGGGATTAAATTTTTTGATTCGTCCATATTATTAAAAGTTAATTTATGATGTTAATAATCTTCATTCAAAGCGTTACATTTTGTAACGGATTAAACTACTCGCCACCGAATCGTAAACAACGACTCAAGTTTTGATTTCTGTTTCAATTGAGATTCGACTTGCTCAATAAGCTTTTCCTTTCGGCCTTCTACGGTATCCTGTGCTTCGTATAATTTTTTACGCATCTCGTTGCGTTTCTTTTCCATATCTTTGATACCGCGTTGAGCTTTCAGTTTTTCATCAAGATTGAGAATTTTCTTGGCATTGGTCTTAGAAATTTTAATATCAACATCGAGTTTTTTCAGATCAAGCTCAAGAGCCTTTTTCATATCCTCGGCCCATTTATCAAGCTTGTCTACTTCATTATCAAAAAAGTCGCTATTGCGTTCGGCAATTCTCTGGGAGGTTAGACCAACCGATCCGCTTTCCAGCTCTTCCAGTTTTTCTTTTTGTTCTTTGGTGATCACGGCTTTATCTGTCTTTTGAGCGGAAATAGAAAATAGTTTTTTAGCTACTTCCGAATCTACTACCTCACCGGCGTCATCAACTGCCGTTGCTATCACAATATCTTCTTCTTCAAAAGATTCCACTTTATAATTAGAAACCTTAAGTATTCCGCTTTTACCAACCAGCGGTTCAAGCACGGAAACAATTCCGGGTGTGTTGGAATAATCAAAAACAATCTCCACTTCTTCAGTGTCCTTTGTTTTTACCTCGTTTAAAATTCTTTGTGCCAAAGAATGAGCGGGACGATAGATATGAGCATCATCTACGCTTTTGCCAATCTTATACGGTCCCGGATCTATTTGCTCATTGGAAAAGGGATTATTCTTGAGCACAAAAGAATACTCATGTTCGGAAAAATCAGCATTGTCACCAAGATAAAATCTGGTAACATCCCAAAGCCATTGATTATAGGTATTCAAATAAGTTTCGCTCTCCTTGAGATTCATCTTTAACTTTTCGTGGACTTCAGCATCAAAGTTTTCCAGCAATTTTTGGCGAGTATCTTTGAGATTGCTTTGAATGGTAGTGTCCATCTCTTTTTGCAAGGAATCAAAAGCCCCGTTGATTTCATCCTCGGTTCGGCAAGTTTGATAAATACCGGCAATTCGCTTTTCAAAATCAACACCAGACTCTATGTTGCCAAGCACTTCGTCGCTCGCACCAAAAACACCTTTAAATAAATTAAACTTTTGATCCAGCAATTCATAGACACGCTGGTCAGCTGCGTTTTTTAAGTTTACAAAGTTAATCACCACCACATCATGTTTTTGACCATAACGATGACAGCGACCAATACGCTGTTCGATGCGTTGTGGATTCCAGGGGAGATCGTAGTTAATCAAAAGAGAACAAAATTGCAGGTTTACACCTTCGGCCGCCGCTTCGGTAGCGATCATAATTTCGGCCTCGTCTCGGAAATATTCCACCAAGGCCGCACGCATATCGGCTGTCTTTGAGCCGGTAATTTTATCCGTATCTTTATTGGCCTTTACCCAAGCGGAATAGACCTGTTTTGATTTCTCGTCGTTGTTTGAGCCGTTAAATAAAACAATCTTATCCTGATATCCGTCATCGGAAAGTAACTTCAAGAGATAATTTTGAGTAATCGTGGATTCGGTAAAGATGATAGCTTTTTTCTTAGCTCCCAGCTCTTCCGTCATTTTAAAACCTTGCTTAATGGCCGTTAGTAAAGCATCTCCTTTGGAATTTTTCCAAATACTTTTTGCCAAATCACGAAAGTGTTCCAAATCAATTTTTTCCTGCTTCATCAACGCAATGTCTTCGTCGGTATATTTTATTTTTTTGTCTTTAACATCCTTGTCATCACTATCATCCTCTTCGTCGTCAATCCATTCATCAGATATTTCCTCAAAGCCTTCAAAGTTTTGATCAAGATCTTCTACGCCAATCTCCTCTACAATCTTTTGCTTTTCCGCTTTTTCCGTAAGTTTGCCAAGTTTAAAAACCAAACCATCAAGCGTACTGGCGATAGCAAAAGAGGATGAGGCGAGTAACTTGCGGAGTATTAAAGTTATAAGTTGCCTTTGGCTGTTAGGCAAAGCAAAAAGCTTTGGCCTTTGTAGATAGCCGGACATGCCCTCATAAAGCTCTATCTCCTGTTCAGTTGGAATATAGTTTTGCGTGAGCGGAATACGCTTGGTATATTTTATATACTCCAAAACTTGCCGGCGGAGCGTGCGAATGCAAACTGGTTTCAATCTATTTCTCAGATCAGTAAACATTTCTTGGCGAGGTTCAACCATGCCAAGCTCGCCCTCGTAGACATCCTGCTCGCGAGAAAGCCGAGCATAGTTAACTTTAAAGCTAGTTAGATCGCCAAAAACATGGTCGTCAATGATGCTGACAAGACCATAAAGCTCAAGTAACGAATTTTGCAGTGGCGTAGCGGTTAAGAGAATCTTGGGAGATTCGGATAATGCCTCTTTGATATCTCTGGCGATTTTATTACTGGTTTTATAAACATTACGAAGGCGGTGAGCTTCATCGATTACCGTCAAATCCCATTTAACCTTTTTTATGTATGGGGCTTTCGCTCGAGCAAAATGGTACGAGCAGATGATTATAGTATTTTCTTGTTCAAGAGGGTTTAAATTGCCGGCGTTGATATATTGATTAAAAGATTTTGTCTCTAAAATAATGGACGGCAAAAAGAATTTTTCTTGAAGCTCGGAATTCCACTGTTTACGTAAGCTCGACGGCACGATCAATAAAATCTTTCTTTTTCTTTCTGCCCACTTTTGTGAAAGTACCAGTCCAGCTTCAATAGTTTTTCCAAGACCAACCTCGTCAGCCAATATTGCACCCTTAGACAGGGGCGAGCGAAAAGCAAAAAGTGCCGCCTCAATCTGATGAGGGTTAAGATCAACCTGAGCGTTAGAAAGTGTAGATGATAGTTTCTCTAAACTATCCGAAGCACAACGCTTGGTTAATTCGTAGGCGAAATATTTTGCTTGATGGTCAGTTATTTTCATACATTTTCATTTTCATATTCATCTTGAAATTAGTTATTTTTGAACTGTTCGTAATATGCTTTTACTCGTTTCTCCATTTCAACATTTCCAAAGATCGGAAGTATCTCAAACACTTTTTCCCAATTCAAAGCGGATAAATTATCAAAATGATAATCTCTGGAAAGATAGACTACGTCCAAAAACGCACGTTCCGGAGTAGCAATAGAATATATTCCGTTGTGTTCAATGCCGGTCGGTAATTGAATCCTAGTCAAGACACCGTCCTTAATTTTTTTATAAGAATATATTTGATCATCAATTTTTAATTCACGCGTGAGGTATGAAGCAATAAAAATTTGTCCATAAGATTGGAAAGTAACACCAGCTCTACCGAGAACGGTTTCGAAACTGATGTAAGATGGAGCATAGATGCGATTAGCTAGTTCGAGTTTGTCGTACTTTTTATCTTTGGCATAAATGCCACGGCGAAGAGGATGTAATTCTTCTTTTTTAACTAAGTAGCTGATCCGACGGCGCAATAATTCCGGACTGATTTCACCGCCAGCAAGCAGATTCACTTCTTTAAAAGTAAAAACTGATTGTTTAGATCGAAGGAGTGTGTTTAAAATGTCTATTCGTTGGGTCATAATTTTATTAAATCCTTAAAGGTTACGCGGAATGTTACCTATGGTTTATATTCTATGCTATAATAAAAATAAGCGCAAGAGTTTGAGGATAAGCAAATAAGCTTAATTTCCGAGAAAAGGCGTATCCCTAGAAGTTTAGTGAATGGGAGTCATAAAATGGGTTCAATTCACTAAAGTTTGGCGTTTCCGATATGAGACAAAAGTGTCTCAATACGGAAACGGCCATTTTGTCCAGTTGGATCACTGTAGTGGACAAAAAAGAGACTTTTTGCACACTGTACTATGTTAAAAAAGGAAAATAAGCATAGTACAACGTGAAAACTATGCTAAAAAGGCAAAAATGAACTGGGAGTTAGGATTAAGCTTACATCCAGTAAAAATATGAGTATGAAAATGAAAAAGGTCTCAAAGACCACCAAATACAAATTTAATATAAGAAAACCGGTGGAGTTTGCAACAACTTACCGAATGTCAGTTGCAACCACTGAAAAGATTTTGCGATCTTCAATGAAGTCGGCCGGCATTGCAGACGGTGATCAGATTATAAAGCACAATCAACCAGCGATTGGACTTCTTACCAAAGAAATCATCGAGACGAAACTCGAAGTGAAAGGCATCCGGTCCCTCTTGGAACGCCGAACCAGCAAATTTGAGGGGTTAACTGAATACGACCAGCATTTTATAAACACATTTGCCAAAGTAGCCGCAATTTCTTTTGCTGAATATTTTGCACAAGGTAAAACCAAGCCTGTTGAACTGAAACAGACAATCCTCCACTTATCAGCCGAAGCAGATTTGTATCGAGAACCAAAAAGCAAATACTGCTACCCCATGGGTAAAGAGCAATCACGTCATCAGATAGTTAAATACCTGATCGGTAAGGGCTATCAAGCCACAACTGATATTCGCATGGCAACCAGTGCTAAAAATGATTCTTCTGTTCGTTCGTCCATTATGAAAATAAATGCGAAAGCCAGACATGACTTAAAAATCGGGAAACTTATTGAGGGTCGTCGCACTGACGGCTACCGGATCAATCCAAAATACAGAATTTTCTTGAAGTGACGCTCGTAGTCCCCAAGTAATGTTAATAACTATTCCGAAACGCTCACAAAACGGGCGTTTTTTGTTTGCCAAAAATTCTCTGCGGACTATTTAAGGCATAGTGGCTCGTTCGCTACGATGAATGCATATGTTAAGCACCGAGCGAGTAAAACAATTAGCGAACGATCCATCTCTCACCGATAAACAAATCGAGGAAATCAGAGACGGCTTTTATATGCTCTCTCAAGTAATTTTTGAGCAGTGGCAAGCCGAAAGAAACAAAGCCAAGGAAGCCGGGCAAAAAGATAACAAGAAAATTAATAATCAAAATGAATATGAAAAACCAACCAGACAACAGCAATAACTTCGCCACCAGCGATTTCTACTCGGCCGCTTTTCTCCTGGCCAAGGGGTATCAGCTTTTTGGCATAAACAAAACCGACTCACGGCGATACCGATTTATCTTTGCGGACAAACTGGAACGCCCCCAGCTCGTTGGAGGATTCTTTGCCGGCTTGGTCGATGTCAACGCAAAAGATTTTGTGTCCGCGATCAAAGAGCTGAAGTCGCTGATGTATAACGATGCCGTGAATTAAACCGGCCGAATGAATATGAAATATGGAAAATTTGCCATTCGAAATAGATAACAATGATTACGTAAGGCTTCCCCGAAGCATCAAAACCGCCCTTGTGGACGGCTATTTGAGTTTTGAGGAATACTCGGTCCTCGTCTGGTTGTGGATCAACGCCAATCCCCGGATCGGCCGGGCCCAAGTAAGCTATGCCGGACTTTCCAAGGACTTCAAAGAAAAATACTCTAAAAATCACATCAACCGACTGATGTTAAACCTTAAGCGGAAGAAGTGGATGTGGTTTCCCGTACAGCAAGGTCGCAGAAGTTCGTTCCATGTTGATATCGCCAGTTATCCCTTATCAAATGGTGGTTTTGTCGACATTGCACATCGTAGCAAACAGAAGTTCGGCAGAAGTGAGGATGATACTGATGAGCATTCACCAGCAGAAGTGCCGACAGAAGTTAATGACGTTCGGCAGAAGTTGGAAAGTGACAAAAACGCTTTAGTGGACAGGTTTTCTTTCGGTTCTGAAAACTCGCTCGGCAGAAGTTCCAAGAACGACAACGAGAAAGAAAATAAAAACAACCGATCGAATCGTGGTCGACCCGTAAGAGAATTCACCCCCAAGTCTTACGAGGAACAAAAATGTTGGGAGATTGCTCAAGCCTTGGGAGAAAAAGATATGACCTTTATTCTCTCGGCTCTGAAAAGATACGGACTGGCAAGAATTGAGGAAGCTTACCGGTCTGTAATGGATCAACCAAACGAGAAAATTCGGCACAAAGGTGCATATTTCAATAAATTATTAACCCTTTAAAAGATACTAAATGATACCCAAATGGCTAAATCTGTAGATATAAAAAACGAAAAATATCAGAACGCAATCCGCTTAAAATATGCTGATTTTACTTATTTAGAGATAGCTCGAATGATTAAAGTCTCCCATATCAGTGTAAAGAGGTGGTTTCGGTCAGACGGTTTGCTCAAAGACGAATACGACCGATACGAAAAAGAAAGAAACAATACCCGCGATAGAGAGACTGATAACGTGCTGGCGAGACATTCTGTAACTGCGGCCAATATTCTGGTCTCACTTATGGGAGCCAAAAGTGATGCGATGAAATTCCGAGCCGTTAAAGCTATTTTGGATTACATCATGGGTCCGCCAACAGAGAATGGTATGGGAGGTCGCAATGCAGATGATGACTACCAACAAGACTACGATCGAATTAACGAAATATTAGAAAGTGCTAGGAAAAAACAGCAAAACCAAGCTGTGGGCAACTCGAGCTTAGCTTGTCCGCAAAAATAGCGTATGTTGTGTGTTGAGAAATCTATGCAAAAAATATGATGAGAGGAATTATTTACACAAGAGTATCAAGCGACGAACAGGTCAAAGGTACCTCGTTGGAACACCAAGAGGAACTTTGCCGAAAATATTGCCAAGAGAAAGGCGTTGAAGTTGACTTGGTTTTTAGAGAGGAAGGCGAAAGTGCCAAAGACCTGAGCTTGCAGAATCGCAAGAAGTTTCTGGGAGCCTTAGAGTTTTGTCGCAAGAATAAAGACAAGGTCCAAGCCTTTGTGGTTTTGCGTGTGGACAGATTTGCTCGCAATGCCGATGACCACTTTGCTATCAGGAAAATTCTGGCCACTTATGGTACAACACTGCATTCGGTAACCGAACCGATTGGAAACGAGCCCGTAGCCAAACTTTTGGAAACATTCCTTGCAGGAATCGCTGAGTTTGATAACGCAATCAGAAAACAAAGATGCAGTGACGGCATGCTTGCCCGAATCAACCAAGGTATCTATCCGTGGAAACCGCCGATTGGCTACAAATGTGTCAACTTCAAAAAACACGGCGAGAAAAAGACCTACGCCGATCCTCCCGATGATCAGATATTTCCGATCATTCAGAGAGGATTGAAAGAATTTGCCCAAGGTCTGCACTCACAAAGCGAACTAGCGAGAAAACTGGACGAATGGGGTCTCAAAGACATCACTGGCAAGAAAACTGCAACCCAACTTGTGAGCCGACTGGTAAAAAATTATCTCAAATATTATGCCGGCATTATTACCAATCCGTGGACAGGTAAAGATGTTGAGGGCCAGCATGTACCAATGATCACCAAGGACGAGATGTGCCAAATTAAAATGATCCTGACCGGCAAAAAGAGATTGGTGGCCAAGTACAATATTTATAACCCAGACTTTCCACTCAGACGAACCGTAACCTGTGCTGTTTGCGGACGACCGCTGACCGGAAGTGCACCTCGAGGCGGAATGGGAGGACGATACAACTATTATCACTGCGGGAATAAGAATTGCCGGGTATTCGGCAAAAGTACTCCCAAGCTGGAATTGGAAAAGATGTTTTTTGAATATTTAGAGAGAGTTACTCCAAAACAAGCCTTCCTCGATATCTTCAAGGAAAGCATAATCGACATCTGGAAACAGAAAGGCCAAGGGTTTGAGATGGAAGTTGAGAAGTGGAAAAAGAAACTGGAAATGCTTGAGACAAAGAAAAAACGCATCTACGAAATGCGTGAGGAGGGCTCATATACCAAGGAAGAGTTTATGGAACGGAAAGATGAAATTGAAAACGAAATCTCGACAACCAGAATATTATCCAACGAAGCCCGGATCGAGCAGTTTGACATTGAAGGATCAATCATTTATGCAACAAAGTTCATAGAGAACCTTGGCCGACAATGGTTCGACCTAGTACCGCACTTACAGCCCAAGTTCCAGAAACTGGTCTTCCCAGAAGGAATACCGTTTGAATGGAAAAAAGGATTTGGAACTGCCAAATTAGCAGGCATTTACGAGATGAATCGGGATTTCTCGACTGAAAAATCCGTTTTGGTGGACCGCACCGGGATCGAACCGGTCGCCTCTTCCATGCCATGGAAACGCTCTACCAAATGAGCTAGCGGCCCTATGATAAATTTATTCGAACAAACAACTATTTTAATCCTTTTATTATAGGCTAAAAAAGTATATTATAAAAAGCGATAAAAATAAAGGACGATTAGCTCAGCTGGTTAGAGCATACGATTCACATTCGTAAGGCCACTGGTTCGAATCCAGTATCGTCCACAGTTTTAGAATCCAGCGATTTTTGTGACTGCAAAAATTAAGGCAATTCCGAGCACAGTAGAAATTGTCGTCCAAATTTTTGGATGACCGTGATGACTTTCCGGTAAAAGATCACTTGCGCCAAGATAAATAAATAAACCACAAAATATAGAAACTACGATTGGAAAAATATTTGCAGGAATTGAAATAAAAGAAGAAGATAATATTCCAAATGCGGGAGTAATAGAATCTATTAAAAGCCATTTTTTTGCCTCTTTTATATTTCCTCCGGCTCTGACAATCATATTTACCGTATTTATTCCATCAGAAAAAGCATGTGCAAAAATTGCAACAGCAAGAGCAAAACCTACCGCAATAGAAATTTGAAATGAAAGTCCAACAACAAGCCCGTCTATTAAACTATGTAAAGATATGCTCCCTGCCCCAAGCATT
Organism: uncultured Candidatus Saccharibacteria bacterium; assembly: GCA_964562105.1. GTDB lineage: Bacteria > Patescibacteriota > Minisyncoccia > Phycocordibacterales > GWA1-40-21 > Bog-1340. The sequence goes on from CAZLRP010000015.1 coordinate 9,998, forward strand.
CCTCTGCAATTATAATTTTCGCATTCATTATGATGCAAATGAGTAGTCAATATCCTATCCAAAATCATATAAAGCAAAAAACCTAACACTATAAAAATAGTAATTGTTTCTATTTGATAAAAATTCATTCCTGATTCAAAGGCTTCCGGTAACAAATCGAAAAACGCCACCCCTATTACAGATCCAGCAGAAAAACCCAAAATTAAATGGAGTTTATCTTTAAATTTCAAAGCAAAAGTTCCACCCAAAATCACGGATAAAAATATAGACAAAGCCGAAATAATAAGAAATATCATTTTTTATCTTAATATAAACAAAATGCTTTATTTTAAAGCTTCTCCACATTGTGTACAGAATTTTGTTCCCACAGGATAATCAATATTGCATTTTGAGCAAGTTACTATCAGCTTGCCCCCACATTCTGGACAAAATTTCAGAGCAGAATCAGTTATTTCCTTTTTACATTTTGGACATTTTGGTATTTTATTTTCTGGAGCTTTTTTATTAAAAATCTTTGATGTTGCCTGACTGATTCCTCCGGACACTCCCTGTCCAACTTTCCAACTAACCTCATTTTTTACTCTATTTACCATATCATCTAGAAATCCCATATTTTTTAATAATTATTTTGATAAATTCTTATAATTAAAATTGATTATTTTATTATAGTTGAGCTGGCTATACCAAACTTCAACACTCATTATAACAAATCTTATTATGTAGGTAAACACTGATTGGAAATTGATTCATTTCTTCAATCATAATTTGAAGTTATTCTATAATTTCTTTTGATCGACCTTTTTAATATCTCTTTTATATTATTTCCTATTAATAAATCTGCTCAATAGACGTTTTGTTTAATATTTTTATAACCCCATTCCAGAACTCCCCCCGAAACTTTCTGGTAAAACAGTATTTTCAGACTCTCCTTGTTCCTGCATCTTTTTTAAGTATTCTCTTTCCTCTGGAGTCAGATTTTTATATTGATCCTCTAAATTCTTTTGTAAATTTTCATTTAATTTTTTAATCTCATCCAAATTAAGGGTTTTTTGACCAGATGTAACCTCTATTTCTTGTGAGGGTAAATCTTTACCGTAATATTCCTGCATTTTTTTTATATCCTCCAAATCTTTTTGGGGTAAACTATTACCATAAAATTTTTCTGTATTCTTTAGTACTTTCATAATCTCCTCAGGGCCAAATACTTTAGCTCCTGACGGAAGAATCATTCCTTTCGGTAAACAATTTTGAAAAACTATTTGCATAAAATCATTCTGGTTATTAAGTCCGCCGCTTTTGTTTTTTTCGATAACGCTACTTATAACCGATTTAAAACAACTTTGTGCTTCCGGTGGAGCTTGTTTCCATGCTTCTTCTGCAATTTTTATTCCACAATTTTGAATTGCACTACCAATTTCCGGGCCGACTGTTGCACTCTGATCATTTTCAATTTTACTAACGGCATCAGCACCGACTTTTTCAATAATGCAACTTTTCATTTCAAGAGGCATTTGATTAAAACCCTCTTTAATTTGTTTTAATGTATCACCAGAAATTAACCCGGAATTTTTACCAAACTCCAAACATTCGGCCCAATTTTTTTCTATAGAACAATAATCCTCGCATTCTTTTTTTTCCTTGCATCCACCGGGCAATTTTCCGATATTTTGCAGTGTTTTCGCTACAATCTTGGCTTCTTTCAATTGCTCAAGTGGAATAAGTTCATGTTTTTCCGCAAACATCAAACACTCGTTAATATTGGAGGTTTTATCGCAATATCGTTTACATGTTATTTGATCTGTGCATTTTCCTGGTCCGCCACCTCTTAATACATCCGAAAATTTATGGGCTACCGCAAACTCCTCGGCAGAAATTAATCCATTCTTCTGACCAAAATCAACGCACTTTAAAATATTCTCCGGCTTTTCACAATAAACATGACAATCCTTTGTGTCTTTACAGTTTCCTAATTCTACAACCGGAAACTTAATATCCACCATAGGGACTGTTGTGTTTGCGGCACTGACAAGTACAGTACTCGCAACAAAAGCCAATATAATAGGTAGTGTTCTCATCCCAGTTAGAAAGTTTTTCCTATGTGATTTTTCTATTATATTTAAATTCATTTATTTACAATATTTCCTATACCTATTGTTTGCTCTGATAAAAACTTCTAACGGGACAAGCTATTATTAATTATTGATTATCAAAAGGATTTTTGTAACTGTCCGAGAATGGATTTGTGTCTATTTTAAAAGGATTTGCTTCCGGCAAATTGGCTGATAGAAAATTCGTGTCTTGAGGAAAGAATTTATTTATAATGATTGGTTTTATAAAAACAAATCCAAACCAAACACAAATCGCAACAACAATGACAACACTCGCAATAATTACTTTTTTCATATTAATATTATATTTAAGTTTTTTCCTCCGGAGGCGGATCCGCCTTGGGCGGAAATTTTTTCTTTAAGATACTTAATAACAAATTTTTTTGATTCTTCTTCCATTGTTACAAGTTTTCCTTGAACTTTAAACTCCGTCTTATCGGAAAAATTAAATTTTAATTTGAGGTTATTATTTTCAAAATCAATCAACTCAAGCGAAACACCTCCGATAGGAGGTCTTTGATTAAAACTGTCAATTATTTTTGTAATTTCCTCTTTTGTCATATCAAATCATCTAAAAATAAGTGGGCTCACTTACAGATAATAAAATAATTCCAATAGTTTTTTTGTTCATAATAAAATTATATCATCACAATAATATTATACAATATCACTCTGGATTGGACTGCTGTATGGTGGTAATTCAGCTTCAATTAACTCTTTACTCTTAGCAATGTTTTTTTCATTAAATTCTTTAAACTTTCTTCCAGACTCTTCCATCTCTGCCATATCGGCACCGGAATACATTGACTGACCTCCCGTAGCTGCCACTTTCACCTGTGCTTTTGCAACTTCTATCAATTCTTTCTCGCCAGATTCTTCCGCAAATTTCAACATTTCTTCAGCTTCTTTTTTGTGCCCTTCCGTGTCAGCTTCTAAATCTTTTATTTGTTTCTCCATGGATTTCGGCGCAACGTCTTTACGATTCTTTAAAATTTCTTCCGCACATTTTTCCAAATTTTCTTCTCCCAACGCTTTGGCGTATTCTGCAATCTTTTTTGCATCTTCAACATTCAAGTTTTTTCCACCCATACCAAGTTGTGGTTCTTCTTTTTTAATTAAAGAACCTGCATTTTGAGAGACCGCTGTCCACAACTTCACTATTTCAGAAACTCTGTAATCGGGATTCTTTTTTCCATCGGTTTCAAAAAGACCTCCATTTGTCGCAGTTATTTTCACAGGATTATACATATCTGTTGAAATTTTCTTTGTCATTCTTCCGGAACCACCTAGAGAAACTCTATTTGCTGTAGAGAATATTACCACCGAACCATCTTTATTTAATTCAACGAATGCAGAAATATCATTTCCTCCACGCTGACTACTTTTGGATTTAACCTCCGCGAGCGTTCCGGCAATCTTCGCTAAATAAGGCGCACCGAGTTTTGTCACTGCCTTTTCCATCATATCTTTTACTATTTCATTTCCAAGTCCCCCACTTCCAGAAAATTGCACTGCCGGAAATCCTGGAGCGAAACGAACCACACTGTTGATATCTCTATTCCTTCTCTTAATTCTTAAATTAAATAATCCGCTCAAAAGTTCTACGTCTCGTATTGAATACGTAATAGTGGTTGATGTGGAATTTTTCTTTATTACAGGCAAAACTTTGTCCGGTTCCATATATGCCGGTTCTTCCTTTTTTATTCTTTCGTCTACACCAATCTTTAATTCGCTGTTGGGGAAAATAAAAATGTGCCAGTAATTATTTTCTTCGTCCTGATATTCATCTTTTAATTCCAATACGAATGCACTCTTTTCGGTACCAATAATATCACCATCGCGAATAATAAACGGCAATTCTCTTGAGCCTGACGGAAGAAATGCTTTTCTGCCACTGCGCTTGATATAGGCATTTCCATAAGTAGTGAACTCAAGAGGAGTAATTGATGTACTATGAACAGCCTGAATAAATGAAAATCCGTATTTTTTCAACCTATCAACTTTTGCTTTATATTTATCTTCAACACGATATTCTATCGAAATTCCACTGATATTTTTGGAAATAACGATTGGGGGGTTCTTTTGAAACTCTTCCGCAATTTTTTCACATTCTTCCCTCTCTGCCAAATCTTTTCCTATTTCCCCTCCTTTTATTTTTGCTTCTTCTATTTCACTTGCATATACGTTCAGACCCTCGTTGGCATTTTTCTCTGCCGTTTCTTTCATACCCATTATTCTTTTGAGAAAATCAGCTTCACTTTCTTTTTCTGTGCTATCTTTTTTTGTTTCTTTTTTAGCCATATAAAACTTTTTTGTTATGCAACTTTTTGAGCATCCGATAAAGATTTATACTTTCTTGGAGATTCAAGAAGTGACTCAAGATCAAGAGTACTTCCTTCTGCGGTATAAACCTTAGCAGATTTTTCCATTAGTTCTTTTGCTTGTTTCATTCCTTTGGTTTGCATTTTAACCAATCTATCTACACCTTGATCTCCCAGACCTTCCATCATTCCTTTACTCATTGCCATTGCTTTTTTCATTTGATCTGCAAAACCTGATTTTTGCATCATTTTCATTGTTTCCGGAAGTTCTTTCATTTGTTTTCTTGCTTCAGGAGTAATTTTAGCACCATGTTCTTCCCCTATTTTCATCATCCTTTCCAAATCCTCAGGAGTCATTTTCCCGTACATATCAAAAGCTCCAAGTGCTTGCCCCATCATTTTCGGAGTATTTTTGTACGATTCTGCCACAGTCTTTTCATCCATTGAAGGGAGTGATTTCGAGGCAATCTTACTCTGAAGAAGATTGAGAATTCCAAGTGTGTTAAAAGAATTAAAAATGTCATCCATTTTTAACATTCCTTTTTTATAAATCCCATCTTGATTTACTATTATTTCTGCACCGGTACTTGATTTTGCAATATATGAACTTTTTGTTTGTTTATTCGTATATTCCACCCCCTTTTCACCCGCAGCATTGCTATAAAGAATATTTTCATACACATCAAATGAACCATTTGTACTGCCGTTTCCCAAAAACTTTACAAGAGCAGTAGGAGTTATGAGTGCATCTTCAGTGTTTGAAAAAGTTACCGAAAAGAAACCTTTTTTCAGCTCAATATTTTTTATAAGTTCTCCATGATTTCTCTTTTTATCTTTATCCGTTTCGTCCCAAGTTTCAAACCCACTAACCTGCAATTCACTATTAGGTCCCATGCCAACAGTTTTTGAAGCTCTTGATTTCCAATCATCAATGGGCTTTTCTTTCCCTTTATTATAATCCGTACTGACTTTTATCAAAGATTTTGAGCCACAAACAACAGTATCGCCATCTTCAAGCTTAGGATATTCTTTTTGATTTGCGGTGAGTTTGGAATTATCTTTTGTTTTTTGAAATTCCTCAAGAAGTTTTGTTTGAATTTCAACTGAAGGAATTTTGATTTTTTTACCCTTTCTTACAATAAAAGCGTTTTCTCCATATGCTTCTATTCTTATCTTACCTGTTTCAATATCAAATACCATTTTTTTATGAGTTGTTTAAATAATCTAATTTGTTATATACATTTTATCATAAAAAAAATTACAAACAATTGGTTATTTAAATACAGTAAACTATTATTACAGAGAAACATTTTCATTTCAAAAATTAACAAAAAATACTTGAAAAAATAAGGTTTTTATGTTAATGTTTTGGACGTTGGGCCTGTAGTTCAGCTGGTAGAACGCCTCATTTGCAATGAGGAGGTAAGCGGTTCGAGTCCGCTCAGGTCCACAGTGATTAAAAACCGCATCTGCATGCGGTTTTTTATACACTGTGGAAGACGGAGCGATGTTTTGCTAGCAAGCAAAACCGCGAGTCAGGGTCGTGAGATTTTTCTTGTGACGACAAGAAAAATACTCCTGACCACAAGTTTGTGAACCTGAAATTTGCCACGGTAGGTGGAGAGTCCGCATTAATTTTTTATTTCTCCAAAGCCAAAGTAATTACATGATCTAAAAAATTAGATAAAGAAAGTCCGATAGCTTCCAAAGATTTTGGTAATAAAGATTCTTTTGAAAGCCCCGGCAAAGTATTTACTTCAAGAATATAAACTCCTCTTTTTTCGCTTACGATAAAATCAGATCTTGAATAATGCCTGAGCCCTAAAACTCTGTGTGCTTCCACTGCTGTATCTTGTATCGTCTTTTTTTCTTTCTCAGAAAAATTACCAGGGCAAACTTGGCTGGAACATCCGGAATATTTTGCCTCGTAGCTAAAAAATTCAAATTTTTCCGGCTTAGTTATTTCTAAAGGCAAAAGAGGATATATTGCTTCTTTTCTGAATTTTTCCACAACTCCGCATGTAGCTTCTCTACCCTTAATAAATTCTTCAACAATGACAACATTAGAATATTTCAAAGCATTCTCTATTGCAGGCTTTATGTCTTTCAAAATCTTAACAAGCGATACCCCCATAGAAGATCCACTGCCACCGGGTTTTACAATCGCAGGAATTGGAAAAGTTTTAAAAATTGTTTTATCTATATCCTCCAGATTATCACCTTTTTTAATAACTTTATATATAGGGGTTTTTAAACCAGCTTTTATAAAAATCTCTTTAGCTAAAACTTTATTCATACCAAGCGCCGAAGCCAAAGCTTTTGAGCCGGTATATTTTACTCCAAATTGATCCATGAGTTGTTGAACTTTTCCATCCTCACCATACCCTCCATGCATAGCATTGAAAACTACATCTGTATTCCTAAAAAGTTTTGCAGGGGTTATTGAAACACCGTCTACATACCAAGACTTATCTTTTGCAATAAAAACATCAGTGGGAACATACTTGTCGGAAAGATTTTCCAAAACATTTTTTCCCGTTTTTAGAGAAACATCATGTTCCACCCCAGGTCCACCTCTTAATACTGCGACTTTAATTCTTTGCATAATTTACCCGAGAAAATTTTTGCCAATAAAATTGTTTGTTTCGACTATCATAACTGTAAATATTATATCATAAGACAAACCCAAAATAGATATGTCACAAAATAATCAATTTTAAAGAAATATTGGCAAAAACTTTAACGGGCAAGTTATATCATCTAGATAGAAATTATAAAAATATTAATTTTTGAATATTCTACTTCTTGATTCTCTATGATATTTGATTGCAAACCTATGCGCCTCGCTATTTGCCAGTAAAATTTCACTTTCGTATTTGTGTACAACATCTTCCCTTCCGGTAATCATTTTTGGTCTATGTCTTTCATCTTTTGTTACAGCAACAACAATAATTTCCATTCTTAATCCCTTTACTATTTTTTCAGCAATATTTTTCTGTGCAGTAGAGCCATCAACCACAAGAATGTTCGGAAATGTCCATTCGGGATGATTGAATCTTCTTCGGAGTATTTCTCCGAGACCCGCGACATCGTTCTGGATACTTTCATTTATTCGGAATTTTCTGTATTCGGCTTTATTTACAGCTCCGTTTTCCACAACAGTCATCACTCCGACAGTGTTCGTGCCACTAATATGTGCAACATCATATGCCTCAACGCGGAAAACTTTTCTTTCCTCTAGGTCGAACCTTCCTGCCTGCGCAGGCAGGTTTGAATTCCCGAGGTTCGATCTTTTCCCAGAAAAGTTTTCTTCTTTAATAAGCGCAACATCTTGAATGTGATTTAGCGCAAAAATTGTTTTTTTCACTTTATCTGCTTTCTCAAATTTTTGATTTTTAGCAAGAATTTTCATCTCTTTCTCCAGATTTTTCAAAATATTTGTTTTTTTGCCTTCAAAAAATAATTTGATATTTTTTATGTTTTTTGCATAATCCTTTTTTGCTTCAGCGCTTGAAATTTCAGGCGCTAAACCTATTTCTCTGTAAAATCCGTAACCGTTATTTATTTTTGAATAATTATCAAGAAAAGGAAAAATTCTGCGTACAATTTTGAGCGCCTCTTTGAGCTGCCCGCTATTTACAAATGGCCCATATATTTCTGATATTTCAACATTCTCAAGAATGTTGAAATGTTTATTCTTCTGTTCTAGAACTCTTCCACGCTCAATCAAAA
>CAZLRP010000016.1:0-16978 GCA_964562105.1 uncultured Candidatus Saccharibacteria bacterium
ATGGTGGAGTATCAACTATGATTCTGGAGTGGACGGATGGTCGGTGGAGGATTATTTGAACAAAGGCACTCCTCAAACAAACACAACAACTGAAACACCACCTGCTTCAAATTCATCAGGTTCTTCTGGCGGAGGCGGTGGAGGAGGAAGCAATAATGTTGGAGATACTGAAAATATCAATACTGTCAACTCATTAAATCAAACACCAACTCAACAAACTCAAACTTCAATTTCCACAACCACAACAAATACAACCACAACTACAACCTCCTTTGTCTTCACTCGCGATCTTTCTATTGGAAAGAGTGGTATAGATGTCACAGCTCTTCAGCAAATTCTCGTAAGTAAAGGTCACCTCACCATGCCTCCAAACACAAACTATGGTTACTTTGGAACTCTTACTCAAAGAGCCCTCAGCAAATATCAGCAATCGAAAGGAATCACGCCAAGCGCAGGATACTTCGGGTCAATAACTAGAGCATCGCTTTCTTCTACATCAATCACTACAACGACAGCATCAATACAAACACAAACTCCAACAAAACTAACCAAAGTTCTCACCAAAGGAATGTCCGATCCAGAAGTTGCTCTTCTACAGAAAATCCTCTCAAAACTTCCAAGCATCTACCCGCAAGGTACCGTATCAGGATACTTTGGCGATCTCACTCTACAAGCAGTAAAGAACTTCCAATTGCAGTACAACATCGTTGTTACAGCCGATGATGATGGTTATGGAGTGGTGGGGCCGAAGACGAGGAATAAGTTGAATGGTATTTAGGAGATAAAATTTAGAATATTCACCTTGTTAAATAAAATTAAGATTTAACTGGGTAAAAACATAAAAAGGCGGTTTTTGCGAAGCAAAAACCGCCTTTTTATGTTCCTTAGATCTTTTATTATCTCAAATGTTGTTTGCCTTTCTAATCATTGAAAAATAACCCTCAAGTGATATAATACGGTCCGATTATGGATATATTAAGCATATTATTTGGCAGTGAAGCCAGGGTTAGAATTATGCGCCTTTTCCTGTTTAATCCGGAAGTAACTTTTGATGTGGATGCAATATCCAATAAATCAAAAGTTTCCAAAAATACGGTAAAAAAAGAAATGATTCTTCTAAAAAAAGCTGAACTCATTAAAAAAAAGAGCTTCATAAAGATAATTGAGAACAAAAAAAGTAAAAAAACGTCTGAATTTAAGGTAAGAACTCACGGTTTTTATCTAAATCAAGACTTTTCTTATATTACTGCGCTTAAGCAATTATTGATAAAGACAAAAACGCTTGAAGGCGGGAAGATAATAAAAAGACTTTCCAGAGCAGGCAAATTAAAACTAGTGATTATCGCTGGAGTATTTACACAAGATAAAGATAGTAGAGTAGATATGTTTGTTGTGGGAAATAATATGAATAAAAATACTTTAAATAATGTAATAAAATCTATAGAAGCAGAGCTTGGCAAGGAATTAGTATACGTATGTTTTGAGACTGAGGATTTCAAATACAGATTAAGTATGTATGATAAATTAATACGTGATGTTTTGGATTACCCCCATCAAGTGTTATTGGATAAAATCTCCTTATAATAATTGTGCCATTTACCCCTATAAAGTTTAAGTAAATTACTACTCGTTATTTTTTGGGAGTAGGAAGACCCCGTACAAAGTCTTATTAGAGTCAAATTTACTAGAGATTTTTTATGCAAACCCGCCTTCGGCTTCATTTCCTGATAATTTAAGATTTTATCTCGGACTTTTAACGGGGTTCTCAGAAAATATAGTCGTGGATTACCACTCGTTATTTTCTGGAAATTATCAACATCTATTTTCTAGAGGTATATTTTCAAATTGATTAACAAAATGGTATAATAAGCAGGTGAAAAACCAACCTTAGAATATAAATTGGTTTAATTTCAATTACAAAATCAAATATTTTGTAAGACGAACCGTCAAAATTTGGCGAAATTTAGGCGGATTATTAGTTTATTAGATTTAATTAAAATAATTTATGATAGTTTCATGGGGCAATGTTTTGACAGCTTCTTTACAGAGTATATGGCTTGGTGTTGCAAATTTTATACCTACTTTGTTAGCTGCTATTACTATAGCCATCGTAGGCTGGATAATAGGTGCGATATTTTTTAAATTGGTGGAAAGTTTGGTCAGGTTTGCAAAAGTAGACAATGCTTTAAAAGCAGCGGGATTGGATAAAATAGTAGAAAAAGCTGGTTTTAGATTAAATTCGGGTTACTTTTTGGGTAAATTGGTAGAGTGGTTCTTCATAATAGTATTTTTGGTTGCAGCTTTTGATATTTTTGGATTAACACAGGTAACAATGTTTTTGAGTAGCGTTCTTGGATATCTGCCTCAAGTCATAGTTTCTGTGCTTATAATACTTATAGCCGCGTTAGTTGCCGAAGCTATGCAGAAAGTAGTGATGGGATCGGCAAAAACTGCTGGTTTGAAATCAGCAAATCTTGCCGGTACGATTGCTAAATGGGCAATCTGGGTCTTTGCTGTTCTTATTGCGGTGCAAGAACTTGGAATTGCAGTTTCGTTTATAAATACTCTATTTACAGGAATTGTAATAGCAGTTGCTTTGGCTCTTGGGCTTGCGTTTGGGCTAGGAGGTCAGAGTGCAGCGGCAGATTATATAGAAAAAATTAAGGGTGAGATATCAAATAAAATGTAATTAAGATTGGTAACTGTTGTTAAAAAATCTTAAATAAGACGGTCAGGCTTTGCCTGACCGTCTTATTTTTAAGGGTTAGATTAATAATTAAAAAATAATGAAGACAAAATGGATTTAATTATTGACTTTTATATAAGAGGAGTATAATTGTAGTAGGATTATTAGGACAGCATTATCCACTAAATTTTTTTTAAGGGAGTCTAACTTTTGATACACCGTGGTGTATCATCGAGGACACCCACCTAGAGTTATCTAGGGTAATGCTTATCCAGTAATCCTTAATAAAAAACTCACTTGTGTGAGTTTTTTATTTACACAATATAAAGACAAAGTTTTTCTGATATAATAGTAAACATGCTGAAGAAGAAACTTTTACTGATTTCGTTGATTACAATTTTATCTGTCGCAGTTTTTCACTGTCTAGCTTTAAAATACAATTGGTATTGGATTTTTAGATGGCTGGATATTCCGGTACATATTGTAGGGGGTTTTTGGGTTTCTCTCACCTCCTTATGGATATCCTTAAAAATTAAACACATAGATAGTATATGCGGATATAGGAAAAAAGCCTTATTAATAATGCTCATTTCTGTATTTGTTGTAGGGATATCATGGGAAATATTCGAGGTAATTTTTAAAATTAATTTTTTACACGATATAGGCTATTGGGAATCTTCACTTAAAGATATAATAAGCGGTTTCATTGGGGGGATAATATCGTATTTGTATTTCATACAAAACAAAAAGACCAGACATTTTATTCCAGATAATAAATTAAAAAATAATTTTTCTTTGAATTTAGAACCTAAAAACAATAACGTATAAAAAATGCAAAATATTTTTGATGGAATGAAACTGGTTTTTTATGGAGGAACTGGAACTGTAACGGGGGCAAACTTTTTGGTGGAATCTTTAGATAATAGCGGTAAAAAGACGAGTCTGCTTATAGATTGTGGGCTTATGCAAGGAACAGAAGTTTCCGATCGCTTCAACAGACAGCCATTTCCATATAATCCGGAAGAAATACATTTTTTGATTGTAACTCACGCTCATATGGATCACATTGGCAGAATTCCTAAATTAGTGAAAGACGGTTTTAAAGGAAAAATTATAAGTACTCCTCCCACAAAAGAAATCGCCGAAATATTGTTTGAAGATGCTTTAGGAATAATGGATTCTGACGCAAGAAAATCTGGTGTCTCGCCTATTTATGATAGGCAAAATGTTCAGAATGCTTTAAGTTTATGGGAAACAGTTGAATACCATAATGTTTTTGGTTTAGGCGGGGTATCTATTTATTTGAGAGACTCGGGCCATATTTTAGGTTCGGCAATGATAGAGATAAATGACGGAAAAACAAAGGCTGTTTTTACAGGTGATTTGGGCAATTCTCCATCTTTACTTTTGAGTGATACAGAAGATATTAAAGATGCGGATTATATTATTATGGAAAGCGTTTATGGAGATAGAAATCATGAACCAAAAGATGAAAGAAGAAATAAATTGAAAGAAATTATAAAAGATACTATATCAAATAACAAACTTTTGCTTATCCCCGCATTTTCTTTGGAAAGAACACAGATACTGCTTTATGAAATGAATGAATTTTTTGAAAATCATGAATTAAGCCAAACTCCTGTTTTTCTTGATTCTCCTCTCGCTATAAAAATAACCAAAATATATGAAAAATATACAAGCTATTTGAATGAAACTATTCGTAATGAAATTAAAAATGGAGACGATGTCTTTAATTTTCCAAAATTAAAATCTACGTCACTGTTCCGTGATTCAGAAAAAATTAGTATAACTAAAAATCCAAAAATAATTATTGCCGGAAGCGGTATGTCAAACGGCGGAAGGGTAGTGCATCATGAACACGATCATGTTGGCGATAAAAATGCGACAATCTTGCTTGTAGGATACCAAGCTGTCGGGACGCTTGGAAGACAAATTGCGGATGGAGCTAAAATTGTAAAAATCTATGGCGAAAATATGCCTGTTAGAGCAAAAATTGAAAAAATTGAAGGATATTCTTCTCATAAGGATTCGGATAATCTGGTCTCATTTATAGAAACGGCAAATACATCAGGAAAACTAAAAAAAGTTTTTGCCGTTATGGGTGAACCAAAATCTTCTTTATTTTTGGTGCAGAGACTGAAAGATGAGCTTGGTGTGGATGCGGAGTATCCGGAGTATGGAGAGAGCGTTACACTTAGTTAAAAGTTAAAAGAGCGGCGCCGAAGGCGCCGCTCTTTTGTATTTATTTTAACGGAGATCGACTTGGGAAGAAGTAATCTTCTGGACAAGGCGAGTTGTGTTCAGAAGTCCGCGGAGGCGGACTCCTCTACCGTAAAGAAAACCTGGTATTTTAAAAGTCGCCCTTCAGCGACTTTTAAAATTTTTCTTATTTTGCTTGAACCATTATTCTCTTGAATGTCTCCGGATTTTCCTGTGCAATCTCCGAAAGCATCTTTCTGTTTATCACCATGTTCTTTTTGTTTAAAGAATCTATAAATTTACTATAAGTAGAACCGTTTTCTCTAAGCATCGCATTGATTCTTACATTCCATAATCTTCTAAAATCTCCTTTCTTGTCTCTTCTGTGTGCAAAAGCATTTGCTCCGGCATGCATTATTGCTTCAATAGCTGCAGCTTCTTTATTTCTTCTATTTAGACGAAAACCCTTTGTCATTTTAAGGACATTTTTTCTTGATTTTGTTTTTAGCACACCTCTCTTAACTCTTGTCATTGTATTTTGATATTATTTTTCTTTTAAATTGTATTTTGCTATATTCTATCTTCTGTTTATTTGAATCTACCTGGGAGAAATCTTGCTTTTGCCTTGTTGCTGAATATTATATTCAGCATTCTTTTTTTGTTTTGTTTCTGGCTCCCGCTTTCTTTGGCATTGAAATGGTCCTGTCCGGCTTTTCTGCCAAGAATTTTGCCATTTTTAGTGACCTTCAGTCTTTTTGTGAATGATTTGTTTGTTTTCATGATGATTTTATTAGGAGCGCAGCGAGTTTAAAATCTCATTCCCTCCCCAGTTTTGAGTTTTAGAAACTTCTAGAATCCAAAACTGGGGAGGGATAAGTAAATTATATTCGCTTTGCTCATTAATTTTCTAAACTTTTTTTGCTCTTTCTATCGTTATCGTTATTCCTTTTGGACCTCTTTGAGGTAGTTCAGTAATTTTATATTCTTCCGTAATAAGCTTTAGGAGCCTTTCAAGCCTCTCATTTAAGAAGTTTTTATTTAAAAATTTAGCTCTACCTGAAAGAAACAAGAGAAGTCTTACCCTATGTCCTTCTTTCAGCCACTCCGAAGCTTTTCCAGCTTTCATAATAAGATCATGTTCGTCTGTGGCTATTTTGACCTGAATGCTTTTAATTTCTATGTTTTGAACTTTAGATTTAGAATCTTTCTGTTTCTTTTTTTCAGTGTACTGAAACTTACCATAATCCATTATTTTTGCAATAGGAGGAACGGCATTTGGCGATATTTCTATCAAGTCTTGTCCCATCTCGTTTGCTTTTTTTAAAGCATCGCCTGGAGACATTATTCCAAGATTTTGCCCATCTTCCGTGATGACACGAATCTCAGGAGCTCTTATCTGATGATTTATTCTTGCTCTTATATTCAAAATATTTAAATTATTCAACACCAACTTCTTGGTGTCAGGTTTTATTTATAGCACATTTTCTTTTTTATGACAACATATGATTTGTGAAAATATGAAGCAGATTGCGCCTAAAATAATGCCCGCGATAACATCCGTTGTCCAATGAACCGACAAATATATTCTGCTCAAAGCGACCAGTGGGAAGATTATTGAAGTAAGCAATAAAAATAGCTTTCTTGAAAATTCACTTTTCAAGAAAGGTGATAGTAAAAAGATTGAAGAAAGAAGAAAAATCATGGAAATGGTGGCATGACCAGAAGGGAAGCTGTAATCTTGTCCTCCCAATATATTTTCAGGTCGTTGTATCTTGGTCAACGGTTTTATTATCTGTGGTAATAAAGAGCCCAAAGAGGAAGCTATAGCAAAAACAAAAAAATATTTCTTGTTTTTAAATAACAAAAATAACCCCAAAATTATAAAAATAACCGATGCCCCATATACATTTCCGAGTTTCGTCATTGAAATCATCAGGTTTGAAACCGCCGGATATGGGTGATTTCCTACAAAAGTATGAATTGTTGCATCTAAATTAACGATGAAGATATTCTTACTTGCTACAAGAAAAGTAATTACCAAAAATGCCAATACTAAAAAAAATAAAATTATTGTTTTTTTATTCATTAGTGTTTATTTTAGCACAAAAAAAGAGGGGCATAATTTTTGCCCCCCCCTGTCTTAATATTCATTATGATAATTTTCTCTTCTCTCATTATCATAACGATTTTGCGGTCTACGAATGGGTATTACCCTTCTTCTCCTCTGATTATTTTGGTAATAATAGCCATTATAACCATAAGAGCGGATAATACCGGCGTTAAAACTCATGCCCAAACGGGCACAACAGCCGGATAGTGAGGAACAAGCAAAGACCATAATTAGGAACAACACTTTTTTCATAACACACCTCCTTTTTGTTTATTCTCTACTAATATCTTACCTTATTATGTGCAAATTGTCAATGATTTTTGTTTATATAGGGTGATACAAAACCTTTAATTTCTCTAATCCTCTATATAGTTGCACTGCCAAAGCATTTTTTGATTGTCTGGTTATCAGTGACATTTCTTTTAGTGATAAACCTTGGACATATTTCATACGCATAACTTTTTGATATTTTTCCGGTAGATGTTGAATTAAAAGGAGTGCTGCTTTTCCATCCAATGTGTCAAAAAGGCGATTTGAATTGGCGTCTTTTGGTTCGTATCCTTTTTCGATAAGGCAATCAAGCGAGGTTGTTTTATGTTTTCTATATTCATCCACAATAAGATTATTGAGAATGTGATAAAGAAAAGCTTTCATAACATCAATTTTTCCTCCTTTTACGAGATAGCTCCATGTTTTTAAAAAGGTAGTCTGTACAAGATCTTCACTCACCGCATGATCATTTACTTTGAAAAATGCATGGGAATTCAATACCTTTTCATAGTTTTGATGTGCTAAAGTCAGGGTTTCCGATCTCTTATTTTTTTGTTCTTGAGTTAACATATTGATTTTTGGTGTCCTGCATTTGGACTAATCTTTACAATATTGTATTACATCAACATTACAATAATATTAATAGCGCCAATACCGTTTGTATTTATAAGTCTATTATGGTGTATCTCATAATTTTTTTATTACAAGAAAATTACAAAATTTCTATCAAGAAGAAATTTAGATATTTAATTTCCAAACACAATATACAACCTGTTGTAATAAATTAATCAACCTACCTTTTTATTTTCTAATATTGAGTTGTAATAATTTAAATAATCTATCGTCTTTTATATTGTATGAAAACAAACAAAAAAAAGGCCTCGGGGCAAGCCATTAAACCCGATCACATAGAGTTTGTAGAAAGTTTTTTGGGAGAAAGTTGGACATATATCAAGACAGTGGTCGATGTTATGAGAGAGCCAATATTAATTCTTGATAAAGATCTTAGAGTATTGGCGGCTAACGAAGCTTTTTATAGAACATTTCAAGTTGAACAAAAAGATACGGAGAGAAAAGTTGTATATGAGCTCGGAGACGGTCAGTGGAATATTCCCGCTTTACGAAAACTTCTTGAAGATATTTTGCCGAAAAACACTTTTTTTAAAGGGTTTGAGGTTATACATGAATTTCCTTTTATTGGAAGAAAGGTAATGATTTTAAATGCACGTCAGATTCATTTTAAGGAAGACTCTGTTTCAAAAATGTTTCCGTCCATCATTCTTCTTGCTATGGAAGATATCACTGAAATAATGGTTGTTGCCGAAACGCTTGCCAGTCACTCAAATCAACTAGAAGCAAGATTTACTGAAAGAACACAAAAGCTCGGTAACCATATAGGTAAGTTAGAAAAAGAAATCAATAAGCTTAAAAAACAACCAGTGTAATATTTTTACATATGCAACGGCAATACCTGTAGAGAGGACATAATAACAGATAAGTAAAAGGTTGGTTATGTGTATCTTTATGGATTAATCCGATAAATTTAATAAATTAAAATAAAAAATATTATGAATAAAACAATAAACGTATCTCGCATTGGTTTGATGTCAGTAGGTATTCTTTTGACCTTTGTCTTTTTGTCCTTAATAGGTTTACAAAAAGCTGAAGCTGCTATAGTTAATCAATTAAGTGTAGGTTCACGCGGTTCAGATGTTACAGAGCTCCAGACGTATCTTGCTACCGACTCCACAATATATCCTTCAGGTCTTGTTACCGGATATTTTGGTAGTCTTACACAAGCGGCAGTAGAAAGATTTCAAATAGCACAAGGAATAGTTTCTGCTGGAACGCCAGCAACAACAGGTTTTGGTAGAGTAGGACCAACAACTATGGCCAGACTTAATAGTCTTATGGGCCAAACTTCCTCTGATGTTAGAGCACCCGGAATGTCAAATATATCTATACAAACAAGTCGCAACAATGCTACTTTGAGTTGGTCAACAAATGAATTTGTTACAGGAGAAGTGTTTTATGACACAAATTCTATTCAAGCAAATGAAGCAACTGGACCTAATCAAAAACCTTATGTAAGCGGTACTCTTGCTACAAATTATAGCGGTGTAAACAGTTCTCAGTCGGTAACGATTCAGAATCTTCAGCCAAACACGACTTATTATTATCTAGTAAGATCAATAGATAATTCTGGAAACATTACCATGACATTGCCATATAATTTCAGGACTAATAATTAGACAGAAATCAGCAATCCGACAAAAAACCACTGTTTAAGCCGCAGTGGTTTTTTATTTATCCGTTACGTTTAATTCTGCCGTGTATAGCACATTATAAACCTGTTTTTAACTACATTTGTAATAATAAATGAATATCAACGGCTTATAGATAGTATTGATTACACAAGGTATTAATTTAATAGAATTAAGTATTAATTTATAATAAATATGAAAAAAATTATATATATTGTCGGAGGTGTTATATTGGTTATTGTTGTTATTATTTTTATTATCAATTCAAATAATTTAACAAATAAAAATATTGACAACGCAAGTAGCACTGGCATAACGAGTTCAAACACGAATAATTCTTCATCTGATGATGTGGTAGATTTTACTAAAACAAAAGCAGTAATCAAACATGTATATATCGATATATCCGATAATTCATTTAATCCGCAAGCTGCGACAATTAAAGCCGGAACAACAATAACATGGGTAAATAATGATAATGTTATCCATAAAATCGCTGCTGATTATGGAGGAGCTTCAAGTGCCGATCTTCTCAATGGTCAAAGTTATAGTTATGTCTACAGAATAAAAGGAATCTATGGATATCATGATGATTTAAATAAACTTATTACAGGTACTATTATCGTAAAGTAAAAAATAATTAAATTATAAAAAATTTTAAAACCACCCATTCAGGTGGTTTTAAATTGTGGAGATGCCGAGAATCGAACTCGGGTGCAAATGATTGTTTCAAATATTTCTACAAAGTTTAGTTGATTTTGTTTCGCTCGAAAGCGAATTTAAGATTATAGACTATAAATTAACAAAATATTTATAATCCGATTCTCTAATTTCATTTTGTGGCGAGAAAACACAAAATATATTCTGAAAATATAACATTTCAGTCTACCGCTCAGATTCAGTAGGTGAAACGTCGTTAAAGTTAAACTCTAGCGAAAGCAAAGCTTTGTACTCCAAAATATGGAGAAACAAGAGCCATTACTTTTGATGAAATGTTTTTAGCATTTACATTTTCCTTGATAGATTTAGGAGTTCACAAGGTTGCTCCACTTTGCATATGAGAAACGAGACCAATTGTCTAGGCCGATCATCCCCAAATTTTATGGAATAAAATTTGTCCTGAGGTAACCCGAAGGGCAAAATTTCTATTCATTTTTCAATGTCCTTCTTATTTCTCTATCAGACTCACGTTTTTTAATAGATTCTCGTTTATCTGACTTTTTCTTACCTTTAGCAAGACCAAGTTCCACCTTAATCTTACGTTCGATATTATACACTGAAAGAGCGACTATTGTCAATCCATTTTGTTTTTCTTTTCCAGCTAAATAGTCTATTTCTTTTCTGGTAAGCAAAAGTTTCCTATTTCTTCTCTCGTTATAATCTTTCGAAGTATTTTTCGGCTGAAGTGGCGTAACGCTTGCATTGATTAAGAATGCTTCGTCTCCTCGGATAATCACATATGCTCCATCTAAACTGATTTGTCCTGCTTTGATTGCTTTGACTTCAATACCAAGCAGTTCAATACCAGCCGTGATTTTTTCAAGGATTTCGTAATTGAAATAAGCTTTTCTGTTTTCTGTGAAATTTGTCATTTTATTTTTGCATTTAAATTTTCGTTGTCATTCGCTGGTTTCTTATAATTTTCATATCTTATTAATACTAGCAGAATAGGGGAGAATTGAGAAATTAAAAAACGCGTTCGCTCCCAAGAAGGTAACGAACGCGTTGATTCAGAGGATTTATACTAGTTGTAATAGTTTTCATCCAAACCAATCTTAAAAAAAATTCCACCTACAACTGCTAAAATAATACTAACAAACCCCCAAAGAGCATAAAAAGCATTGTGTGGTACTCTGGAAATTCCCTGAGGTACAGTTATGTCCATACCACTTTCACCTTGATAGGTTAATGTTTCTCTCAATTTTATGAGAACATTACTTTTTTCAAGCGGAGTCGCATTTTCTTCAGTGCTCCGCAATTCTTCCAATGAAGCTCTCATGTTTTTGTAGAAGAATCCTACATCTTCATCTGGAGTTTTGTAAAAAATTGAAGTATACCCGCTTGTGAGTCCATTATCTTCGAGGTATTTCACCACGATCTCCATCTCTTGCTTGGCAAGATCGATAGAATTTGCACTCGCTGCTCTTTCCATGTGACCACCACAATTAATGTCAAAAATAATTCCTCTGTAAATGATCATGGAGAAGTAAACCAATGAAAGTACAACTAACACTATTCCTACAGTTTTTTTCATTATTATCCTCCTTTTTTAATTTCATCCTTTATGGATGACCTGCCCTCACGAGTCAGGAATTATCTCTAACTAGAATATCAGGTTATATACTTTTTGTCAAGTGGTATTTAGATACACTTTTAACAATATATTTAGCCGAATATGGTATTTTGGAATATCAAAAATCTGTGTTATATTGCACCTTATGAATCCCGTACGAAATCGCGGACGCGAATCAGTGTGGGAAAGTAAAAGTTGATTTATCAGTTAATTTTAAATAGGATAGCCGACAAAATTTGTATTTTGTCCGCGTCCTATTTCGTACGGGATGAACATATTAAATAACAGAAAACTTTCAAATAAGAAAAATACAAATAAAAACAAGATCCCGGGTTTTGGCGGGAATCCTGTGAATTTATTTACAAAAATAATCAATGCAATCTTAATAATTATTTTTATTTCCGTTTTATATTCTATGATTTTTACCGAAGGAAGCCAATCAGAACAAATTTCTCTTTCACAATTGTCGAATGATATTTCAGCCGGGCTTGTGCAGAAAGTGGAAGTTAAAGGGGATAATCTTACAATCACTTATAATTCTACTTCTACGGCAACAAGTTCCACAAAGGCAAATTTGATTGTAAAACAATCTAAGAAGGAAGAAGGCGTAGCTTTGACTCAATCTCTATCTAATTACAAAGTTTCTGAAGAGGCGCTTTCTAAAGTAAATATTGATATAGGAAGCGACACCGGTTTTGGCTACTGGTTTGTAAATTTAGCGCCATTCATCATCCCGTTTATTTTGATTGGTGTTTTTGTCTGGTTGCTTATGAAGCAGATGAAAGGCGCTGGGGTTCAAGCTTTATCTTTTGGACAATCAAAAGCCAGAATAATCTTGCCTACGGATAAAAAGCAAAGAGTAACATTTGCAGATGTCGCAGGCGCTAAGGAAGCAAAAGAAGAGCTTGCAGAAGTCGTAGATTTTCTTAAAAATCCAAAAAAGTTTCTTGATATAGGGGCAAAAATTCCTAAAGGGATTCTTCTTATGGGAGCGCCGGGCACAGGAAAAACTTTGCTTGCTCGCGCCGTTGCCGGCGAAGCTGGTGTGGCATTCTTTTCGATTTCCGGTTCTGAATTTGTAGAAATGTTTGTGGGAATTGGAGCAAGCCGTGTTCGCGATCTTTTTAAGATGGCAAAAAGTACAGCGCCAGCGATTATATTTATAGATGAAATAGATGCTGTAGGACGCGTACGAGGCGGCGGAATGGGCGGAGGAAACGATGAAAGAGAACAAACTTTAAATCAAATTCTTGTAGAACTTGATGGATTTGAACAAAATGAAAAAGTAATAGTGATGGCTGCAACAAACAGGCCCGATGTTCTTGATCCGGCACTTTTGCGCCCTGGAAGATTTGATAGAAGGGTAATAATAGATTTGCCGGACAGGAATGACAGAGAAGCAATATTAAAAGTTCATTCAAAAGAAAAACCATTTGCGGAAGATGTGAACCTGAGAACTATAGCGGAAAGAACGCCTGGTTTTTCTGGTGCAGATTTATTTTCTCTTATGAATGAAGGCGCGATAGTTGCTGCAAGGGAAGGAAGACAAAAAATCTCCCAGTTTGATCTTATCCGTTCAATAGAAAAAGTTTTGATGGGTCCGGAGAGAAAAAGTCACTTGCTTTCATCAAAGGAAAAAGAAATCACTGCGTATCATGAAGCAGGACATGCGCTTGTTTCTTCGGTGCTTCCTTATGCAGATCCAGTTCATAAAATTTCTATAATTTCTCGTGGACGCGCTGCCGGATATACTCTGCATCTTCCTTTTGAGGACAGAAGATTGCAATCAAAGAAAGAATTTTTGGATGATATTGCCGTGTCTCTAGGCGGATATGTTACAGAAAAAATGATATTCCACGATATTACAACAGGTCCATCAAATGATCTTCAAGTTTCAACGGCGCTTGCAAGAGATATGGTAACAAAATACGGCATGTCAGAAAAAATGGGTCCAGTGGCTCTTGAAGGTGAAGGCGGAAAAGCTATGTTTGGACGCGGAGTAAACGACAAAGAATATTCGGATAAAATAAATGCTGAAATAGATGCTGAGGTTTCCGAAATTATGAATAGTAATATGAGACGAGCGGAAATAATAATTACAGAACACAGGAAGGCTCTTGATGCGATAGCAAAAAGATTAATTGAGACAGAAACTATTGAAAGAGAAGAATTTGAAAAGCTCATTACAGCGAATGGGATAATGCCGAAGAAAAAAGAAGACATTGAACATCAAGCGTAGTAGAAAGTTAAAAATAAATACAAAGGACGGCACGCTTTGCGTGCCGTCCTTTGTATTTTATTGATTAATTTGAATTTTTCCTTGACTTATTAAAAAATAATGCTTTAATTGCATGTAGAAGTGTTCCAAAACAAATTGAGGAGGAAAACTATGAGAGGAATAACGGTTCTTTTTGCCGATCTGATCGGAATTTTTGATAGTTTGTCTGATGGCGTACGAACATCTTTTCCGATAACGAAACGCAAACGTGCGTATCTTCAAGCACAAAAAGTGCACGCTAAAAAATTCAGCTGTCAGAAAAAATTATTCCATCGTAAGGCACTGAATAAATTCAGATCCGACTAAAATCGAAAGGGGGAAGGTATGGAAAAAAAGGGAAAAATCACGATTTTTGAAACAGATACTACGGTTGAAAAAATAAGCGAATTTCTTCTTCTTGCTGATGAACTCCCGGTTTTTACACAAGATCGGCACTACATGTTTGCAAAAATGCCAACTCCTTCTGAATTGGCCGACAGGGTAAGGATTTTTAAAAATCAATATCTTGTAAATGGGGAGGATAAAACTGTCTGGGTGCATAGGTACCCGGAAAATTTGGAGAAGGTATTACGCGCCAACGAGATTTCTTTTACAAAGAAAGAGATCGAAATCCCAATGATTGTTGAAAAGTTCTTCAAAAAAGGAGGTGTTGTCTCATGAGGAGGGGAGATATAAGGCACGTAACAAAAAATCGTTCTGTAAAAATAGGTGTTATTAAAACTTCAAAAAAAATAACAGTCTTTAAAACCTGGGAGAAAAAAGATTTTTTGAAGACTTTTCTCCGGAAGCTCGATAACACGTTTGGGCCGATGGGTTCTGGTGGGTATAAGATAACAGAAAGACTTGATGACACATTTATTTTTACAGAACTTGATAGGGCTCCGGCTCACAGTTATATTGTCAAAGTCAGAGGCAAAGAAATTTACGCTGGAGAGATCGCTGATTTTATTTCTGGAGTTTTGATAAAATCGGAAATTCCATTTGAAACTCTGTATCTTGATCGCCCGCCCGAAGTCAATATTTTTGAGGTGTTAAAGGGTTAAGAATTTTCCCGCTGTAGACATTAAGTTACAGCGGGATTTTGTTTATCTAATTTTCAAAAGAGGCGCTTGACTTAATTTAAAAATAATGCTTTCATTGTGAACAGATAAAGTTATTAATGATGGAAAGGAAAGGAGGTGATTTACATGAAAAAGATGTTTTTGCTGGCGCTAATTTCTTTTATTGTTATCTTGTCAGGTTGCACTCTTCCTGGTCTCAAAAAAAGTACTAGTGATAGCTTTCCTACCGGTTGGGTAGGTTACGCAAATGGTACAGTGGTAGCTGTGACGAACATTAAAGATAATCAAACATTCACAGGACCAATGACCAGTGCTAAAGAGAAGAGAACCGGAGATATCACGATCAAAACTGATCCGGGCCCGGTTTTCACTGTTGATTACGAGAAATATTTTGGGGTTACTAATTCGTCCGACACAGTTCATTTGGAATGTTCACCAAATGAAATAGGCAGACGAGTGACGATTTACATCTCTAATGGTCAGCCCATTTGGGTGTATCCAAGTTCTAGCGATTATCTTGATAAGGTTTTTCCAATGAAAAAATAAAGTAATTTTTATGAAACATCCCGCCGCGACGAAAGGTCGTGGCGGGAATTTTTTTTACCTAAAAATTTTTATTGTTCCCGAGGCAATACTTTCTCTGAAATCATTTTGAGCGATTGCACTTATTGATAGTGTATTTAATATTATTTGGCGATTTGCTTCGTCCATAAGTGAAACTTGCGCGCGTTTTATGAAAAAAGGATTTATTTCATAAATTACAGAATCTTTTTTAAGTAATATTTTTATGGCAAGTCCTTCTGTTTTTGGTCCTGTTTGCGCTTGATCAAAAATAAAATTTCCAATGGAATAAAAAATAGGTTTATTTTTATAAATTTCTATCGATTCTATTACGTGTGGATGCGTGCCTATCACCGCATCTGCGCCTGCATCAACAAATTCATGCGCAAGTTTTTGCTGAGCTTGCGTAAAAGTTTGATTATATTCTTCTCCCCAATGAGGATAAACTATCAAGTATGAAACTTTATTTTTAACTTCTTGTATAGTTAGAATAACTTTATTTTTTCCTTGGTATGAAAATTCATTGTAAGCGACAAAACCGATTTTTTCTCCATTTATATTTGCAATATATGGTTTGATATCTATATTTGAAGGATCTCCGAAATAATTTAATCCAATTTTTGTTATAGAAGATGTGGACTCGGCGAAACCTATAACGCCAAAGTTTAAAGTGTGATTATTCGCTTGCCCTATAAGTGTAAAGCCAAGTTTTTTAAGCGTGTTTAGTAATAGGGGATCAAAAGTAAAATTTAATGGAGCATGATTTTTGCCAAGCGTTACAGAATCAAAAGAGGTGAAAGAACCTTCCGCGTTTACGACCACAATATCATTACCGGAAAGCATATTTTTAATTAACTCAAAGGGGTATTCAGCTCCATTTTTATTTATTTTTTCTCGAACATTGCGATCTAACATCATATCTCCGAATACTAATACTGATGTACTTTTATATGAGATATCATCTTGTTCATCATAAACTACCGGTGTTTGTGTTTGTTTTATAACCAAAAAACCAAGCACAAAAGAAAAAAATAAACTGTATAAGCCAAAGACAAGAAATTGATTATGGGTGATTGATCTATTTAACATTTTATTTTTTATTTCCCCATCTCCATTGCGGTTTTTCTCCTTTTTTATAACAAACCAATAAAAGAACAGTAAAATCAATAATAATTACTATAAAATTTATCAATATATTTTTACCTTGCATTATATTTCTCCAAAAAAATATGAAA
>CAZLRP010000017.1:0-16382 GCA_964562105.1 uncultured Candidatus Saccharibacteria bacterium
AAAGATATATTGTGCGACACTACTATAATCAATAAACCGGCCCTTCTCTCTATGATAATCTCATTAAAATAAAAGCCCTCAGAAATTTTTCTGAGGGCTTTTATTTTTTTATTATTAATCTCAAAATCTTTCTTCGACTCAGAGTTATTTATTAATTGCCACTTGATTTTCCAATCTCGGTTTAGGCTTTGTTGCTTTAGCCCAACATTTTGAAGATGAAATCCATGGTTGGCCACCTTCGCGATCGTACAAATACTTAGCGTAGGCCATATTACCTTCAGTAGTGTTAAGATTATGTCCTAGCTCAAGAGCTTTTTTTGCATGATAATATTCATTTATCTGCATAAGCCCTAAATCGCTTTTATTTTTTTCTCCTCTCAAAACGTTTCCGTTTTTGTCGAACTGTCTAAATCTAGACTCGCATTTTGCTATATCCACAAGTATCGGATCATTTTTGAAGTAAGCTTTTGCCAATTTTTCCAATTCTTTTGGCGTAGGAATACTTGACGTTGCTTGCTCCTCTATTTTTGAAGATACCTCCGGAACTGTAGTTGTTGATAATGTACTTGCATCTATCGTTGTAGCTCCTCCATAAATTGAAGAAAATACAAATAAAGATGTTGTTATTATTTCTATCATATTAAAATCAGAGCTGTCTCTGATTCTTGTATATAGTATCACAGCCACGTTTAAAAGTCAATAGTTAGAGCACTATTTAAGGTACTAGTCAAATGAAAAAATATGGCTCAACATAGCCATATTTTTCTTGATTTCAATGTTATTTTGTGGTCAAATTATTTCAATAATATTGCAGATGTCAGCTATGCAATCCAAGGTATCGGATATTTTTTAAATTCCGGCAGTAACTTTGTGTCATAAAGTAGTCTTCCAATGGCTTCTGTTTCAAATTTTGCGCCATTTAGAGCGTTATGAGGATGAGGCTCAACTGGTATTCCAACATACTCCATTATTTTATCAGAATCTAAATCTGTTCTATTGTTTACGATTGGAATTAACACTTCTCTTTTTGTCATGTGCATATAGCACAAACTATGCATGTCTATTGTCCTGTGGGCAAAATTCCAATCAATATTATTCCTTTTTACCGCATTATGTATGAATTCCATATCAAGATACGGATTTTGTCCGGCAAGTGTATGTTCTTCGCATTTAGATGCCCAATCAATAAAAGCTTTGACTAATTCCCCATCGGATTGTTTTTTGGGGTCTGTTATTTCGTCCATTGTAAAACCATTTACAGCGATAGCTTCTTTGTTTATATGAGCACCAGGCCAAATTTTACATTCGCCATAAAATTGATTTTGCGGATTAGCAAGTTCAACCGCTCCTATTGATACAATTGAATCTTTAATTGGATCTAGTCCGCTGAATTCTACATCTATAATAATCATATACTTATTCTAACACAAATTTACTTTAATCCTGCGCAATTTGTTGCTGGAGTAAGCCCAGTTGATCTTGCTTCTTCTATTGTTTTAAACCAAACTTTGTTTTCTTCTTTGATTCTAGATACGCCACTGCACCAAGGATGATAATATTTTGTTCCCGATTTTGATGCCACAACTTCCCCGCTTGTGTTTGTATTTTGGACATTATTTTTTTCTGTTTCAAAAACACCCTCTGAAACAGTAGAAAGCATATATTCTTTGGTTTTTAAGACAGAAATTGGCGTTTTGCCTTTCTCATAACTGGAAATTTTACCTAATCCATATGAAGCTGTACCAACCAGTATAATCATTATGATGATGTACAAATCATTTTTAATTTTCAAACCTTTTTCTTGACTGTATGTTTTATCTTTAATATCACTCAAAAACAGCTTGATTTTTTCCGTAAAATCTTTTATACTCATATGCACGTTATTGTATCAGAAATCCCCTGAAAAAGGGATATTTAATCAATTAAAATAATAAAATGGCACATAAAAAGGCAGCAGGTTCATCCAAAAACGGAAGAGACTCGGGTCCACAATACCTTGGTGTTAAGATTAATAATGGAGAAAAGGCTTTGGTTGGACAAATAATCTTAAGACAAAGAGGAAGAAATACTTTAGCCGGTAAAAATATTGGCGTTGGTAAAGATCATACACTTTTTGCTTTGAAGGATGGAGTCGTTGAGTTTGCAACAAAAAGAAAAAATAATTTTGATTCAACTACTACGAGAAGAAGTATTGTAAATATAAATTAAGTTTTTGGTTCTAGTTTTTAGGTGTAAGGAAATACAAAGGGCGGCGCGAAGCGCCGCCCTTTGTATTTTAATTTTCTAAAAACTATAACCTATAAACTAAAAACTACTATTTATTCCGCTTTTATAAAAATATTCAATTTATATTTCTCCCCTTCTATCTTTAAGTTTATAACATGTTCTCCTATTTCTTTTATTGGTTTTTCCAATTCAAAATGTTCTGAGCAAAGAATAATTCCTGTTTCTTTTTTAAATTCCTCAATGATTTTATCTTCATGGATTCCGGCAAACAAATGTCCTTTCTCATTAACTTTTCCTTTTATGTGTAGCTTGCCATCCGGAAGCTTGGAAACGGCGTATTCAAAAGCTTTTTTTAAATCTTCTTTCATAAGGGCACTCTGTTTTTTCTTCGCTTCAGTCAATTTTAAATAACTTGATGTTGCCGGTACAGCAATACCACTAGGAATAAGAGAATTTAAAGCATACCCATCAGCAACTTCTTTAATCTCGTACTTTCTTCCTATTTTTTTAATATCTTTAAGAAGTATTATTTTCATTAAAATACGAAAATTATGCGAATAATTACGAATGTCTACGAATAATTAATTTTTACATTCGTATAAAGATACTATCATACATATTTTCTAAAACCTAGAACCTAAAAACTAAAACCTATTTCAGTAATTCAATCGCTTTATCCATCTGCGGATCTTTGTCGGCTTTAGCGTCTGCATCTGTAATTTTAACTTCATAATCCGGAGTAAGACCGCCATCTGAAATAGATATTCCATTTGGCGTTAGCCATCTTGCCACGGTTACCTTAAGAGAAGTATCAGAAGTAATTGGTATAAGTTCTTGAACTGAACCCTTCCCAAACGTTTTTATTCCAACTATTTTTGCTACTTTTTGTTCTTGCAAAGCTCCAGCCAATATTTCAGCTGCGGATGCGGTACCATTGTCTACAAGAATCACCATTTTTAATTTTTCCGTAAAAATATCATAACCTTTGCTTCTGTAAACTTGTTCTACAGTATTTGGGCCAAAATTTTCTCTAACAACTGTTTTTCCTAAAGGCAAGAACCAACTTGCCATATCAACAGCGGATTCAAGATATCCTCCGGGATTTCCTCTAAGATCCAGTATCAATTTATATTTTCCAGATTCAACAAAACTTCTAAGCGCCAATCTAAATTCATTTGCTGAAGGAGCGTAAAAGTCGTATAAGCTGATGACAAAAACATCATCTTTAATCTTTGTTTCCAGCGTGGGAACATTGATGACATCTCTGGTGATTTTTAATATTATCGGTTTGATATTACCCTCTCTTGCAAATGTAATAGTAACGTCTGTGCCCCTTTTTCCTCTAATAAGATCTACAGCATCGTCCACGGTCATTCCTAGGGTGGATGTACCATTTATAGCTATGACAATATCACCTTTTTTAACACCCGCATTATAAGCTGGCGTGTTTTTTAATGGCGCTACGACAACAATATTTTTTTCTTTTACGGACAACTCCATTCCCACGCCTTCAAAATTTCCGCTTATATCGCTAGTAAAAGCCTTGCTTTCCTTGGGAAGCATGAAAACTGTATACGGGTCTCCATAAGAAGCTGCCAATCCTTCTATTGCGCCGTATACTTTATCTTGTTCGTTTATTTGTTTGGCGTCTTTGTGCGTATATACGAATTTTTGATTTAGTATTTGCCATACGGTCCAAAAAGCATCCATGTTGATTGTTGAAGATGCAACAGATGAATTTGAAAGTATGGGTTTTTCAGAATTTGGATTTTGTCCTGATTTGCCAAAATAAATTCCGAAGCTGAAAGATACTGCCATCAAAAACGTTGTAATAACGATTACCTTGTATTTTTTGAAATTATTGTTCATTTTTAATATACGAATTTACGAATTATGCGAATAATACGAATGGTTACGAATAAATACTGAAAGGTTTTCTGTATTTTGTCTTTGCGAGCGTAGCGAAGCAATCTAGGTTGAATTAAATTAATTCTGGATTGCTTCGCTACGCTCGCAAAGACATACTAGCAAAAACTTTAACGGGTTAATTATCTCAAAAATAATTGTTTGTGTCCAACAAAAATTTATACAAAAGAAAACGGGGAACGAATTCTCGTTTCCCCGTTGGATTTCTATTTAATCAAATTTAATAGAAACTATTTCTCCAGCAGTTGTTTTCATAAACTTTCCTGGCAATTCGTCTTTACGTTGTAATTCTATTGCTAAAATTTTGGGATCGCCGTTTGACTTTATAAGAGCTACTCTTGAATTAGTAAAACCGTAATGACACAGTGTTATATAAATTTTACCAACCTCAATTTTTCCTCTATCATTCGTAAGATGTCCTTCTCCTCGTGCTCTTGCGATGAAAAACATTATGGATACAGCTACAAAGGAAAGAATTACAGCGATGGAAAAGTTTGCTACTTGCTGATCACTTTTTCCCCAAGAAGAAAGTGCAAAATAACACATTGCCGAAATCCAAACACAAATTACAAAAAACATAAAAACCTCCATTAATAAAGATTTATTACTTCTGTAACTTTTCGAGCTTTTCCGTCCAACTCCAATTTCTCAACTTTTTTTGTGATAAAACGGCAATCCTTGGTTATTGTGTCCGGAATGCCTTTGACTACCCACAGGTTTTTCGTTGGGAATTCGTCACTCCGACTTACTAGCATCAGATCAAGCTTAGGTATCAATTCGTTTACATAATAAACCATGTTTTTCCTGAGCTGATCAATGGTTGTCGGAGATCCAGACGATTCTAGTTTCTGGAGCAATTTGAATTGAATTACTCCAAAAATAACAAAAATTATTACAACTATTCCGACCCATACGCTGTAACCTGATTCTTTTAATCTTCTTTTTTCCATAATACCGGAAAGAAAGATTACAGCCATTCCACCCAGTACAAAAACCAGCCAAACCATTAATGTAGTTGCAGACATTTTCTCCCCCTTATTTTTAATTAGAAACGTTCTTCTAGAGTAAATAAAAGCATTTTTTTTAAAGATAGTCAAGAAAAACATACCTAGCAATGTGCAATTACAAAAGTTGTCATTCCCGTGCAGACGGGAATCTAGTTTGTATTAAATTAATTCTGGATTCTTGTCTTTACGAGAATGACAATATATCAAACTGACATAATGCAAAAAGTTATATAAGATGTATAATAAAGTGTATATAATTTTATTAGTAAAAATTTTTTAGGGTATATGATAAAAAAATATACAAATAATGGTATTACGTGGGTGGATGTTGAAAATCCAACCGCGGAAGAAATCAGATCTTTAATGGAGGAATATGATATAAATCCCGATGTCGCTCGCGAGCTTCAGCTTCCCACCTATAAAGAAAAAATCGCTCCGTATAATGATTATCTTTATTTAGTTTTGCACTTCCCTGCTCTTCGCCATACACATAAAGACAATGCAACAGACCAAGAAATAGACTTTATTGTTGGTAAACATTTTTTAATCACTACTAGATATGAAGCGATAGACGCACTTGAAAGATTTGCTAAAACCTTTGAGTTGAATAGTATATTAAAAAAGGGCCTTATGGAAAACAATGCTGGCTACATTCTTTATTATATGATCAAGGAGTTTTACAGGGCTATGTCCGATGAAGTAGATAGCATTAACGATACTTTGAAACAAATAGAAAAAAATATCTTTAAAGGCAGAGAGAGGGAGATGGTTGCTGAAATTTCCTCAGCTAATAGAGATTTAATAAATTTTAATCATATTATTCTTTCACACAAAGATGTTCTCTTGTCCCTTAAAGATTCTGGCTCCAAATTATTTGATAAGGATTTTGCCGAGAACTTTTCAAAAACGATAAATGAATATCATAGGATAGAAAAAGTTTTGTTTAATAATATAGATTTTTTAAGAGAGCTTAGGGAAACAAATGATTCTTTGCTTTCTTCAAAGCAGAATGAGACGATGAAGACTCTTACTGTTGTAGCTTTCCTTGTGTTGCCGTTTACTGTGATTACGGGTCTTTTCCAAATGAATGCAGTTAATACCCCGTTTGTAGGAATGAATAACGATTGGCAAATAATAGTTAGCACAGAATTAATATTTGCTGTCGTATTTTTCATATTTGCAAAGATGAGAAAGTGGATATAAACAATATACGAATTTACGAATCATTCGAATGATGCAAATATCTACGAATAAATGCAGTTTAAAGCAATGCTTAATTTTTTAGATTTAATTAAAAGAAAGAAAGGCGCTTCTATTCATCTTTATAATACCCTTACGAGAGAAAAGGATATTTTTACGCCTATAAAAAAAGGCAAAGTTTCTTTTTACCAATGCGGACCTACCGTGTACTGGACGCAACACATTGGCAATATGAGGGCTATGGTTCTGGCTGATTTCATAAATAGGACTTTCAAGTATCTTGGTTACGATGTTAAATTTGTCAGGAATTACACAGATGTAGGTCATCTTACTTCCGACCAAGATTTTGGCGAAGACAAGATGGAAAAAGCATCTAAAAGAGAAAATGCTACTCCAAAAGAAATTTCCGAGAAATATATAAAAATTTTTGAAAATGATGTTTCGAAACTCAATACCATCTCTCCAACTTTCAAACCGAAGGCGACAGAATATATAAGTGAAATAATTGATATGGTTCAGATTTTACTTGATAAAGGTTTTGCCTATTCTACAGACCTGGCGATATATTTCGATATTTCCAAAGCGAAAGATTATACAAAATTGTCCGGACAAAATTTGGAAGAAAATATTTCTGGAGCCGGCACTGCTGAAGTGGAAGATTTGAACAAAAGACATCCCGCAGATTTTTCCGTTTGGTTTTTTAAAGCGGGAAAGCATAAAAATGCATTACAGTATTGGGATTCGCCTTTTAAATCCGAGCTTGTAGAAAACGGAGAGGGATTTCCCGGCTGGCATATAGAATGTTCCGCAATGATACGAAAACTTTTAGGGAAAACCATTGATATTCATATGGGAGGAATTGAGCATGTTCCCGTTCATCACACGAATGAAATCGCTCAAAGCGAGGCTGTAAATGGCGTACCGCTTGCAAATTATTGGTTGCACAATGAATGGCTAATTACCGACAGTGGCAAGCTTTCTAAATCCGAAGGAACAACTTTAAGCGTAAGTGAAGTTAAAGAAAAAGGCATGAATCCCCTATCTTTGAGATTTTTCTTTATGCAAGCGCACTATAGATCACAACAAAAATTTTCTTGGGAAGCACTAGACGCAGCTCAAAATGGATATAAAAATTTATTGAAACAAATTTCTTCTCTCGGAGATAAAACAGGAACAGCCGATGAGAATTTCAAAAAGATATTTTCAGAAAAAATTGCGGATGATTTTAATATTTCTCAAGCTCTAGCAGTTTTGTTTGAAATGCTAAAGTCTAATATTTCAAATGAAGATAAACTAGCTACTGCAATAGATTTTGATAAAGTTTTGGGTTTAAAATTAGATGAAGATATCGGAAATAAAGAAGAAATACCAGCTGAAGTAAAAAAGCTCGCTGATGAAAGAGAAATAGCAAGAAAAGCCAAAAACTGGGCAAAATCAGATGAATTGCGAGACAAAATCAAAGATTTAGGTTATGAAGTGAAAGATACTTCCATTGGTCAGGAAATTACAAAAATAAATTAAGTTCTCATGAAAGTAATTACTCTTAATACCTGGGGTGGTCGTGCTGGAAAGGAGAAACTACTTTCTTTTTTTAATAAATATAGAGATATAGATATATTTTGTTTGCAAGAAATTTGGTCTGCTCCCCACGAACATTTGGATGGTTGTTTGGCAGGGGGTGTCCCGATGGATTATAGTAAAATTATGACTCAAGGAGTAAAAGATATATCTGATTTACTTGACAATCATTTTTCATTTTTTAGACCACATTTTGGAAATAATTATGGCTTATTGATGTTGGTAAAAAAAAATTTAGTTGTACAGAATGAAGGCGAAATATTTGTACATAAAGAAAAAGGATATCTCCCAGCGGTTTTAGATGGAGTTGATGCAGGTAATCACGCCCGTAATATACAATACGTTACTTCGGATACAAAAAGTGGTCCTGTAACAACAATAAATTTTCATGGACTCTGGAATGGCAAAGGTAAAACTGACAGCGAGGATAGATTATTACAGTCGGATAAAATAATAAAATTTATTAAAACCCTTAAGGCCAAAGTGGTACTTTGTGGCGATTTCAATTTACTCCCCGATACAAAAAGTTTGGAAATAATAGAAAAATCTGGATTAATAAATTTAATAAAGAAATATGATATTAAATCTACAAGAACTGGGCTTTATTCAAAACCTGAAAAATATGCCGATTATTGTTTTGTAAACAGGGACATAAAAGTTAAAGATTTCAAGGTTTTACCAGAAGAAGTCTCTGACCATGCTCCTTTATACATAGAATTTGAGTAATTTTTCTTTCCACAACTTAACAACATATTGTTATCATATTTTTGTTGTTGATATTTTAAATGCCGTGATAAAATCATTACGAAGACATGTATTGTTTTTGTCTTTGCGAGCGTAGCGAAGCAATCTAGGTTTGTGTTAAATTAATTCTGGATTGCTTCGCTACGCTCGCAAAGACGTAAACGATTTTTAACTAATTATTATGCCGACAGAAACAAGAAAAATAAATATAAGAATTCCTCCTCAAAACATAGAATCTGAGATGGCTCTTTTGGGTTCTATAATGTTGCGACCGGAAGCGTTGGTTGAAATTATGGACATTCTTCGACCAGAAGCATTTTATGTAGACAAGCACAAAACTATTTTTGAGGCGATGGTTCATCTTTATGAAAAAAGAGAGCCGATAGACCTTCTTACTCTTTCTTCAAAATTAAAAGAATCGGTGGACTTGGATAGGATCGGCGGAATGAGTTATCTGACCGAAATAGTGAACACAGTTCCCTCTTCTTCAAATGCAGAACATTATGCGACTATAGTGCAGAAAAAACATACTATGCGCAGGCTCATAGAAGCGGCTGAGCATATTGCAAAGATTGGTTACGATGAAGAAAATGAAATTGAAGATCTTTTAGACAGAGCCGAGAAAAAAATATATGAAGTTACGAGTAAAAATCTTTCCGGCAAATATGTAGAAATGAAAGATGTCTTGGGCGAAGCAATGGAAAGATTGGACAGGATTCACAAAACAAAAGGAGTTCTCCGCGGAGTACCGACGGGTTTCAAGGATCTTGATAGTAAACTTTCCGGACTTCAAAATTCTGACTTGATAATTCTTGCAGCAAGACCTTCAGTAGGAAAAACTTCCCTGGCTTTGGATATCGCAAGAAATGCCGCTATCAGGCACAATGTTCCTACGGCGATATTCTCTCTTGAAATGTCCACGCAACAACTTGTAGATAGAATGCTCTCTGCCGAATCCAGAGTTGATGCTTGGAGACTTCGTACCGGTAAACTCGATTTGGAGTCAGAATTTGAGCAAATCAGGGCATCTTTAGACCCTCTTTCAAAAGCCCCTCTTTATATAGATGACCAAGCAGGTAATAACATCCTAAAAATTCGTTCTGTAGTTCGCCGACTAAAGCACGAAAAAAATCTCGGACTTGTGATTGTGGATTATTTACAGCTTATGCTTCCGGTCCATACAAAAGGCGGAGACAATTTGGTCCAGCAAATCACAGAAATTTCCCACTCTCTTAAACAGCTTGCCAAAGAATTTAATATCCCTGTGCTTGCACTTTCCCAGCTTTCTCGTGCGGTGGAGCAAAGAGGTGGAAAGCCAAGACTTTCAGACTTGAGAGATTCCGGTTCCATTGAGCAGGATGCTGATGTTGTTATATTTATTCATCGTGAGGCAAACGAAGAAGGCGGAGGCAAAAAACAGAATGCCGAAATATTGATAGAAAAACACAGGAACGGTCCAACCGGTAAAATAGATCTTATTTTTGATGCAGATAAATCTTCCTTCTTGCCAGTTGACCACTCTGCACAATTTGGAGATTTTAATCTTACCGGCGGAGCGTTTTAATATTATACGAATCAACGAATGTAACGAATGATACAAATGGCTACGAATAAAATACACGAAAAAGTATTATACCCGGAATTATCATATATATTAGTTGGTATACTTTTTTCTGTCCACAATGAAATTGGTCCTTATGCAAGAGAAAAACAATATAACGACCTTATAGAAATAAAATTAAAAGAATCTAAAATTCCTTATAAACGAGAATTTAAAATATCAGAATCTGGAAATATCCTAGATTTTTTAATTGATGATAAAATTATACTAGAAGCAAAGTCCACAAGAATTATTACAAAAGAGCACTATAGGCAAATACAAAATTATTTGCAAGCCACTGGTATTAGACTTGGTATTCTGGTAAATTTTAGCAATAGATATGTAAAACCAATAAGAGTATTAAAGCAGGACATTTAATTATTTGTAGCCATTTGTATCATTCGTATAATTTGTATATTCGCAATTATGAATTCCATAGATAAACTAATAAAAATATTTTCGGAATTTCCGGGTATTGGGCCAAAACAAGCCAGAAGGTTTGTTTATTTTTTGATAAATAAAAATGCTGATTATACGGAAGAATTAAAAAAAGAAATAACAGAGCTTAGGAAAGGCGTCATGTCTTGCGCCGATTGCAAAAGATTTTTTCTAGCTAAACACGAAAATCAAAATTTTTGCGATATTTGCTCCGATAAAAATCGTGACAAAAGCATTTTGATGATAGTTTCCCGAGATATTGATCTAGAAAATGTTGAAAAAAGCCATCCATTCCAGGGAAGATATTTTGTACTTGGCGGACTTGTGCCTATTCTTGATAAGAATCCTGAACAAAAAATTCGTCTCAAAGAACTTTTGGCACTAGTGAGCAGGATGTCTGACAAAGGCCTGAAAGAAATAATTCTTGGACTTGATGCAAATTCTGAAGCAGAATACACGGCAAATATCTTAAAATCTTCCCTCTCGCCTATCACGACAAAATATTCAATAAAAATATCCGAGCTTGGCCGCGGACTTTCTACAGGTACGGAGCTAGAATATTCTGATCCGGAAACTATCAAAAATGCTTTAAAAAACAGAAGTTAGAATTATAGAAGTTAGGATAGGGGGAATATAATTCACGATCGTGCATTATATTCCCCCTGAAGTCCGCGTTTATCTGCGTCTATCAATACACGCCTTTATAAAGGCCGTAAACAAAGGATGCGGCGCAAGCGGTCTTGCTAAAAACTCAGGGTGAAATTGCGTTCCTAAAAAGAACGGATGCTCTTTTTTAGGAAGCTCGGCGATTTCCATAAGAATACCGCTTGGAGATTTTCCTGAAAAAATCAAACCTGCATCTCGAAGTTGTTCTATATATTCTGGATTCACTTCATATCTGTGCCTGTGTCTTTCTTGAATCAAATCTTTCCCATAAGCGCTGTGAGCGATAGTTCCCTTTTCCAAATGTGCATCATAAGCTCCAAGTCGCATGCTTCCTCCATAATTGCAATCTTCAAGAAGTTTTTTCTGGTCCGACATGATGTCTATCACAAGATTTTTTGAATTCGGATTGATTTCCGCTGTGTTTGCATCTTTAAGTCCCAAAACATTTCTCGCATATTCTATAACCATAAGTTGCATACCGTAGCAAAGTCCGAAGTAAGGAATCTTATGTTTTCGGGCATATTCAATGACAGCAAGTTTCCCTTCTATACCTGATTCACCAAATCCTCCAGGAACAATAATTCCATCAAACTTTTCCAGTGCCTTGAAATTTGCCGTATGCTTTCGTTCGCCCTCATAATCGCGAGAATTTATCGTATGTATCTTGGCCTTTTTGCCTAAATGGTACGAAGAGTATTTTATAGCTTCAAGTACGGAAACATAGGCATCGGTGAGAACAAAATCTCCCGTATTAAAATATTTTCCTACGATAGCAATATTCACTA
Organism: uncultured Candidatus Saccharibacteria bacterium; assembly: GCA_964562105.1. Lineage (GTDB taxonomy): Bacteria > Patescibacteriota > Minisyncoccia > Phycocordibacterales > GWA1-40-21 > Bog-1340. Next base: position 12,171 of record CAZLRP010000017.1, read on the forward strand.
TATCTTTTGCATTTTTAACTTTGTTTGCAAAAGTAACCCACTCGCCTATTCCCTTTTCATTTTTCTTTTTTCGCAAATGCAAAAGTTTTAAAAGAATATGGCTAATGTTGTCTTTTTCAAAATTAATCGGAACATCAAAAACACTTTCAATATCTGGAGCGGAAATAACTTGATCTACAGGAAGACTGCATGACACTGCTATTTTTTCTTTTCTTTTATGGTCCATCGGAACTTCGCTTCTTGCAATAATAATATCTGGATTAACTCCGTAAGAATAAAGTTGTCTGATAGCATTTTGTGTTGGCTTTGACTTCATCTCACCGAGTTTTCCTGGCACGGGCATATAGCTTACCATTACAAATGCGACGTCATGCGGATGGCTAACTTTCATACATCGTGCCGCTTCAATAAACATAATATTTTGATAGTCGCCGACAGTGCCTCCTATTTCAATAACTGTAATATCCGATTTATTTACTCTGGCAGATTTCTCAAAACGATGGGTGATTTCGTCTCTTATGTGTGGAATTGCCTCTACGCACTTTCCCCCGTATTTTAGGGCTCTTTCGGCCTCTATGACGTGTTTGTAGACCATTCCCGAGGTAATATAGTCATCTCTGGTCAAGCTTCTATTTAGGAATCTTTCATAATTTCCCATATCTTGGTCTGTTTCAAGACCTGAATCAAGTACGAATACTTCACCATGTTCTACAGGGTTCATGGTTCCGGCATCAACATTCAAATATGGATCAACTTTAAGGAGATTTACTTTGAAGCCCTTTGATTGGAGAATTGTTCCGATTGAGGAGACAGTAATACCTTTGCCGACACCCGACATCACACCTCCGATAACGAAAATATATTTATGGGACTTACCTTTCATGTTATTTATTTTAGCAAATTAAAAAAGAAAAGAAATGCAAATTAAAAGTCGCGCCGAGAGGGCGCGACTGCTGATTTATTTGATTGAATCAATTTTTACTTTAAAGTATGGCTGTCTGTGACCGTTTTTCTTGAAGTATCTGCTTTTTTGCTTGTAGTGTATTACAGTGACAGTTGGAAGTTTTCCTACTTCCTCAACAGTCGCTTCTACTTTTGCTCCTTTTATAAATGGTGTTCCTATGGTTGTGTCTGTGCCATTGTCTACCAATAAAACCTCCCCAAAAGCGATTTTATCGCCAATTTTAGCTGTATCTGAAAGCTTTTCTATCTTTATAGAATCACCTTTTGAGACTTTATATTGCTTTCCTCCTGTTTTTATTACTGCAAATTCCATCCCGTACGAAATAGGACGCGGACGAAACATTGGTTTTGTCTTATGCCCTATCTAAATTATACTGGTAAATCAACTTTTATTTCCCGAAACTAGATCGCGTCCGCGATTTCGTACGGGATTCCATGCGTCAGATACTACACGAAAATTGGAATTTTTGCAACCAGGTAGTAGATTTTGGCATTGTGTTTGCACAGCAAAAGCATCTAGATTTTCCGATGTCGTAAATATAGTAATAGAAAGTTGTAAGTTTAAAAAAAATAAAATGTGTGATGCTAAAATCTACTACCCGGCAACTGTATTTGAAAAAAATTAATATGGATGTACAAACAAATAGCTGATTATTTTGTCCATTCCACCAACCAATATACGAGCAATTATATTTATTTTATTTATTATTATTTTCATATTTTTGTTTCATTATTAAAATCTTAATATGATGGAGTGATTATTAAGCGTACGACTACCTGCAACAATCATGCATTCAGTCTATTTCATAAAGTTAAATATAAGATTAAAATTAGTTTTTTAAAGGCATAGGAAAAATGCTTATGCTTTATTTAAGCATGTATTTATTGAGGTAATATGATGATTAATCTTCCGAATTACTAATTATTTATTATTTGAGGAATAGAATGGACAAGACAATTACCGCGAGCGTCAAACGATAATATATAAATACATTCAAGGAATATTTTTTCAAAAACTTTATAAGGAAATCTATTGCGAAAATTCCTACGACAAAAGCGGTGAGGGATCCAAAAAACAAATTCAAATTGACCGTGTCAAGAATTCCTGTTTGCGCAAGGCTTACAAACTCTTTTAATCCCGAACCGAAAACAATTGGTACAGAAAGCAAAAAACTAAATCTGGTCGCCTCTCCCCTATTAAGCCCCATAAAAAGTCCGCCGGATATTGTTGCTCCCGAACGGGAAAACCCCGGTACAAGCGCGAGACACTGGAAAAATCCGACAATCACGCCCTTTTTCACTGTTAATTCTTTGTTTTTATTAGAAAATTTTTCCGCAAGATACATAACTCCGCTTCCTATGATTAATATTATGCAAACCAACATTGCACTGCGAAAAGTCGTCTCCATGTATTTTTGTAAAATCAATCCGGCAAAAATCGCTGGAATCGTTCCGTAAATAATCGCCCATATCATTATTTTTTCTTTTTGTTCTATAATTTTTCCAAAAACCATTAAAAAAAATGACTTTATTAATTTCCAGATGTCTTTCCAAAAATAAACTATCAAAGCTAAAATAGTGGCGAGCTGTAGCACTGCGTCAAATGCCAAATCAGTATTTCCGTGCCAATTAAAAAGTTCGCGGACAATTATCAAATGTCCAGAAGATGAAATCGGCAAAAACTCAGTCAATCCTTGTATTAAGCCCAAAATTATTGAATCAAAAACAGTCATGTGCTATTATTGTCTCATAATTTATTAGTTAATAAAAGAGTTTCGCGTTATATTTTGATAACCCCAGTGAAATAAAATCTTATAGATTTTTCCGCTGAAGCGGATTTCACAGGGTGATGATTTTTATAGTCGCTTCGCTCGTTAAAAATCAATCATATGCAAGAACAAAAAAACAGTTTTGTCATACCAGTGTCCATTATTTTAGCCGGATTTTTAATTGCCGGAGGAATTTATTTATCAAATAAAGACAAGACACCAGCAATAAATACCAACAATCAACCAAAAATCTCTATAAATTCCATATCAGAAAAAGATCATCTCTTGGGCGACCCGAATGCTCCTATAACGATAGTGGAATTTTCGGATACAGAATGTCCTTTCTGCAAGATGTTTCAAGTTACGATGAATGATATTATGAACACTTATGGCAAGGACGGAAAAGTGGCTTGGGTTTACCGACATTTTCCTCTTGATTCTTTGCATTCAAAATCTAGAAAGGAAGCGGAAGCTACAGAGTGTGTAAATGAGCTTGGTGGAAATACTGCATTTTGGAAAATGTTAGATACAATTTATACAAATACCCCCGCAAATAATGGGCTTGATTTTGCTAAGCTTCCGGAATTTGCAAAAACAGCCGGAGTTGATGTTACAAAATTCAATGCATGTTTAGATAGTGGAAAGTATGCAAGTCTCGTGGAGGCTAATTTTCAAGATGGTGTAAAGGCGGGAGTCCAAGGAACACCTTATAGTGTTATGGTGTTAAAAAAAGCATTATCAAGTAGCGCGGAAAACACTTTAAACAGTTTTATTTTACAGAATAATTTAGCACAAAATATGGTGATTTCTTCCAACAAAAAAGAAATAGCTTTAAATGGAGCACTACCCGTAGAAATGTTGAAGATGATAATAGATACCGTGCTTAAATAATTAAATCAATAAAAAAAAGGGGTGGCCGCTTCGCGGCCGCCCCTCTTTTTAATTCCCCTTTCTCCCTAAAACAAATTTTATTAAAAATTTGTTCGGGCGATCAATCCACTTTAAGACGGATTGATTTAGCCACCAAATCTGTAAAAAACTTCCAGATTATATACATAATTTTGGTATCATATTCGCAGTATTTGAGCATCTGTTTTCTTTTTTCTTCTACTTCTTTGCCCTTGAGTTCCCCGCTAGTTATTTGCCTGTAAGCTTCAATGGCTTCCGTACCATTTTGGACATCAAGCTCTTTATATGAAAAATCGGGCGCTATCACTGGCTGTATTTTTTTGATTGACGAGCTTCCTTTGAATCCATGATGAACATAATATTGCTTATCAACTATATCCATGAGGTCATATGTGCGATTTATAACGCTATGCAGAAAATCATATTGTGAAGGCACAAGCTCGGCAAGTTCCTTATTTCTTGAATTTTCAAACTTTTTATACCACGAGATAACGCTTCCGGTATCACCAATATCTTTTCTCAAACTTTCAACAATTTTTTCTGAAGGATCACCATCAAGGACCAAACATTC
>CAZLRP010000018.1:0-13758 GCA_964562105.1 uncultured Candidatus Saccharibacteria bacterium
AGAATGTTGAAATGTTTATTCTTCTGTTCTAGAACTCTTCCACGCTCAATCAAAACTCTTGGAAAATTCTCTTTTGTAATTACTACATAATTATAACTTTTATCATCTTTTTCCTGTGTATTGTATCTTGGCTGATATTTCTTTATCAAATTCGATTCAAGTATCAAAGCTTCAAGAACGGAGTCGGTTTTGATAAATTCAATATTATCTGCCTGAAAAACCATATCAACAAGAAGTGGTCCACGAGTTGCAATCAAATCGTTTGAAAAATAACTCTTGATTCTATCTTTAATCGAAGTAGCTTTTCCGATATACAAAATCTCCCTAAAACATTTTTTATCCAAAATGTTCGGGCGACCAGTTTTATTAAAAACTGGTTTAGCCTTGCTTTTTTTAAACAAGTAAACTCCTGGTTCATCTGGTAGTTCTTTTCTTTCAAAATCTTGACTATTCATATTTTATGTTATAACATTTTAGCCAGAAGCATTCAACAAATCTTTAGGGAGATGATTATGAAGAATACAAATTTTTCCACAAGAAAGAATCTTCAAAAAAAATCTCAGAAATCAAAAAACTCAGAAAAAAAATGGTCATCAACTGTTAAAAGATTTTTTGAGATCAGTATGAAGGGTTTGTGTGAATAACCGCGACTCCCAAGTCATCAGCTTGGGAGTTGTTATTTTTTCTTCAAAACCCTTTTTAGATATTTACCTGTGTAACTTTTTTCATTTCTTGATATATCTTCCGGAGTTCCCCTTGCTATTACTTGTCCGCCCTTGTCACCTCCTTCAGGCCCAATATCTATTATGTAGTCCGAACTTTTTATCAAATCCATATTGTGCTCAATCACAACGACTGTATTTCCCGCATCAACAAGTTTTTGCAAAATTTCTATAAGTTTTTTTACATCCTCATAATGAAGCCCGATTGTTGGCTCATCCAAAAAATAAATAGTTTTGTGAAGTCCTGGCCTGTAAAGTTCCGAGGCAATTTTTACCCTTTGAGCTTCTCCGCCGGAAAGCGTCGTCGCAGATTGACCGAGTTTTAAATATCCAAGCCCGACATCATTTAAGCATTTTATTCTGTCATATACTGCCGGTAACTCCACAAAAAATGTCAGTGCTTCTTCAACCGTCATTTCAAGTATTTGATGAATGTTTTTACCTTTATATTTTACTTCCAAAGTTTCTTTGGTAAAACGTTTCCCATTACAAACATCGCAAGGAACATAAATCGTCGGCAAGAAATGCATTTCAACTTCTATCGCGCCGTTACCCTGACAATTTTCGCATCTTCCACCCTTCACATTAAATGAGAACCTATTTGCTTCCCACCCCCTTTCCCTCGCTGTTGTCGTCATGGAAAACATATCTCGAATAAAAGTCCAGGCTCCCGTGTAAGTTGCAGGATTTGAACGGGGTGTTCTTCCTATCGGCGATTGGTCTATCATAATTGTTCTGCCAACATATTCTGAACCGGAAAATGATTCGCAATTGTGCATCTCATTTGAACGAAGTTTTCTTTCAAGTCTTGCCTGTAAATTTTTATGTAAAATTTCATAAACAAAAGAAGATTTGCCCGATCCAGAAACTCCGGTAATTGTGACAAACTTACCAAGAGGAACTTCAACATTCATATTTTTAATGTTGAATATTTTTCCGCCCTTTATTTTTAACTTCCCTTTGTCTTGATCTCTCCTTTTCTTTGGTATATCTATTTTTTTGTCCCCGCGAAGATAATCCAAAGTCAAAGAACTAGATTCATTACTTTTTGCAGTCAAAAGTTCGTCCATATATCCGGACACGACTACTTTTCCTCCGTGAACTCCAGCGCCAGGACCGATATCTACGATATAATCCGAAGCAAACATAGTATCTTCATCATGCTCAACCACTAAAATAGTATTGCCTAAATTCCTGAGATGTATCAGAGTACTTATGAGTTTGTCGTTATCTCGCGGGTGAAGACCGATTGTGGGCTCATCAAGCACATAAAGAGCGCCAACAAGGCCGGAGCCAAGCTGCGAAGCAAGACGGATTCTTTGCGCCTCTCCACCCGAGAGCGTATTTGCTCGCCTGTCTAGAGAAAGATATTCTATCCCGACATTTGTCATGAATTGCAATCGTGAATCTATTTCCTTCAAAACCACTTTTGAAATTTCTATTTCGCTTTCTGTAAGCTTCAGCTCTTCAAAAAATTTCTTGGCATCGGTAATATTTTTTGCGGTATATTGCACTATATTTATTCCTCCAATAAGTACATGGAGCGCTTCTTCTCTAAGCCTTGCGCCTTTGCATGTTTCGCAAGACTCATCAGAAAAGAAATCTTTTGTACCAAGGCCGTGACACGCTTCACAAGCACCATAAGGCGAATTGAATGAAAAAAGTCGTGGTTCTATTTCGGGATAAGAATATCCATCGTAAGGACACATGAATTTCACGGAAATCATTTTCGTTTCCACGGCTAAATCATTTTTCTTTGAAAAATGATCGCCCGATTCGCCAATGTAAGGCGAATTTAGGGGCGTTTCAATTTTAAGCAATCCCTTAGATTCCTCAATTGCTTTTTCAACAGCGTCAGAAAGTCGTTCTTTAATTCCAGCTTTTTTCTCGTGAAATTCGCTAATGTAAAATTCGTCAACAAGAACATCAATATCATGCTTCTTGTTTTTAGAAAGAATTATCTGATTTCTCAATTTTTTCAATTCTCCATCAATTTTGACTTGCTCATATCCCTTCTCTAAAAGATCATAAAGAAGTTGATAGTATTCTCCCTTTCTTCCAACTACAACTGGCGAAAATATTTTTATTTTATCCGCATTCACTTCCACGTCCAAAACTTTTTTTATCTTCGGAGTTTTAATATGAGTAACAGTATGAATAATTGTTTCCAAAATTTCCTCTTTTGAAAGTTTTTTTATTTCTCTTCCACAAATAAGACAGTGCGGTTTGCCGATTCGCGCATATAGAATTCTCAAATAGTCATAAATTTCCGTGATAGTTGCCACTGTTGAGCGAGGATTGTTTGAACGAGATTTTTGGTCAATCGCTATTGCCGGAGAAAGTCCGCTGATTTCATCAACATCCGGCTTTTGCATTTGATGCAAAAATTGCCTTGCGTACGAAGAAAGAGATTCTATGTATCTTCTTTGTCCTTCAGCAAAAATAGTATCAAAAGCAAAAGACGACTTTCCGCTGCCGGAAATCCCTGTGACAGCAATCATCTTGTTTCTAGGCATTGATACAGTAATATTTTTTAAATTGTGCGTACGCGCTCCTTTAACTACGATTTCTCTTGCCTCGCTATTGAACGTTGTTTGAATATTTTCTTTTTTATTCATAAATTGAATTATTTATTTTCGTTGCCATTCGTTCACCCTGTTAAATTTGAATTCTATTTAACAGGGTAAATTCGTACAATTTTCGTATCTTGTATAACACAAATTGCCCCTAAATTACTCAATAGGGGTATGTATAGAGCATATTACTCTTAGTTTAGATATTTGGCAATTTATTAAATACAAAAGAGCGACGCCTTCGGCGCCGCTCTTTTGTATTTATCTTAATATTTTATATTTAATTATTTAATAATCTCAGCGGCCGCTTCCACAATTTCATCCAAAGACAAAATGGCTTTTACTAAAAATTTCTTTGCGCCAAGCGATACCCCTTTTTCCACATCGTTTTTCTGTCCAAGATTTGAAAGGATTATTATTGGAGTGCCCTTTACTTTTTCATCAGCATTTATGGCCTCCATCACTTCAAAACCGCCTATTTTTGGCAACATAAGATCCAATAATATGAGATCAAACTTAGGATTAGATTTCACTGTTTTTATCGCTTCTTCTCCATTTACCGCACGAGTAACATTAGCTTGGTTTTCAGCAAACTTCTTCACCAGCAATTCGCTTAAAAAATTGTCATCTTCTACCAACAATATTCTTTTTCCTTGAAAATTTGCCATTCTAATTGCTTACTCGCAAAAAATTTATGACTATAAAAATTTGTTTGAGTAAATTTAAAATTATTAATGTTTGTTCACTTAATTATACCGTAAAATAATATCATATACAATATATTAAGTCTACAAGTAATTTTTCTCAATTATCATATCCGATGAATATTGATGCTTATCTACGCAATATTGGCAAATTAAAATAAAAACTCGTTCCCACCCCTTCCTCCGATTCAAACCATGTCTTTCCGCCATGAGAACTAACGATATTTTCTGTTATAAAAAGACCCAGTCCGGTTCCATTTGGATCTACTCTTACTGCGTTGTCACTCCTGAAAAATTTGGTGAAAATGTTATTTTGCTGATTCTTCGGTATACCTATTCCGAAGTCTTGGATTCTGAATTCAATATTTTTACCGTCGTTTTTCAAAAAAATTATTATCTTTCCGCCTTCAAGAGAATATTTTATGGCATTATCAATAAGATTTTGCACAGCTATCTTCATCTTTTCTACATCAACCATCGTTTGCGGTAAATTATCAGGTTTTTCAAATTCAATTTGAATTTTCCTTTTTTCAATTTCAAATTTATAATTATCAATTACGGAATTAACAACCTCTTTCATGTCCGCCATAATAGCTTCGGACAAATATTTTCCCTCTTCAATATGGGTTACATTTAAAATATTACTGACTAGTGAAATCAATCTGTCGTTATTGTGAAGAGTGGCCTCAATAATTTCATTCTGTTTTTCGGTAAGTTTTCCAAAGTCGCCATTTTTTAGCATTCTCATAGACCAGTTTACCGCAGTCAAAGGCGTTCGAAGCTGATGGGCAACCAAGGAAACAAACTCTGTTTTCATTAGTTCCACCATTTTCTGTCTGCTTATATCGTGAAGTACGATCAAGTGACCTATATCTTTTTCGTTTAATTTCAAAGGTATAGCCGAAAGTTCTACAGTAAAATCTTTTGTCAAATCAATTTCTCTTTTGGATATATTGGCAAGTCCGGCATTCAGAACAAATACTAGAGGCATTGCTTTTGGAAAATCCCCTAAAGATTGAATCGGTTTTTTTAATAAATTTTTTGATTTTATTTCTAGGATCTTTTCGGCTTCCGGATTAACAGAAAAAATTTCATTCTTTTCATCAAGAATTATAAGGCCGTCGGAGAAACTTCTGATGATAATTCCGGTTTTGTCTCTTTCCGTTTCCGCAATAGTACGGTTTCTTTCAGATATTTTAAGTGATTCCGTCAGGTTGATTTTTGCTTTCTCTAGATCCCTTTTCCCTACAAAAAAAGATCTGCCTATAAAAAACAGTGCTGTTGATGCTATGATTGCTATTACATAAATCGGCCATATGAGATTAAGCGCAAATAGATATGAACCGGCAAACATAAGTGAAAGAAGTACGATAATAATACTTATTATTGCTGATGAATAGACAAAAGAATGAAAAAGTAATGATTTAATGTCCATAAAATGATATTTGATAATAGAATAACTGGTAAAACCTAATATGAAAAGAGTTGCTGGTGAATCAAGATTGTTAAGCATAAAATTTCCAAAAAATGGAAGAATTATATCTAAAAATACTGCCCAAATAAGAAATATTGCTGTTCCAGTCAAATAATACAGTATTTGACTTCTTTTTTGACTATCAGTTTTTTTTATAACACTGAGAGGAACATAAATCATTGATCCAACAGTATAAAAAATATAAATTACCCAAAAATATAAAAACGAACCAAAAATTACTTCGGCACCAAAAGTTGTCACCGAAACAATATTTTTAAGCACCAAAGGAGTACAAAGGGCAGTTACAAAAAGCGTAATACAAACTGTAGATAAAAAAAATGCAAGCCATTTGTTTATTTTTTTATCAGAAAGAGCATAACTAAAGAAAGTACCGGTTAATGCCAAGACGAAAGACAAAGCATAAGTTGCTCTGAGCCAAAATAAATCTTTAACTAATAAAAATACAAAATTAACAACACACCAAAAAAAGATTGACAGTCCAAAAAAAAGAAAATTCCTGTTTATTCTTGATTTTGGATTTTTATAGAAAACATAAACGGCCAAGAAAAGATTGGCAATTCCCGACAATATAGCGATAGTTAAAACAATTGTATTTTGCCACATATAATTAGATTATCATACCAATTTTTAACTCCCATCAAGCAAATATTGATTCTTAAACTATAGGTAATTTTACTTCTACTACTGTTCCTTTATTTATTTCTGAATTTATTGAGATACTTCCCTGATGAATTTCAATAATTTTCTTTGTAAAAAAAAGTCCGATACCGCTTTCTTTTGAATCAATAAACACAGTATTTTTCCCTCTAAAAAACTTCTCAAACATATGTTTCAAATCTTCTTTATCTATACCAATACCATTATCTTTAACGACTAGCTTGGCCATACTACCTTCCTGACTTAATTTAACAGTTACTTTTCCTTTTGGAGAATATTTGAAGGCATTATCAAAAAGATTTGAGAGCCCAATATCTAAAACTTCCTTATCTGCATAAATAGTAAGGGGCTCGTATTTATTATCATATTCTAAAGTAATTTCTTTTTTCTTTACTAAAAAATCAAGATTTTCTAAAATATCATCGACAACGGTACATAAATTTATTTTTTCTTTTTTGAGATAAAACCCGTCTTTTGCATTAATTTCTGCAACTTTTAAAATCTCATTCACTGTATCTATGGCAGATATAACTTTGTTGTATCCTTCAATCAAAATCTCTCTGCTTCCTTCTTTATTTTCATTGTGAAGAATAGAATCAAGCGCCCACCTTGCACCACTTAAAGGAGTGCGAAGCCTGTGAACAAGAGCTAAAATAAAAGTATCTTTAAACTGCAAATCTTTTTCGATTGATTCGCTCTTTTCACTTTTACGAAAAATGCCTAAAAATGACATGCGTTTATTATAACATAACTTATTTTGAAATAAAAATCATTTCATAGTTTTTATTGACCCTTTTATGTCCTTGGATTTACTTTCTAACTTCTCTTTTAAAATTTTTATCTCGTCGCGCAATATTGCTGCCGATTCGAAATCTAACATCTTCACTGCCGCATTCATCTGGATTTCCTTTTGTTTTATAAGCTTTTTGGGGCTTTTTTTCATCATTTCCTCGTCTATTCTTACAAGTTCTTTCACGGCTTTGTCATGATCACTTCTCATTGCTTCCGTAATATCATGAATCTTTTTTATAATTGTTTTTGGGGTAATACCGTGCTTTGTATTGTAAGCAATTTGTTTTTCCCTACGTCTGTTTGTCTCGTCGATTGCTCGTTCCATTGAACCAGTAATATGATCGGCATAAAGTACGACTCGTCCGAGAACATTTCTTGCTGCGCGTCCGATAGTCTGTATCAGCGAAGTGTCACTGCGCAAAAAACCTTCCTTGTCTGCATCAAGAATTCCAATAAACTCAACTTCCGGCAAATCCAGGCCTTCCCTCAAAAGGTTTACTCCGACAAGACAATCAAATTTTCCTTTTCTAAAATTCGTAAGAATATCAATTCTGTCTATTGTTTTTATTTCACTATGTAAATATTCTGCCTTCACACCTTTTTCTTTTAAATATTCGCTCAAGTCCTCCGCCATTTTTTTTGTGAGCGTCGTCGCAATAACTCTTCCACCGTTCTTCACAACTTTTTCTGTTTCTTCTATAAAATCAAAAACCTGCGATTTGCTTGCCACGAGGTCAGCAGACTTTTCGTGGTTACCTTTTACTTCTGTAATCGGCTTTACTTCCACGACCGGATCAATAAGTCCCGTCGGTCTGATGACTTGCTCAACAATTTTTTCCGATTTTTCCTTTTCATAATCCCCCGGCGTAGCAGAAGTATAAATAACCTGATTTATTCTTTGTTCAAATTCATCAAACTTCAAAGGCCTGTTGTCGCGAGCAGATGGAAGTCTGAAACCATAATCAATCAAAGTCTTTTTTCTTGAAGCATCTCCTGCATACATTCCTCTTATTTGAGAAACAGTAACGTGAGACTCATCTATTATGGTCAGAAAATCCGGAGTTCCATCTGCTTTCTTTGGAAAATATTCTAAAAGTGAATCTGGGGCTTCGCCAGGTGCTTTCCCAGAAAAATGTCTTGAGTAATTTTCAATTCCATTACAGTAGCCGACTTCTCTTATAAGCGACAAGTCGTAAGTTGTTCTTCTTCGAAGCCTTTCTGCTTCAAGATTTTTTCCTTCTTTCTTTAAAACTTCAAGTTGAACCTCGAGTTCAGCTTTGATACTTTTAAAAGCTCGTTCCTGCTGTTCTTTGTCCGTAATAAAGTGTTTTGCAGGAAAAATAAAAGTTGATTGCATTTCATCATCCACAAGCTTTCTTGATACAGAATCAATTCTTGAAATTTTTCCAATCTTGTCATCTTTGAAATCTAAGCGGATTAAAATTTTTTCATTTACCGGCATCACTTCAATAGAGTTTCCAATAGCGCGAAAAGTTCCCGGCTTAATATCAGAATTTGTTCTTTCAAAATGAACATTAATGAGTTTTCTTATAATTTCTTGTCGTGAAGATTCTTCGCCGACTTTCAATTTTATATTTACTTTTTCATATTCTTCAGGCGAACCCAAACCATAAATGCAAGAAACTGACGCAACAATAATCACATCTTTTCTTGTAAGTAATGCTTGAGTGGAAGCGTGGCGAAGCCTGTCTATTTCTTCATTTATCATCGCTTCTTTCTCAATATAAGTATCGGTAATCGGCATATAAGCTTCCGGCTGATAATAGTCATAATAAGAAACAAAATAATGCACTGCATTTTCGGGGAAAAATTCTTTGTACTCCTGTGCAAGCTGAGCCGCGAGAGTTTTGTTGTGAGCTATGACAAGCGTCGGCTTTTGTATTTTTTCAATGACATTTGCGACAGTAAAAGTCTTTCCGCTTCCGGTAACGCCAAAAAGAGTTTGTTTCTTCAAACCTTTTTCCACGCCAGCGACCAACTCTTTAATTGCATTCGGCTGGTCCCCATCTGGCTTATATTCTGCTTTGATTTTGAATTTATTCATTTAATAAATCTATTTTATCTTGAATATTTTTCTGAAAATATCCTTTATATTTTTTCTGTAACTCAGGTACCATCCAATCTTTTCCACTTCTTCTACCTCTACATTTTTCTGATCCACACAAACATTCATTATCATAATCACCACTATCTGTCATAACATAATCATAAGCGAGTTCTTCATCAACTTCAATATCTCGCATTGCGATCATATTATCATTTTTTATTCCAACATTTGGATCACAAGAGTGATTTATAAGAAAACCAGCTGGCGGATTATTTATATCTTTTGGACAAACTTCATTTAAACCACCAATTTCGTAACAAAGAGATTTCCATAACTCTGAATCTTCCTTTACTGCTATTTCGGCTTTAGTTAAAATTTGTGTATCTTTAGAAGCTTCCTCACTATTTTCAATGATTTCATCCTTGAGGATTTTTTCTACAGCAAAAAGACCCCTGCCTTTATTCAGAGTCATACGAACTTCAACTTTTTTATTTAGTCCTTGATGTGGAAATTTCATAAATATTTATTCAAAAATTCTTTTTTAAACTCCTCAAAATTATCGTCAAAAATACTTTGACGAATTTTTTTTACTAAATTTACAATGAAATGAATATTGTGAATTGAGGCGAGAGTTCCTCCAAGCATTTCTTTTCCATGAAAAAGGTGCGACAAATATGCTTTTGTATAATTTTTACAAGTGTAACAATCACAATCTTCTTCAATCGGTTTTAAATCTGTTCTATATTCTGTATTCATTATGTGGATTTTTCCGTTTTTCGTATACAAAGTTCCATTTCTACCAAGCCGTGTCGGCAAAACGCAGTCAAAAAGGTCCACGCCATTTTCAATCCCCATAAATAAATCTTCTGGCTCACCGATTCCCAGCAGATGCCTTGGTTTATCGGGTGGCAAAATTTCATTTACCCATTTCACGGCCGTACTCATATCTTCTTTTGCAAAAGAACCGCCAATTCCGAAGCCGTCAAAACCTACTTCTTCCTCACCTGCTACGCCAAGGCTTCGCAGGACGCGAAGTTCAGACATGAACTTCGCGGATTTTTTTCTGAGCGATTCTTCCCTTCCACCCTGCACAATACCGAACAACGACGGTTTAAACATTCCAACATTCTCAAGAATGTTGGAATGTTCTTTAAGCGAGCGTTTTGCCCAACTATGTGTTCGCTCTAGAGCTTCTTCCTGATATTTCAAATCCTCGGAAGGCGATGTACATTCATCAAAAGCAAAAATTATATCTGCACCAAGATTGTGCTGAATTTGAATAGATTTTTCTGGAGTAATATAGTGAACCGAGCCATCAAGGTGCGATGTGAAAGAAACTCCATCTTGCCCAACTTTTGCAAGTCTCGGTGCAGCCGAATCATCAAATCTTTCCGGAATCAAAAGCGACGGATCTGTAACTTGTAAAATTTTTGAAATTCCCTTTTTGTATGCGGCGCCGAGAGAAAAAACTTGGAACCCGCCAGAGTCGGTCATTGAAGGTCCAAACCAATTCATCATTTTGTTTAGCCCGCCCATTTTTTTTACAGCTTCATCGCCTGGCTGAAGATATAAGTGATATGTGTTTGCAAGAACAACTTGTGCGCCAGCATCACGGACTTGCTCTGGATTAACAGATTTTACAGTGCCCTTAGTCCCAACCACGACAAAAGCAGGAGTTTCTATAATCCCGTGCGGTGTCTCAAGAATTCCAGCTCTGCCGAGCTTTCCTTTGAGCCTTTTTTCTATTTTGAAGTTAATTGAACTCATCTTTACCCGAAAAAATTTTTGCTAATGAAAATGTTATTGGTAAATATACAAATAATCACTACAAAAATGATAATCTCGGCATGAAATACAATAGCATAAATCACACATTTTCAATAACATTAACAAAAATTTTAACGGGCGAGCAATATAGCATATTTTTGAGTTTCATTCTCGCGAATGCGGGAATCTAGGTTGAATTAATTCAGGATTCCCGTATGCACGGGAATGACAAATACAAAAAGGACGGCTCGCTTCGCGAGCCGTCCTTTTTTTGTATATTTTCTAACGACTGTTTTTTATACTTTTTATTGTTATATTATTTTAATAATAAATTTATGGTGTGCTTTTCTTATTTTTTTAATTTAATATTGGGTTTCTTCCATGATATTTTTAACTTTATCTTATTTAACTCCCAACAACTCAACTTCAAAAACTAAAGTGGAATTTCCTGGAATTGGACCATAATCACTTGCACCATAACCGAGTTCAGGAGGTATTACAAGAATTCTCTTTCCGCCGACTTTCATTCCTTCAACTCCGATATCCCAACCTTTTATAACTTGACCTGCTCCTAACGTAAAAGAAAAAGGAACTCCTCTGTCTAGAGAACTGTCAAATTTCTGTCCTGTAGATTGAAAAACTCCCGTGTAATTGACAGTGACTTCTTTTCCGGCTATCGCAACATCTCCCGTACCTACTGTTATATCTTGCGATTGAACTTGTGATGTTTGTTGTTGCATTGTAGTATTTTGTTCTTGATTAGTATTATTATTTGTAAACAAACCATTTACTAGACTTCCTCCCATGAGCACTGCGACCAAAACTACCGCTATAGCTACTGCAATAATTGTTTTTTTATTCATATATAATATTTATAATTAACTAATACAATTGCAATTATAACAATTTTAAAAAAATAATGCCAGTCAAATTTGACTGGCATTTAAAACCATCTTTTCAAAAAATTATAAATAATGCTATAATCGGCTCCATGATAAATTAATTTCAGAAAAGCATTTTATAAAAAAATAATTTAATATAAAAAAATCAAATATGAAAAATTTTTTAACAGCGATATTTTCTAAAAAGGACAAGGGGGATAATAAAATAGGAGTTGAATATGCTAGCAAAACAATTACGCGTAGAAAAATGAAAGATATTATAAAAAAAAGAGAGGAAATTTCAGAAGAAGAATTTAGTAAAGGATATAATTTAATAGAAAAATATCCTAGATCAGTAAGTATTCTTGGTTCTACTAGATTTAAAGAAGATGATATATATTATAAAAAGGCCAGATCTTTAGCATATAAAATAGTCAAAGAATTGGGTTACGCTGTGGTCTCTGGAGGAGGTCCAGGAATAATGGAGGCCGCAAACAGAGGTGCTTATGAGGCAAAAGGCAATTCTTTGGGTTTTGTAATTGAACTACCCAAAGAACAATCTGTTAATAAATATTTGACAGAATACGTAAAATGCGAGTATTTTTTTACCAGGAAAACATTGCTTTTATTTGCCGCCGAATCATATATATATTTTCCCGGTGGATTTGGCACATTGAATGAATTTTTTGAAATAGTCAATTTGATTCAAACCAAAAAAATAACTAAAGCTCCGGTAATTTTGGTGGGAAAGGAGTTTTGGACGCCATTTTTAGATCTTTTTAAGCAAAGATTAGCTGTGGAAAATAAGACAATAGATATAACCGACACAGAAATTTATAAAATAGTTGATTCTGAAGATGAAATAATAGACATAATCAAAAAAGCTCCTTATAGAGAAGACTAGTTAAAAAGATTTGTGATTTTAAAATTGAAAACAAAAAGGTGGGTTTGGCTTTGCCAAACCCACCTTTTTGTAAAAATCAAGGGTAAACCTTGATTTCTTGATTTTTAACCTTAGATATAATAGGTAAAATTAGTCTTTTGTTTTTGAAAATGTTATAGTCCCAGATAATGACAGATAAAAAAGAAATAAGAATAAACAAATATTTGGCAATGCAAGGGGTTTCTACACGGAGAGAAGCTGACAAAATTATTTCTGCCGGAAAAGTTACAATAAACGGAAGAAAAGCCGTTCTTGGAGATAGAGTTATGGAAGGAGATAAAGTTGAAATTACAAAAAAAATTTCTCACAACTTTGTATATTACGCATACAATAAACCAAGAGGCGTAATAACTCACAGTCCGCAAAATGGAGAACAAGATATTCTCACATCAGTTGGTTTGAAAGGTGTGTTCCCTGTCGGCAGACTGGATAAAGATTCCGAAGGTCTGATCATTCTTACAAATGACGGCAGAATAATAGACAGGCTTTTAAATCCTAAATATGATCACGACAAAGAATATCTCGTTAAAACCCGTACTCCAATAAAAGATTTTCAACTGAAAGTTATGGAAAAAGGAATGGAACTTGAAGGTATCACCACAGCTCCATGTAAAACAAAAATGTTGGGCGACTCCAAGTCAAATAAAAATTCAGAATTTGACGGGGCAAGAAAAACTTTTTCAATCACAATATCTGAAGGTCAAAAACATCAAATAAGAAGAATGTGCGATGCTCTTGTTCTTCCTATAGAATCGCTTAAAAGAATACGAATTATGAACATAAAGCTGGGAAAATTAAAATCTAATGCGTACAGAAAAATTGAAGGAGAAGAATTAAAAGTATTTTTAAAATCTTTGTCTTTATAAATATAAAAATAGAACGGAAATATAATGCGAGATTGTGCATTATGTTTCCGTTCTATTTTTATACTTTAAAGAAAAAAATAAATTAATAAAACACAAATAGGTAAAACAAACTGAAATAAGATACCAAAAAATAAATTAAATTCCTTTTTCCTTATGTGAAAATTAAACTTGTCATGAATTTTTTGCCAAAAGATCCATGGTTGATTTTTGTATTTATAATATAAGAATTGAAAAAAATCCGGCAACAATCCCCCGATTATACCTATAAGCGTCAGCAGTAAACTTCTTTC
>CAZLRP010000019.1:0-13645 GCA_964562105.1 uncultured Candidatus Saccharibacteria bacterium
CCAGGGACAGATTATGGTTCGGCCTCATCAATTAGATGGAAAAACAATATTGAACCAATTAACAATGCTTTAGATAAAGTCTCAGAATTAAGAGGTGTATATTTTAATTGGGATAAAGAACACGGTGGCATGCATGATATGGGTATGATTGCTGAAGAAGTTGGGAAAGTGGTGCCCGAAATAGTCAATTATGAACAAAATGGGGAAGATGCAATCGGCATAGATTATGGCCGTTTGACCCCAATTTTAGTTAATGCTATTAAGGAATTAGATATAAAAAATAAAAATTTGGAAAATAGAATAAAGCTTTTAGAAGAAAAACTAAAATAAAAATTATTTTATTTTGAAAAGAAAAAAGCTGTTGTAATTTACAAATTACAACAGCTTTTACTTATTACCATCTGTAGGCCATTGACACTGTCATCGGCCTACCGAAAGAAATAGAAATTTCTTTCTTTGGAGAGAACAAATTTACCGTACAGGTTTTCTTGTCAGTGATACCGAGTCTTAAAAAAGTACCCGTATCGCTCTCGTCAAACAATTTCAGATAAAAACCGTAATCTAAGTTTTTATCATTCAGTTCCACCTGACCTTCTACATACTTAATTGGCGTCAATACCATTTTGTAATCCCATACTTGGCCGAAATTTCTCATGTTAACATAAACTTTTAACTGTTTGGCCCAAATGGGATTGACATCAATGTCCACTCCCTGATAGTCACCTGTATAAAAACTGGCGCCTATATGTGAAAAGAGCAGGTGAAGGGAAGACCTTTTATCGTTGTATTCTCGGCTAGGGCTGTACCATCCGTGCTCGCTGTAGGAAAATCCTACGCCTTTCAAAACACGAGAGTTAACTTTCGCAAGGACTCCGATTGCCTCCTTGTGGACAAGTGAAGCATATTTCTCTTTGTCGGCTGGAATTAAAAATTCCACTTCGTTCCCCTGGCATTCTGTAAGGTGTGCTTCTATCTTTATTCGATTTGAAGTGGTACCTACGATTTTTACAGGCATCGCTGGAACCATCTCACTGGTGTTGGGTTTATCCATGAGATTATTAAGTAAGCCGTAAAGACTTGTTCCACCTTGTCCCCTCCAATATGCCATGACCGTTTCTTTTTTGGTTTGGAAGGGATGGACTTTATAGCTGTTATCAAGATAAGCCCAACCGTCTTTATACTGTGTTACCAATATCGCATGTGCTAACTCGTATTGATCGCTGGCTATATACCAGACCTCGCTATCAATACCATTTCGCCGTAGGATATCGGTCATAAGTATAGCCGAATCTTCGCAATCTCCTTTTTTTCTGCGAAACATTTCTTCGGGAGATTGCCAATAATCATTCATTTTGAACTGGTCTCTGTCATAGGAGTAAGAATAATTCTTACCCATGTAAGTTACCATTCTTACCATAGTTTTTTCGTTTGTTGAACCGTGAAGTCCCATCGCTACACTTTCTAAATTGTTTTCGTTTATAGAATGATAGGGAGTATTCCATTTTGCTAATATCACCTGAGGAGGAATTAACAAAATCAAAACAAAGATAATTAGCTTTTTCATAGCCACCTCCTTAATTTTTTGACAACTTATTGACACGTAGTCAATAATATCTTCTGATTATAATGATACGATATTTTAGTTATTTGTCAAGAGCTCGTAATATCTCAGTAACTTGGAATTTTTTTCTAAAAAATCAATGGCCAAGACTATTTTTCGGCGTATATTAAACAAAAAAGTAAGTTGTTCACTGTTCTTTGCTGTTACAATTTGTTATTATATTGTCATAACGCGTCGTTGTTTAATAACTTTATTATTATTTTAATAAAAATGAACCTCGCAAAGAATTTTATAAGAACAGCAAGTTCTTTATTTACAAACCTATTTAATAAACATCTTCACATGTCACATTTAAAACAAAGTGAAAATTCACACGTGCCTGTGCAGGCGAGCGGGGCAGGAAAAATATTTATATCACTCCTTTCAGTATTAATGCTCGGTACACTTTTTTGTAATAGCGTGGTTGCGCAAACAGCTGCAGAGGGAACAGTTGTTGCGACGGTTAATGTAAGCAATGCAAAAATAATCTCAAATACCGGCAGAGATTATAAAATATCTTTTGATATTTCAAATAATAGCGGTGCTCAGCCCCAAATAAAATATGCCGTGCGATTGACCCAGATTCTCACAAAGAGCGAGCCTCTAGTTGATGAAAAAGTATATGACGAAACCATTTCTTTGGGAGAAAACACCTCTGCAACTAAAGTTGTGGATTATGTCATACCGGATTCAATTTCTATCGGCACATATCATCTTTGGGTGGATGTGAAAAATGGAAGCGGGTTAATACTAGGGGTTGTTTATGTCGATGAAATAAAAATCACAAGTAATGTGGCAAACACCATCCAAATCATTCCCGACTCATGTTATTTTGGAAAATTTCTGCTAAGCCAAGGCGTCGCCATCAATCCGACAGACACTTTTATTGTGACATGCAAAGTTGCAAGTACCTTAACGATGGATACAATACTTACGCCGAATTTTATTACCAGAAAAAATTCTTCATTTGGAGAAATAGTATCTGTGGCAGGCGGTTTGACAGAAAATATTACGATTAAAAAAGGAACCAACGACATTGTTCTCACACTTCCGAAAGCTCTTAATCCTCAGAATTACAATTTATCATTTTTTCTCAAATCTGCTGATTCTAAAATAATTTCAAATACGATTTCGTTCAACTATATTATATCGGGTCAAAGCGGAACGATACAAAATGTAGTCTTTGACAAAACTTCTTATAAAGCAGGGGATACAGCCAACCTTCAGATTTTTGCAACACAGATGAGTGAAGGTGCAGGTGCAATTACAGCTATTATATCGGATGGTAGAGATTCCAATTGTTCCGCTACATCAAGTAAAGAGATGTCTGGTGAATCAGTAATGAATTTGCCAATACTTATTATAAAAAATTGTACCAATCCGCAAGTCAATATCGTTCTTTCTTCAAACGGTACTATGCTTGATTCAAACGATTTTAAAATCACAACGCCTGTAAATGTAAAAATGACCTTAATAAAAAATATGATTATTCTTGTTTCTATACTAATAATTCTTGCGTTAGCTTCGGGTATTTTGATTTATAAAAATAAAAAGAAATCCCCCGTAATTACTGCGCTTGTGTTTATTTTTATATTTGCAGTTTCATTTTTGGGTTTAAGTAAAGTTTCTCTTGCAGCTGCTCCAGAATGTATTATTAATAGTTGTAGAGCTTTGCCTTACGGTATTAATTATACTGGTCAATGCACTCCAGTTGTGTCTTGTATCCCAATAACTTGGCAATCGTTGCATTGTGGAAGTTCGTACGGCATAGATTGTCCTGACCCGATGCCGGGAGTTATAAATACTACTTATTATGGAGATACAACTGTCAGTTGCAATTCTGTTGGACAAAATTGCACATATGCGCCAGATTCTTGCACTGTATCTACCGAGTATTGTGATTATGGTTGCTCTCCATCAGGAACATGTAATCCTGTTCCGCCATCAGCACCAATTCCTTCTGTTCCTGCTCCAGGAATTACTTTTTTTGCTTCTCCTAATCCTGTTCCTTATCATCAAACCTCAACTCTTTCTTGGACAGTGACCGGTAATCACGATGGAGGTTGTACAGCCAGCGGTAACGGCAGTACTAGATTTTGGTCTAAATATGTAAGTAGCGGAAGTTTTTCTTCAGGTATTCTAAATTCAGATACCACTTTTTCACTTTCTTGCACTGGTACTGGAGGCACTAGAACCAGTTACTTAACATTACCGGTTATTCGTCCTGTCATTACTTCTTTTTCTGCTTCCCCTAATCTTGTCCCATATGGCGGGTCCACCAATGTTAATTGGACTGCAACTAATTATGCATATTGTGAATATGCTAATATGCAATATACATATACAACTAGCGGTAGTCCCATCCCTTCAGGTACGTGGCATTACACAAGTAGCGGCAGTTTTTCTTCTGGTAATCTAACAATGAATACTACTTTTGCGCTCTTTTGCGTTGGCAACGGTCGTAGTCCGCTTGCTTGGACTACAGTATCAGTAACTCCTCAGGCTTGTACTTCGTGGACATATTCTCCTTGGGGTAATTGTTTAGCAAACAATACACAAGAAAGAACCGCTTCTAATCCTTCGCCGGCTGGTTGTTCTGGTGGGACTCCTGTATTGAGTCAACCATGTCCAGTTTGTACTTCATGGACATATTCTCCTTGGAGTACTTGTTCACCAATAGACGGAACGCAAACAAGAACCGCTTCTGATCCTTTGCCCGTAAATTGTTCTGGCGGAACTCCAGTCTTAACTCAATCTTGTACGCCTAGTGCTCCTGATATAACTCTAAATGCGACTCCTCTAGCTGTCGCTTCAGGGCATTCCTCAACCATTTCTTGGAATTCATCCGGTGCTAATTCTTGTACTATAACAAAAGACGGAGTAGCGTTTGCCACAGGCGTTTCCGGCTCCAAATCTTCGGGAAATCTTAATTCCGACACAACCTTTACTGCCAATTGTGTTAACAATGGCAATTCAGCGAATAAATCTGTAACTGTAACAATTCTTCCTCCACCAAATACGTCTTTGATTTCCAATCCATCAGAAATTATTTGGGAGGATATTACTCCGGGTGATATGTGTACTCTGACAGATGAAAATGGAACAATTATTTCTACTGAAACATCTGGAAATTATTATGATGAAGACCTGCCGGCCGGCGTTGACTTTACATTAGTATGTACGGGTCCAGGGGGATCAGTTACAAAGACGGTTACAAGCAAACCTCCAGCGATAAAATCAACTTGTACTGGCTTTCAGACAGGTGGAAATATGTATGTAAACAAAAATACAAAGTGGACAGTAAGTCTCATCAACGCTTCTGGAGCGACAATTACTAACACAGAATGGAGTGGGACAGATCTTTCTAAAACGAATACCGGCGAATCGCTTACGTTGAGTAAAATTTATACAACTGTTGGTCCAAAGATTATCAATGCAAAAACAACAGGAACTCGCGTAGACGGCCTACCGTTTGAGTCGGTTTGTTCTACAACCACGACAATGAAATTGGATCCGGGGACGAATACCGAGATATAAAAAATAAAAAGAGGGGTTTCCGCTTTGCGGAAACCTCTCTTTTTATTTTCAAATACTGTTCCACTTAATTATTTTCTGATATAATTGTGTCAGCAATGATACTGGAAAGTAAACAACTTAAAGATTTTTTGATGGACACGGGTCTTGTTACAAAGACTGAATATGATGATATTGAAAAACTTGTCAAAAAGGATAATCTGAAAGATTCTCCTGAAAGAGTTTTGATCAGTCAAGGAAAAATCTCAGAAGATGATTTAAATAGGGCTCAGGCTTATGTGCTCGGTATTCCTTTTGTTGATTTGAAAAATCAAAAAATAGACTTGGCAGTTCTTTCTTTAATACCTGAACCCCTTGCTAGAAAAAATAATATAATAGCTTTTAAAAAAAATGAGGACTCTCTTGAGGTTGCAATGTTAGATATTCAAAACTTATCAACTATTGAATTTATAAAAAAGAAAGTAGGGTTGAAGATTTTGCCAAGGCTTACTGATTCTACCTCTATGAAGGGGGCGATTCTTCAATATCAAAAAAGTTTAAAAGCAGAATTCGGAGACTTAATGCAGAAAGATGTTCAGAATCTTAAAGACTCTGGTAGTTTGGAAATAGGATTAAAGGAAGAAGTTACCGAAGAATCACTAAAAAAGATGGCAGAGGATCTTCCTGTCGTTCGCATTGTAGAAACACTTCTTAAGCACGCTGCAATACAAAATGCCTCTGATATACACATAGAATGCATGGAGGATAATGTTCTTGTCAGGTATAGAATTGATGGGTTGTTGCATGATGCTATGATCTTGCCAAAAATTGCGGCTACAAGCATTACGGCCAGAATCAAAGTTCTTTCAAATTTAAAACTTGACGAAAAAAGATTGCCCCAAGATGGAAGGTTTAATATTGATATAAACGATGAAAAAGTTTCTTTCAGGGTTTCTATTATTCCAACATATTTTGGAGAAAAAACCGTCATGCGTCTTTTAAGAGAAAATGTCGGGTCATATTCTTTGGAGTCCATGGGTTTCCATGGAGTAAATTTGGAAAGAATTTACGAAGCGATGAAGCAAGCCAATGGAATGATTCTAACAACAGGTCCTACAGGTTCTGGTAAAACAACCACTCTTTATACAATATTGGAATTATTAAATTCTGTTGATGTGAATATTGCTACTATCGAAGACCCTATTGAGTATCAAGTGGCCAGAATAAATCAAACCCAAGTTAAACCAGAAATTGGTTTTACATTTGCAAATGGGCTCAGATCTTTGGTCAGACAAGATCCGGATATCATCATGGTTGGAGAAATCAGAGACAATGAAACGGCGTCTCTCGCAGTCAATGCTTCTCTTACAGGACATGTAGTGCTTTCAACCTTACACACAAACTCTGCTGCCGGCGCTATACCAAGACTTATGGATATGAAAATAGAAACTTTTCTTCTTGTATCTACTATCAATATTATTTTAGCGCAGAGACTTATCAGAAAACTTACAAAAGATAAAGAAAGATATATTTTATCAAAGGCAGAACTGGCATCTCTGGCAAAAATTGTAGATCTAGATAGGGTTTTAGACGCATTAAAATTAGAAAAAATAGTCGGCAGTAAGGATGATTGGAATTCCATTTATTTTTATAAGGTAAAAGCGACCCCAGAAGCAAAAGAAGGTTACGCAGGGAGAATTGGTATTCATGAAATACTGAAAATGACCCCAACTATAAAAGATCTCGTAATGAAAGGGTCTACTTCGCAAGAAATAGAAGCTCAGGCTAAAAAAGAGGGCATGTTGTCTATGATTGAAGATGGAATATTCAAATGTGTGATGGGGCTGACTACGATAGAAGAAGTTTTACGCGTGGTTACTGAGTAATGATGTATGAAATAAAACATACGAATTAACGAATAGAACGAATGATACAAATGGTTACGAATAATTCAAAAATCAAAATGAAAAAAATAAAAAATTTAAGCAAAGTATTTATTTGTAGCCATTTGTATTATTCGCATAATTTGTATATTCGTATCATATGAAATTTAAATTTAAAGCGGTAAAAAGTGATGGAAGCAAATATGATGGAATAAAAGAATCCAACGATAAGTTTACTTTGTATGAAGAACTAAAAGCGGAGGGGGATACGCTTATATCGGCCATTGAAATAACAAAACCTAAGTTTGAAGTCGTTATTCCTTTTTTGAATTCTGTACCGGAACATCAAAAAATAATTTTTGCTAAAAATTTGGGTTCTATGATAAAAGCCGGATTATCTCTTGCGAAAGGACTCAATATTTTAGAAAAACAAATCACTAATAAGAGATTTAAAAAAATTATTGAATCGCTTGAGGCGGAAATTAGAAAAGGTAGGCCTTTGAGTGAGGCTTGTTCTTTGTATCCTGATGTGTTTCCTAAATTATTTACATCTATGGTGAAAGCAGGAGAGGAGTCCGGTAAATTATCCGAATCTTTGCAGATTGTGGCTAGCCAAATGGAAGAAAGCTATAAACTCAAGAAAAAAGTAAAGGGAGCTATGATATATCCTGGGGTTATTCTTTCCGTAATGCTCGTTATAGGAGTGCTCATGATGGTTTTTGTTGTTCCAAGCATAACCGCCACCTTTAAAGATTTAAACATACAATTACCTCTGCTTACTAAGATTCTAATCAACACAAGTGATTTCTTGAAAAATAATTTCATAATAACCCTTATCGGACTTATATCGGTATTTGTTATTTTTTATTTATTTTTACGTTCAAAAATTGGAAAAAAGTTTTTTGATTTTATAATTTTAAAACTTCCTGTTATCAGCGGACTTGTAAAGGAGACAAATTCAGCCCGAATTACAAGAACAATCTCATCGCTCCTATCTTCAGGAGTTCCTTATGCAGAAGCTATTTCTATTACAAGAGATGTTGTGCAAAATGGATATTTCAAAAACCTTCTAACTACTGCTATAAATACAGTGGAGAAAGGTAGTGCTATGTCCGGTGTTTTTATGGAAAATACAAAGTTATGTCCTGTATTTGTTGCCGAAATGACGGTGGTGGGCGAAGAAACTGGAAAACTTCCTGCCATGCTTATGGAAGTAGCTATTTATTACGAAGAGTCTGTGGACCAAAAAACAAAAAATATGTCAACAATAATTGAGCCTGTTCTTATGGTAGTTTTGGGTATTGCTGTAGCGTTGTTTGTATTAGCTATTATCAAACCGATTTATTCTTTGACTGATTCAATCTAGAAAAATCACAATTGAAGTTTAAAAATAAAATCCAAGTAAATATAAAAAGTACAAAATTGTATTTCTAGTTTTGTTTTATTCTTCTGATAATCCAAAAAAGGATAAATGTGATAATAATAAAAGTGGCAAACCAGTACCAAAAGTTGTGACTCGTAATTTGGTCGCTTATATTATTTTGATTGGTTTCTATTTCTGAATTGGAAATATCGGATTCATCGGCTGAAGAAGTATCCCCAAAATTTTGATTCTCATAATTAAAGTTATAAACGGAAATATCAAAACTTTTTGACATATTAGAAATAATACTTGCCGGCACCGGCTGTACGGAATTGCTGTCGGTAGGCAAATTTTCCAATATAATAGCGTAAGAATTTATTGTGAAAGCGAAACTAATCAAAAGTGTTATGAATGATGTTTTTAAAAATTTAAACATAGTCTTTTTGCGTTAAAATCTTTTTTATCAATTGCTAACCCAACTTATTTGCTCATAGCCGGAAGTGGAAAAAGGAAAGCTCGGAGGCGGACTGTATAAAAGATTGCTGTCATAATTATAATAAGAATGGGGATAGCCAGCCAAAACATTGGTGTTGATACCGCTTGTCCAGACAAAATTATCAAACCACCAACCAAACTCAATTATTGCACCGTAAATATTGAGGTTGTTTTTTATATTTCCGTTATAATAAAAAAACTGAAAACTGCTATTTTGTGAGATTACCGCTGCATCAACCTCCAAATTGTTTGGAGCATAATAAGTCGGTATAATATCTTTTTGCCCAATTATTCCCAGAACATCCGATCCATCTTTTTCTTTATAGACAATATTGTTTGGAATATATATGGTAGGGGCGGTTGCTGAATTGTATGGTAGCTTTGCGGCTGCCACAGTCACTCTACCTTCTACGGTGCCTTCAATCCATGTATGGTCTTCTATATAAATAAGACCATTTGATGGAATTGGTTCGTTATCATACTGAATAGATCGCCCATTATAATCCGTTTTCTGATTTTTGGCGACCCAATTCATATCTACATCGTATGTTCCTCCTGCTGGGTTATTTCGTAAACTAGTAACCTTATAAATGTCCAAAGTGCCATCATTATTGAATACAAGGGAATAACCGTAGGCATTTGAGGGTGTCAGATAAATTCCATCGCTATCTGCTAGATCCTTTATATCTTTTAGATTAGAAGTGAAAGAGGAAAAATCAATTGCTGGTACCGGATATTGCCAAAAACTTGAGTTTCCAGATCCCCAAACTCCTGGCATAGTTCCCGAAGGACAATCTTGCCAGTCCGGGCAAGTATAAGTTGTTTTTGCGGACGAGATAGGAGCATTGCCGATTACATCAAAACGTATGCCGTTATTCGACTGAACTTGTCCACTGAATACTGAAGGAGAGTAATAAATCCAAACTGGTCCATTGTTTAATATTGAATATTTAGCTAATGAGGGTATGCCATATTTTACTGTAATAATTCTTTTGATATTTGGATTATCAGTTGTATAACCAGTGGACTTTATAGTGACGATTGTTGAGCCGACTGCCGGTGGTGTGATTTCTAGGCTAAATTGGCCTATATTTTCTTGAGTATCAAAGTCAATATAATCGTGTATATATGGGCCAGTGGTACTTGCCCCATCTTGATAATCGGTTGGAAAATGGGCAAGATGCCATTGATAATAATCTATACCCGCCTCTGCAATTTGTAATGCCTGTTCTTTTAATATGCTGGATTTAATCACTTTATTTACGGTAAATAATAAATCTGTAATCGGAAGTATCATCATAGAAAAAAGAAAAACGATAATCAATAAATAGACAAGAGTATACCCGCGCACTAACTTTGGCGTTGTGTTTTGTTGCTTAGCGCTAAGATTGTGGAAAGATAGACTTTTGTATAAAGACAACCTCATAGTATAACTTTTTCTAAAAACACTGAGCAACGACGCCAAAGTTAGTGTGCGGGTATACCCTCCCAATGCGGACTTGATGTGGACTTGACGCGGACTTGACGCGGACTGCAGTGGATTTGGAAAGCAGAGTCCTCCATTATTATTTTTTATTATTTTTTTAAACATTTTTATTTATTCGTAGCCATTCATATTATTAGTAACATTCGTAAATTCGTATATTTATTTTAATTTCCCAAATTGGTTTTTAAATTTCTAATTGAAGAACCCGTGTTAATTACAAAAGTGCTTGTAGAGTTTCTTGAACTTAGCTTCAAGATTATCATATTTATTCTTACATATTTAATAGAGGGTATATTCACTGGCTGGTTCAGAGGAGAAGAATCTCCATCATAACTGCTGTCGTAATAATAGAAGAGGGGCGTACTCATATTATTTATTCCCGTTCCGATTGTTTTTATAATTTCAGGAGATGCGCTGTATGATAGGGGATTGCCAGAAGGCGTTACGACTCCTTTTTTAAGTTCCGTTCCGGAAATAAAATAACGAATTCGATTGACCAATCCTGTGCTATTTCCATAACTTGAATAAAAAATAATCTGACTGCTACTGGCTTGAGTTATTGGATAAGAGCCATCAACTCCTACCGAAGCAGAACGTAATTCATTTGTAAAATTAAAGGCTACTAACCTTGCTCGATCGGCATTGTCCAATGATAGTAATTCTTGTTTTGAATCAATAATAATATTTTTCATTAAAGCGGAAGCTCCCAAAGCTAAAATTGTAAAAATAAAAATCGTTACCATTGTTTCAATAAGGGTAAATCCATGCACTAATTTTACTCTTTTTTTATTAACAAATAATACACGGCGGCTAATTATATGATAAATACTTATAGTAGATGTTTCTATAAATTTTAAGAGTAAATTTAGTGCGTGGATAAACCCACACATTAACTTTGGTGTTGTGTTTTTTTTGCCCCGTTTAAAAATCGATATAAAAAATAGCTTTTTCATTATTTTAATGGCTTAACAATATTTCAAGGTTTGGATTATCTTGATCTATTTCCAGATTACTAAGGGTTTGATCCGCATATCCGCTTTTTGTAATTTTTATTTCATAGTCATTTGCAATCTGCAAACTGGTAAATATGACTTGGCCGGGAGTAAAACATCCCGATACATAATTTATATTAACATTTGTTATTGCCGGGGTTTTTGTTATATCAGAAGTTTCAAGTAATATTTTATAGCGGATATAACGTTTAGCGCCGCTATTTATGGTTGTTCCGGGCACAGTATAATAAGTATCGGAAGTTCCATCGGGCCCTACAAAATTCCATGTCGCATTATCATTGTTAGTAGCGATTTGGAATTTAACCGAAGTAGTTGCGTTTTGTGAAGCCGGTTGCCAATCTATGTTTGTAAAAGTACTTGATGTTGCTCCCGTATCAAAAGTTGAAGAAATAATGTATCCAGAAGGCATATATGTAAGACCTCCGTCATAGCTAATCAATCTCAATGCCTCCGGTATTTCATTTGTACTAACATTAGAGCCTTCAAAATATTTGGTTTGGTCAGTCCAGTTTGTTTGACCGCTTCCGCCAGCCCATGATTCTTGGTCCCAGACACTGCCACCAGTAAATTTATAATCATCAAAGTCTGCGATAGTGCTTGAGATTTCAACTTTTGCCCCCTCCACGGGATTTTGTGTGATTGAATCTTTTACTATGACGAGAAGATTGTTGTTTGTCTCTGGTCCCAATATAAAAGTAAAATTTTGAGAGGTGTCTGGTAAAATATTAATTTGTTGAATAGGAGAAGAGCCGTATATAGTGTAAGTTAGATTTGTTGAGGTTGGGGTGTAATTATCCCATTCTATCTCTTGTAATGTGATTTTACCATCGGAGTTTGAAGTATATGAGTTGTCAAACTTAAGTACATTGGGGTTAATGCCGACAAGTTTTGATCCCTGAACTTTCATATTTATGTCCGATATCGGACTGCAATACTGGTTAAGGGTATTGATGGTTAGGTCACTAAGTCTGTCTATAGAGAAACTTACCAATGTTATTTCGCCGTTGGAAATTGTAGAATCTGATTTGATCGGGTTGGGATTTTGAATGGTGATTGGATATGTTTGATCTGTTGAGTATCCATTTTTTGTTACTACTATATGATAGCTATTTGCGCTCGTTGGCAGGCCGACTTCAACCCAATTTCCATTTGCATCAGCTGTTCTTGTTAGGTTTATACTTGTGGTTGCATTTGTTATATGTATGATTGCGTTAGGTATCGGTTGACCGACAGAATCAAAAACTTTTATATAGAGAGCTCCTCCATCAGCTAATCCCTCTAAACTTTTCGGAGCTATGTTCGTTAAAAAACTACTTGTTTTTCCTGTAGCTACATTCGCAACATACATTTTTACTTGTTTGTAGTCATTTGGTGCTGGGTCTGTTTCTTCTAAAACCGTACCGTCAGATGGGTCATCTATGTAATTTACAACGTAATATATTTTGTAAGTAACGCCATCAATGACAGTTTCAATCGCATTGGTAAAATCCGGAAGATCTCCGTGCGGATTTCCGGAAAGGGAACCGATTTGTGAATACGGCATATTTCGCACAATTTCCATATATTGATCTGCAAACGTTGAAGCAATAATGTTTCCTCTATAAGAGCCGATTCCTTTTAGTATATTAGTTACTGTTCCATACGCTGACATAGCGAGTATTACAAAAATTGAGGCACTCAATAAACCTTCTACCAAAGAAAAACCCCCATTGCGTTTATTAGCTAATTTCATTATATTTGATATGTATTTTATCATACTTAAATGCAATATTAAACAAAAATCAGTTTCAAATTAATTATTTGTAGACTGGTATGCTAAATGCTATAATCTCTCTGGCGGTGCTTGCATGAGATAGCAAATGTAGGCAAAATCGAAAGCGTGTGGATTAATTTATAAGCTTTAACTCAAATTGGAACGGGCGAGATATATTGTTTGTCCGTTTCCTGTTTTTGTACGAAATGGAAAATGAACATAAATCAGTAAAT
Source organism: uncultured Candidatus Saccharibacteria bacterium (assembly GCA_964562105.1). Taxonomy (GTDB): domain Bacteria; phylum Patescibacteriota; class Minisyncoccia; order Phycocordibacterales; family GWA1-40-21; genus Bog-1340. Next base: position 13,340 of record CAZLRP010000019.1, read on the forward strand.
ATAAATATCACTCCAAGTTCCATTTTCAAGGGGATTGGTCTTATTTTGCTGATTTGGTTTTTGTATTTTATAAAAGATGTGGTTTTGGTGGTTTTGGTGGCAGTAATAATAGCTTCTGGAATGGAACCATTAATATCTTGGTTTAAAAAATATAAAATCAACAGGCTTCTTGCCGCGATAATTTCTTATTTAGGATTGTTTGGTGTTTTTGTGGGGCTTATTTTTTTCTTGGTTCCTCCAGTATTGGATGAAGCCACTTCTTTTCTTACGGAATTGCCAAAATATCTAGAATCAACAACTCTTTGG
>CAZLRP010000020.1:0-11218 GCA_964562105.1 uncultured Candidatus Saccharibacteria bacterium
GATTATACCTATAAGCGTCAGCAGTAAACTTCTTTCGTCCCTAACAAAAAAAAGAAAACACAAAAATAAGGCAATAATAAAATCTATTACGATAAATAAAAAATGCAGTGCTGATCCAGCATTCGTAAAAATAGATTTTACGGTTTTGCTTTCATTATTCATAAAATTATCTATGTTGTAATCTGTATGAGGTAATACATCTAAAGCATAGTGGCTGATAAACGCCAATCCAAAACCTAAAGCTGGGTCACTGGGAAATATATTGGCCAAAACAGCGCCTACAATAGCATGTGGAGTTAAAATCATCCCGTACGAAATAGGAAACGCTTTAAACGCAACTTAATGTAGCGCTTGCCCTTTCCTGATTTCAAATATTTTTCTCTCGCTCTTGCATCATCTTCATTCATACATGCTTCATAATAAATTAATTGAAATGGACCTCGTCCTTTTGTATATCCATTTAGATTATCATTGTGTTGTTTAAAACGTTTCCGTAAATCATTAGTATAACCTGTATACATATTATCATTTTTCCTACTTTTCAATATATAAGTGTAAAATATCATTTTATTTCGTACGGGATCATATGACTTTGATACACAAGTTAAATGCTGCGACTTCCTTATTATATTTTGCTACCAGACTTTTAATTTCTAAATTAAGATTATTATAAAGTTCCGTTAAATCATTTCTTTCTGCAACTTTTGAATTGTACGTTTTCGTATCCCGAGTATCAAGAGTTTGTAATTCTGCATCAATTTTATTAATATTGGCCAACATATCATCTGCCAAAGTTTCTTTTTGATAAATATTGTCTTTTAAAATCGTATCTGGTTCGTTGCATCCCGAAAGAGGTTTGCCAAAAATTTGCGCCACTATCCATACTTTTTGACCTTCATAGGTTCCCCGTTCTGCATATACGCCTATTTCGGTATAATTCTTATTTAAAATATTTGCTCGGTGTCCCGGACTATTCATCCAAGCAGTGACAAGACCATCCGGTCCGTCAAAGTCGCCGAGTGCGATATTTTCTCCTATTGTAATATATGAATAGCCGTTTTTTACAGCTTCTTTGGATGCATTATCGCCGGTTGGAGAATTATGTTCAAAATAACTATTGGCAAACATATCTTTCACCCTAATCTTAGCCATATTTTTTAAAAGACTATTTTCTTTTAAATTAACGAGAGCTGAATCATTATTTTTCCTTGCTATGTTTGTAAAATTAATTATTTTGCTTGCATCCAAATCTACACTGCCTGTATTTGATCTCCAAAAATAAATACTCGGTATAGGATTATTTACGGAATAATTATTGGGAGTTTCTATTTTTGATACTGTAGAATTTCCGGTTGAAGCCTGCGAAGATATTGGAGTGATTATGGACGCGCAAACTTTTTTTCCAAGTTTTGTTCTTAATTCTCCGCTTTTCCATTCGCCGTTTGAAACATATAAAACATAATTTTTGCAATAATCTTTCTTTATTTGTCCTATAATATTTTTATTGATGAAGTTGAATATGTTTGAAATACCTTCAGTAAAAGCATTGGCTTCTGCTACATTACAGAAAAAAGCTGCTCCAAAAAAAACCAGAGATATTACCAATATTTTTATACTTCTTCTATTTTTCAAAATCATAATACTTTCATATTATACAACATAAACACAAACGCTACAAAAAATTTGGAGTAAATTTTTATTCCCAAAACCTTTTGTGAGTGTTATAATTAACCCGTTAAAGTTTTTGCTGACGTGTTGAAAATGAGAAGTAAACTGATGTATCTTTTTAAAGGTGCTTCTGTGCATAAAAACTTCGCAATCATATAACATCAACACATTTTCATCAGCAAAAATTTTCTCGGGTAAACACATGAAATTTTTAACGACCTTTCTTGGCTATCTGAAATGGCATTATACCAAAGCTTTTATAACCATTTTCTCTTTTTGGAAAAATATTCTGGTCTTTTTATTTAATTTCTTCTCTATAAAAACTCTTTTTGGCAGTTTCTTTTCGCCTTGGAGAAGAATGTCAGACAGCTATCCGAAAAATTTTGATTTGCAAGCTTTTATATTTACTTTTCTTGCAAATATGATCATGAGAATTGTCGGCATGATTTTAAGATCAATAATCATAATCATAGGACTCGCCTGTTGTATCGCTTTTCTATTGCTTCTTCCTTTTATTTTCTTAATATGGATTGTTTCGCCTGTAATAATAATTACTCTGATAATATACGGCTTGGTATTGATAATATTTTCCTAATTTCAACAATGTAAAAATACTTGTCCCGTTAAAAATTCACTTAAATTACTCAAAGAAAAAGATAGGAAAGAAATTATATAATCAAAAAATGTCGAAATTATCAACTAATTAAAATTTTGTACTGGGATGAATATATACGATTATTTGAAACAAAGCTCCATATACAATGTCTTGGCAACAGAATCCTTGATCTCTGAGGATTTTAGAAAAAGATTGTCAAAAATTTCCGAAATCATAATAATAACGCTGGTCTGTGTTTTGATTTTTTTCTATTTTGCAAAAGATCATCAGGTTTTTATTAAGTTAAAAAATTTCGCAGATTCCTACAATCTTGTATCAAGAATCTTCGGATTAATTTTATTTAACATAGGAATTATTATTTATTCCAAGCTGGCAAGCTTTTACTTTTCTTCCACATATTATTTTGAAAAAATAACAGAAAATAAGTACAACAAAGATGAGTTTTACACTTTTTCTGCAGGAAGAATTCTTTATGCGGGCAGAAAAACGGATATTTTACACGGTTTTATTGATTCAAAGATAGGAAAATTGGTATTATTAAGATTGAATATAGACATGAAAGATGCAAAAGTTTTTTATTATTCTCAAAAAATTAACTCCGATGAAAAAGTGCCGGAGCCAAAAGATAGAATATTAAAAATAAAAGACATAGTCGAATATCTGTACTCCGAAAAACTAGATTTTGTTAAATTTTTAAACAACAGAGGCATAACTGACAAAGAATTATTCGGCGCTATAGACTGGGTTATATATGAAATAGAAACTAAAGAATATGATGCCGAATGGTGGAGACCTGAAGCTTTGGCGGCAAAAAAAAGCATCGCCGAAGATTGGTCTTTCGGAAAAACTTTCGTATTAGACAAATACAGTAGAAATCTTATCAATGATCCGGAAGTCAACTCTAAAGCTATATATTTATCTAGTAGAGAAGAAGAAATTAGCCAGATTGAAAACGCTTTATCCAAGTCTTTCGGTTCAAACGCAATGCTTGTTGGAGAGCCCGGACTAGAAAAAATACAGATAGTTTGGAGCATGTGCAGAAATATCAAAAACAAAAAGATTGCCCTACCCCTTCAAAATAAGAAACCTGTTTTGCTCATTGCCAATTTCCTCATATCCGCATGTAAAGATAAAAATTCTTTTGAAAATGAAATTGTAAAAATTTTTAATGAAGCGAGAAAAGCCGGAAATATCATTCTTGTCATCACCAACTTTGCCGAACTTTTCAAATATGCTGAAAGTTTAGGGAGCGATTTGGTAAGTCTTACAGAACCTTTCTTTTTAGATTCATCGTTGCAAACTGTGGCTTTAGCCAACTCATCAGAGTTTCATCAATATTTAGAAAACAATAAAGCCTTGATGAATAAATTTGAAACTGTTTTTGTAAAACAACTCAGTGCGGAAGAAATAGTAAAAATGATCTACGCCAACGCGCTTTCATTGGAAAAATCTTACAAAATATTTTTTACTTACCAAGCCATGCAGGAATGCGCTAGTAGCATCAGTTATTATTTTTCAAGCGGAAGTTCATCAGACAAAGCAATGAGTGTTTTGTATGAAATTTCCCCATGGGCTAAAAAGAAAGGCATTAAAATTGTCGGTAAAGATGAGCTTTTAGAATATATAGAGCAAAAAACAAATATTCCCGCAAAAAATAAATTGTCTGCAACAGAAAAGGAAAAATTACTAAATCTAGAAAGCTTGATTGGAAAAAGAGTTATCGGTCAGAAAGATGCAGTAATTGCAGTGAGCAATTCGCTTAGAAGAGCAAGAACTGGCGTAAGAAATCCAAACAAGCCAATTGGCTCATTCTTGTTTCTTGGTCCTACTGGCGTTGGAAAAACAGAAACGGCGAAAGCCCTTTCTCATGTATTCTTTGGAAGCGAAGATAACATGATGAGACTTGATATGTCGGAATACCAGACTGATGACGCTATGGAAAAACTTATCGGATCTTTTGCCACCGGAAAGCCGGGAGTATTTTCGAGCATGCTTAGAGAAAAACAGTATGGAGTCGTACTTCTTGATGAGTTTGAAAAAACAAGTAAAGATGTCCAGAACCTTTTCTTGCAAATATTGGATGAAGGATTTTTTTCAGATATGTCCGGACAAAAAGTCAGTACGAAAAATATTATTTTTATCGCGACCTCAAATGCGGGATCAGAGACAATATTCTCTATGGTGAGCGCAGGCAAAAATCCCAAAGATGCTCATGATGAAATTATTTCAGAGATAGTAGGTTCTGGTTTGTTCAAGCCGGAGCTTATAAACCGTTTTGATTCAACGATTATTTTTAAACCGTTAGACAATAACGATTTGCAACGCATTGCAAAAATAATGCTTACAAAAGTTTCGGATAGAATGACACAAAAAGGATTAAATCTTCAAATATCGGACGCACTTATAGACTATATTGTTAAAAACGGCTCAAACAAAGTATTTGGCGCAAGACCGATGAATAGATTTATCCAAGATTCTGTTGAGGGCGCTGTTGCAAATCTCATCCTTAAAGGAGAAGCGGTTCCGGGAAAGATTATAAGATTTTCAATTGAAGAAAATAATCTGTCGGCTAAAGTTTCTTAAATTAAATTTTTAAATATCTTTTTCTTTTTTCTTCTGGAAATTTTTCTATTGCGTAACGAAGCATGGTTCTTGGCATTTTTTTGTAGTGCTTCTTTAAAAATTTTTCTTCATCTTTTAAAGATTTTTTTCCTACTTCTCTTAACATCCAACCAACGGCTTTATGTATAAGATCATGCTTGTCATTCATTAAAATCTCCGCAATTTTTAAAGAGTCTTCGTATTTACCATTTTTGATAAACATAAAAGTTGATAATATCGCAATCCTTTTTTCCCAAAGATTTTTTGAAACAGCAAATTTATATAAAATGCTTGCCCCGATGTCAGCAGACTTTTCGGGGTCTTTATTGAGCAGATATTCCCCCACTATTTTAGGAGCAGAAAGGTCTACTAAATCCCAATTATTCGCCTGTTTTGCATTTTTAATATAAAAATTAAAAATTTTTTCTCGCTGGCTCAAGTTCGCCATGGCAAACTTCTCCACCAATATAAGCAGCGCGCAAAGCCTTTCTTCATGAACTTTTGAATATAATATTTTTTTAATTTCTGAAAGAGACAGTGCTGTATACTTTTTAGCTACCTTTCTAGTGTTAGGAACAATAATTCCAAAAAACACATCCCCTTCTCCATACTGACCTTTTCCAGTCTTAAAAAATCTTTGTAAAAGATTTGCCTTTTCAAAATCCGCCAGACTTCTCAATTCCCTTTTTAAATCTTCCGCATTCATAAACGGGTGAATTATAACATTAATTCCTTAAGTTTCTTAAGATAAAAAAAGAGAGCTAAGTAAATTTTTCCTAGCTCTCTTAATCATCTTCGAAGTATTTGCAACCTTCCCATGTCTCACATTTTTGCTTTTTAATACAAGGGTGTCCATTATTACAATACCGTATTCCTGCATCACTTAGATCTTTATAACAATCGCCTTGTAAATGCCAGTCGCATTCTTGCGGAGATTTATTTATACTTTTCTCCCACCTTCCTTTTTCAAACTCGGTCATTTTTTCAGGCATTTTTTTCACCTCCTTTGAAACTTTTGTGACCTCCCCAAGTTTTATTTTTTGACTATCAAAAACATTTTGTTCAGGCGGCGAGCTAAATACTTACCAAATGATTTTGCCTCTCCAATACGAATATCATTGATATACGTAGAAATCAACAGACCCAAAATATCGTCTGAGGGCATTTCACCGGGTTTGCAAGGATTTTCCATTTTAGATATGGGAATTCCTTTGTCATCAATCAATATCAGTTTATTATCGTACATTCTGATTCCACATATAATCGCTTTTTTCTTTTTTTGAGACATTTTACTCACCTCCCTAAATGTAATTTTGTGGTTTCGATTCTTAAAGTACTTATAAACATAAGCTACAATAAAAGTACAATTTTTACAAGTGGGTAAAATACAAAACAAAAGGACGGCGCGCTATACGCACCGTCCTTTTGTATTTTTTTAACGGAGATCGATTTGCAAAAATGTAATCATTTGAGCAAAGTGTTGAAAAGCGAATACATGGAGCTTTTCAAAGACGGAGCGAGCGTAGGCGAGTGAGTCGGGGTCAGCATAAATTTTCAGCAGAAAATTATATGTGACTTGTGTTCAGTGTCCACGGTGGCGGACACATATACCGTAAAGAAAACCTAGTATTTTAAAAGCCGTCTTGAAACGGCTTTTAAAATTTTTCTTACCCAATAAACGTCAAAGCTTTCCCTTTTTTATTCGCACGTCCAGTCCTTCCGATTCTGTGAACATAATCATCGTAAGTAGCTGGAACATCGTAGTTTATAACGTGAGTTACATCGGGAATATCCAGACCACGAGCAGCAACATCAGTAGCAACAAGAATCTTGATATGGTCATCTTTAAATTTGCCGAGAGCTCTTTGTCTCGCGCTTTGATTTTTATCTCCATGAATAGAATCCGCCTTGAATCCCCTTTCAGTCAAAGTTCTGGAAAGTCTTTCTACACCATGTTTCGTTCTTCCAAAAATAAGCACTTTGGAGAGTTCGGGATTGTTCAAAAGCTCATGTAAAACATCTATTTTTTCTTTTCCGCACATTCTTACAACATCTTGATCAACACTTTTGCACGTATCTCCAGTTTTTACCGATATAGTAACCGGCTCTTTCAAAAATTCTTTAATCAATTTTTCAACTTCGTGAGACACAGTAGCTGAAAAGAACAACGTATGTCTTTTTGCAGACATTTGAGACATTATGAGTTTCATATCGGCAATAAATCCCATATCAAGCATTCTGTCGGCTTCATCGAGCACGATGGTAGAAAATGGTTTGAGATTCAAAACTTTTCTATTTACCAAATCTTTTAATCTTCCGGGAGTACCAATTACAAAATTATTCCAATATCTAAGCATTGAAATTTGTCTTCCGATAGGTGCTCCTCCCACGCAACACACTGAATATATTTTCAAACCTTCAGTAAAACTTTTAAGTTCTTCTTCTATTTGTTGAGCAAGCTCCCTTGTCGGAACAACTACGAGAATTTCTTCTCTGGGATTCAAAAGAACTTTGTTGATAAGCGGAATAAGAAACGCAGCGGTCTTACCAGTTCCAGTATTTGCAATTCCCACAACATCAGCTCCACGCAAAACATGCGGAATTATTTTATCCTGAATAGGAGTCGGCTCGTTGTAACCTTTCGCAAAAATATTAGCTTTTATCCTGTTATCAATATTGAAATCCTTGAAAAGGTGTTCTGGAACAAATTTTGCAACTTCTTCCGTGATGACCGCCTTATTTATAAATTTTGAAAAGTGAATATCCAAACCAGGATTTTTGCGAGAATTTGAAAATCCATTTCTTCCTCTATTTCCGCCAAATGAAGGCCTTCTATTTCCACTTCCACGAGAAAATCTGCTACCGCCAAAGGTTGGCCTTGAATTACTTTGTCCGTTGAAAGATGGCTTGCTTGAATAAGCAGACCTTGAGCTAGGACCAGCATGGCTAAAATCAGCACGAGGTTTTGTCTCGGTTTTTCCCGAATTGTCATTCCCATGAAGACGGGAATCTATTCTTGTATTATTTGTTGCAAACCTTCTAGACTTTTTATTATCAAATCTATCAAAAGCCGGCATCTTTCTTTTTACTATACGCATCATATTATTAGTTTAAAACGGTAAAATACCGTTCGTTAAACCTATTTTAAAAATAGGTATTTATTAAATGTAAAAATGTCGCACGGATTCTGCGACATTTTCTGAGAGTTCGTTCAAAGTCTAATGTCTAGGTAAAATATTCAAATTTCGTGCGAAAATCACGAAGCGCGAGAAGGCATAGCAAGCTATGTCGACAAGCGATGAGTGATTTGCAGCCGAAATTTGGAGATTTTAGCAGACAAGTAAATATTCGGTATTCATTTTACGTTTAGACTTTGAACGAACTCTCACGCCAATCAGTGAGATGAATCTCAAATGAGATTTATTTACCTTCAAACAATAGCAAAAATAGCTATTTTTGTCAAGCTTATCGCTTATTTCGGTAAATAGATGTCAAAACTAGAACCGTCCAAGCGCCTATAACACCAAATACAAAGCTCAAAATAATGGCTCTATCACGGAGTAATATCCCATAAATAAACCAGGTGAGAGTTCCTAAAGAAAAAATTATATACGCCGGTATTGAAACATTTTGTGCAGATTTATTTTTCCAAATCGTATAAGCTTGCAAATAATATGCAAGCGACATGGCAATCCCCATTATAGTTACAAAAATTTTAAATATCTCCATTTCAGTACAAAATTTTAATTATTAATTTGAATTTATACTATATTCTACATTCTATATTCTATTTTTCTGATTTCTATTAACCCACCAGTCATCTTCCTTGTCATCGAACCACCATCTGTCCGAATCTGTTTTTATTATTTTGCTTCCCAAAATTTTTCCTTCTTTTGTTTTTAATCTTTTTACTGCGGACGGCATCCAAGTTTTTGCACGTTCATTGCCAATATCCACTTGTTCTTTCAAAGAAAGGATAAATTCAAGATTGTCGGCGTCTTTTGCAAGTAAAGATTCTTTTGTTTTTCTTGACTCATATTCTTCTATAACAATGGCTATTTTATTTCCAAACGGAAGCGTAGCAACAAGGTCTGATGTTGCCTTGTGCTCATCGGACTCCACATATTTTTGATGTACATAATTCAAATCTGAAGTTCTTGCTTCCGCAAAATCATGGAACATGCACATTTGTAAAACTTTTGAAACATCTACGTCACCCGCCATTTGTGCGAGAGCAAAACCGATATAAGTTGCGCGATTCATATGTTCTGCAATACTCTGTTCTCCACTCCAAAGAAAAAATGACCAGCTTCTTGGAGTTTTTGCAAGCGTCCCGGCTTCAAATAAAAAATTAACGATTGAATCTGTATCTGTTATGGATTTCTTTTTCATTCTCACATTATATCATTCATTAAAATAAAAACTAAGATTTAATTTTTATTGTTTCAAAAAGAAAAACCCGGACTTTGGTTTATTCAACCAAAGGTCCGGGTTTCTTTTTTATGGAGATTGCTTATGTAGCTTGGTTCATGATTGACACTCGCAAAGTACATTGATATTACTTCATGCTCAAAGCTAACGCCTCTTCTCCTTTTTTCCAGTCTATTCTTATTTTTAAGAAAAGACTTAATGATTCCTTCAAATTTTTTAGGAATTTTCATTTTACAATCCCCCTTTCTATTGAAATAGGTACTCCTACCTCTATCTTATCATAGAAAATATTTAATGTCAAGGTTATCAACACCCTATTTCCCCAAATAATGGCTTAAAGTATAGATCCAATCCTCATCCCCCGCTTCGTTCTTGAGTTTTTCGCTCAAAAGCCACTCCAAATACCTTTTGTCAGTCTTTAGTACATTTTCAATTTTTTCATCTTTATGTTTTCCAAAATTGAATTTATTAAATAAAGTCGGTGTTGAAGAAATTTCTACCATTTTTTCTATCGTCATTTCCTCACTCTTCGCTTCTTCTTTTACTTTGTCAAATAGTCTGCCAAAAAGTGCATGAAGCACTTTCACATCATCTTCTGCATCATGAGCATGAGCTTCTACATTCAGATCTAAATAGTATCTTAGAAATTGCAAATTGTATTCCGGAATTTTATTTTCCTTGTCCATATATCGCGCCACTCGCAAGGTGCAGATGAATTTCGGCACTTTGATTCCTTCCGCTTCAAGCATTGCAATATCAAACTTTGCATTGTGGGCCACGAGAATTCCATCTTTTAAAAGTTTTTTCAATTCTTTCTGCATTTCGCTCCCTTCAAAACATTCTTTGTCTTCAAGCATCTTGTTTGTGATGTGTGTGATACTCGTGGACTTCACAGACATTGGCAGTGGCGGCTTAAAATAACCGACTTTTACTTCACAGGCGTTTTTATAGCAAACCTGGCAAAGTCTGTCTTTGCCGAGCTCATTCCCTGTTGTTTCTGTATCTAAAAAAATTAATTTCTCCATGAGTTCTATTATACTGGAAAAATTTCAAAAACCAATTTAAAACTTATAGTGATAAAATTGTTATCTAAAAAAACAGAAGTCTCATTTTTACAAATAACTCAAACTAGATCATTTTAATTAACCGGGCATTCGCAGGGTTTATTCTTAAGTAAAATTTTCTGTTCTTTTAATATATTGATAAATACATTTTGTTTAGTGCTTCCCTTCGCGAGCTTTTTATCAAGCAGTGTGTGGTGTTTATAACCTCGTTTTTCAAATTCCTTCACAAGCGCTTCGTGTCTATTATATAAAGCTCTAGTTTTACCAACCCAACGCAAAGTTTCAGGATGATGAGAATATCCTCCCTTGCCACCATGTTTTGTGAGTATATTCCAAAGTCCATGAAGTTCTCTGTGCTCCGCAAGTAAGTGTTTTCTGCATAAACATTTTGGATGTATATCCCAAACGCGCATATTATCTATTGAGCCAAGTTACACTGAGTTGTAAAACAGTGGCAAAAGAAACCCAGAGCAAATATGGAATATTTATATAGACAACCCATTTTTTAATCGGCCAGATAGATTTCATAAACCAAATAATAGTCACTAGAACCAAAAGAATATCTATCGCAGCTAAATAATTGTTTTGTAGTCCAAACTGAATAGGAGTAAATATTATGTTAAAAATTATGTTTAAAGCAAACGGAATAACAATTTTTGTAGATATTCTCTTCTTTAAAAACATATAAAAAACATATCCGAAAGATATCGCTATCAGAATGTATAAAACTGTCCATGCCGGACCAAAAAGCCACGCTGGTGGCGCGAATGATGGTTTGATTAATGTTGAGTACCAAGAGTATGCGTTTGACATGTTTTTAATTTATTAATTAATAAAT
>CAZLRP010000021.1:0-8573 GCA_964562105.1 uncultured Candidatus Saccharibacteria bacterium
TGAAGGCATGTTTGTCTCTAATGATGGTTTAACTGTGGAATTGACCAAGGGGAATCTCTTAGAAGGAGAAATTCCCAGATATTTAAGACTGAAGGGAGAAACTAAAGGTGCTGCCAATAGAAGGCGGACAAAAATAGTTAATCTTATAAATAAATATCCCCTGGCAGCCAAAGCCTATCTTGAGGAGTTCAATAAGAGTAATAAGATCAAACTTATTGAAGCTGAAAAGAAATCAATGCTGGAAAATTATGAACAGATATCAATATTTTCTCAGATGTCTGTAATAATAGTAGAGCCTTAAATGTAAAAACTTGTGTATTTATCCGAAATAAATAAAAGTCTCAACCCGATGGTGTAACAACTGTCGGGTTTTTTTATTTACTTTTCTCAAAACCGGACTCCGATTTAATTGTTAGTATTTTTTTATAAAAGATGTAATATAATCTTATGCTCCCGTACGAAATCGCGGACGCGAATGGGTATGGGATATAAGGGTTTATTTATTAATTTAATTTAAATAGGACATATGACAAAACTCTTGTTTCGTCCGCGTCCTATTTCGTACGGGATGACAAAATTTTACCGGGTAGTGAATTTTGGCATTGTTTTTAAAAATATGCCTAGATTAACATTACTGGAAATAGTGATGTATTAAGCCAAAACTATATGAATTATCAACAAGAAAAAACATTTTTAATGCCAAAATCTACTACCCGGTTTTACGTAATAGCTACACCAATAGGGAATCTTGAAGATATCACTTACAGAGCGATTAGGATTTTAAATGAAGCTGATTTGATTCTTTGTGAAGATACAAGGGTTACAATAAATCTATTGAATAAATACGGAATTAAGAAGCCGACGATGAGCTATCATTCTCAAAGTAAAATTTCAAAAATTGATAAAATTTTGGAATTGATTCTCGAGGGAAAAACTCTAGCTTTGGTTTCGGATGCAGGTACTCCAACCATTTCTGATCCTGGCTCTGTTTTGGTTTCAAAAATTCGTGAGACATTTACCGGGCTCGAAATAATTGCTATTCCAGGCCCAAGCGCTTTGACCTCCGCCCTTTCTGTTTCCGGACTTCCAGCATCAGAGTTTGTTTTTCTGGGTTTTTTGCCACATAAAAAAGGCAGAGAAACTTTATTTAAAGAAATCTCTGAAATGAAAAGGACTGTTGTTTTTTACGAATCTCCTCATAGAATAATGAAAACTCTCAATTCGTTAAAAAAATATATAGGCGAAAGAAAAGTGATAATTGCAAGAGAAATATCAAAAATCTATGAACAAGTTGTTTCTGGTAGTCCAAGCGAGGTAGAAAAATATTTTTTGGAAAATCAAGATAAAATCAGGGGTGAGTTTGTAGTGCTCATTAGCCAAAAGTAAGCAATTTCCGCACACTAACTCTACCATCGTTGCATTGTGTTCATTATATTTAAAATAATTATTTTTATTTGATAAAAATAAACTATGTTTTACTGATATCTCCTAGCAACAAAAACACAATGATAGATTTAGTGTGCGGATTTATTTTAATTTATAATTGTGCTAATATAGTTTTATGATAAAAATTTCAACAATATTTGCTCTAGGTCTTTTTATAGCAGTTATGCCTTTTACGGGTTTTCCTTTTTCTGTAAAAAATGCTTTGTATATAATTTTAGGTTTGCTTGTGACTACTCTGTCTGTTCTCATAAGAAAGGAGCTGGAAGAAGTAATCAGACATTCATATGCTGATGTAGTAAAAAACGATACTTTTTCTGAAAGTAATCCTAAACAGCAAGAAAAAATTGATGAATTAAAATAGAAAATTTTTAAAAACCGCTTAAGAGCGGTTTTTAAAAATCTTCTATTTTGTTTGTATAAAAAAATCTGGTATAATATGGTCAAATTGATCAGGTAGTAGAAAATGACATTGGAATAATTCCTGATTTTGTATATTAAAAAATATGGTCGTTTTTACCAAACATAATCATGAAAATGTAGTTTGCTCGTAAGAGCGATGTCATTTTTCACTACCTGATGGATCCTGAAAAAATCACATATTTTGGAGAAACCGATTCTCGTGGCAAAAGAGTCAAGTTTGGTATTAAAGCTAAAGATAGAACTCGCCATGTTTATGTTATAGGAAAAACCGGCATGGGCAAATCTACTTTGCTTGAAAACATGGCCATTCAAGATATCCAAAACGGCGAGGGTATGGCTTTTCTTGATCCGCACGGAAAGACAGCTGAATTACTTTTAAATTATGTTCCGCCAGAAAGATTAAACGATATAGTTTATTTTGCTCCTTTTGATACAGAAAATCCAATTTCTTTTAACGTACTTGAAGATGTAGGAATAGATAAAAGACATCTGGTTGTTGCTGGTCTTATGAGCACATTCAAAAAAATATGGCTCGATGCTTGGTCTGCCAGAATGGAATATATTTTAACTAATGCACTTCTTGCTCTTATTGAATATCCGGATGCTACTCTCCTTGGTGTAAACAGAATGCTTGCCGATAAAGAATACAGAAAAAGAGTTGTAGATAATGTAAAAGATGTTTCTGTAAAAAGTTTTTGGATTGAGGAATTTGCAAAGTATACTGACAGGATGGCAGCAGAAGCTGTGCCCGCGATTCAAAATAAAATAGGACAGTTTACTGCGAACCCTTTGATAAGAAATATTGTCGGTCAGCCGAAATCTTCTTTTGACATTAGAAAATTGATGGATGAGAAAAAAATATTAATCATCAATCTTTCAAAAGGAAGAGTGGGGGAGACGAATGCAAATTTGCTTGGATCAATGATGATTACAAAAATATATTTGGCTGCCATGTCTCGCGCCGATGTGCAGGAAAAATATATGAAAAATCTGCCAAATTTTTATTTATACGTAGATGAATTCCAATCTTTTGCCAATGAATCTTTTGCAGATATTCTTTCCGAAGCCAGAAAGTATAAACTTAATCTTACCATTGCCCACCAATACATAGAACAGATGTCTGAAGAAGTGAGAGCAGCGGTATTTGGAAATGCCGGTACAGAAATCACTTTCAGAGTTGGCGCTTATGATGCAGAAGTTCTAGAGAAAGAATTTGCTCCTCAATTCACCGCGGAAGATTTAGTGAATTTAGGAATGTTCCAGATGTATTTAAAACTCATGATAGATGGAGTAGGTTCAGTTCCTTTTTCCGCGTCGTCTTTGCCCCCATTCCCGGAACCGGTAATATCATACAAATCGGAAATTATTGAAAATTCAAGGAAGAATTTCGCTAAACCCAGAGCCGAAGTTGAAGAAATAATAAAAAAATGGATTGAGGATAATAAAAATTTTATTAAACCAGCGATTAAACCGGCGCCCCAAACTTTTCCAGAGAGAGATAAAATAAAAAAAGAAGTGCCGACTCCATTTTTTGTCGCTGAACCTTTAAGGCCTCAAAAACCTAAATATGAAAAAAATTTTCCTCCGATTGAAAGTGGTATGGATGACAATTTTTTGCCTTTGAAAGAATTGGCCAAAAAAATATCGGTGGAGTCAAAAAAAGAAGAAATAAAAAATGAAGTTTCAGTCAAGCCTCTTCAAAATGCAAACCCATCTAATAATCAATCGAAATCTGAGAATAATCACTCAAAAGTCATGAGTGCTGGAAATTTGGCTGATTTAAGGTCTGCACTTGATGCAGTTATGAAAAAAACAGAGAACCAGACATCAAAAGTTTCTAAAATCGATAGCGAAAAAGTTGAACTCAAAAAAGAAAAAGAAGATGAATCAAAACACGAGCATAAGCCAAAAGAAATTCCCGAAGAAGATTTAAAGAAAGTTTTAGGACTATAAATTCCTATGTCCAAATGGTTTTTGATTGTTATTGTGATTTCATTTCTAGCGTCTGTTGTTGCTGTTTATATTCGCATTGACGGAAGAAAAGAAATCGAAAGATTAGAAAACAACGATTTCTCCGCGGATGATTTTGAAATTATCGAGTAGGAATTTTTTCTGTTTTGTCTTTGCGAGCGTAGCGAAGCAATCCAGAATTAATTCAATTCAACCTAGATTGCTTCGCTACGCTCGCAAAGACATACAAGTAATTAAAATAAGTTTTTTATTATTCTTAATTTTGCCCAAAACATAGCCAAAAACCAGTTCGGATATTTGCCAAAATTTCTGAAAACTATTTTAAAATGATTCCAAGCCATATTTAGTTTTTTCTTGTAAGATATTCCACCAGAATGCTTGGTATAAGAAGTCGTTATTTCTTTTAGATTTTTCATTTTTCCAAGTAAACCAAGTTTTAAAAATAAATCTAAATCTTCAACGCAAGAAAGATTGTTATCATATCCACCGATTTTATTTGAATAATTTTTTCTATATAACACGCTTGAGTGGGGAATTTGATTATTGATGAGGATTTTTTTTCTAATATTTGCGTCTTCCGTTTCAAAGTCGGTATCTTTAATTAGATTATTTTTTTCATCCACAATTTTAATATTTGAGCCAATTAAAACATATTCCGGATTATTTTTTAAAAAATCAATTTGTTTTTGAAGCTTATCTTTATCTTTCCATTCATCATCGCTATCAAGCACGGCTATATATTCACCTTTAGATAAAGATAGGCCTAAATTCCTGTTTTTTGATATACCTAAAATAGGCTGGTTTTTATAATAATTTATACGGGTATCTTTGGCCTTAAAATCCTCTAAAATGGCCTCAGTTCGATCATTTGAGGCGTCATCGAGAACTATTAGCTCCCAGTTGGTATAGACCTGTTTTTGGGCGCTTTCTACGGCTTTAGCAATGAAATCGGCACGATTTCTTGTAATCATTATTATGCTTATTTCCGGCTTTGGGTTTGTATTCATTTTGTCTTGTATTTTATATTCACTTTATAACTTTCAACTTTTAAACTTTTTACTAAATCTGTATCCATTTTTTTGGTAAAACATCTAATTCATCAGAGTTTTTTGTCGTTGTCCATTGTTTTGGAGCTATCACTATTTTGTCATTATTTTGATTTAACCATGCACCCCACCAAGAAAAAGATGAATTTGCAATAATATTATTTTTGCATTTTGATAAAAGAATAAGTTCTTCATAATCTACAATTTCTGGAGATGAAACAAAATAAGTTTGATAGGGAAGTTTTAGATTTTCTTTTGTCCAAGCAATGTCATCTGAAAATACAAAAATTTCAACGTTTTTGTTTTGTAGTATTTCTGTTATTTTTTCCAATCCATTTTTATAATACTTAATATCACAAGTACCATGATATGTATTTGTTTTTTTATCACTGACATAATCTCCTCTGCGAATATGAACAGAAACAGAGTTTTCTGTGTTTTTAATTTTTTCTTCCCAAGATAAACTCGTTTTTGATAATGGATTTTTTAAAGTAAATTCTTTTCTTATATTTTTTTCAATATTCTTAAAATATTTTTCATTTTGATAATATTCATCAAATTTAAAACCAAGATGTCTTTTTATCTTTCTTGTAAGATTAAGGAAAGAATGTTTTTTTTCGGAAAATTCCGCTTTAGTTTCAATATTAAATTTGTCCAATTTAAAATCTCGAGCAGTATCAATTTTTGCTTTATTTCCATGAAAAAAAGATGTATCAAATCTAATCTTTTTGCCTGAAAGCTCCAATCTTCTACCATAGGCATATTCAAAAAGTTGGTTCCCAAGCCCTCCTTTTAAAGTGATTATCATCGCTTAAGTTTAGCAAAATAGTTTACTGTTGTAAAAATTTCCTGAAGTTCGGAATATTCTCTAATTTCATATAAACCATTTTGTAATATTCTGTAAATTGTATACTTGTCTTTCAATAAATAATAAAAATCTTGAAAATATGTTCTTGAATCAATATTTGCACCGCCAAATTCAAATTGGATTGTTTTCACACTATTTTTTTCAAGCATATTTTTAGCACCTTTTAATACCTCAAGCTCATGTCCCTCAACGTCCATTTTGAGCAAATCAATTTTTTCAATATTATTGCTTGTACAAAAATCGTCTATTTTTTTTATGTTAATTTTTTCTTTCTTATCTAAACCTCCACCCATATGATCTAATTTTCTGTTGTATACGGAAGCAAGACCAGAACCTTGATTATCATAATTTAAATACATCTCGGTATTCTCTGAGCCAAACCCAAAATTATTTTTTTCAATATTTTTTATTTGTGAAGTGTTTTTTAAAAGTTCTGAATATGTAAATTTCCCTGGTTCAAAAGAATAAATTTTTGCTTTTCCGACGAATACGCTATCTATAAGATTTGCGTATTGGCCTTTATTTGCACCAACATCAAAAATAATAGGGGAAGAATCCTTTGAATCATTTTGAATTAGTTTTAAAACATATTTTTCTCCACTATCGGATGCTTCACTGAAACCAAAATTCATGCCTTTAAGAGCTATTTTATGAAGCAATTCAAAAGGTTTTTGAAGTATTTTTTTACCGAAAAATAAACCCGCAATTTTCTTTAATATTTTTTTCATTGATTTATTGAATGGTATTTACTTTTTTTACTATGCATTGTATTTGAGCCAGTGTGTCTTTTTGCATTGTCTGATCGGTTGGCTGGTAAATTCTTATAAAATTTTCAATCATTTTAATTTTTATACCCCAGTTTCTTTTTAGGAAAAAATAAGTCCTTGAGAAAAATTTAATAATAAAGTTTTTCTGACGTCTTGAACCAAAAATGGTTATACTCCTGTCATAATTGTCATCTTGAAGTGTCAAAGACATAATATTACCACCTGGTAGAGATTTTGCTAAATCATATACATTAACTGAGACCGATGACCAGCTTTTTGATTTGGAAATAGTGAAGGTGTGTTTATGATCGGGATTTGAAACGCTTGGAAAGATTCCTTGTTCGTATAAATCTTCGTCTGGTACGGTAAAAAAAAGATATCCATTAATCTTTACCAATTTCCACCATTCTAGAATTGTTTGTTGTGGATTATACATATGTTCAAGACAATGCGAAGAATAAACAAAATCAAATTGTTTTTTTATATATTTGGTAATAAAATTAGCATCGCCATCTTTTAGATCAAAACATCTTATATTGGGTAAGATAGGGCAGTCTGAACAGCCGATATCTATACCATCGCCTTTTAGTGCAGTGAGTTCTATTGAGCCTGGTTGCCATTTTCTTTTAGATTTTTCGGACTCTCTCATATTTTTTATATTTTACAGTTTAAAGCTCTATGTAATCGTTTGATTTTGAATGTCTAAAAACATGACTGATATCTTTTGTATAAAATACATAGGCTGTTTTACTTAGCGCCGGCATGACGGTTGCTGTGCCAGTTACTAAACAATAAACTTTTTTTACGGAATATACAATATCTAAAAAATCCCAGAAATTTTCGCATTTTAAAAATTCACCGAAATCAAATATTGGGATTGAATGTGGATTGCGAATGGAAAGTTGATAGTCAATTTTTATGTTATTTTTTTTAAAATATCTCTGGACTTTTGGTCCATTTACAAAACCAGCATTTGAAATGTAGTTTGGATCATATATTATTTTTTCATTTAAAGTAGCTATATTTTTTGGCTTATAATATATTTCAGGTTCGTGATATCTTTTACCGTCGTCAAGCCCGAATTCAAGCATGATTTTATCAAGAAGATTGGTATTCTCATTTTCTTTTATTTCTACCGTATCGACACTTTTTCCATCTTCGTCAGTAAAGCCGTCAATATAGGGATTCAGTTCCCAAACAAGTTTTTTATAATCTTTATTCCTCAAGTTCGATTTATTGGAAATAAAAACCTTAGAATATTTTCCAGATACTTTTGCAATTCTTGGAATATGACTGTAAAAGAGGTGATCTCCTAGGCCACCATGTTTTATTTTAATAATCAATTGATCCATTTTTTACGATATTAATTTTCTTATTTTTGGAATAAATTTTAAAAACGAAAAGCCAGATATTTTCAAACCATCGATAAAAAGTCTTTTTATACATTTTTTGGACGATTTTAACCATAAAATATTTTTCTTTGTATTTTTTGGTACAATCTCTTTATAGTACCGATTTTATAATTCTTGCCATTATTACGGATTTTTTCCAATTCATCTTCTTTATGAAGACTAAAGTATTTTTCATATAAATCAAGTAATTTTTCGGCTTGTTTTCCCACCTCCAAATTTTCTATCACAAAATTTCTAGGGCTTAATTGTGTAAAATTTTTTTCCATCATATCAATATTTGATTCCAATTTCTTTGCATTTTTTATGATAATTCCGCATCTTTCGTCAAAATACGGCGCTGATGTGCCATTTATATCAAATTTATTTTGTGGTATTTGGTTGTCAATCACAATAATAGGAATATTGGACGAAAGAGCTTCAAGGAGTGCGATGCCTTGGCTCTCGTATATTCCAAGCCAAATTATGTACTTTGTTCTTTTGAGAAGGGAAGAATAATTTTCTTCTTGATAATTTCCATAAATGATTGTTTCATATTTGATATTTTTTTTCTGAAGCAAGTTTTCTATTGATTCTAGCTCATCTTTTTTTCTGTTTTTAAAATAAATAAGAATAATGTCTTTTGTATCTCCAGATGGAAGATATT
>CAZLRP010000022.1:0-6656 GCA_964562105.1 uncultured Candidatus Saccharibacteria bacterium
ATATTTTAAAAAATGTTTTATTCCGTTTGAATCGGGAATGGTATAAGAAATTTTTAATGGTCCAGGAGCTGGAATGTTTAGTAAAATAGCTCCAGGTGAAGACCAGTCAGCCAATGTTGTATCTATCGCGCAATATATTGGATTTGAAGAATCAAAATCGCAGTCCTCATCACTGGTGCAAATACAAGGTGATAACAAATCTGTAGAATCAAGCCAATCTGTAGCATTCCCTCTTACTGCTATCTGATCTCTGATATTTTTAACGGCTTCAACAGCATCTTGCGCTAAAAAGGACGCAATCATTTGGTCTTTGGATAAAGTAGCGGTATTTAAACCTTTATGAGCTAAAGTCATAGGACTTGCAATGGCAACCATAAGAATTGAAATTGCAACAAGAGCTTCTATAAGTGTGAAGCCCCCTATTGTATTATGCTTTTGTATTTTTAAATTTCCCATTTTTTTATTTTTTCGTAGCCATTCGCCTGCCTGCGCAGGCAGGTATCATTCGCACGACATTCGTATATCGTTTTATCTTCTAGTCCTTTGCGAAATATTTGTTTGTAAATTGAATAACGTATCGTTCATCCCGTTCACTGATATAAGACCTGAAGCGGTAATAATTACTCTTGGTTGGGTTCTATCAGTGATAGTAGAATTGAATTCGTTTTCGGCACCAATAACATAAAATTTCATGTCGGTGATATTGACACTTGAATCCTGTGAGATTAAATCTACAGGAACACCACTATTAATTTGTTTTGTAAGCACTCCGATAGATGGGTCTGACTGCTCTCCATTAAATGTGTATGTTATATCTTCGCTAGGGCTTTTTTCATACCTAACCGCCGTGTTGCCATTGACTAAATCGCATGATTTGGTCCAGCCACCAGATCCATCAGGGCATTCGTAATCAGTTCCCGTTCTCATATCCCTGGATATACTTTCAACGGCAAAATTAACGCTATCTATAGTGCTTTTTATAGACTGCGCTTTCTTATTTGCACCAATTATAGAAATAAGAGAAGTAATTGCTATAGTCATGATGGACATAAAAACAGCAATGGCAACGAGCATTTCTACAAGAGAAAATCCGCACACTAACTTTGGCGTTGTGTTTTGTTGCTTAGCACGAATGTTGCAAAAAAATAGACTTTTGCGAGAAAATAATCTTATGAGATAACTTTTTTTAAAAACACAGAGCAACGACGCCAAAGTTAGTGTGCGGAAAAACCCTTTAGATAAATTGATATTCTGTTTTTTAATTTTCGTTGCCATTCGTTTTATTCGCATAATTTTCGTATTTTATTTATTTCTTTACATATATTTGACCTACTGAAGTTACCACGACGCTTGCTGTTGATCCGTTTGCCGAAGATAAAACAATTTTAGCATAAGATTTGTTATTAGTTTCATTATCCTTATATATCATAGCTCCAAGATTTGGCCTTTGGAACAAGATTGAAAGTTGATTCACAGAAGAACAGTTGCCTTCATTATCACCCACACATATGTCTTGTATTGACGTTCCTCTTATCATAGAATATTTTTGTATACATTCTGAGTCGCTTGTAAGACATGAGGTGAGATTGCTATCATATTTTAAATTAGGAGACGTACCAATATCATTGAAAAGCACGAAATTTGTCCTGCTTTGAGTAAGATCGAAATAAACCCCATAAGATGAATTAAATGTTCCAAAATTGTTTTCACTGATATTAACTCCATAAGATTGAGCCTGCTTTACGGTAATGGCCACATCGTAGGCAAAATTATGCAAAAGCACAGAATTGTCAAAACTTTTTGAATTGACCAAAACTACTCCTGTGATAATAACAAAAATACTGATGGTAATGAGAAGCTCCACAAGAGTAAACCCGGACACCAACTTTGGCGTTGTTTTTTTATTGCGTCGTGATGACAAAAATTTGTAAGGTAATATTTTCATATATTAATATATTCGTTAAACGTTATCAAAAACACAAAGCAATAACGCCAAAGTTGGTGTGCGGGTAAACCCGCTCTTACGCGGACAGGACGCAGACTCAACAAACGCGGACTTCACGCCGACTTTTTTATCATTCTTTTTTGTAAAATATTTGAACATTTTTTAATTTTAAACTTTATTTAATATACGAAAATATTATGCGAATAATAACGAAATCCTACGAAAATTTAATTGCACTAAGTTTTTCGTAGGCATTCGTAATATTCGTTGTGTTAATTTTTGCATATTCATTTTTATTTTTGAATTTGAAACATTCGTATATTTGTATTTCTAACTTAAAAGATAAATTATATTATACAAATTCCAAGAAGTAAAAAGCTGAATGAAAACGGCTAAAATTATAAATGGGGCAAAAGGTATTTCGCTTTTAAGCGATAGTTTAAATTTGGCTATTTTTCCGTCCGAGGCGGATATTTTCTGCAATAGAATAAGCACCAAACTAACGGCTGCACCTATCCAAAAGGCCAACATTATGGCAAATACGCCTCCCAAAAAACCTAAAAGTAACCCTACGCCTATGGCAAGTTTTGCATCTCCAAATCCTATCCATTTCCCTTTTGATATCAGCCATAAAAAAGCAAAAAAAGAGAAAAGAAGTGGACCTGCAAGCAAATCAAAAGAAATTGGGAAGCTCAAAATTTCCTTTAAAGGATGAATTGCAAAAAAAACAAAAATAGAAAGCATGATAAAAACAAAAACCATACCATCCGGTATTATTTTATGCTTGAAATCATAAACCGACATCGCAATAAGAATGGATGCGATCAGCAAATATAATGGTAACAAAGAAGTTAAACCGAACTTTAAAAATAACCCTAAAAATATTATTCCTGTCAAAAATTCTACTATTGGATATTGATAGGAAATTTTGCTATTGCAACTAGAGCATCTGCCACGAAGTGCAAAAAAACTAAAAAGAGGTATAAGCTCATACCAACGTAAATCTTTACTACAAGAAAAACATTTGGATTTGCCAGAAATTATAGATAAGCCGGTGTTATATCTCAAAACAACAACGTTTAAAAAACTCCCGATAATTGTTCCAAATATGAATATAATAAATAGATTTAGAAGTAGCATTTGATTTTACTTTATAACTTTAAACTTTTAACTTTCTACTAAATCTAAGGCATTACATCAAAAACCAAGGCATCCGCTGACGCATCTTTTGGACTATGTCCGCTTCCACATTCATACATGCTATTTGGCAGAGGAGAAGCCGTCGAATCAAAACCTCTTTTCAAATCTAAATACGCATTATTTCTCTCAAACAAAGTCCAGAGTTGATATGAGATGCAATCGGATGAAGCAGAAGCTTTTGTCAGGGGAAAATACTGGTTATTATAATCATTGTCTGGATCTGTTGGTATTTCAGGAATATAAGTCGGCACAAGACTGTCTAACTGTGAAGGATATATACCGTTTTTATTAAAAGACTGCTCAAGCGCAAGCTGTAACATGCTTATATCGGAAATTCTTTTTTGGTCCCTGCTTTGAGCTTTAGAAGCATCAAAAGAAGAATAAATAACAGCAGTCAAAAAAGCCATAATAGAAATAACAATTATTATTTCTACGACAGTAAATCCATGCACTAATTTTACTCTTTTTTTATCAACAAATAATACACAGCGACTCATTACATTATAAATACTTCTATTAGATGTTTCTATAAATTTTAAGAGTAAATTTAGTGCGTGGATAAACCCGCACACTAACTTTGGCGTTGTGTTTTGTTGCCTAGCACGAATATTGCGGAAAAATAGACTTTTGCGAGAAAATAATCCTGTAAGATATTTTTTTTTAAAAACACAGAGCAACGACGTCAAAGTTAGTGTCTGGGTAAACCCCATACCAATTGTTTTATTATTCTTAAAAAAAGATTTAATCATGATATATATTAATGCTATTTAACTAATGACAATTATACCTTTTTTAACCAATAAAACAATTATTATTAAACAAAAAAGACTCACATTATGTGAATCTTTTTGTTTAATAAACTAAAACTTAAATTACTGGCAAGAGGTTGCTAGCATAGGAGAAGGAAGAGACACTGCTGTTTTGGCAACTCCTGAACTGCCGACACACCAGTAACCTCCCGTTTTTAATCTTGAATAAACAGACCAATTTGAAGCACTGCCTACGCAATAATTCGTAATACTTCCTGTAGGACCTCCTCCCGTTGAAGTGGCTTGAGATAATATAGTGGCAATTCCTGGTGCTCCACTGGTACACATATTGGTAAAATTTTGATTGGCATTATAATATAGCTCGGCTTGTGTTCTTATTTGGACCATACTTGCCTTTACAGATGAATCAGCACTTTTTGCCTTCGCTGAACTAAGAAACGCAAGAACAACAGTTGTAAGCAAACCAATGACCGCAATAACCACAATAAGTTCAATTATCGTAAATCCTTTTTCTTTAATTGTTTTTTCTTTTATATTCATATTTTTTAAAATTATTTTAGTTATTATTTAACTTGATAAAATTACTAACTGAAAATAATTTGACTACAAAAATAAATTGGTAAAATAAACTACGTGAATTATACACCTAAATTATAAAAAACAAAAACCGCCTATAGGCGGTTTTTGTTTAGAATTAACCTCGTGTAATTTTAACTATTCAACGCAAGCACCACTTGCAACTTCTGCGGTTAAACCGGCTTGATCATTAGATGCAATAGTCACCTCTTTTGACTTGCCTGTACTATCTACACACCAACCTTTTAGTGAATCTGATTTATATTGGCCCACAACAGCATAAGCTGTACCCCCAACTGTAGCAGAACAAGCCATGAGACCAGCACCAGCAGTTTTTGCAGCTGCAATTTGTGCCGCTATCGTGGTTTGACCGAATATATTAGCTGATGCAGCAGCAGGACATGCGCCTGCAGTTACAACAGCAGGAGTGGTAGCAGAACATGACGTACCTGTATTTGAATAACAGCCTGACATGTTATCGTACTGAAGCTCGGCTTGTGCCCTTATACTAGACAAATTTGCTTTGACAGCAGCATCGCTTCCTTTTGATCTCGCTGAGTTCAAAGAAGCCAAGACAACCGACGAAAGTATACCAATGATGGCAATAACCACCAAAAGTTCAATTAACGTAAAACCTTTTTTAGACATAATTTTAATTTTTATCGATAAAAATCAATTTAAAAACACTAATAAATAGCTTATGTTTTGTTCTGGTCATCTTCTACTTGCTCAAGGTAAAATACTCCCATTCAAAAACACTCAGCTTACACGGGTAATTATACAACTTTTTGATTAAATTTAGTAAATATGAAGGTGTGGATAACTCCCAGAAAATAAGAAGTGTACTCACGACTATATTTTCTGAGGACCCAGCACCATTTTTAACAAATACTCTTTACAAATAAGATTGAATGAGCAAAATAAACAAAAATTTACAAATAGACATAATTTTAAAAATGGTGCTGGGTGATGATTTTTACAGTCGCGAAGCTCCTTAAAAATCAATCACATTCCCGAAGAAATATTGTAAATAGGCACGAGAACCGATGCCATAAGAAATGCAACTCCAAGACCTAAAATAACTATCATTGCAGGTTCAATAAGGCTTACAAGAGAATCTATTGAATTGGTAACCTCTCTTCTGTAAAAATTTGCAAGAGTTTTTAAAATAGTCCCAAGTTGTCCGGTTTCTTCTCCTATCTTTACCATCTGCACAAATATTCCTGGAATTTTTTCATGCTTCTCTAGCGCGCTTGAAACAGAACTTCCGGCTTTTACATCTTCAACTGTTTCATTCAATATTTTTTTATAAATTAAGTTACCAACGATTAAAGCCGTAAGATCCAAACCCCTGACCATAGGAATACCCGAAATAAGCATTGTATTCATATTGTCGGCAATTCTTGAAAGATATAATTTTGAATAGAGATCTTTAACAAAGGGAACGGTTATTTTTAAATCATCATAAGATATTTTTCCCACTTCTGTTTTTAAATATCTCCAAAGGAAATAACCGCCGACGATTAAAGCAATCAAAATAAATATCCCATAATGTATCATGAAGTCCGAAATTCCTAAAACTATTTTAGTATATATTGGAATCGCCTGACCAGACTCTTTCAAAATCGAGCTGATTTTGGGAATAACGACAACAAGCATGAGAACAATAACTGCTACAAAAGTAAACATGACAAAACCAGGATATATAAAAGCAACTTTAACTTTTGAATTAATTTCATACGTTCTGTCCAAATAATCAGCCAAATATATAAATGTTTGATCTAATTTACCTGACTCTTCTCCTGCCTTCACCATGTTTATATAAAAAGAAGAAAACACATCCTGATGTTTGCTCAAAGAACCAGAGATACTATTACCAGCCTGAAGATCATCTACAACTTCTTTTAATTTTCCTCTCAAGACTGCATTTTCGGATTGCATGGCCAAAAGCTGGAAAACCCTAAGAGCTGAAACCTGCGCTTCAAATAAAGTCGCCAATTGTCTTGAAAGAATAACGATATCTTTGTTGGAAACTTTACCAAAAAAAGAAATACGGCCAAACAAACCTTTCCCGGTTTCTTCCTCAGGCTTTATTGAAATAATGGACAAACCTCTTTTTTGCAGAGCGTCTATGGCGATATCCACATTTACGGCTTCAATTACGC
>CAZLRP010000023.1:0-1102 GCA_964562105.1 uncultured Candidatus Saccharibacteria bacterium
ATCTGGCGAATCTGTCCCATTAAACTTTACTACCGACATTGACGGACAAACTCGTTCAGGCACTTGGGATATCGGTGCAGATGAATATGTAGCAGCAGGTTCTGCGAGCAGTTCAGTGTCAAGTTCCGCTTCATCGTCTGCTTCTAGTTCAGCAAGTAGTTCACCTAGCAGTTCTCCATCGCCCTCTAGTTCTGTAAGTCCATCATCATCAATATCAAGTTCTATTTCTCTTTCACCTTCCATTTCTTCTTCTATCAGTCCCTCTTCGTCCGTTTCTTCATCTCCATCATCGAGTCCTTCTGGGGCTACGGCTGTACTAGAACAATCGGCACTAATAGAACAACAAACGTCTCTTACTCCGACCGCGACATTTAGTTCCCCGATAACTGAAGGAAATTTAATTGTTACTGGTATTGCCGTAGATAAAAACGCAAGTTCTATAACTGTTCCGAGTGGTTTTACTTTAATAAATAATTATATTGGGGGAAATGTTTCTGGTGCTATGGCTTATAAATTTGCGGGAGCTGATGAAGCGGAAGCAATTGTTTGGACAATTGGAGCTTACGGCTCTGGTGCGAATGTTTGGGCAGGAGAGTATTCTGGAATTAGTAGTATTGATAAAATAGCAGAAAGTGAAGCAGATGTAACAACAGCTTCTCAAACAATAGAAGTAGGAACAACAGCAACTACAACTGAAACTAGCGAATTAGCTATCGCAATGGTAATGGTAGATAGTTATGATTACTTCAATACAGGTAGAAGTTGGAGTGATGGTTTTAGTGAAATAGCAGAAGTGGGTGTGCAATATGATGCTGGTCTTTTTGTAGCAACTAAAAATTTAAGCTCTACTGGAGAAATAACTACAACTTTGACAACTACAGATACAGGCGACCAAGCCTACGGAGTTATAGCTACTTTTATTGTTGGGGCATTACCAAGTTCGAGTTCCTCTATCAGTTCATCTATTTCTTCATCTCCAAGTTTGTCGGTTTCTGCATCTGCTTCTACAAGCCCTTCTTCAAGTGTTAGTAGTTCGGCTAGCACATCAATATCATCGTCAATAAGCAGTTCAGTTTCACCTTCATCTTCTATTTCTTCTTCA
>CAZLRP010000023.1:1202-5101 GCA_964562105.1 uncultured Candidatus Saccharibacteria bacterium
ATTTCTTCTTCAATAAGCTCATCAGCTTCGGCTAGTATTTCCGCATCTGAATCAAGTTCTATTTCTTCGTCAGTCTCTTCTTCCATAAGTCCATCAAGCTCAATCAGCTCTTCTATATCAGCCTCACCATCAAACTCGACATCTTCTTCAGTAAGTCCGTCTTCTTCCATTTCTTCATCTCTCTCAAATTCTCCAAGCAGTTCCACTTCTTCTTCTGTAAGCCCTTCTTCTTCCATCTCAACTTCTGAATCTAATTCTCTATCACCATCTCCATCATCCAGTCCAAGTTCTTCACTAAGCCCTTCAGCCGGAGGTCCTTGGCTTTCCGATTGGCTTTATAGAAAAAAAATAACAATCACGGGACAAACGGGAGCCGGAACCAATTACCAAGTCAAATTACTCATAGGAGAAACATCTGGAGCAACAGGAGAAAATTTTGATTTAGAAAACCACTCAACCGCTTTTCCAACCACCAAAAATGACGGTGGAGATTTGAGATTTACAGATGATGACAAAACCACAAAATTAGATTTTTGGGTAGAAAGCGTAACAGGAACAACTCCGAATAGACTTGCAACGGTATGGGTAGAGGTTGCAGATTCATTGGAAAGCAATGTAGATATTTATTGCTATTACGGGAGATCCGGTGCTTCTAATGCTAGCAATGGTGAAAATACATTTATTTTATTTGATGATTTTTCTGGCAGTTCCATTGATACAGCAAAGTGGAATGTATCTGCTACCGGGGTATCTGTAGCTAGCAGTGTAGCAACAATCGTTGGTGATGCTGATGGGAACTGGATTCAATCAAAATCAACTTTCAATAAGAAAGCTATGAGATCTTATCATAACTTTTCTTCCATAGCGGGTGTGGTAGCTTTTGGTTTTCAAGAAAATACAACAGGCAGTCTTGATCTGTCAGTCTTCAATCCAAGAAGTGCGACCGTAGAGTGGACATTAACTGAAAAAGGAGCCTCATATACTTATACAGATGTTGTAAAAAGTTACGGAAGCTATTGCACGTATGATTTAAAATGGACTACATCAAGTTGTGCGTTTATAAGAGATGGTTCTACATTAGAAACTACCACAACAAATTTACCAACCAATACTATCGCTTTGACTTCCTTAGGTTACACAGATACAACAACCGAAATAGACTGGATATTAGTTAGAAATTTAATAGCTACAGAACCAGCATATAGTACTGTAGGAAATGAAGAATTAATAGGTTCCTCTATCTCATCTTCTGCATCAGGTAGTATTAGTAGTTCTGTAAGTCCTAGCAGTTCAATCAGTTCCTCGGCCAGTGCTTCCCCTAGTAGTTCAATCTCTAGTTCAGTTTCACCTTCATCTTCAATTTCTACATCTGAATCCAGCTCTGTCTCTTCATCTATTTCAGCATCACCATCTTTATCAATATCTGCATCAGTAAGCCCTTCATCATCATTGAGCTCATCTGTTTCTGCTTCACTATCATCTTCTGCTTCAAGTTCACCTAGCTCATCAGTTTCAAGCTCTCCCTCAATCTCATCATCTGTAAGTTCTTCAGTTTCTTCTTCACCATCTTCATCTGTATCCAGTTCTGTTTCTTCATCAGTATCATCTTCTGTAAGCCCGTCAAGCTCAATCAGCTCATCCATTTCTGCATCACCTAGTTCTTCCATATCTACTTCAATCTCGAGTTCTCCGTCATCATCGGTGAGCCCTTCTTCTTCAATTTCAAGTTCAGTTTCTCCTTCAAGTTCAATTAGCTCATCTTTGTCTTCATCTCCAAGTTCATCTGTTTCTAGTTCTGTAAGTCCTTCAAGTTCCGTATCTTCATCTGTTTCTTCATCGCTCTCTGCATCTCTGTCTACTTCAATTTCATCTTCAGTTTCTGCATCTGTATCACCATCTTCATCTATCAGCACATCAATATCAAATTCTCCAAGCAGTTCCGCTTCATCTTCTGTAAGCCCTTCTTCTTCCATCAGTTCCTCAATAAGTCCAAGCTCTTCAATCTCTTCATCTGCCAGCTCTTCAATTTCTCCATCACCAAGTGTTGGATACGAAGGTTACACAAAAGGAGATTATGCAACTTTGCCTACGAATGATGCTGATTTGGAAACTGCTTATTCTGCTCAAGATCTTATAGATGTATCTACTAAAGATGATGTCAGAGTGGGACAGACTGCAACTAGCGAGTACGCAATTCATCAATATAAAGATTTCGCTTCAGTAGAAACTAAATGCATGATTGAGTGGGAAGGACAAACGGACTTAGCCCCATCCTCCAGCACCGTCTACCTCCAAATTTACAACAGAAACAGTAGTACATGGGAAACAATAGCAAGCGACAACACTTCAGCCGCTGATACTGATTTTGGATTGGGCGCTTCAATAGCCGACCTCACGAATTACAAAGACGGTAATTCGGTTATTTCCTGCAGAGTCTATCAACTTGATATTTAAAATCTATGCCTCAATTACCAAATTCACAAAACGAAATAAGGCAGAAGAGAAAATACAACACCAAGGTATACGATGTTGGTAATGGTCAAACTCGTTTTATCTGTTCCACAAGACACCTGCATTATAAAGACACAGGTAATGTATTGCGAGATATAGACACAAGACTCAAGTCCGGTTTCTTAGGCGGGTACAAACACAACAAAGCATCATATCACTGTAGCATTCCACAATATTCAGATGACTGGTTTGAGTTTTACAATGCCTACGAAGGTGCAGATCATACCATCAGAGCAAAGCCGGTAGCCAATCATGTAAGAGGACAATATCACGAAGATGATACAGGTAACTATGTTTACTACAAGGATGCTTTTGCTACAGGAATAGACCTGCAAGTATTTTCATACTGGGCTGGATTAAAGAAAGTCATTATTATAAATGAAAAACCAGCTGATACTTCCAAAGATTTAACTTTTGATTTTGAGTTGGACCTACCTAACACAGTCAGAGATGCGAAAGGCCGTGTATGGAACAATTCATCAACATTAAATTTCCAAAACAAAACCATAAAGATAGGTGGTAAAGGCAAAGAGAGTTATTTCAGAAATGCTTTGGTGTGGGATAGCGGAAAATTAACAGAACATGTAGATATCCAGTTATATACAAAAGACAATAAAACTTTTCTTCGTAAAACTATCAAAGCGGACATAGTAGCAAAAGCAACTTATCCTCTCTACACCGACCATCCGACGAATTATTATGCGGGAGCGGGGGATGGAATGATAGAAGTAGATAATAAAACTACTTGGGATTTAACGCATGATGCTACAGGTTCAACTGGGACTGCTTATCCTACCTATGAAGTAGCTTATACGAGAAGTAGAGCCAAGTATTCAACTTTTATTAAGCATAGTATTATACGTTCTTTTTTTCCTATAGATACTTCAGGAATAGATGATAGCGCTACTATTACTACAGCGACCTTAAATTTATATGTTAATTATACAAGGACTACAAATGATGATGCAAATGACTTTATAAATGTTGTTCAAACCACTCAAGCAAGCTCAACTACTCTTGTTGCTGAAGATTTTGATCAATGTGGCACTATAGATAGCCCAACTGAAGGGGCAACAAGGATAGATATAAGTAATATATCCACTGATTCTTATTGTGGGTTTACTCTCAATGCCACCGGAAGAAGTTGGATTAAAAAAACAGTTGCTGATCCATATACAATGCTAGGCATTAGAGAGGGTCACGATATTGCAGATGATAATCCAGGAGATAATAATGTAGCAAACTATGAAATAGATACTTATACATCGGAAGATACTGGAAATCGTGGCCCGTATCTAGATGTAACGGTAGCGGCGGCAGGAACAAACTTACAAACAGATTATTGGAAAGTAACTTTTGGACAAGTTTCAAGCGCTTCTTCTTCAGTA
>CAZLRP010000024.1:0-4507 GCA_964562105.1 uncultured Candidatus Saccharibacteria bacterium
GGAATCAATTATCAAACGCCACAGGAAGTGTTGCAAAGGTCTTGATTATTAAGCGACGCCATATCCGCCAGTGGCCACTCCGACAATAAAAATATTCAAAACCGCGACCAAGACAACTAAAATATCTTCTCTTTTCAATTTATCTCTTTCTTTTTTGGGAATAATGTAAAAACATATGAATAAAAACAAACAAAGAAAAACTACATCTTGAATAGAATAAGCAAATGTCAAAAAGTTTCCAATATTTATTTGAGATGTCGGAGTTAAAAAATCTCCATAGACCGAACCATGGAATCCTTTACCTAAAAACGGATACAAAAAAGTACCTGATGAATAATATAATGAAATCATCCATGACAATAAAAAGACAAAAAATGAAATAACAAGAATAAATGTTTCGCGTAGTCTTTTGTATATAATTTTTGGCTCATAAATGAACCGGAGAATAATCATAGAAGCAGCGAGCAAAAACCCTGCAGGTATAAAAGAATTTTTTAAAGTGCACAAACTAGACAACACAAGGGAAAAAATAACAATATCAATTGTTTTATATGTTCGAGAATTATACAGCATCCACACAAGCATGGTAAAAAGGGCCATGCCGGTGTACATAGATGTAATATTTACAATCGGCGCAGGAACACACGCTGCAGAAAAAATTATCAGCAAAAAATATTTTCTCGGTATTCTCAATTTATCCAAAAAACCGACCAGAATAACAATGAACAAAATAAATCCTATTCCCATATCCGTAAAACCTAAATTCCTTTCTCTTCCAGGCAACAACACCAGTGTGTCCAAAAAGTTTTGACCTCCGAGGGAAGAGATTATCTTTCTTTCACTGAATGGGTCTTCTCCTATCGATCCAGTTTGAATCATCTTTTCCGAAAATACAAAATATCCTTGATAATCATCGCCTTGATTAAAATGAGTAAGGCCCGGAGAAATTACGGCTGTATATTTTAAGATGATAATAAAAAATAGAATTAGGACACAACAATAAAATTTTTTATTGTGCAAAAAAGAGCCTGTAATCAGTGTTTTTTTAAAAAAAGAAAATATTTTTTCCTTAAAAAAATAATAAATAAAAACGATAATGCCAATTGTAAGTAGAATCGTTAGCGATAATTTTGATACTGATTTACTTATATTTAATATTCCTCCAATAAATATAAAAATAGACAGTCCAATACCGGCAAACCATCCGGTATTTTTATTTTCACTTCTGAATAAATAGACAGAAAACAAATACCCCCATCCTATGAAAGATAACACAACCAATATTCCGTAAATAAATAAGATTATCGTAGAAGACATGATGAATTAATAAAATCACATTTGCTTATATCCAAAAATAAATACGAGCGCAATTCCTATAATTATAAAAATATATCCGATAATTTGTAGTTTATTTATATTTTCATGCAAATAAAAATACGCGATTAGATTTGTAAGTACAATGCTCATACTGACAAGGACTGGGTAAACAATAGAAATCGGCAGTACACGCAAAGTAAGAAAATAAAAAACCATACTAAGCGCAAAAAGAAGAGCCCCGGTCACAAAAAATACATTTTCTTTAAGAAAGAAAAAAAGGTTAAAATCTTGAAAAGATAGACCTTGTCTTGCTCCAATTTTGAGCATTATATTGGCTGTGGCATTCAAAACAAATGCAAAAATCCAGTAAAAATAAATCATTATTGTAATAACAAACAAATTAATAACCGTTTTAAGATTATAGCACAAAAAAGGATATTAAATAGTCACAAAACAAGTTTTTGTTTTTTACCTAAAAATGCTAACATTCATCTATAAAATTATTATGTATATACTTTCTTGGAATTATATAAAAGAAAAATGGGCAAACGCCGGCTTTCAAAAGTATTTTCAAAATATGAGCTGGATGTTTGCCTCCAGAATTTTATGCATGATTATTTCTTTTATCACTACCGTCATCGTCGCAAGAAGATTGGGGCCTATAAATTTTGGCCAACTCAATTATGCCATTAGCTTCGTTGGAATTTTTGGCATCCTATCAAGCCTTGGTATAGACAATATTTTATATAGAGATCTAATAAAAAATCCCGACAAAAAAAGAGAGTTCCTAGGGTCAGCTTTTTTCATTAAATTAATAGCTGGTTCTTTTACGGCTGTCTTGGTTATTGTTTCATCAATTTTTTGGGCTCAAGACGATGTTTCAAAAGTTCTTATCATAGTATTGTCAGGAACTTTTATTTTTAATACTTTTCGAATAATTGGTTATGAATTTTATGCTAGAGCGAAATCAAAATACCCTTCTATTATTACCCTGGTAGTTACTTTCATACTTAGTACGCTAAAAATAATTGTGATGCTCGCTGGAAAAGGAGTTATTTATCTGGCTTTTATTTTGCTCTTGGAATCTATACTTGATGCAATTTTCTACTGGTATATTTATACAAAAAAATATAAAGAAACAGTTTTCCAATGGAGATTTGACAAAAAAATAGCCCTCACGCTATTGTCAGATTCGTGGCCGATAATTTTTACCAGTGCCTTCATCTTAATATATTCAAGAATAGATCAAATTTTAATAAAATATTGGATGGGCCCAGAAAATGTGGGTATTTACAGTTCGGCTGTAGCTATAGCAGAAGTTTGGTATTTTTTGCCAAATGTAATTATACCTTCGCTTTTCCCTGCGGTTATAAATGCAAAAAAAACTTCAGAAGAAATATACAGAGTAAGAATAAGAAAAATTTCATTTCTGCTATTTGTATTGTCCATTGTGGTAGCTGTAATTACAACATTATTCGCGCCTCTTATGATAAAAATTATATATGGAAATGCATTCATCAGCGCCTCGATAATATTAAAAATATACGTCTGGTCAAATGTTGGGACATTTCTGGGGGTCTTGGCGACCCATTATTTGATAGCAGAAAATAAGAAAGGGGTGCTGGCGTTTATGACTTTTGTTCCAATGATAATAAACGTAATATTAAATATTGTTTTGATACCAAAATATGGCATTGTGGGCTCAGCTTATGCCACACTAATTTCATATTTAATAGGACCTGTATCAATTCTATTATTTAAAGAACCAAGAAAAATCTTTTTTGGTGGTGAAGGAAAAAAATAAACGTTAAACAAATAGTATTAAAAGGTGAACTATTCAAAAGAATAAGAATTCAATATTTCAAGTCTCGATTCCTTCAGTTTTACATCATAATAATCATTTATATTGTCACTTCAAATAACCCCGTCTCTTCGTTCTAAAAAACTTTTAAAAGTAAGAAAATCAATAAATCCTACAGATTGCAGTTAATAATATTGCTGATACATTTTTAAATTTTATAATATATATCATTAAAAACAAAATTTTAATTTTATAATGCTAATTATATATTTTATGATATATTATAAATAAGTATGAATAAAAATATTGAAATAAAATATCAAGAAGCTGAGTATATGCGCGATATGGAACCGTATGTGGCATATCTTCGAGCTATTGAGGAGGTTTTTGACCTTACCATTATAAATGGTTTTGCCGATCTTGGCTGTAATAATGGCCAGTTGATTAAAACTCTTCATAAAAAATATCCAGATATTGAGATTTTAGGATTGGACTATTTTGAGTGGGCAAAAAAACATACTGATACATCCATTCAGGAACAAATAAAAATTACCGACTTAGGTTTACCTTATGACTTTGAAAAACAATACGATATAGTCAATTGTTCTGAAGTTGGGGAACATCTTGAACCAAAGGTTGAAAATGTGTTGCTAGATAACATCACCAAAGCGTCAAAAGATATAATTATATTGACTTGGTCCAATATCAAAAACGATTCAAACAGCCAACATATAAATCCACATTCAAAAAAATACATAATATCAAAATTTGATATTAGAGGTTTTGGATATTGGAAAGAAGCCACGGATAAAATCAAAAACATATTACGCCTTTCACTTGATGGTGTCGGTTATACATGGTGGGCAGACAATATCATGATATTTAAAAAAATTACCTTTTTTCCCATCAATTCAAGATATTTTATTCAGGGCATAAACACCGACAGTGGTGCCCACGAAATTTTTTTATCTCCTCATTCCTTGCATTCCTATGGTTGGAAACCTTTGCAATTTGAATTTAAATACCTTACAGACAAAATCAAAAGCCACGTGGCTTTAAGAGAAAAGTTAAGTATTTTGCACATAGGCGACGGAGATTATTATTTTTTAAAAAAAATATCAATCGGCAGTGCTTCTCCCGGTAAAAGAGCGCTTACAACTGCTTACAAAAAAATAAATATGGAATTATTCAGATCTTTGTTCTGGCACAATGATATTATAGCTTTTAATCTAGGCCCAGGAGTAATTACTTCATGGAGAAGTTTCGTAATGACAGACCTGTTCGTTAAAATATGGAATAATATTTTTAAAAAACCACTTCCAATATTTGATCACAAAAAAATTAGATACGGCTTCAGTTTGATATCGAAATGGCTTACTTTTTTTAATA
>CAZLRP010000025.1:0-4031 GCA_964562105.1 uncultured Candidatus Saccharibacteria bacterium
CTGTTTTTAAAATAAATAAGAATAATGTCTTTTGTATCTCCAGATGGAAGATATTTTTCCGTATCAATTCCCACAGGCCATACTTCAAGAGGAGATTTATTGTAGCCTCTTTTTTCCCAAACGTCTTTCACGTTAATCGACGGTTCCAAATAAACAGCCCTTGAAAGATCCAGATTTTTGGGAATATTTTCGGGATTTACAAAAAGATTTGGGCCGATGAGTACAGCGATATCTTTTTTTATTTTTTTTAAATCATAAAGCGCATCAACATCGTCATGGATCCAGAGTTTTTTGCATGAATCCAAATCTTTATTGATAACATATGGATAGCCGATTTTTTCTAATCCAAGAATAAGATTCGCCACGACTTTTTTCGGTCCGCGAATTTTCTTATCGTTTATTGACCTTGAAATTATGTTTAACATATCTTTTTGCTTAATTCACAAAAAATAACTTATATCGAAATATAAATCACCATATGATATTTATAGATATTTACATGCTCAAAAAATTCGTTAATTTAATATTCGACGTATGTGTTGTTGGCCAAAGCATGCCAAATTATGCCAACAGTACTGACAACTTCAAAAGAAATCTGATTTTTGAAAAGAAAATCAAAAAGATCATCTTCAATGCTGATTTTATCTCTGACCATGGTTGCTAGGTTCACACTCTTGCAATACAATTCCATATCTTTTCTTCGGAATATGGAAAACCCTGTCAAAACTTGATGTAAGGTAATAGGGAAAACCCTAAACTTTTTTGCCCTTGGTCTCATTAATTTCAAGTAGGAATTTGGATGATTTACAAAGCGCTCAAACATACTAAAGTTTGCAAGTTGCTGTCTTGGTTCAAAACTGATTACATATTCATACGGAGTTTGTACTTTTGAAAGAAAACCTCTCCAAGCAGTAATAAGTCCTGCTCCTTTATTTTTCCTTCCGAATTCATTATCAAAATAAAAAATTTTCCCCTTTAGCGTTGGAATCTTATCAATAATAGCAATCAGCCTCGGGTCAATTTTTTCAGGAT
The DNA here is from genome assembly GCA_964562105.1 of uncultured Candidatus Saccharibacteria bacterium. Classification (GTDB taxonomy): domain Bacteria; phylum Patescibacteriota; class Minisyncoccia; order Phycocordibacterales; family GWA1-40-21; genus Bog-1340. The sequence continues at coordinate 1,033 of CAZLRP010000025.1, forward strand.
CTTTAACAGTATTATCAACGGCATAAACATCAAAATCCGGATATTTCTTTACAACTTCCGCGATTTGTTCAAAACCTTTTATATATTGGTTAATTCTTTCTTCACTATCTACTCCTGGATCAGAAATGGTTATGAATGCCGTAGGTAGAATAAGCGCCGTTTTCATAGTCGTAAAAGATAATTATTTTAATAAAATAAACACAATTTCTATTATAACATAATGTATTTTATTAAAATAGTTTATGATAAAGTACCTTTTGTATTTTTCTAGCTATTTTTTAAAAAATAATATAAAATCTCTATAGTGTTGTTTAATTTGACCAATATATTCTATAAAATATGACCAAGACAAATAAAAAAACAAAAATACTTATCACTGGGGGTCTTGGGTTCATCTTTTCTCATGTTACTGAATATTTTGTAAAAAAGGGATGGAATGTTGTTGTTCTTGATAACGAATCTCCCGGGTCTCATCCGGAAATAATTAATGGGTCGTTCACTTATCACAAAATCGATGTGGCGGATCCAAAAGCTATACAAATAATCGTCGATGAGAATCCAGACTATGTAATTCATGCAGCGGCAATTTCTGATGTGGATTTTTCAATAACAAATGCATACGAAACAATGCTAAGCAATATTATGGGAAACTTAAATGTATTTGAGGCTTGCAGAGAAATTAAAAATCTAAAAAAATTCCTTTACGTTTCAACTGATGAGGTTTATGGAGAATGCGACCACAAAAAAGAAGAGAAAGAAATTATTTTTCCAAGAAATCCATACTCATGTTCGAAAGCGGTTGGATCACTTATGCGCTATGCGTATGAAAACAGCTTCAGAGAATTGAAAGAAAAAACAGCTGAAACGAGATTTTGTAATGTATTCGGCCCAAGACAGGACAAACGAAAAATTATGCCTGCAATAAGGGAAAGTTTGGAAAATTTTTATTCCATACCTCTTCATGATAGTGGTACTGGATACAGGGAATATATTTATGTGAAGAACATACCTCCGGCGGTAGACATGGTCTTGCAAAAAGGAAATCAAACATATAATATAACGCTTAATGATGGTTATACCGTTTGCGAATTGATCAAAAAAGCCGAGGAAATAACTGGGAAAAAGTGTCTCACACATTCAAGCCATCGGGAAGGAATGGATTCAAAATACCAAATGGATGCTACAAGAATGAGAGAACTTGGATGGAAACCGATTTATTCGTTCGAGGAAGGATTAAAAGAATATTTACAAAATAAAAAAATATGAAAAAAGTCAAATTATTTAAACCGTTCGTATCTTGGAGAGCAATTTTAGAAACAGTGAGAGTCTTGATGTCGGATCAATTGGCGGAAGGACCGAGAGTAAAAAAATTTGAAAAAGAATTTGCCAATAAATTCGAACTTAGAAATGTTGTTGCACTCAACTCAGGTACAAGTGCCTTAGAACTTGCTTACGAACTTGCTGGAATTAAAGATGGAGATGAAGTGATAACCCCCGTGCTTACTTGTACAGCCACGAATATACCCCTTACTCATCACGGAGCAAAAATTATTTTTGCGGATATTGATAAAGATTTGAATGTCAGTATTGAGGATGTTAAAAGAAAGATTACTGGGAAAACTAAAGCTATCGTTTTTGTGCATTTTGGTGGAAATAATAGGGGACTAAAAGAATTGATTGAAATTTGTCAAAAGCATTCGATTAAATTAATTGAAGATGCTGCGCAAGCTGTTGGAAGTGATTTTTGGGGCAAGGCGGATTTTGCTTGTGTTTCATTGCAAGCGATAAAAACGCTGACAAGCGGTGACGGGGGTTTTCTTATTTGCAAAAACGATGAAGATTTTAAAAAAGCACGTAGACTAAGATGGTTTGGTTATGATCGTGAAGAAAAGCAGAAAAAAGGTGACATGGATCTTGTAGAGGCGGGATATAAGTATCATATGAATGATATTACCGCTGCTATTGGGCTTGGAAATATTGCCGTAATTGAAAAATTAATTAATCATAGAAAAAAGCTCATAGAAATATACTCTAAAGCCGGTTTAAACAGTCATATATGGATGACTTCTGTTCTTGGACGAGATTATGCTTCATTATCAAAAAAGCTTAAAGAACATGGTTATGAGACTGGACAGCATCATTATCGCAATGATAAATACACTATTTTTGGAGGCAGACAGAAATTACCTATTATGGATTCCATAGAAAATAATTATTTCTTTGTGCCAATGCACCATGATGTTTCTATTAAACAAGCTGAAGAAATAGTCTCTTTGCTTGGATAACTTTTACAAAATGTAAAATTTTACACTGTGTGGCGATTTAGAAAAAGCCAAAGCTTATATTCTTTACTCTAAAAAAACAGTTTTGTAATGTTTTCTGTCCCAAGCTGGGTTTCCTTGGTCCATAAAATCGATTTTTGAGTAATCGTAATTTTTTATGCGGTAATTTGTCCAATCTACAAAGTACGGGCGATCCTGGCAGATTACACCTGCCAAAGCGTCTATACCTCCGCCGATATCCACAAAAACAGCATCGCTATAAGTCTGCAAGAGAGGAATGAGAGCTAATTTACTGCTACCAGCTCCGACCAAGAATATTTTTGCCCTACTTTCCCCAATTTTTTGGGAAAGTGATTTAGCTAATTTTTCGACATCATCAGCCGCGCCTTTTTGTGGAATATCAATATAGTCACAAAATGAATCCACGCCGATTTCTTCTCTGTAAGTATTATTGACGATTAATTTTTTTATTAGTTCCAATTTTTCTTTGCCAGCAATTAGGCCAATTTCATTTTTAAAATTTTTAAAAAGCCATTTTGTCGCAACAAGGGCGTATACGGACTCGCAAGATGGAGTATTACCGATGGTAAGATTGCGGGCCTTCGTGAAATAATCTGAACCTCTTTTAAATGAATAAAACCAAATAGAAATTGTGGGAAAAATATTAAAAAAAGTAAGCCATTTCGATATCAAACTGAAGCCGTATCTAATTTTTTT
>CAZLRP010000026.1:0-3453 GCA_964562105.1 uncultured Candidatus Saccharibacteria bacterium
AAAATTTATCAATATATTTTTACCTTGCATTATATTTCTCCAAAAAAATATGAAAACCAAAATTGATATCAGGGTTATTAAAAAACCCTGCCATGAAGTAGGGCACCAGCCCCAACCATATGTTTTTGCTTTAAACCATAATTTGTTGTTTTTCATATTTACTATTATAACAAAATAAATGGAAGGAATCTTTTTTATAATTGCAGATAGTGCTTTTGTAGTGTAATCACGGGTTTTTTGCTGAAAAATTTTGTAATCTCGCCTAGATTCGGCGATTACATCGCCAGGTACTTTTCCTCCTCGCTTATGCTCGTATGGAAAAGTCTTTCGAATCTAGGACGCAAGCAAAGCAGTTTGCTTGCTCGGGCGTACCAAATAAATAAAATGACAGTCGCATTCAGCGCTGTCATTTTATTTATTTGGTACGCCCGCCTAGATTCGAACTAGGGACCCCCGAGGTATAAGCTCGATGCTCTAACCAGCTGAGCTACGGGCGTATATAATGAGATATTATCTTAAAATTTGTTTTTTCGCAATTACTAGCGACGTAGAGCGAGAGAAATTAAAAGTAATCTTTTAATTCTCGAGCCGAGGAGTCTGCTATAAGAGCGAAGCTGCTTTTATTCAAAATGAATTTCCTCTTTTTTCCGATGTAAAAGTTTTTCGTTTATTAAAGGGAATTTCTTTAGAGTTTCATCTTGTGACAATAAATATTCTGCTTCTGCTCTTGCAGCTTCAACCATTTTTAAGTTTCTTATCGCTTCCATTCCAATATCGGAAATTCCCCATTGTTTGTTTCCAGAGAGTTCTCCGGGACCTCGAAGTTTTAAATCAAATTCGGCAAGCTCAAAACCATTTGAAGAATTTTTAAATGCTCCCAATCTTTGTAAAGTTTTCTCGGTCTTAGTCTCGGCAAAAACATAGCAGTATGCCTGATGATTGCTTCTTATCACACGCCCTCGAAGCTGGTGAAGTTGGGCAAGACCGAATCTTTCAGCGCCCTCAATAATTATTACAGTTGCATTTGGAACATTTACCCCGACTTCTACAACGGACGTTGCAACAAGTATTTGTATTTTACCAGCCTTAAAATCATTCATCACGTCTTCTTTTTCACCCTGTAACATTTTGCTGTGCAATATTCCTATCTCATAACTTTGAAAAATATCTCTTTTAAGCCGTAGAGCTTCTTCTTTTACGGATTTTGCGATGACGGCACTTTCATTCGCGGGATCGGGCACATCAATTCTTGGACAAATTACATAAACCTGTCTGCCTTCAGAAAGTTTTTCTTTTATTTTTGTATAAGTATTTTCTCTTTCTCCCGGCAAAACAATTTCTGTGATAATCGGTTTTCTTCCTGACGGCATTTGGTCAAGCAAAGTCAAATCTAAATCTCCGTAAATAGTGAGTGCAAGTGTTCTTGGTATTGGCGTAGCAGTCATGCTCAGAAGGTGTGGGTTCATGCCTTCTTTTCTAGTTATTTTTTGTCTTTGTGCAGTTCCAAATCTATGTTGTTCATCAACAATAGAATAAGCTAAATGTTTAAATTTTACCGATTTTTGTATGAGGGCGTGCGTTCCGATAAGAATTGGAATTTCGCCATTTGCTACCCATTTTAAAAGTTGAGATTTGGAAATTTTTGTCCATTGTTTCGGATTTGATTTTGACGGAAATTTTCTGCATTCTTTTCCTGTTATGAGTCCGATATTTATTTTCAAATAAGTGAAATATTGTATGAATGATTCAAAATGCTGTTTGGCTAAAATCTCGGTTGGCGCCATGTAAGCGACTTGAAGATTGCCTGCCTGCGCAGGCAGGCCGAAATTATTTTTTGGTCGTGTAGTGACAATTGCAAATGCAGTTGCTGCGGCCACAGCCGTTTTTCCCGAGCCGACATCTCCTTCAAGGAGTCGTGCCATAGCATGTCCGCTTCTGAAATCTGACATTATTTGTTCAATAGCTTTATTCTGCGCTTCTGTGGCTTTGAATGGAAATCTTTCTACGAACTGCGCAATGTCTCTTCCTGTTTTTTCTATGACATAAGAAGGGTTTTTGTTCCAAAGTATTTTCTCTCTCTTTTTTTGCAATTGTATGAAAAAAACTTCTTCAAATGCGAATCTTTTTCTGGCTGAAATCGCGTGATCTTGTTTTTGGGGTGCATGAATCCAGACAAGCGCTGTTTTTAAAGAGGGAAGATTGTATGTAGTTAAAATATATTCAGGTATAGCGTCTTCCATATTATTTAAAATTCCCGAACTGAATATTTTTTGTATTGCGTGGTAAAACCAGTTTGAAGTGATTCCTCGGCTTTCTGGATAAACCGGATAAAGAGAATGAGCCTCGCCTTTTTCGCCAAAAAGCGAATCGCCGACGCCGATTGGAAGTCTTGCAATGGTTTCTATTTTTGGATTTGATAAGTAGAGCTCGCTTCTGCGATTGGAAACCTTTCCATCAGCTCGAACAAAAGCATTTTCATGAATCATTTTTGCAATGTACGGCTGATGGAACCAAACTGCTTTTATAGTTCCAGATTCATCTTCTATCCAAGCCTCGGACATTGGTATTTTACTTTTGAAACCTTTGCTGGTTTTCAGTCTGGAAATCTTTCCAAAAATTACCGCTCTTTCTCCTTCTATCAAATTTCCAATACTTCTTTTCTCCGATGTATCACCGTATCTGACGGGAAAATGATAAAGCAGATCTTCCACGGTTTTAATGCCAAGTTTTTTTAAAGCTCTTTTTTGATGTTCTTGTAGACGAAAATTGTTTTCTATTGGTGAATTGATATCCATACGGTTTTTATTGTATCAAAAATAAGGATAATTTTCGCTTATTGTATTGTCATTCCCGCCTTCGCGGGAATGACAATACTTTTTTGTTCGTGCTATAATATTTCCATTAATAATAATTTAATCATTTTTTTATGGTTACATTAACAACAATCGACATCATTGCAAGAATAGCTATAGCTATTGGGCTTGGGACAATTGTAGGGCTTGAAAGAACTTTAGCTGGTAAGACGGCAGGAATGAGAACTTACGGAATGATAACTTTGGGATCGGCCATCTTCGTTATTATTTCAGAAATAGTAATATTTTCTTTAGGAAACTCTTTGGTAGCTAGTCCGGTTATGATACCTACCGCAATTATTACCGGAATAGGCTTTATTGGTGCTGGTTTAATTATTTTTCAAGCGAATAAAATTACCGGACTTACAACGGCTGCAGGGCTTTGGGTTTCAGCTGGGGTGGGAATGGCCTCTGGTTTTGGCCTTTTTACTTTAGCTATTATAGCAACAATAGCGGCGTTACTTATTTTTACCATAATGTGGTTTTTAGAAAATATTTTGAAAAAATTTTCTTATAAATCTAAAAATGAAGAAGAATAAAATCAATAAAATTTAAAAATAACAAAATACAAAAAATGAAGTTCGCCATGGCGAACTTCATT
>CAZLRP010000027.1:0-2731 GCA_964562105.1 uncultured Candidatus Saccharibacteria bacterium
CACTTTTTAATTACTTGTAGTGTCATTTCCGTCTCCGTGAGAATCTAGAATTTACTGACGAATTCAAAGTGTTACTTTGAATTCGTCTTTGCGAGCGAAGCGAAGCAATCCAGACTAAAATTAATTAAACCTGGATTGCTTCGCTTCGCTCGCAAAGACAACATAATCTAAATTCTTGTCTTTGCTGTAATGACACCGATACATAAATTGAAATATCTCAAACATAATGTATAATCTAATCAGAGTTAGGAGCAGTTCAAATAAAAAAGGAAAGGAGGCCGAATATGTCTAACATTGTCGTTGAGGTGCATGGGAATTTTGGGAGAAAGCCCTATCGTTCCAGATTGCCAATTCAAGGAAAATTAGGGCGCCTTCCAACCTCGCAGATTGCACTTATGAGAAAATTGCAGTCTGCTGTGAGTAGCACTCCTTTTTTTGGGGATTTTCGTAACAAAGTCATTGTTGTTTCCAAAGACAATAATGTGGAAGATTGTAGTGGAAAATTCATCAGACTGTTAGCAGATGGACTTTCGGAATCTGATGAAAATAATTACAATCTTTTGTACAAGGTCATTGGCAGAATTGCGAATGACAGAAAAATTAAATTTCAACCCTAATAAGGAGGAACGATTGGTGATGAAGCTAAGCCCGCCTGAATAAGAAAAATCTACTTTTCTCAGGTGGGTTTTTCTTTTGTCTGCCAAAATGTTATATTATTCACCCGCTAAAGTTTTTGCCAACGTTATTAAAAGTGACGATTTTATGATAATATATGAAAATAATATGAGGTTGAATTTATTAATAATTGTCTTTGAAAGTAATAACACTTTTATTGGCAAAAATTTTTTCGGGTAAATGTTAGAAATCAAAGATATAGAAAAATTGGCAAAACTTGCAAGGATTGAGCTAACCGCAGAAGAAAAAGAAAAACTGCTTAAAGAAGTAGACCCAATTTTGGGCTATGTTGCCCAGCTAAAAGAAGTTGTTTCAACTATCGACGAAGAAAAAAAAGCAGGAGAATTGAGAAATGTTATGAGAAGCGATGAAAACCCTACGGAAACTGGAGTGAATACAAAAGATATTGTAGAAGATATGCCAAATTCGCAGGATAATTATTTGAAAGTAGAAAAGATACTATAAATAGCTATTAGCTATTAGCTGTTAGGTGTTAGGAATAAATTAAAATTCAAACACTAAAAGCTAAAAGCTAAAAGCTGAAAGCTGAACTATGATTGAATTAAAAAACTTAACAATCAGAAAAGCGCATGAAGCTCTTGTAGAAGGCAAATATTCTGCTGTGGATTTGACGAAAGCATATCTTGAACAGATTAAAAAAACAGAAGAAGATATTCATGCATATCTTGAAGTATTTTCCGATGTGTTAGAACAGGCAAAAAAGGCGGATGAAATAATAAAAAATGGAAAAGCGACTTTGCTGACAGGAATTCCAATTGCAATAAAAGATAATATTTTAATAAAGGGAAGGGTAGCGACTTCTGCATCAAAAATTTTGTCTGCTTACAAAGCCACTTATGATGCCACCGTGATTGAAAAGCTAAAAAAAGAAGGTGTTGTTTTTATCGGCAGGACAAATATGGACGAATTCGCTATGGGCGGTTCAACGGAAAATTCCGCCTACGGGCCGACAAGTAATCCTTATGATTTGGAGAGAGTCCCGGGAGGTTCTTCAGGTGGTTCAGCTGCGGCTGTGGCATCAAATGAAGCGTTGGTAGCGCTCGGTTCAGACACAGGAGGGTCTATTCGCCAGCCAGCAAGCTTTTGTGGAATCGTTGGTTTGAAGACGACATACGGCGCGGTTTCGAGGTACGGAGTTATGGCTATGGGTTCTTCTCTTGATCAGATAGGTCCACTCGGTAAAACCGTAGAAGATGCGGAAATAATTTTCAATGCAATAAAAGGTCAAGATAAAATGGATAGCACGACGATAGAAAGTCCAGAGTTTAAAGTTGAAAATCAAAAGTTAAAGATTGGAGTGCCGAGAGATTTTTTAAAAATCGGCGGAATTGATGAGGATATAATTAAAAATTTTGAAGAATCTTTGGATAAATTAAAAAAACTCGGACATGAAATTGTTGATATAGAATTACCAAATCTAAAATATTCTTTGGCAGTTTATTACATAATTGTCCCAGCGGAAGTTTCTTCAAATATGGCGCGCTTTGACGGAATGAGATACGGAAGAAGAATTTCGGGAAAGACTGGCATAGAAGATTATTTTTTATCTAGACAAGCGGGCCTTGGCAGGGAAGTAAAAAGAAGAATTATTCTTGGAACCTACGTTCTTTCTTCCGGCTATTATGATGCGTATTACAACAAGGCAAATATCGTTCGTGAGATAATCAAAGATGATTATAAAAAAGCTTTTAAAAATGTGGATATTATTGCAACTCCCACAACTCCATCTGTTGCATTCAAAATTGGTGAAAAAGTAGATAATCCGCTCCAGATGTATCTTGAAGATATTTTTACAGTACCTATAAATCTTGCGGGCGTGCCGGCTATATCTATTCCTTCGGGAGTGAAAAATATCGGCGGAAAAGAAATGCCCATAGGAATACAATTTATAGCTGACTATTGCAGAGAAGATAAGCTCTTTGCCGTAAGCAAAAGTTTCTTGAACGAAACAGAATAGGTTCTAGTTTTTAGGTTATAGAATAATCCAATACAAATGCAAAAAACGAAGTTCGCCATGGCGAACTTCGTTTTTTGC